>NZ_JBFUIM010000012.1:0-245660 GCF_056401875.1 Roseateles sp. P4_D2 | reverse complement strand
GTCGCCGGTCAGCTGCAGGCGCAGCCAGTCCTTGGGCAGCAGCACGCTGGACACGCGCTCGAAGACTTCGGGCTCGTGCTTCTTGACCCACAGCAGCTTCGGCGCGGTGAAGCCGGGCATGGCGAGGTTGCCGGCGATGTCGTGCAGGCGCGGCGCGGCGGCCGTCAGCTCGTCGCACTCGGCGTGGCTGCGGCCGTCGTTCCACAGGATGGCCGGGCGCAGCACGGCGTCGTCAGCGCCCAGCAGCACTGCGCCGTGCATCTGGCCGGACAGGCCGATGCCGCGCACGGCGGCGAACTCGGTCGGGTGGGTCGTGCGCAATTGGGCGACGGCGGTGCCGGTCGCGCGCCACCAGTCGGATGGATTCTGCTCGGACCACAGAGGTTCCGGTGCCGACAGCGTCAATGCGCTGCCTGCGGTACCAACGATGCGACCGCTGTCGTCAAGCAACAGCAGCTTGACTTCCGAGGTACCCAGATCAATGCCGAGAAACATCAAGCAGCCTCCGCTGTTTCAAGAAAAATGGTTCCACCGTCAGCCAGAGGTAACGCGGGGCGGGTCAGTCGATAACGTGCCAGCGCTGCAGCGCCGACAGCGACGGCGTTGACGCCGAAGCGCGACGTGCGCACGATCGGCGGTGGCAAACCGGCTGCAGCGGCATAGGCGTTCAGCGTATCCAGCGCCGGCTTAAGGAATGGTTCGCCCAGCTCGATCGCGGCGCCACCGAGAACGATGCACGCGGGGTCGTAAGTGGCAGACAGGTTCTGCAGCAGCACGCCGAGGTAGCGTCCGGCGGAGGCGACGGCATTCTGGGTCTCAGGGTCGTTCCCCAACAGATGGCTGCGTATCCGAGACAGCGAGGTCATCTCCGTCCCCCTGCCGTAGCCCCGCTGCATGGCGCCCATCGAGATCAGCGCCTCCGCGCAGCCCCGGCGCCCGCAGGAACAACGCGGACCATCGAGTTGCAGCACGGTGTGCCCCACTTCGCCAGCGAAACCTCGGTTGCCGGTCAGCAGCCGGTCACCGACGATGACACCGGCACCGAGGCCCTCGCTGATGGAGACGTAGAGCAATGGGTCCGCGGCGGTCGAGGAGTTGAACTCCACTTCGCCAACCGCGGCGACAGCAGCTTCGTTCTGAAGGAAGAGCGGCACGTGTGCCAGCGGGGAGTCAGCCAGTCTTTCGGCCAGCAGTGCTGCGAATGGCACATCGCGCCAGCCCAGGTTGGGCGCGAATCGAAGCACGCCACGCGCTGCATCGACGCCGCCGGGCAAGCCGACACCGATACCCAGCGCCTGCTCGCTGGCGGCGAGCTGCCCGAAGACCTTCAGCAGCGATGCGGCAAGTACTCGAATGCACGACTTGGCCGAGCGAATGGCACCGTAGCTGGCGACAGTTTCTGCACGTATCTCGCCCGTGAGGGACGTGGCAACCACGCGCACGGAGTCGACGCCGACTTCGGCACCGAGCAGCAGCAGTCGGGTTGGATCGATGAACAAGGGCGTGGGGCGGCGACCCATGTCGCCTGTCGGGACGATTTCACGCTCGACCAGCCAACCCTCGGTAATCAATTCACGGGCGAGCAGGCCGACGGTGGATTTAGTCAGGCCCACCACAGCAGCCAGATCGGCTCGTGACTGACCTGGTTTGGCGCACAGTTGCCTGACGAGCGCCATGCGATTGATGACTTTGAGGAGCTGTTGGCTCGCGGCGGCTTCGACCTGCAAGGCACTTCTCCCTGATGAACTTTCGTGGTCGGACCACAACTTGTCGTTGTGTTTTTGGTATGACCAATGTTAGTTGGGGCGATGGACAAAGTAAATAGGGGCGCGCGGCTTCGTCATCGCAGGCCGCGAGTCACGGCAGCAGCAGGAGATTTCACCGAGGCACTCCCGGAGCCTGTTGCCCGGTCCGGGAAGTGGCGGGGAGGGATCGGATCCTGATGTTCCGAAACCATACGGGCTGCGATTCCGCCTGCAGCGCGATATGGCCGAATGACAACTGCAGGGGAGCACCGGCATCCAGCAGGGCCTTTGCGCTGTCCTCCCTGGGATCAAGCTGGGGGTGCTGATAGCGCAGGACCTCGACGCCATTGACGCGATGGACGACTTCCTCGTTGCCTCGAACCTCGACCTCCACCGCTACCCACTCATTCAGGGGGAACAATTTCGAGGTCGACTCGATGATGTGGTCTGTCACCAGCCGGCCCTTCATCTCGAGGTTGGTGCCAGGCGTGCACACATTTCCCGTCTGGCGGCCCGCCGTTGCGCCCGCGCTGAGGAACTGGAATTCCATGCTGGCAGGCCAGGCCTGGTTGAGCCCCATCGTCCAGGGCGACTGTGAATGGATCATCACGCCGCTGTTGAGTTTGGCCCAGGGTGGGGCATCTGCAACGGCAGTGCCCGTGATCCGGTACTCGAGCCTAAGGATGTAGTTGGCGTAGGCCAGGTTGGAGTACAGATGGCCGAACTGTTCGTCGAACTTGCCGTAGCCGTCATAGCTGACCTTGATCACGCCGTCTTCCACCCGAAAGGTGTTCGCGTGATTGTCACCAAGCGGATGCTTGTTGATCTTCACGGTCCATCCTGAAAGGTCGCGGCCATTGAACAGCGAATGCCATTCGCCCTCGTCCTGCGCACGCGCGCGCGCTGGGGTCAGGGCGATGCACAGGCAGGCCAGCATCGTTGACAGAGATCGGTTCTTCATGACGTGGACCTATCCGGAAAAAGGCAATCGCGCGGGCTCTTTCGAGGCCGCGCGATGGTGCTGGAACGGTTCTGGCGAGTTCAGCCCCCGAACCGGTATTGCGCCAGCGAGGCCGGTTTCATCGTGATCGAAAAGCCCGGTGCTTCGGGCGGCATGTAGGCCGCGCCGCGCACGACGCAGGGGTCGACGAAGTGCTCATGCAGGTGATCCACGTACTCGATGACACGGCCGTCACGCGTGCCGGCAATGCAGAGGTAGTCGATCATGGACAGGTGCTGCACGTACTCGCACAGGCCCACGCCACCGGCATGCGGGCAGACGGGCAGGCCGTGCTTGGCGGCCATCAGCATGACGGCCAGGATCTCGTTGACGCCACCCAGGCGGCAGCTGTCGATCTGCACCACGTCGATGGCGCCGCGCATCATGAACTGCTTGAACAGGATGCGGTTCTGGCACATCTCGCCGGTGGCGACCTGCATGGGCGCGATGGCCTGCCGAATGGCGCGGTGGCCTTCGACGTCGTCGGGGCTGGTCGGTTCCTCGATGAACCAGGGCTTGGCAAAGGCCAGGTCCTTGAGCCAGTCGATGGCCACGGGAACATCCCAGACCTGATTGGCGTCGATCATCAGCTTGCGGTCCGGCCCCAGCACCTCGCGAGCGATACGCAGGCGGCGGATGTCGTCCTCGCGGTCGCGGCCGACCTTGAGCTTGACGTGGTTGAAGCCCGCGTCCACAGCCTCCTGGCACAGCCGGCGCAGCTTGTCGTCGGGGTAGCCCAGCCAGCCGGCCGAGGTCGTGTAGCAGGGGTAGCCCTCGCGCTCCAGCGTGGCCAGGCGCTCGGCCTTGCCCTCTGCTGCGCGGGTGAGCAGCGCCAGCGCCTCGTCGGGTGTGATGCAGTCGGTGATGTAGCGGAAGTCGATGCAGCGCACCAGCTCCGCCGGGCTCATGTCGGCCACGAGCCTCCACACCGGCTTGCCCTCGGCCTTGGCCCACAAGTCCCATACGGCATTGACGACGGCGCCGGTGGCGAGGTGGATAGCGCCCTTGTCGGGCCCGATCCAGCGCAGCTGGCTGTCCGACGTGACGTGGCGCCAGAAGCGGCCCATGTCGGCGGCGATCCAGCTCAGCTCCAGGCCGACAACCAGGTGGCGCATGGCCTCGATGGCGCGGCAGCAGATATCGTTGCCACGGCCGATGGTGAAGGTCAGGCCATGGCCTTCCAGGCCCGGCGTGTCGGTTTCAAGGATGACGTAGGCGGCCGAGTAGTCCGGGTCGGGGTTCATCGCGTCCGAACCGTCGAGGTGCTGCGACGTCGGGAAGCGCACGTCCACTGTGCGCAGGTTGGTGATACGGGTCATGGTCAGGCGGCAATGGTTTTCTGGGTCTGCACGCCCAGGCCCTGGATGCCCAGGCGCATGGTCTGGCCGGGCTTCAGGTACAGCGGCGGCTTCTGGCCCAGGCCGACGCCGGGCGGCGTGCCGGTGGAGATGATGTCGCCGGGCTGCAGGCTCATGAACTTGCTCAGGTAGCTGACGATCTGCGCAACGCCGAACACCATGGTGCGCGTGTTGCCGTTCTGGAAGCGCCGGCCGTCGATCTCCAGCCAGAGGTCCAGCTGCTGCGGGTCGGCCACCTCGTCGGCCGTGACGAGCCAGGGGCCGATGGGGCCGAAGGTGTCGCAACCCTTGCCCTTGTCCCACTGCGTGCCGCGCTCGAGCTGCCATTCGCGCTCTGACACGTCATTGACGACGCAGTAGCCGGCCACGTGCTTCATCGCATCGGCTTCCTCGATGTAGCGGCCACCTTCGCCGATGACGACGCCCAGCTCTACCTCCCAGTCGGTCTTGAGCGAGCCGCGCGGGATCTGCACCGCGTCATCGGGGCCGCAGATGGCGCTGGTCCACTTGGCGAAGACGACGGGCTCGGTCGGCACGGGCAGGCCGGACTCGGCAGCGTGATCGGCGTAGTTCAGGCCGATGCAGATGAACTTGCCGACGCGGCCGACGCAGGGGCCGAGACGCAGGTCCTGTTGCGGCGTGCCGCTGACGAGTGGCAGGTCCGTCGGGTCGATATCGCGCAGCCTTGCGAGGCCGGCGGGCGTCAGCACGTTGCCTGCAACGTCATCGACAAGGCCTGAGAGGTCGCGCACGCGGCCGTTGTCATCGAGCAGGCCGGGTCGTTCTTGGCCCACGGGGCCGTAGCGGAGGAGTTTCATGAGAAGTTCGTTATTGACGGATCGGGAGATATGCCGAAATGACGCGCGCCTTAGATCGTGACGCCACCATCCACGCAAACGGCCTGCCCGGTGATGAAGCGCGACGCGTCGCTGAGCAGGAAGACGACGAGCGGTGCGATGTCGTCGACTGTGGCCAGCCGGCCCATGGGCTGGCGGGCGATGAAGTCTTTCTCGGCCTGCACGGGATCGGCCGCCGCAGCGATCCGCCCGCGCAGGGACGGTGTGTCCACCGTGCCAGGGCAAAGGGCATTGCAGCGCAGGCCTTGCTTGACGAAGTCCGCAGCGACTGCCTTGCTCAAGCCGATGACGGCCGCCTTGGTCGTGCCGTAGGCGAAGCGGTTCGCAAAGCCCTTCACCGATGAGGCCATGGATGCCATGTTCAGCACCGAGGCGCCGCCGCCGTGGCGTGCGGCCTCTGCGAGCATGCCCGGCAGGAAGGCGCGCAGCGTGCGCAGCATGCTCTTCACGTTCAGGTCCATGCTGAAGTCCCAGGCCGCTTCGTCGCAGTCGAGCACCGTGCCGTGATGCACGAAGCCGGCGCAGTTGAACAGGCCATGCAGAGCAGGCAACCGACCGGCCAGGCTCTGCACCGACAGGGTGTCGCGGACATCGAGAACCTCGGTACGCAGCGCCGAAGACGCCGCTTCCCGGGCCAGCGCGGCCAAGCCGCTTTCCTGGATGTCCGTGGCGATCACCTCGGCACCCGCCGCGAGGCAGGCCAGGGCGCTTGCACGTCCGATTCCCTGTGCTGCTGCGGTGATCAGAACGGTCTTGCCCGTCAGGCAGGCGGAAGGGGCGTGGAAGTCACTCACGATGGTCAGGGTATTGAAGGTCTGACCAGTGTAGGCGAACATGGCATAAATCGTTAAATTGGCCTTACCAATTTCAATTATCGAAGGCGCTGGCGCCCATCGACCGATTCGCGGCAGGTTGGCCAGGCCGCGTTTTTCATGGATTGCCGTCGACGGCGATTTGCCCCGTGAGGCGAGCGCTTCGTTATGCCGGCGCCCGCCTTTGGCTCTAGAGTGCACAGGACGCGAATGCCGAAGCTTGATGGCGTGCAATCTGACCTGATCAGCATCAGATTCCTCATGGGAGGGATCGTGCTCACCGTGGCCGTGCTGGCTGTTCACATGATGCTGCCCGCGCGAACTCTGGATCTGCTGGAGCCGGGCGTGAGCAAGCATTTCCTGGAAGCCCCCCCTCAGGCCGGCGAGGAAACCGCGGTGCAGTGGGTGGACGCCGGGCGGTTGCGATGGCGTTGCCAATACGTCGTCTCCGGGAAGTACCAGCCGTGCGTCCTGACCTATCTGCTGACCGGCGACGATCTCAGCCGCGGCCGGGATCTGAGCGGTTTTGACCACATCGAGCTGGAACTGAAATACCAAGGGCCGGCGCCATTCCTGCATCTTGATATCCGGAATTTCGATCCACGCTTCTCCAGGCTCGAGGACGCCAACAGCTCGCGGATGCACGCGGTCACGCTTCGAAGGCGAGACGTTGAGCAACCGGTGCGCATCAAGTTGAGCGAACTCAACGTGCCCGACTGGTGGGTTCAGATGTTCAACCTGCCTCGCGAGTACAACCAGCCGAGCCTGGACAACGCGACGTCGTTGTCCATCGGCATTCCCGGAGAGCTGACGGGTCAGCACCATGAACTGCAGCTTCGCCGCCTGGTGCTGAAGGGCGAATGGATTGGCGACGACCGCGTCTACCTAGGTATCCTGCTTGCCTGGCTTTTTGGTGCTTGCGCCATGGTGTTGCGCGGCTGGCAGCGACTGCGCCTGAGCCATCGCCGCCAGCAACGGGAGATCGATGCCTTGACAGCGCGCACGCGTCAGTTGCGCATCGAGCAGGAGAACCTGCGCCGCCTAGCCACGGTCGATGAACTGACCGGTGTGTTGAACCGGCGCGGCCTGGAGCAATCGCTGGATGACATGGAAGAGGCGGCGCAGGGCATGTCGCTCGTGCTGCTGGACATCGACCACTTCAAGCATGTCAACGACCGCCATGGCCATGATTGCGGCGACGAGGTGTTGCGCCGCGTTGCGGCCATCGTCGCGGCCAACCTGCGCGCGAGCGATGTCATCGGTCGCTGGGGCGGCGAGGAGTTCCTGATCGCTTGCCAGGGCACGCGTGTGCGTGATGCCGCCCGCCTGGCCGAGAAGCTGCGCGAACGCGTGCAGCAGAGCGAGGTCAGCTGTACTGCGGGCCGCCTCGCAATCACCGCCAGCTTCGGCGTGGCGCTGTCACCGCCGGGAGGGTCGGCTGCGAATGCCCTCAAGCGGGCCGACGAGGCCCTGTATCGCGCCAAGGAAGCCGGCCGGAACCGCGTCGAGATAGACAAGACGCTGCAGAGCGACTCACCGACCACGGTCTGATTTGTTGGACCCTCAATAAAACCGCAATCCCCAGGCGGCGGCGAGCGAAACGGCTGCAAGCCACAAGCTCGTCGCCACCATCAGCAAGATGGGCCGCCAACCTGCGCTGGCGAGGTGCGGGAACGACGTCTTCATGCCGAGACCGGCCACCCCCAGCATGAGGCAGGCGCGCGAGGCGAGGTTGAGCTGCTCCTGCACGGGCCGCAGGCATCCCAGCGAGTTGAGCGTCGCCAGCGCGACGAACAGCCACAGAAAGCCCGGCACCAGCCCGCCGAGTCGCATGACCATCGGTCGTGCCTGGCGCGGCGGCTCGGCGGCCGAAGTGCGGCAGGCGATGGACACGCCCAGCACGACGATGAAGAGCAGGCTGACGCGCAGCAGTTTGACGATGGAGGCCGCGTCGCCGGCGGCCGCAGAGATCGAATAGCCCGCTACCACCACCTGCGCCACGTCATGGATGCTGCCGCCGATGAAGAGGCCAGCACCAGCCGGCGACAGCTGCAACTGCCGCGCGATCAGTGGGTAGGCCACCATCGCCGCCGTCGACAGCAGCGTGGCCATGACGGCCACGACGAGCGCATGACGTTCGTTCGGCGTCTCCCCTTCACCGGCACGCGGCAGCACCGCGCCGATCGCCAGCGCCGCAGAGGCGCCGCAGATGGCCGTGGCGCCGCCCGCCAGCACGCCGACCGCCCACGGCAGGCGCAGTGCCTTAGCCAGCCACCGACCGCACAGGAGGGTGCTGGCGACCGCGAACAACACGACAAGCAAGGTCGGCCAACCGAGCCCGGCGACCTGCTCCCAGCTGATGCGCGCACCCAGCAGCCCCACGCCCAGGCGCAGCAGCGTGCGGCCGCAGAAGTCCACGCCAGCGGCCGTGCGGTCCTCCGGGCTCTGGCTGTGCAGCGCCGCGCCGAACAGCAGCGCATACAACATCGGCGGCCCCTGATAAAGCGCGGCAACGAATGACGCAGCCAAAGCGATCAGCACGCAGGTCGCCCAACCCGGCCAGACTCGCCGCAGGGCCTGGCCATGAGCGTCGAAGAAGGCAGCCCGTGCCAGCATGGCCGTTCACTTCTCGACGAAGGCCCGCTCGATGACGAAATGCCCGGGATGGCTCATATTGCCCTCGGTCATGCCCATCTCGTCGAACACCGCGCGCGTGTCGCGCAACATCTCGGGGCTGCCGCACAGCATGAAGCGGTCGTTCTCCTTGCACAGCGGCGGCAGGCCGATGTCGCTGGGCAGCTTGCCGTTGGCCATCAGCGTCGGGATGCGCCCCTGGTTGCGGAAGGGCTCGCGCGTGACGGTCGGGTAGTAGATGAGCTTGTCGCGCACCTGGTCGCCGAAGAATTCGTTGTCGGGCAGCTCGCGCGTGATGATGTCCTCGTAGGCCAGCTCGCTCACCTGGCGGCATCCATGCACGAGGATGACCTTCTCGTAAAGCTCATAGACGTCGGGGTCGCGCACGATGGCCATGAACGGCGCCAGGCCCGTGCCGGTGGCCAGCAGGTAGAGATGCCGGCCGGGCAGCAGGTTCTGCGTGACGAGGGTGCCCGAGGCCTTGCGGCCGATGTGCACCGTGTCGCCGACCTGGATGTGCTGCAGGCGCGAGGTCAGGGGGCCGTCGGGCACCTTGATGCTGAGGAACTCCAGCGTGTCGTCCCAGTGCGGGCTGACGACGCTGTAGGCGCGCAGCAGCGGCTTGCCGTCGACCATCAGGCCGATCATCGTGAACTGCCCGCTCTGGAAGCGAAAGCCCGGGTCGCGGGTGCAGGTGAAGGAGAACTGGCGGTCGGTCCAGTGGCGGACGTCCAGCACCTTGGCGTCGAAAAGGATGCTCATGCGCAAGGCTCCAGGCAGAGTTGATGCAGATAGGACCAGGGGTAGATGCCGCGGTCGTGGCCGTCGCTGAAGACGAGCTGCAGGCCCTGCGGCCCGACGGGGTGGAGGGCGGTGAGCTGTGTGTCGACGTGCGCTCTCACGGGCTCGCCGCTGCGCCGGCGCATCTCGCAGCCGGCACATTTGCAGGCGGCGCGCAGCACCGGGCCGCTGAGGCGGGCCGCGCGGCCGTCGGCCCAGGCCAGCGCCAGCACGCCGCTGGCCTGGTGCCAGACGACTTCGGTGGGAACGGCGTCCATCAGACGAGGTGCTCCACGCCCTGCGGACCGATCTCGGTGCACAGGCCCGCCAGCCCGCCTTCGCTCAGTTCGCCCCCCATGGCCGCGATGCTTTCCTCGCGGATCAGGCCCTTGATCTGGCGCACCATGGCGACGAACTCGGGCTCGGAGGTCATGTCCGGCGTGCGCGGCCGCGGCAGCGGCACGTCCAGCTCGGCCTTGATGCGCCCGGGCCTTGCCGTCATCACGTAGATGCGGTCGGACAGGAACACCGCCTCCTCGATGTCGTGCGTGATGAAGAGCACCGAGATGCGCAGGCGCTGCCACATATTGGTCAGGATCTCCTGCATCACCACGCGGGTCTGAGAGTCGAGGGCGCCGAACGGCTCGTCCATCAGCAGCACCTGCGGGCTGGTGGCCAGCGCGCGGACGATGCCCACGCGCTGCTTCATGCCGCCGGAGAGTTGGTCGGGGTAGTGGTTCTCGAAGGACAGCAGGCCGGCCAGCCCCAGCAGCGTGCGCGCCTGCGCCTCGCGGTCGCTGGCCGACGCACCCTTCATGCGCAGCCCGAACTCCACGTTGGCACGCACCGTCATCCATGGGAAGAGCGAGTACTGCTGGAACACGACGCCGCGGTCCGAGCCCGGGCCCGTGATGGGTTGACCGTCCAGCAGCACCTGGCCGCCACTGGGCTTGAGGAAGCCTGCCACCGCGTTCAGCAGCGTGGACTTGCCGCAGCCGGAGGGGCCGATCAGCGACACGAACTCGCCGGGCCGCACATGCACGTTGGCGGCGCGCACGGCTTCGAAATCCTGGCCTTTTGAGTGGAAGCGGATGTCCAGCTCGCGCACGTCCACGCGGCCACGGGATGCTGTCGCCATGTCCATCAACGTCCTCCTTGCGAATGGGCCTGCCAGGGCATGGCGAGCTTGGCCAGCAGCCGGATGGCGCCGCTGCACAGCAGGCCCAGCACGCCGATCGTGATCATCCCGAGCGCGATCTCGGCATAGCTGATCAGGGAGTAGGCCTCCCACGTGAAGTAGCCGATGCCGAACTGCCCCGAGATCATCTCGGCGGCGATCAGCGACACCCAGGCCACGCCCATGCCTACCGCCAGGCCCGTGAAGATGTGGGGCAGGGCGCCGGGCAGCACCACGTGCCTGAGCAGGCTGGCCTCGCCCGCGCCCAGCGTGCGGGCGGCGCGCAGCAGCACCGGGTCGATCGCCTCGACACCATGCACGGTGTTGAGCAGGATGGGGAAGAAGGCGCCCAGGAAGGTGATGAAGACGATGCTCACCTCGTTGTCGGGCCACAGCATGATGGACATGGGCACCCAGGCGATGGCCGGGATGGGCCGGAAAACCTCCATCGCCGGCATGGCCAGCCCGCGCACGATGCGGTAGCGGCCGATCAGGATGCCCAGGCCGACGCCCAGGCCCGTGGCCACCAGGAAGCCGAGCAGGATGCGCCGCACGCTGATGCCGATGTTGGTGACGAACTTCGGGCTGGCGTTGACCTCCACCACCTTCTCCAGCACTTGGGCCGGCGTGGGGATGTTGTTGAAGCGGATGTAGGCGTCGAGCTTGTAGCGCGTGGCCAGGTGCCAGAAGAGCAGCACGCTGGCGATGGACAGCGCGCCCATCAGCGCCGCCGCTCCACGGCCCCGCCAGAAGCGCTGCCACAGGCTGGGCGCAGCAGCCGCGGGCAACGGCAGGGGCAGCGGCGTGATGCCCTGGCCCACGTGGGCGGGCGGGGCCGCCTTGGGCGCCGCCGCAGGCATTGCAGCAGGCGGCGCCAGGGGCGGCGTGTAGGTTTGGATGCGGGGCAGCGCGCTCATGGTGTTCACTTCACGCTGACCGCGACGACAGTGGCGTTGGCCTGCCCCAGGGCCTCCGCAAAGGTGGCGAGCTTGCCGTGCGTCCTGGCGGCGTAGGCCTCGGCGTCTTTCTTCAGCAGGAAGGGCACGGCCAGCGGCGCCTTGGGGTTGCTGGCGTCGACCGCGTAGAAAGCCTTGTCGGCGACGACCTTGATGCCCAGTTCCTTGTCGTACAGGTAGGCGACGTTGACCTTCTTGCCGGCCGCTTCGTATTGCTTCACGCCGGCCAGCAGGCAGGCAGGCGAGCTGGCCACGACGATCTCGCCGCTGGCCAGCCAGATCTCGCCGGCTTCCTTGGGCCGCGTGACCGGCACCTTGCAGATGGGGTCGTTGCCGGCAATGTCGTAGTTGGCGAGCGTCTGCTTCTGCGCCTCGTAGTCCTGGCCGCGCTGCTTGAAGGCCTCGCGCAGATAGCTTTCGTTGACCCAGGCGGCGGCGTCGAACTCCTTCACGCGGCCGAGCTTGGCCAGCACGCCGTGTGCGATCTTGATCGTCTCGACCCAGCGCGGCTTGATGCTCGGGTCCAGCGTGTGGATGCCGCCCGGGCCGAGGAAGAGGTAGACGACCTCCTTCTCGATCTTGGTCCACTCTTCGATCTTGGCGGCGGCCAGCTTGGGGTCCTTGCGCACCCAGTCGTTGGCCTCCATCAAGGCCTTGATGTAGGCCACGACGGCCTCGGGGTATTTGTCGGCGAATTCCTTGCGCACGACGACGCCGTGGAAGGTCGGAACCTTGGTCTGTGCGCCGTCGAAGATCTTGCGGGCAAAGCCCCGCTGCGGCAGCAGGTCGGCAAACGGCACGAAGTCGCCGTGGGCGTCGATCTTCTTTTCCTGCAAGTTGGTCGTACCGACCTCGGGGCTCTGGCTGACGAGGTTCCAGTAATCCGCCGGCCAGCCGCGCTCCTGCATGGCCTGCAGCATCATGCCGTGTGCTGCCGAGCCGAACGGCACCGACACCGTCTTGCCCTTGAGGTCGGCCAGCTCGTAGTAGGGGCTGTCCTTGTGCACGACGACGCCGTTGCCCGAGCCGAAGGCGTTGTAGGCGATGACGGCCACGAGCTGGGTTTCGTTGCCCTTGTTGAGCTGCCCGGTGGCGCCGTTCACCAGCAGCGGGTAGTCGCCCATCATGCCGATCTGCAGCTTGCCGGCGACCATGCCGTTGGTGATGGGCGGGCCGGAGGTGAAGTTCTGCCAGTCGAGCTTCCACTCGATGTTGGCGTACTTGCCCGTCTTGGGCAGGTGCTTCTCCAGCAGCTTCATCTCCTTGAGCACCACGCCACCGGTGACGGTGTTGGTGGTGGTGTTCTGCGTGCCGATGCCGAGGGTCACCACCTCCTTGGCGGCGTGGGCCTGCGGGGCCAGGAAGGCCGCGCAGAGCGCGAGGCACTTCGCGAGGGTGGCGGAAACATGCGAGAGCTGGGGCAACTTCATCTCAATCTCCTGGCAGTCGGGTAGGTTCAAGAGCAGCGGCGCAAGATCGGTGCCTGCGCCGCGCCGGGTCTCAGGCGGGCGCGGCGGTCTCCGTCAGCAGCGCGCGCTTGTGCGTCTGGCTGGCCCAGTGCTCGGCATCGGGCAAGGGGTCCTGCGCGGCGGTGATGAGCGGCCATTGCGCGGCCAGGCGTCGGTTCAGCTCGACGTACTCGCGTTGCTCGGCTGGCAAGTCCTTCTCGTCGAAGATGGCCTCGACCGGGCACTCGGGCACGCAGACGCCGCAGTCGATGCAGGCGCTGGGGTCGATAACGAGGAAGTCGGGGCCTTCGTGGAAGCACTCCACCGGGCAGGCGGCGACGCAGTCGGTGTACTTGCAGCGGATGCAAGCCTCGGTGACGACAAAGCTCATGCTGCGCTCCCGTTCATTTGGATGGTCGTCAACGCCAGCTTGGACAGCTTGCGCACATCCGGGTCGGGGTCGCGCAGCGTGCGTTCCAGCGGCGTGATGGCGCGCGGGTCGCCGATCTCGCCAAGCGCGATCACGGCCTCCTTGCGCAGGTTGCTGACCGGGTGGATCAGCGCCTCCACCAGCGCCATCACACCGTCGCGCGCCTTCAGCTTGCCCAGGGACCGCGCGGCCTTCACGCGCACCTGCCAGTACTCGTCGTCCATGGCGCGCACGAGGTTGGGCACGCCCAGCGCCGAGCCTGTCTTGGCGAAGGTCGTGGCGGCCTCCTCGCGCACCTGCCACACCGGGTCGTTGAGAGCCCGGCTAAGCGCGGGATGCACGCTGACCTCGGCATCGTTGGCAAAGCTCAGCGCACCGACGGCGACGCGGCGCACCTCGGCGTCATCGTCATGCGCAGCGACTTCGGTCAGCGCCGAGATGGCCTGCGGCTTCTTCAGGTAGCCCAGCACGCTGACGGCCGCGCGGCGCACCTTGGCGTCGGTGTGGGCGAGCGCTGCCATGGCAGGGTCGAAGGCGGCGTCCACGCGCAGGGCTTTTACGGCCTGCAGCGCGGCGGCCTGCACTTCGGGGTCCGCGTCGCCCAGGTAGGGCAGCAGCGCTGTGGCGGAGGCTGAGTCTTTCAGCTCTGCGAGCGTGTAGGCAACGGCCTCGCGCACGGCAGCGTCCTCGTCCTTGAGCCGCGGCGCCAGTGCCGCCAGCACCTCGGGCTCCTCGAAGCCTTCGAGGGCCTTGGCGGCTTCGAGCCGCACGGTGGCATCGCTGTCGCCAAGCGCCGCAATCAGCAGCGGCGCGATGTCGTCTTCCTCGTCGGTGTAGGGCAGGTCGATGACGGCGATGCGTCGCACGCCCGCGTCGCTATTGCGCAGTCGGTCATGGATGGTGGCCATCATGATCACCTCACCAGGTAAGGGATGTCGACGCGCACGGCGCCGGTGGGGCAGTCCTTCTCGCAGGGCATGCAGTACCAGCATTCATCGAACTTCATGAACGCCTTGTTCTTGGTCAGATCGATGGCCAGCACGTCGAGCGGGCAAACGTCGACGCAGACGGTGCAGCCCTTGTCGGCGATGCACTTGTCTTCGTCGATGACGACGGGGGCCTGGGTGCGGGTGATGGTGATGGTCATTGCGGTCTCCTGAGGGCCTGTTGACGCTATGGCAATGGGTCGCGAAGGCCCGCCGCCACGGGCCAATCAAGGCGTGACACGCCGCCCGCACTGATGTGCGGGCAAGTGGCGCAACGCGGAGTGGCCCGTGGCGGCGGGCCTTCCCGAAGGGTTGTGGCCAAAACGACCGCGCGCGGCGTTGCAAATGCTCGCCGGGTGTGCAACCCGGCTCCGCTTTGCGCCTTGCTCGCGGCCGTTTTGGCCACAACGCGACCCGTTGCCATAGCGTCAACAGGCCCTAGGCGGCAGCGGGCGTGGCGACGCGCAGGCGCTGGTAGGCGGACTTCTCTTCCTCGTTGAGCTCCACGACGTAAGGCTCGACCTCGCGCTTGCGAAACACGGCGTTGCCGTTGGCATCGCTGGTCACGTTGGTGTGGCAGAACCAGTCCGCGTCGTTCTTCTCGGGGTGGTCCACGCGCAGGTGGTACAGGCCCCAGCGGCTCTCGGTGCGGAACAGCGAGGCGCGCGCGGCCAGCTCGGCGCAGTCGCGGATGGTGTGGGCCTCCATCGCCCGCATCAGCTCGTGCGGGTCGGCCGCGCCCATGTGCTGCAGGTCCTCGCGGATCTCGTCGAAGCGCTGCAGGCCGATCTCCATCTTGCGGGTGACCTTGGGCGGCTGTAGGTAGTCGTTGACGATGCGGCGCGTCTTGTATTCGACCTGGAATGGCGTCAGGCCCTCGGTCCTGCCGAGCGGCGCGTAGACGCGGGCCTTTTCCTTCTCCACCTGGCCGGCGTCGAAGGCCGGCTGCGAGATGCCGCTGACGTAGTCCGCCGCGTTCTCGCCACAGAACTTGCCGTAGACGAAGGCGCCCAGCATGTAGTTGTGCGGGATGCTGGCGCAGTCGCCGGCCGCGTACAGGCCGGGGATGGAGCACTCGCCGCGCTCGTTCGTCCAGATGCCCGAGGCGCTGTGGCCGCTGCAGAAGCCGATCTCCGAGATGTGCATCTCGATCATCTGCTTGCGGTAGTCGGTGCCGCGGCCCTCGTGGAAGCGGCCGCGGCTGGGGCGCTCGTTGGTGTGCAGGATGTGCTCGATCTCGCTGATCGTTTCCTCGGCGAGGTGGTCGAGCTTCAGGAACACCGGGCCCTTGCCGCCTTCGAGTTCGTTGAAGAACTCCATCATCATCTGGCCGCTCCAGTAGTCGCACTCGATGAAGCGCTGGCCGGCGTTGTTGGACGTGTAGCCGCCGAACGGGCCGGTCACGTAGGCGCAAGCCGGGCCGTTGTAGTCCTTGATCAGCGGGTTGATCTGGAAGCACTCGAGGTTGGTCAGCTCGGCACCTGCGTGATAGGCCATCACGTGCCCTTCACCGCAGTTGGTCGGGTTCTCGTAGGTGCCGAACAGGTAGCCGCTGGCGGGCAGGCCCAGACGCCCGGCCGCGCCGGTGCAGATGACCACTGCCTTGGCCTTGATGACGTGGAAGTCCGCCGTGCGGCAGTCGAAACCCATGACGCCGGCAATCTCGCCGTCAGGCCCGGTCAGTAGCCGCGTGGCCACGACGCGATTGGTGATCTCCACCCGCGCCCGCTTGAGCTGGCGATAGAGCACCCGCTTCATGTGGTGGCCCTCGGGCATGGGCAGCACGTAGCTGCCCAGGTGGTGGACCTTGCGTACCGAGTAGTCTCCGGTCTCGTCCTTCTCGAACTTGATGCCCCAGCGGTCCAGCTCCTCGATCATCGGGAAGCTGTTGGCTGCGTAGGCGTAGACACCCTTCTGGTCGACGATGCCGTCGTTGGCGACGGTGATCTCCTTGGTGTATTGCTCGGGCGTCGCATGGCCGGGGATGACGGCGTTGTTCAGCCCGTCCATGCCCATGCTGATGGCGCCGCTGCGCTTGACGTTGGCCTTGTCCAGCAGCAGCACCCGCAGCTTGGGATTCTTTTCCTTGGCCTTCACCGCGGCCATCGGGCCGCCGGTTCCACCGCCAACGATGACGAGGTCGTATTCGTGTTCGATCGTGTCCATGTGCAGGCTCTCCTCAAGAGGCTCGTTCGGAAACAGGCACGCGATCGACGCGCACCTTGTACTGGAAGGCGTCACCGCGGTAATAGAGGTGTTCGTAGTCGATGGGCGCGCCATCGGCCGTGTGCGTCGTGCGCTCGATGAAGAGCACGGGCGAGCCCTCCTCGACCTTGAGCTGGCCGGCCAGCGTCTCGTCGGCCAGCGTCGAGCCGATCTGCAGCTCGGCGTGGCCGAGGGCCAGGCCGTAGTCGTTCTCCAGGATGGCGAAGATGTCGCGCGCGGCCAGGTCTTCCTTGGCCAGGCGCTGGCCGATGGCCGCGGGCACGTAGGTCACGTCCAGCGAGATCGGCTCGCGGTTCAGGAAGCGCAGGCGGTGCAGCTCCGTGACCTTGGCGCGTTTGGCCAGCTGCAGCTTCTCGGCCACCTGCTGCGACGGCAGCACCGTCTTGATCGACAGCACGCGGGCAAAGGTCTCGTAGCCCATCTGCCGCATCGCCTCGCCGAAGCCCTGCAGGCGCCCCAGATCCTGGAAGGCCTTGGGCTTGGAGACGAAGCTGCCCTTGCCGTGGATGCGGAAGATCAGGCCTTCGTTCTGCAGGTCATTGAGCGCCTGGCGCACCGTGATGCGGCTGACGTCGAACGCGGCCATCATCTCGCTCTCCGATGGCATCTGCTGATGCGGCTGGTAGCTGCCGTCGAGGATGCGGGCGCGCAGGATCTCCTTGATCTGCGTGTACAGCGGCAGCGGTGACGACAGCTTGATGCGATGAGCGCCGTCCGCCTCGGGGGCGGGGACCAGCGTCAAGGATTTCCTAGCTGCAAGAGCGCCTTTGCTCATGGCCGTCCAACTCGTTATGACAAGTCATCATGAGCAGGAGCCGTGCCAGCTTTTCCAGGCTGGGTTTGCACGCGGCTGTTGCCGCTGGGCGGCTGGTGCTGCAGGGGCTGTTTCCAGTGCCTGACGCCCGGGACGGCGGCGTCAGGAAGGTCTCATCGAGACCGCTCGCTGCCCCTCACGCCACGTGTTCTGGCAATGCACCGAAGCGGGTCCATGCCCCAATTTGAATGCGCCAAATGTGTGAATGACCCGCCGCTGGCGGAGCCCTGAAAACCGGACATCGATCCGCCGTCAATGCTCCAGAGGCTGGCGTCGCATGGGCAGCGCGATCCTTTCGCCGGCCGCCCCCGTGCCAGGGGCGGCCGCGGTCATTGCCAACTGCCGGCCCTCCAGCAGCATGCGGGCGTATTCCTCGGCCGGCACCGGGCGGCTGAAGTGGTAGCCCTGGATCTGGTCGCAGCCGCTGGCCCGCAGGAACTCCAGCTGCGCGGGGGTCTCGACGCCTTCCGCAATGACGTGCATGCGCATGCTGTGAGCCATGGCGATGATGGCCAGCGAGATGGCGGCGTCTTCTGGGCTGCGTGTGATATCGGTGATGAAGGACCGGTCGATCTTCACCGAGTTGAAAGGAAAGAGCTTCAGGTAAGCGAGCGAGGAGTAGCCGGTGCCAAAGTCGTCCAGAGACAGGTGCAGGCCGAACTGGCGGAGGTCATGCATGGTGCGCTCGGCCGCGATGGGGTCCTGCATGACCAGGGTTTCGGTCAGCTCGAGTTCGATGGCGTCGGCGCCCAGCCCGTTGTCGCGCAGGGCCTGCTCGACGCACTGGCGTACCCGGCCCTCGCGGAACTGCAGGGTCGACAGGTTCACCGCGACCGGCCGCGTCGCGATGCCTCGCGACCGCCAGACCGCCTGCTGGGCGCAGACGGCCTGGATGACCCATTCGCCGATGGGCACGATGAGGCCAGTCTCTTCGGCGATTGGAATGAAATCGCCCGGCGGCACCAGGCCGCGCTTGGGATGCTGCCAGCGGATCAGGGCTTCGGCCGCGGTGATCTGGCCATCGGCCAGATTGACCTTGGGCTGGAAATGCAACACGAACTGCTGCTGGGCCAATGCTTCGCGCAGCTGCCCCTCCATCTCCAGCTTCTCGGCCATGCGGGCATTCATCTCTGGCGAATAGGTGGCATGCTTCTCGCCAGCCAAACGGGCCTGCTTGAGGGCGGACTCGGCATTGCGGAACAGCGATTCGGCACTGGCGCCGTCCTCCGGATACACGGACACGCCCAGGTGGGCGGACAGGCTGACGTCGCTGCCATCGACTGACGTGGGTCGGCCGATGACTTCGTCCAGCACGCGCAGCAGCGTCGCGACGTCCTCGTCGCCCTTGTAGCTGCCGGCGACGGCGAAGTTGTCGCCCGCCAGCCGGGCCACGTTGTGGCTGCGCGCGAATTCGGTGGCCAGGCGCTGCCCCAGTTGTCTCAGCAACTGGTCCCCCACGTGCCGGCCCAGGGTGTCGTTCAGCCGTTTGAACCGGTGGAGGTTGGCAATGACGGCCACCACGCCGGTGCCGGCCGCAGCCGCGGACTGGATTGCGAGGTCAAGGCGGTCCAGGAAGACAAGGTTGTTGGGCAGGCCGGTCAGTGCGTCATAGCGGGACAGGTAATGGACCTTTTCCTCCTGCTCGATGTGCCTGAGCGCAAACGAGATATCGCCAGCCAGCTCGCCGAGCAGCTTGAGCTCGTCCTCGTCGAAGAGATGGGCCTCCGTGGCGTACAGCGCGATGACGCCGACGAGCCGGTCACCGGAAGTCAACGGCAGCGCAATCGCGGAGCCGACCCCCTTCGCCGGCGCAACGGCGTGGACAGCCGCACCCATGTCCTCCTGCGAGAGGTCGTTGCAGTACACGACGCCGCCGCCATCGAGCGCCCGGTAGGGAAGTGAGCGGCGGCCTGGCCCACCGGTGGCGCCCAGAGCGCCGCGCAACTCGTCGAGCTGCCCGGCATCCAGGCCTCGCGCGGCAATGGGGTCGAGCCTCTTCAAAGGGCCGTGGGCGAGGCCGATCCAGGCACTCGCGAAGCCGCCATCCTCGGCGGCGATGCGGCAGGTTTCATCGAACAGCGCCTGCCGGTCGCGCAGCCTGACGATGGCCGAGTTGATGCCGCTCAGGACGCTCTTGATGCGGCTGAGCCGGCTGATCTTCAGCTGCTGGGCCTCGAGCTCCTTGACGTAGCGCTCCAGCATGGAGGTATGCACCAGCGACAGGTGGGTGCGCACCCGTGCCAGCACCAGGGCCGGCGACACGGGCTTGACGATGTAGTCGACCGCGCCGCAGTCGAATCCCGCGGCCTCGTCGCCGACGTCGGCCAGCGCCGTCACGAAGATGACGGCGATGTGCTGGGTCTGGGGGGCGGCCTTGAGCCGGCGGCAGACCTCATAGCCGTCCAGGTCGGGCATCTGGACGTCCAGCAGGATCAACGAAGGCTGGTGCTTCTGCGCGGCGGCGAGGCATTCACCGCCACTGCGCGCGAACGCCAGCGGATAGTGCGGCGCGAGGATCTGCTTCAAGGTTGCGAGGTTGATCGGCTCGTCGTCGACGATGAGGATGGGTCCGTTCGGCATGCCTACTTCCTTTGCTCTTCCAGTTCGGCGACGAGGTCCCGCGCCATCTGTTCCGCACGCCGGAAATCGAACTCCTCGACGCTGGCCAGCAAGGCGGCCAGCGTGGCCTGCGGCAGCAGCCCGTCCAGACGCTGGAGCACGGGTGCGGCCAGGTCCGGGTTGTCGCTGTCCAGCGCGTCCAGCAGCTCATGAAGCAGGGCCGCCACCCGTGCCCTGTCGACGGACGGGCTGGCCGGCGCCGGCCGCGGTTCATTCGCGGCGGCGTCAGCCGTGAACGCCGCAATCGATCGGAGGGCCTGGGCGAAGGCGGCCTCGAACGGTGCCCATTCGTCGAAGGGGTCCCTGCCTTCGATCAGCCGATGCTCCAGGCGGCCGGCAGCGCGTGCCAGCTGGGGAAGAGCCAGGTTGCCCGCAGAGCCCTTGAGCTTGTGCAGCAGGGCGGTGGCTTCCTTTTCTTGCCCCTGGTTGAGCAGCTTGCGCAGCTGCGCCGCGCTGTCGCCGTTGTCGCGGGCAAACTTGGCCAGGAACTTCCGGTAGACGGCGAGGTCCTGCCAGACCTTGCGCGCGTCGGCCACCGAGATGCCTTCAAAGGGCACGCCGTCCTCGGCCTGCGGGCCGACCGGCGCCACGGCCTCGACGGATGCGATGTCGGCCGGCTCGCGCTGCGCGGTCAGGCGCTGAATGGCCGCGATCAGCTCATCGACGGCAAAGGGCTTGGCCACGAAGGCATTCATGCCGGCTTCCCGAGCCTCTTCCTGCTGGACCTTGAACGCGCCGGCCGTCAGCGCGATGACCGGAAGGTCTGCCAGGCCTGGCGTGCCGCGCAGCACGCGCGTTGCCTGGTAGCCGTCCATCACCGGCATCTGGACGTCCATCAGCACGATGTCGACCTCGCCGACATGGGCCGTCAGCCAATCCAGGGCCTGCAGGCCGTTCTCGGCCAGCTGCACGGTGGCGCCCTCGGACTCGAGGATGCGCAGCGCGACCTCGCGGTTGATGTCGCTGTCGTCAACGACGAGGGCGCGCAGGCCTACAAGGCGCTGCGTCGCCTCGGTTTGCGGGCTGTCGGACAGGGCCGCCACCCCCCGGCGGCGCATGGCCTGGGCCACGCTGTTGTACAGCGAAGAGCTGGTCACGGGCTTGTTGAGCACGCCGTCGATCAGCTCACTGCCCTCGCTCTTGAGGAGCTCGTCCCGGGAATAGGCCGTCACCATCAGCACGATGGGCGCTTGCTGTCCCTCCATCGTGCTGCGGATGGCCCGCGCGGTCGCCAGCCCGTCCAGGCCGGGCATCTTCCAGTCCAGCAGGAGCACGTCATAGGCCTCGGTGCCCTGGAGTCGATTGCGCACCTTGCCGAGGGCGGCTTCGCCGGAATCGGTCAGCGTGGGTGCCCAGCCCATGGCCCGAGCGGTCAGCGCAAGGTTTTCGCGCGCCACGTCGCTGTCGTCCGCGACCAGGACTTCCAGCTTTGACAGTGCCGCGGGCTGGTAGTTCTGGATCGGGACCCATTTGAAAGGCAGGCTGAACCAGAACTCGCTGCCTTTGCCTGGTGTGCTGATGACGCCGATCTCTCCGCCCATCTTGGTGACGAGCTGGCGGCAGATCGCCAGTCCTAGCCCGGTGCCTCCGAAGCGGCGAGTCGTTGACATGTCCGCCTGGGCAAAGGCCGAGAAGATGTGGCTCTGCTTCTCCAGCGGAATGCCGATGCCCGTGTCGCTGACCGAAAAACGAAGGCGAGCCGAGCCGTCGGTGCGCTCCAGCAGCGCGATGCCGACCTTGACGACACCGCTGGAGGTGAACTTGATGGCGTTGCTGGTCAGGTTGATCAGGATCTGTTCGAGCCGCAGCGCATCGCCGTGCAGTTCGCCACCAACATCGGGCGCCGGCGAGATGACAAGCTCCAGATCCTTGTCGCCCGCATTGGCGCTCATGATGTTGGCCAGGTTGTCCAGCACGCCGTCCAGGTGCAGGGGGGCCTCTTCGATCTCCAACTGGCCGGCCTCGATCTTGGAGAAGTCCAGGATGTCGTTGATGATGGTCTGCAGCGACCGGCCGGCATTGCGGATCTTCTTGACCAGGTCCAGCGCATCGGGCTCCAGCGGCTTGTTCGCGAGCAGGTAGGCCAGCCCGAGCACGGCATTCATCGGCGTGCGGATCTCGTGGCTCATGTTGGCGAGGAAGTCGGCCTTGGCGCGGCTCGCCGCCTCGGCCTCCTGGGTGCGAACGACCAGCTCCGCGGTGCGCCGCTCGACGCGCTGCTCCAGCTCCGCGTTCAGCGTGCGTACGGCCACCTCGGCTGTGCTGCGCTCGGCGATCTCATGCTCGAGCGTCTGCAGCATGCCGTTGAAGGATTCGGCCAGCTCTCCGATCTCGTCCTCGGTCGTCTTGCGGGCACGCAGGCTGAAGTCGCGCTGCTGCATGACCTGCTGCGCCACTTCGCTGACAGCCAGCATGGGCCGGGTGATGCGGCGCTGCAGCCGAAAGGACACCAGCAGGCCCAGGGCGAGGCTGCCACCGAGCACGACGCCGAAGATCAGGAGATAGTCCCGCAGCCATTGGGCGACGTCGTAGCGGCCATCGATGTAGACCGCTCCCAGTCGGCCATTGGCGCCATTGACCGGCAGCATCACGATCAGATTGCTGCGCAGGACCTGCACCCCCGCGGATGGCGGCTCGGCAGGCAGGGCCGCGCCGGGAGTGGCTGCGTTCACATAGCGCGCAAACAGCTTGCCGCCTGCCGTATAGATTGCCGCGGCATTGATGTTGGGGTCACCGCGCAACTGGCCGAGGGTGTCGGTGGCAACCTTGGAATCATCGAACTCCAGGGCTGTCGCGCTGCCCTGGCCGAGGATGTCGGCAAGCGTTGTCAGTTCGCGCGCCGAGCGGTCGCGGTTCTCCACCATGTCGTGATAGAAGAAGGCGGCGCTGGCCCCAAGCAGTGTGCAAGCGTTGACGGCAAGCACCATCAGCAGCAGCTTGGTGCTTATCGAACGCAGCCGGATCCTCATTCAGAGGCCCCTGGGTTCCCGCGCTGTGCGACAGCCAACAGGCGCGAGCTGATCTTGAGCCCATGCCGCTCCGCGTTGCGGACCGAGATCTCGAAGCGCACCCGGTTGTCCACCAGCATGAAGTTGATGACGCAGCCTGCGTCGATGCCGCCTGGGATGTCCGAGACCGTCAGTGTCGGCAGGGCCTTGTAGGGCTCGAGCGTGCGCCTGAGTTGCGGGGTGTCGGCGCCGCTCACAAAGATGAGCTGGACACTACGGGGCAGTTCTCCGGCCTTGAGAAGGCGCACCTCGACGGGGTGGTCGCTCAGTGAACGGCCCGACGTGAGCTTGTTGAGCTCGGTGGCGATGTCCCCGGCGCCGACGATGCCGATGGTGAAAGGCATCGTGGCATCCACGAAGGCATTCGGCGGCCACTCCACATAGCCGGCGAACTTGTACAGATAGGCGGCCTTGATCTGGGCTTCCAGCGCACGGCTGTCGTTGTCGGCGGCGCCGCTTTGCGCGGCGGCGAAGAAGAGAAGACCTGCGATCGCCATGCGCCGCAGCACTGGCACATTGCCGCGCCATTGCAGGAGGCACCCGAGAAATAGGCTCAGGCGCGGCATCAGAATCTCGCCGTGGCGGTGATCTGGGCGGTGCGCCCGACCATGATCGGGTCGGCCCCGGTAGCGCCGCCCTGCGCGAACTCGCGGTGATTTGCATGCAGGAGATTGCGCGCCGAGACGGCGAAGGCCAGCCTGTCGGAGTACCGCCAGCCGACACGCGCATCGGCCTCGTTGTAGCCGGGCACGGTGGTGAAGCGCAGCTTGGCGACCCGCCGTAGCGTGACATCGATATCCACGCCCGCCGCCAGCGACCAAGAGGACTGCAGCCGAACCTGGTAGCGGGGATCGTTTCCGGGCGCGATGGCGGCCACGTTGGCGCCGCTGAAGCGCTCGTACATCGAGGTCAGTCCGGCATGAACAGCCCAGCTCCTGCTGACCTGGTAGCGGCCCCAGGCCTCGACGCCATAGACCTCCGCTTTGGATGCATTGATCAGTACGAAAGTGCGGTCGCTCAGGCGCCGGTAATTGCGCAGGCTCGAGTAGCGGCTGCCGAATACCGTGACCGAGTAGGACAGGTTCTCGCTGGGTTGAGCTCGCGCGCCAACCTCCAGCGTGTTGGCAATCTCCGAGCGGAAGTTGGGGCCGCCCGCCAGCTGGTAAGGTGGCTGCGCTGGCACGAAGAACTCGACATCGATGCGGGAGGGCGTGCGCACTGCACGGGACGCTGCGCTCCACAGCAGCAGTTGGGGCGACAGTTTCCAGCCCAGCCGCGCACTTGGCATCCATTCCGTGCCCGTGTAACTGTTGTGCTCGGCCTTGGTGCCCAGCGTCAGCGTCGCGGTCGGCGAAAGCTGGCGCTCATGCTGGACGAAGGCATTCGTCCAGTGCAGGCGCCGGGATGCGGGCAGAAAGGCCAGGCTGCCGTAGTTGCCGACTTCGTCCTCGGCCATGCGGTGGCCGCCGCCAAAGATCCACTGGCTGCCCTCGCTGGCAGCCAGCAGGTACTGCAGGTCGACATCGACGACCTGCAGGTTCTCGTTGTAGGAGCCAGGGACATCGCGCCAGGAGCGGTCGACGTAGGTCTGCAGATTCAGCGTGGCGCCGTCGTCCATCGGTCGTACCCAACGCGCCAGCAGGTTGCCACCATGGTGGCGCTGGTCGGCGGCATTGGGCTGGCTGATCGACTCCTTGTAGGCATCGCCCTGCAGCGTCAGCGCGCCGCCGCCGGCGTCGATACCCGCCCGAAAACCCAGCTGGAG
The DNA here is from genome assembly GCF_056401875.1 of Roseateles sp. P4_D2. Classification (NCBI taxonomy): domain Bacteria; kingdom Pseudomonadati; phylum Pseudomonadota; class Betaproteobacteria; order Burkholderiales; family Sphaerotilaceae; genus Roseateles; species Roseateles sp. P4_D2. The sequence goes on along the minus strand of NZ_JBFUIM010000012.1, from coordinate 221,045 downwards.
CTTCTCGAAGCCATCGTCGGCATCGACGCCGCTGGCTCGCTCGCTGTCCTGGCGGCGGTTGTACTTGGCATAGGCGCGCACGGCGCCGCCGCCATCGAAGCGCCAGCCATGGCGCAGCGACAGGCCCTGGCTGAGATTGCCGGCCGCCGCCGACGCGAGCGTTCCCAGGCTGCCCTCGGCGGGCGTCGTGATGACATTGATGACGCCGTTGACGGCATTGGCGCCCCACAGCGTGCCGCCCGGGCCGCTGACGACCTCGATGCGCTCCACGTCACCCAAAGGCACGTCCTGGGATTCCCAGAACACGCCGGAATACAGCGGCGTGTAGACGCTGCGGCCATCGATCAGCACCAGCAGCTTGTTCGCCGTGGCCGAATTGAAGCCGCGCGCGCTGATGGCGTACTGGCTGGCATTGATGCGTGCAACCTGCAGGTTGGGTGCCAGGCGCAGAGCCTCGGCCAGCGTATTGACGCCGGCGCGCTGGATGGCCTCCTTGGTGATGACGTAGATTGAGGCCGGCGCGTCGGCCAGGCGCTGCTCCCGTTTCGACACCGAAGTGATCTCGATGTCGCCGAGCTGTTCCAGCGACAGGTCTGCCAGGTTCGTGTTGCCAGCCGCGCTGGCCACGCCCTGTGCCATCACCAGAAGCGAAAAGAGCAGGCCCAGGCCATGAACGCAGCGCGGCGCGCGCGGCCACCGTTCAACTCTCCCACCTGTCTCCTGTCTCGGCCGGCTGCGCAGCGTCTCAGACATGGCCGCCTCGTTCATTTGATTTGTAGGTCAGCTCATTCTGTGAGTCATGTGCTACAGAGGCAACGCAAACACAATGGCCGCACCGTCGTTATGGTTTTTCAGAAGTTGGCCGGGAGCCTGAAGTGGGGGTCCCGATGGCTGTCGCGCCGCAAGTTTGTCAGTTGATATGGTAAGTTAGCTTTAGCATCGGCCGGACGACTTCAGGCCGCTCTGTGGCGGATGGCGTCGTCGATCGCAGACAGCAGATCACCCTGGTCAAACGGTTTGGCAACCCGGCGGAACCAGAGGATCGGCTCGCCGTCACCCTCGGGCATGGCGTCGGCCCCCGCGCTGATGGCGATCACCGGAATGCTGGCGGTGCGCGGATCCTGCGACAGCAGTTGAAAGGCCTGGCGCCCGGTGAGTTCCGGCATCCGGTTGTCCATCAGGATGACGGCGGGCGCATGGGCAAGGGCCAGCGCCACACCCTCGCGGCCGTTGCTTGCCGTGATGAGGCGCAGGTCCGGCCGATGCAACAGCTGCGCGCGCACGAGGTCGTGGCTGGGCAGGTCGTCTTCAACCAGCAGTACGGTGAGCTGCGGCTGGATGTCGCTCACGCCGCCGGGGCGCTCCTGTGGGCCGACGCCGATCTCCGGCTTTCGCGACACGGCTTCACCGCCAGCCAGCTCGAACCAGAAGCAGCTGCCCGTTCCGGGCGTGCTGTCCACGCCGATTCGGCCGCCCATCAATTCGACCAGGTGCCGGGTCACGACCAAGCCGAGGCCCGTGCCTTCCACGGCGCCCGGGCCTTCGCCGGAATGCCCCAGCCGATTGAAGGCCTCGAAGAGCTGGGCCAGCTCCTGCGGGCGCAGTCCGGAGCCGCCGTCTTGTACTTCGATGCGCACACGCTCGGCGCCGGAGGGTCGCACCCGCAGTTCAAGCGCACCGCCCGGCCGGTTGTACTTGATGGCGTTGGACAGCAGGTTCAGCAGCACCTGCTTGAGTCGCGTTCGGTCCGCCACAACGGCCAGCGCGTCTGGCGGCGCCTCGAAATTCGTTTGCAGGCCGCGGGCCTGGGCTTGCGGCATGACCATGGCCTCGCACTCGGCCAGCAACCGGCGCAGCGGCAGTACCTGCATGTCGAGCTTCAGCTTGCCGGCTTCGATCTGCGACAAGTTGAGCAGTTCACCGATCAGCGTCAGCAGGTGCTCGCCGGCCTTCTGGATATGGGCGTTGAAGGCAGCTTGCCTTTCCGCGGGCAAGCCGTGGCCCGGGGAGGCAAGCATTTGCGAGAAGCCGATGATGGCGTTCAGCGGCGTCCGCAGTTCATGGCTCATGCGGCTCAGGAACTCGCTCTTGGCCTGGTTGGCATGCTCGGCGGCGCGGGTGGCAGCGACGAGCTCGCGGTTGGATGCTTCCAGCTGTTCGGTCCGCAGGGCCACCCGGTGCTCGAGCTGCTCGTTGAGGTCGCGCATGGTGGCTTCCACCGCCTTCTGGACCGTCACATCCTGCAGGGTGCTGAACCATCGCAGGCCGCCGACCTCGGCCACCTCCTCGAGGGGCTCGATCACCTGGGCCACCTGCACGACTTCGCCATCGGCGCGCACCAGGCGGTATTCGACCTCGACCTTGGCCCGCGTGCGCGCCGCTTCGAGGCTCGCACTGCGGTAGCTGGCCCGATCGTCGGCATGCACCCGTTGATTCATCCAGTCACGTGTCGTGCGCGGCATGTCCTGCGGCGCGCAGCCGACGAGCTGGGGCAGGGTGTCGGACCAGCGCTCGAAGGAGCCGTCCGGGCGGGTCACGACGTGGCTGAGCTTGGCCACCCCCTGGGCGCGCCGCAAGCCGGCCTCGCGCTCTCGCAGTGCCGCTTCCGCCTGCATGCGCAGGGTCACGTCAAGCGGTGCGACGAAGCGGGCAGGCCGGCCTTCATAGAGCAACTCATGCGAGGTGATTTCGACGTAGATCAGCCGCCCGTCCTTGAGCCGATGCCGCCAGATGCCGCTGTTGAACACCTCAGCCGGCGTCAGTCGCACCGACGTCTCCACGGCGCCCACGTCTTCCGGTGGGCGGATGTCGCGGATGGACATCGAAAGGAATTCCTCGCGCGTGTAGCCGTATTTCTGGCAGGCCACCTCGTTGACGTCGAGAAAGCGCAGCGTCTGCAGGTCATAGACCCACATGGGCAAGGGGTTGGCCGCGAAGAGCTGTTGATACCGGCGTGCGTGCGAACCGCTCATTTGCCTCGACTCAAGCGTTGACCGGCGCTTGCTGCGCAAAACCTTCCTGCCTCGGTGAGCTGATTTTCCGGATCTGGCGACCATTCGTTCGCTCCTGCAAGCGTGGCCATGGTTCCGCAGCGCAACGGCGCGCCGTTCTGACTCTAAGTCCAATCTGCCATGGCGCGCCGTAAGTAACACTTTGCTTGCCTGCATGGGCTTGAAAGCTCAGGCAGTTGTCCGACACGCGAACCGTCCCGACCGGTCTACCGTCGTCGCCAGAACCATTGGCTGGAGCGACCATGGCGTCGATGCCGTTGCTGCTGTTGCCTGGGCTTCTGAACGATGCCCGGGTGTGGGGGCCCATTCTTCAAGCGATCTCCCAGGAGCGCATCGTGGAAAAGGGGCAGACCCACATCGCCGACAACGTCGGCGCGCTCGCCGCTGCGTCGCTGGCGCGCATGCCTGCGGGGCGCTTTGCTGTCGCCGGGTTCTCGCTGGGCGGCTATGTCGCGCTGGAGCTCTGCCGCCAGGCGCGGGACCGGGTCGCGGGCATCGCACTGATCGACACCAGCGCGCGCGCCGACACGGCCGAGGCCAGGCTGAACCGCCAGCGCATCCTCGATCGCCTCAAGGCGGGCACCGCGACGTTCGAGCAGGTTGTTGCAGAGCTTTCCGCTCGTCTGCTGCATCCGGCGCATGCCGCCGATGAAAAACTGCTCGACCTGTTGCGCGACATGGCGCGTACCGTCGGGGTCGGCGGCTTCGTCCGTCAGCAGACGGCGGCGATGAATCGCGCCGACCGCCGCGACGTGCTGCAGACGCTGGAGTGTCCGGCGCTGGTGGTCTGTGGCCGCGAGGACCAGGTCACGCCGCCCGAGCGCAGTGAGCAGATGGCCCACTTGCTCAAGGGTGACGTCGAGTTGCTGCTGGTGCCGCAGGCGGGCCACCTGACGACGCTGGAGCAGCCGGAGGCGGTCGGCGAGGCCGTCCTGCGTTGGCTGGCGAAGGTGGATGCCTCGTCATCAACGCGTTCAACCGTGGGCTCCGGCGCCTGAGCCGAAGTGCAGCGGTGGTGAAACCGGTCAAACGGGCAGTGTTGTACCGGATGGTCATGCCGGAGCATGTCTGCCCGTTCGGGCTGAAGTCGTTGGATCTGCTGAAGCGCCACGGCTACGAGGTCGAGGACCACCCGCTCACCAGCCACGCCGAGACCGAGGCATTCAAGAAGGCGCAAGGCGTGCAGACCACGCCTCAGACCTTCATCGATGGCAGGCGCATAGGTGGGCACGATGACCTGCGCGCGTTCTTTGGCCACCCGGTGAAGGACGAGGGCGCTGCCACCTACCTGCCGGTCGTCATGTTGTTCGCAATGGCCGCGGCGATGTCGTTGGCCATCGGCTGGGACGACTACGGCGGCCTGCGCATCGTCCAGGCCATGGAGCGTTTCGTGGCCCTCTCGATGTGCCTGCTGGCCCTTCAGAAGCTGCGTGATGTCGAGGCCTTTTCCACCATGTTCCTCAACTACGACCTTCTGGCCAGGAGGTGGGTTCGCTACGCCTACATCTATCCGTTCGCAGAAGGACTGGCCGGCATCCTGATGCTGGCAGATGCGCTCAGGTGGCTGGCGATTGCCCTGGCGCTTTTCATAGGGGTGGTGGGTGCGGTGTCTGTCTTCAAGGCGGTGTATGTCGACAAGCGCGAGCTGAAGTGTGCCTGCGTGGGTGGTGACAGCCGCGTGCCGCTGGGCTTTGTCTCGCTGACCGAGAATCTGATGATGGTCGCCATGGCTTGCTGGATGGCGGTGAAGCCCGCCGGCCTTGGAGTCCCCTGACATGGCTCACACGTGCAGTGTTCCTCGCCCGCCGCTGTGGTGCTGAGGCCAGCGCCGCGCAGGCACGGGCGCTTCTTCCCATGGCGAGGCAGCGGCCCGCTATCCAGCAGCAGCGATCAAGCCTGACTTTCGGCCTGCAGGGCCGCCTGGACCGCAGGGCGCTGGCGCGTTCGCGCCTGGTGGGCCGCCAGGTTCTCCAGGCCCGCGATGTCCACACCGACGCGGCCGGCCCAGCCGGTGACCACGAACAGGTAGGCGTCGGCCACGGTGAAGGTCTCACCCATCAGGTAGGACTTCCCGGCCAGTTGCTGGTTCACCCAGCCAAAGCGATCGAGCAGCTTCTTCTTGAAGATCGGCTTGTCCTCTTCGGGCAGGGCCGGATTGAACAGCGGCGAGAAGCCTTTGTGCAGTTCGCTGCCGACGAAGGCCAGCCATTCCTGCACGCGCGTGCGTGCCAGGGTGCCGGCCGGTGGCAGCAGGCCTCGGTCGGGCGCGCGTTCGGCCAGGTACTGCACGATGGCTGCGTTCTCAGTGATGCGCTGGCCGTCGTCCAGCTCCAGCAGCGGCACGTAGCCGCGCGGGTTGATGGCGTAGTAGTCACTGCCATCGAGCAGTTGGTGGGCCTTCAAATTGACCTGCACGGTTTCAGCGGCCAGGCCCGCCTCCAGCACCACGATGTGTGGGCACAGCGAACAGGCACCAGGGGCGAAGTAGAGCTTCATGGAAAGGTCTCCTTGCGAGCGAGCGTGAGCCATGCAGGCTAATCCAATCGCTTCAGTCGTTCAAACCTCGAGGATTGCCGGGTGAGGGCAGGGCGCGCAACGCGCCCGCCCGGACCATGCCGCCGCTCAATCAGTCAGCGCCTGCCGTGGGCGGCCATTGCAGGCCGAGCTGCTCTCCGATATGGGCCCGCAGCGCTTCCAGGGACACAGGCTTGGTCAGGAACACGTTGACGCCGGCCTGCAGGCAGGCGGCACGGTGCTCGGCGGTGGCCGAGGCCGAGACCGCGATCACAGGCACGGTGGCCAGATCGGCCTCCCGCCGCAGTCGGCGCGTGGCTTCCACGCCGCCGACAGACGGCATCACGCTGTCCATCAAGATCAGGTCCGGCCGGAAGCTCCTCGCCGCTGCCAGCAGTTCGCTGCCATCGCTGGCCTGCGCCACTTCGAATCCGGCGTTGGTGAGGAAATCGCACATCAGCGTGCGGTTCGCCGCCACGTCGTCGACCACCAGCACGCGTCGCGGCGGCCCCGTGTAGCGCGCCACGCCGGGCATCCTGCGAGGCGCGGCCTCCGCCGGCTGCGCTATTGGCAACGGCAGCTCCACGCGGAATCGGGAGCCGCGCCCGAACTCACTGCTCACCTGCACTTGTCCGCCCATGTCGTTCACCAACGCGCGGGTGATCGCGAGCCCCAGCCCCGTGCCAGCACTGCGGTGCTGCACGTCGCCCACCTGCTCAAAGGGCTTGAAGATACGCTCCATGTCGTCGGGGCGCATGCCGACACCGGTGTCCTCGATATCCAGCCGCAGCAACACCTGCCCGGGGCCAGTCGGCTCAGCACGGGCGCGCAGCGCGACCGTGCCGTGGTCGGTGAACTTGATCGCGTTGCCCAGCAGGTTCAGCAGCACCTGGCGCAACCGGCGCTCGTCGGCCAGCACGGCCTCGGGCAAGCCCTCACCGGCCTCGAACACGAAGGCCAGACGCTTCTCGTCTGCCTTCACCCGCATGAGGTTCACGACCGTCTGCAGCAGGCCGGTCAGGTGTACCGGCTCCGGGTTCAGGTCCGTGCGGCCGGCCTCGATGCGCGCCAGGTCGAGGATGTCGTTGATCAGCGCCAGCAGGTGTTGCCCGCTCTGGTGGATGGTGTCCAGGCCGCGCGCCTGGCGCGCGCTCAGGCCGCCCTCCATGGTCAGCAGTTGCGCGTAGCCGAGGACGGCATTCAGCGGTGTGCGCAGCTCGTGGCTCATGCCGGCGAGGAACTCGCTCTTCGCGCGGTTGGCCGCTTCGGCTGCGTGCCGGGCGGCGCGCTCGGTCTGGAGCATCCCGCGCTCGAGTTCGATCGTCGCGGCATGCGCGCGATCCCGGGCATCCAGCTTCGACAGGGTGCTTCGCACCTGGCTTTCGACCGCCTCCTCGCTGAGCGCGAGCACCCTGGCGATCTCGGTGTAGGCGTTCCCCTGAGCGATGAATCGCAGGACGCTGATCTCCGCCGGCGTGAGGTTGTCGTCGATGATCTGCTCGGCCAGTTCAAATGACCCTTCCGACGGAAGCGCGTGGCGGCCGGCGTGCACGGCGCGGATGGCGTCGAGCAGCTCCTTGTGCAAGGCGTTCTTCAGAAGGTAGCCGCGCGCGCCGGCTTGCAAGGCGCGCTGCGCCTGAGCGTCGCCGGCATAGGTGGTGAGCACGATGATCCGGGCTTCGGGAAACTCGGCCCGGATCGCGCCGATCGCGTCAAGCCCGCTCATGCCGGGCATCTGCAAGTCCATCAGCGTGACGTCCGGGCGGTGCGCGCGGAATTGCTGAATCGCTTCGCGTCCGTTCGCTGCTTCCGCCACGAGGGCCATGTCCGGCTCCACGGAAAGCAGCATCGCGATGCCCTGCCGCACGATCGGGTGATCGTCGACGCAGAGAACCTGGATGCGGGTCAGATCTTCGGTCATTCGCCGACCTCGCTGGGTGCGAACTTCTTGTGGAGGAACCACGATCGAGCCGGTACTGGCCGACTGTACGCCTGCGAGCTGGGCGCACTGAATACCACTTCCGTTCCGGTCCCCGGGCCGCTGCGAACCGCCAGCTTGCCGCCGACGAGCTCGGCGCGCTCCCGCATGCCGCTCAACCCGAAGTGCCCTTGTTTTTCGCCCGCGTGCAGCACTTCCGGGTCGATCCCCTTGCCGTCGTCGCGAACCCGTACGCACAGCTGCCGCTCGTCGTAGCCAATCCCGACCTGGATCTGCTTTGCATCAGCGTGGTGGAAGGCGTTGCGCAGCGCCTCGCCGGCGATGCGGAAGGTCTCGTCGCGCACCAGCGGATGCAGAGCTTGCGGCGTTCCCTGCACTTCGACATGCGCCGATGCCGCGTGACCGCTCTCGTTCGCCAGATCCTCGGCGAGCGCCCGCAAGGCGTCCGCCAGGTTGTTGGTCTCCAGCGCCGAGGTCCGCAAGCCCTGCACGGTGTCGCGGCCCTCCGTGATCGCCTCGGCTGCATGGTCGATGGCGCCCGCAAGGATCTGCCTCGACTCGCGCGGGCGATCAGGCAGCAGGTTGAGCGCGGCCTGGAACTGCAGCAGCAGCCCGTGAAAACGCTGCAACAGGGTGTCGTGCAGGTCGCGAGCGATGCGCGTGCGTTCGGCAATACGCGCCTCCAGCGTCGCCTCCAACTGCCGATGCAGCCGCCGGATGCGCATGTGCAGCCGGAGTTGGAAAGCGCTCCATGCCAGGCCGATGAGCAGGACGGCGCCGGCCAGGCGGAACCAGGTGGTTTGGTAGAAGGCCGGCGGAATGGCGAACTCGAGCTGCGCGCCTTCCTCGTTCCACACGCCGCTGTTGTTGGACGCCTTCACGCGGAAGCGATAGTTGCCGGGCGGCAGATTGGTATAGGTGGCCTGGCGCCTGTCGATGGCCTCCTGCCAATCGTTGTCGTGCCCCTCCAGCCTGTAGCGAAAGCGCGTGCTCTTCGGGTCGACCAGGCTCAGCGCGGTGAACTCGATCGTCATGTCGCGGACCAGCGGGGGCAGACGAAGGCCGTTCTCGACCGCATAGGGCCTGTGGTCGGCGAGCAGAGCTTCGATGTGAACCGGCGGCGGCAGCGGGTTGAAGGGCAGGTGGTCGGGGGCGATCACCTGGACGTCTGCGCCCGACACGAACCAGAGCTTGCCGTCCGGCCCTTTCGCCACGGGAGGGTTGAAGTAGGCCGGCGTGAGCGCCAGCAGCGGCACGCCATCCGCGGCCCCCCAGACCTTCGTGGCGACCCGGCGGCTCGGGTCGGCGATCCAGGCAGCCAGGTCATCACGCAGAACCCGCACGAGTCCGCAGGACGCATACATCCACAGCGACCCATCGTCGTCCAGCGTCGACCAGTGCACTGTGTTGCAGGGCAGGCCGTTGCCGACCGCGAGCGTGGTGACGCGGCCATCCTTGATCCGGCTGAGGCCTCCCTCTTCGGTGGCGGCCCAGACCGCCCCGTCGGCATCGAGCCGGAGACCGGCGACGTGGCCCGCGCCCAGCCCTTCGGCGGGCGTGTAGGCGGCCTGGACCTTGCCGTCCTTGAAATACAACACCCCACCGTCCTGCCAGAAGGACAGCCACAAGCCACCTCGGTCGGCGACGACGACCTTGGCCTGTTGCCGGCGACCGAGCGCGGCCCACGGGATGTTCTCGGCGAATCGGCCCTTGTGCAGCCGTGCAAGGCCATCGTTGCCTGAAAGCCAGAGGTCGCCCGCCCCGTCCCCCGTGATGGAATAGATCTCTTTGCTGGGCACACCGCTGACGGCGACGAAGCGGTCGTTCGCAAAGTAGGCGAGGCCACGGCCCGTGCTCACCCAGAGTCGCCCCTCGGCGTCCTGGTGCAGGGACTGCACCCTGGCGTCGGGCAGGCCGTCGCGTTCCCTGTAGACGGTCGGTCTCGCGCCCTTCCATCGGGCCAGTCCATCGCCGGTTGCCACCCAGACGCTGCCGTCCGTCGTGGCCAGCACAGACTTCGTGCCGTCATTGGGCAGCCCTTGTTGCAAGGAGAGGGTGGTGACAGGCAGCTTTCGGAAGCGGTCTATTCCCTTCTCGCTGCCGAACCAGATGTTGCCCTCGCGGTCTTGGAAGAGACTGCAGGCGATGTTCCCGGAGAGGCCGTCTGCCCGGGTGAACGCGTCGGCCTGCCCCTCCTGCAAATGGAGGATCCCGTGGCCTTCGGTTCCGATCCAGAGCCCGCCATCGCGGTCCCGCAACAACTTGTTGGCCTTGACGTCGCGGTCAGCTAGCCATTCATCGGGCTTGGCAGCGCTTCGCATCGGAGCAGGCACCAACCTGTCGCCGTCGATGCGCTGGATTCCTGCGCCACGGATGCCAATCAGGAGCTGTCCATCGGCGGTCGTGCTCAGGTCGCCCACTCGCGCGCCTGGCGTCTCGAATCGTTGCGGCGTCCCGGGCTTCCATCGCCAGAGGCCCGAGTCCGCACCCACCCACAGCGCCCCGGATTTGTCTTCGGCCAGGCTCCAGACGAACTGGCCAAACCCGCCTTCGGGCATGGAACATTGGGCCTGACCTGCGCGGATGGCGCACAGCCGTCCCTGTTCGCCCAGCAGGCCGGCCCAGACCGTTCCGTCGCGGTCCTCGAACAACGACGTCACGAACCCGTTGGGGATCTGCGGATAACGGGTCAGCTCGATGCCATTCCAGCTGACCAGGCCATTGAAGGTGCCAATCCAGAGCGTGCCATCGCGGGAAACCAGCAGGGCGTAGGGATTGCTTGGCAGCGACTGGCCTCTCGGTGGTTGCCAGGGAACGAACCGAAGGCCGTCGAAGCGAAACATGCCAAATGACCCACCGACCCAGAGATAGCCGTCGGGGGTTTGTGCCATCGCAAAGACGAGGCCCAGCAAGGCGCCGTCCCGAGCAGTCCACGAGGTGTGCGCGTACTGGGATACCTGCAGGGGAGGATCGAGCGCGAGGGCAGGGGATGGCGAGGTGAGCAGAGCCGAAGCCAGGAGCAGACCCGGCAGGAGGTGTCTCTGACTCTGGCCTTCCAGTTGCCCCACTGAATTCCTTTGCCTTCGCTTGCCGCTGGCAGCAAGTGAGCAGCGTATCGCGAAAGGCCCGTTACCGGGAGCTTCAGAACTTCATTGCCTACTGGACGCAGGTTCGGCAAGGGCTTCGTGGGGCGTGGCCGGCGGCTCGGAGCCCTGGGACGGTGTGCCATCGTCCCGGTCGATCGGATGGCGGACGGGAGGGGCGCGGTGCCCGACAAGCGTTCAGTGGGCCTGCACTGCCTGAACCACGGGCGCGGGTTGAGCGACCGGAATCTCCCTTTCGGTTTCTTCTTCGAGCTCGACCTGAACAAAACCGATCGCCAATTCACGCGTCAGGACCTCGCGATCGCATGCCCTCTCCCAGATGGATACGACGACGCAGGCCACCGCATTGCTCATCGTGCTCGTCAGAGCCCGCGCTTCGGACATGAAGCGGTCGATCCCGACCAGCAGAGCCACGCCTGCAACGGGCAGGTCAGGCATGACGGTCAACGTGGCGACCAAGGCGACGAACCCACTGCCGGTCACGCCAGCCGCACCCTTCGATGTCAGCAACATCAGCCCCAACATCGCACCGATCTGTCCCCAGCTCAAATGGATGTCGCAGGCTTGCGCAATGAACATCGACGCCAGCGTCAGGTAGATGGCGGTGCCGTCCAGGTTGAAGGAATATCCCGTGGGCAGCACCAGACCGACCACGCCCTTCTTGCATCCCAGCCGCTCCAACTTCATCAGGAGCCGGGGAAGCACGGGTTCGCTGGATGAGGTGCCCAGAACGACCAGCAGTTCCTCCCGGATGTAGCGGAGCAGCTGCCAGAGCTTGAACCCGTGCGCACGGGCGAGCAGGCCCAACACAACCACGACGAAGAAGACGCAGGCGACGTAGAAGGTGCCAATCAGCATGCCGAGGGAGCCGATGGACTTGATGCCGTACCTGCCGACGGTGAACGACATCGCACCGAATGCACCCAGCGGGGCCAACCGCATGACGAAACCGAACGCAGCGAAGAGCATGTGCGAGAAGCTGTCGATGCTGTACAGCACGACGTGCCCCCCACGGCCGATGCGCGTGAGTCCGAAGCCGCACAGCACGGCCAGCAGCAGCACCGGCAGGACCTCGCCCTCGGCAAACGCACCGAAGAAAGAGGTGGGAATGATGTGGAGAACGAACTCGACAAATCCGCTCGGCGGCACCTTGCTCGTGTATTTGGCGACCACCGCTGCATCCAAGTGGGTGGGGTCGACGTGCATGCCCGCGCCAGGCTGCATGACGGATACCGCGACCAGGCCCGTGAACAGCGCGATGACCGTCAGCGCATAGAACAGGCCCATGGCCTTGATCAGCGTCTTGCCAATCTCCTTGGACTCTCCCAACGACGTGATGCCACTGACGATCGTGCAGAACACGATGGGGGCGATCATCATCTTGACGAGCTTGACGAACCCGTCGCCGAGGGGTTTGAGGGAAGCGCCGAATTCCGGCCAGTAGTGACCAACCGTGATGCCCACCACCAGCCCGATGAGGACTTGAACGTAGAGCATCTTGAGAAGCTTGGGAATTTGCATCGCTTGTCTCCGAATTTATGAAACGCGTACTGCGCCGTCGGTCTTGGCCGACTCTTCAGCGCAGGGTGGCCAGCACGCGGTCGACCATCACGCCGGACTGCCCGAGGTAGTTGTTGGGGTCGCACAAGACGGCCAACGCATCTCGATCAAGATGTTTGTTGATCTGCGGGTGCTCGCAGAGCAGGTCGAGCAGCGGCCGCTGCTGCCTCACAGCGTGACGGCAGATGTCGTAGACCAGGTCGTGCGCGAATTCGCGACCGATGTACGGGCCCAAACCCATCATGACGGCCTCGCTCATGACCAGGCCGTGCGTCATGTCGATGTTGCGGCGCATGGCGGCCGGGTCCACCTCCAGCCCTTCCAGCACGAAGCGCGACTGCTTCAGCGCGCCAGCCATCAGGCAAAAGGCTTCGGGCAGCACGATCCACTCGATCTCCCACGGCCCGGTGCTGCGTTCGTGATCCGCGACCATGGCGTCCATGAGTGCGGCGGCATGTTGGCGCACCACCGAAATCGCCGCATGGATGTAGCAGCTGGAGATGGGGTTGCGCTTCTGCGGCATCGTGCTGCTGGAGCCGCGGCCGTGGGCATAAGGCTCGAACACCTCGCCCACTTCGGTCTGCATCATCAGCTTCACGTCCATGCTGAGCTTGCCCAGCGTGCCGCCGACCAGGCCCAGGAAGGCGCCTACCTCGGCGATGTTGTCGCGGATGGTGTGCCAGGCGATCACGGGCTGGCCCAAGCCCAGCTCAGCGCACAGGCCGGCCTGGGTCTCCATCGCGTGGGTCTGTAGGGATGCCAAGGTGCCTGCCGCGCCGGCGAACTCACCGACCAGCACGCGCGGCCGCAGCTGGGCCAGTCGTTCACGGTGCCGCTCAATGGCCGACAGCAGGCCAGCCATCTTGTAGCCGAAGGTGACGGGAATCGCCTGCTGCAGGTTGCTGCGCCCGATCATCGGCGTCAGGCGATGTTCGCGGCACAGCTTGGCCAGCGCCGCCGAGATCGCCGTCAGCTCATCGTCGACGAGCTGAAGCGCCTCGCGGATCTGGAGCACGGTGGCGGTGTCCGTGATGTCTTGCGTCGTCGCGCCCCAGTGGCAGAACTCACCCAGCTTGTCGCGGCACAGCAGGTTCAGCTGGGAGACGACGCCCAGGATCGGATAGCCGATTCGTTCGGTCTGCAGGCGCAGCTTGGCCATGTCGATCTGGTCGAGGTGGCAGTGGCTGACGATCTCGTCGGCCGCCTCCTGCGGAATCAGGCCGAGCCGCCCTTGCACCTTGGCAAGTGCCGCTTCGATGTCGAGGTACTTCTGCGTTCGGTTCTCGTCGGACCACACGTGACGCATGGCTTCGGTGCCGAAGATGCCCTGGAAGATGACGGAGTCGATGAGGGTGGAAGCCATGGGGAGTGTCTCCAGTGGGGGTGAGGATCAGTGCCATGCGCGCTGCAGCAGCCGCTGCGCGCGCAGGACCACGGGGCGGTCGACCATGTGGCCGTCGAGCCGGGCGGCGCCGGGTGAAGCCGCGTCGGCCGCGAGCACCCGGCGAGCCCAATCGAGGTCCTGCGCACTTGGTGCGAGTGCGGCGTGAATGATGGCCACTTGCCTGGGATGGATGCAGAGCTTGGCTGTGAAGCCGAACCGACGCGCCCAGGCCAGCTCAGCCAGCAACCGCGCCTCGTCGTCGAGCTGTGTCGTGACGCCGGCCACCGGCCCGGCAATGCCGGCGCAACGGGATGCGAGCGCGAGACGGCTGGCGGAGAAAGCAAGGCCATCGGCCTGGTCGCTGATGTCGATGTCGAGGTCCAGCGCGAAGTCGAGCGTGCCGAACACAAGCCGTGAAACGCCGTCACAGCCGGCCAGCGCGTCTGCATTGGCCACGCCTCGCGCGGATTCGATCAGCGCCAGCACGTCGACGGCAGGCGCGTTGGCGCGCAGCTCCCGGACATGCTCGGGCGACTCGGCCTTGGCCAGCATGGCCCTGGGCAGCCTCGTGTCGCGCAGCAGCCGCAGGTCGTCGGCGAATTCGCCGCTCTCGGCGTCGTTGACGCGCAGGACGATCCTGTCCAGCTCGGCCGCCGTCCTCAGCCTTGTCCAGGTCGAGATTGCATCTCGCGCCGTCGGCTTGTCCTCCTGCGCCACGGCATCTTCCAGATCAAGCACGACGGCATCGGCGCCGCTGGCCAGGGCCTTGTCAAAGCGCTCGGGGCGATTGCCCGGAACGAAGAGGTAAGTGCGGGCCGGCATGTCAGACAGCCTCGGCCGCATGAAGCGCCCGGATCGCGTCGGTATCCATCCCCAGCTCCGTCAGGATGGCGTCGGTGTGCTCGCCTAAAGCGGGCACGGGGTCCATGCGAGGGCCCTCATCCCAGGAGCCGGGCGGCAACAGCGCGGGCACCGGCCCGGCGGACGTGCCGACCTCCCGCCAGCGCTTGCGCGCCTGCAACTGCGGATGCGCCCAGACGTCCGCCATCGTGTTGACGCGCGCATTGGCGATCTGAGCCTGCTCCAGGCGTTCAACCACCTGCGCCACCGTCAGCGCGCTGAAGGCGTCTACGATCAGGGCGCGCAAGGCGACCCGCTCTGCCACCCGTCTGGCGTTGCCGGTGAAGCGAGGGGCGGTCGCGAGGCCCGGCTGCAAAAGGACCTTCTCGCAGAAGTTGACCCACTCGCGCTCGTTCTGCAGACCCATCATCACCGTGCCTCCGTCGCCCGTGGGGAAGGGACCATAGGGATAGATGGTGGCGTGGCTGGCCCCCGTGCGCGGCGGTGGTGGTGCGCCTTCGAAGGCGTAGTAGAGCGGGTAGCTCGTCCACTCCGTCAGGCACTCCAGCATGGAGATGTCGATGTGCTGGCCTCGGCCGGTCTGGCTGCGTTGCATCAGCGCGGCGAGGATGTTGGTGTACGCGTACATGCCTGCCGCGATGTCTGCGATCGACGGGCCGGCCTTGCTGGGCTCGTCGGGCGTGCCGGTGACGGACACGAAGCCGGCTTCGCTCTGGATCAGCAGGTCGTAGGCCTTCTTGTCGCGATACGGGCCGTCGCCGCCATAGCCGGAGATGTCGCACACGATGATCCCGGGCTTGATGGCGGACAGGCGCTCATAACCCAGCCCGAGCCGCGCGGCGGCGCCGGGTGCGAGGTTCTGCACGACCACATCCGCCTTCTCAAGCACCAGTCGCTCCAGCACGCGCGCGGCCTCCGGATGCTTGACGTCGAGCGTCAGGCTTTCCTTGGAGCGGTTGGTCCAGACGAAGTGCGAGGCGAGGCCCCGCACACGGTTGTCGTAGCCACGCGCGAAATCGCCGCTGCCCGGGCGCTCGATCTTGATGATTCGCGCTCCGAGATCCGCAAGCTGGCGCGTCGCGAATGGCGCGGCGATGGCGTGCTCCAGCGTCACGACGGTCAGGCCTTTGAGGGGTTGCATGATTGGTGTCCTAACGCAGCGTTGCCGTGGCGTCCATCGTCAGCCAGCCGTCGTGGTCCATCGCCCAGAGGTGCACGGTCTTGCCGTCGTCCTGAAGCGCGCCATTGACGCGGAAGGCATTGAGGTCGAACGTCGGCCGCAAGGCCTTGAACTGGAAGGTCGCGACATCCGCGTCGGGAAGCTGGCGCCGCAGCAGATCCATCAGCAGCGTGGCGATGAGCGGGCCATGGACGATCAGGCCTGGATAGCCTTCGACCTCGGTGACGTACTTGCGGTCGTAGTGGATGCGATGCCCGTTGAAGGTCAGCGCCGAGTAGCGGAACAGCAGGACGTCGTCGGGCACGATCACGCGCTGCCAGGGCGCATCAACCTGAGCCGCCTGCGGGGGCGGCGCGACGTCATCGGCGCGTTGGGCCTCGCGGTAGACGATGTCGTGGAACTCGACCAGCGCCGGCTCGGCCGCGCCGTTGCAGCGCAGCTCGTGCCTCACCTTGACGAAGACCAGCGGGCCCGTGCGCCCATTCTTCGTCTTCACGTCGGCGATGGTCGAGGTGCGGCTGACGCGATCCCCCACGCGGACCGGCGAATGGAACTCGAACTGGCTGCCCGCCCACATCCGCCGCGGCAGCGGCACCGGCGGCATGAAGCCGCCTCGCCTGGCATGGCCGTCGGCGCCGATCTCAGACTGGCGATGCAGCGACAGGAAGTACAGCCAATGCCAGAGCGCAGGCAGGGCGGCACCCGGTTCGACCGGCGCCGAGGGGTAGTCCAGGGTGGCGGCCAAGGCCGCGACGGGTGTCGGGGTGATCGTGTCGTCGGCGGTCGCGGTGCGGCCGATCCATGCGGCGAGGTCGTCCATGTCGAATCCTCCGGTCAGAAGTTGTGGCGCAGGCCGACCTCGAGGCCCTTGGACGTGCCGCCGCCGGCCATGCCGGACGCGCCACCGGGGACCACATAGGTAGCTGCGCCCTTGTTGTTGATCACGGACAAGGTCGTGTAGGCGGCACTGCGCTTAGAGAGGTCGTACACATAGCCGACCGCCAACTGCTGGGCGTCGTTGGCGTCGATGGACACCGTGCCGACCTTTCCGGACAGGTTGGCGCGGTTCAGCGAAATCTTGACGGTGCCGCTACCGACCGGGATCCACGCACCCAGCAACAGGTTGGTCTGCTTGGCCGTTGCCTGCTTGAACTGGCGCAGGGCCGCGCTCAGCTGCACGGGGCCGAAGTCATAGCTGCCCGCAACGACCTGGTCACGGAACGCGTTGCCTCCGGTCAGGTTGTTCGTGCTGCGCGACGCGGCGGCCGAGACGGTGAAGCCTTTGCCGGTGTATCCCAATCGGCCCCCGGTGAACTTGTTCTTTCCGTCAGCGGTGGTCCCGCCCTCGCCGGCGGCGAGCATCACGCCGCCTTCCAGGCCGCCGAGGTCGCCTGGAAGGATGTACTGCACGGAGTCGCCCGACCGGACGGTGGTGTTGAGCCCCGACCCAAACGCTGACCGGATCGGCCCGTTCGGCGTGGCCGAGATGAAGTTGTTGGCGCCGCCCGCTCCCACATAGGCGAACGGGTCGAAGCGGTTCCAGTTGAGGTAGTTCGGCACGTAGTCGCGCCCCATCCGGAGCTCGCCCCAGTCCTTGCTGATGAGATGCACGGTGGCGCGCCTGTCCCAGAACTGCGTGCTGGCGACTTGGGTGCCCGAATCGAGCTGGAAGCCATGCTCCAGGTGGAACCCTGCGGAGAGGTTTCCGCCGAGGCTCTCGACACCGCGAACGATGAGCTTGCTGGTCGAGTTCGATCCGCTGACCAGCGAGCTCACTGACCCTCGCCCCTCGTTGGACACATAACGCGCGGCGGCGTCGGCGACACCGGCAAGCGTCACGCCTTGCGACCAAGCGGTCGATGCCGAGCAGGCGACGAGGCCTGCGATCACGATTCTTGAATGCTTCATTTTCTGTCTCCGGTTTGTTCTGGTTGATAGGGGCGAGGGCTCAGTCGGCTTTCAACTTGGCCCGCTGCACGACGCTTTTCCACTTGGCGACTTCGCTCTTCACCAACGCACCGAAAGCCTCGGGCGTGCTGGTCTGGACATCGGCACCGTGGTCCTCGATGCGCTTGACGATTTCCTTGTCGGCCAGCACCTGGTTGAGCGCCTTGTTGATCTTGTCGACGACGGCCTTTGGCGTCTTGGCCGGGGCGAAGATGCCGTACCACTGCATGACATCGACGCCGTCAACGCCGGCCTCCTTGAGCGTCGGCACATCCGGCAAGGCGGCGACGCGCTTGGGACCGGCCACCGCCATGGCGCGCAGCTTTCCGTTCTTGACGAAGGGCAGCGCGGTGAACAGGCTCGGGAACATGAACTGGGTCTGTCCGGCGATGGTGTCCGTGATGGCCGGAGCTGAGCCCTTGTACGGGATGCCCGTCATGTGCACGCCGGCATTCAGCAGGAACAGCTCGGCCGCGAAATGCGGCGCCGTGCCATTGCCGGCGGAGGCATACGCGAAGGCGTCGGGCTTGGCCTTCAGCTGCGTGACCAGGTCCTTCACATCCTTGACCGGCGCGTCGACGGTCGAAACCATCAGCGTGGGTGAGTAGCCGACCAGACCGATGGGCTCGTAGTCGGCAACGGGGTCGTAACGCAGCTTCTGCAGCGCCGGATTCATCCCATGCGTGCCGATGTACCCGAACAGCAGCGTGTAGCCGTCGGGCGTTGCACGGGCGACGTACTCGCTGGCGATGGAGCCGGTGGCGCCGGCACGGTTGTCGATGATCATCGTCTGGCCGAGCAGCGGGCCCAGCTTTTGAGCGATGGTGCGGGCCATTGCATCGTTGCCGCCGCCGGCGGCCGTGGGCACGACGATCGTGATGGTTTTGGCAGGGTAGGGCGCGGCCGTCTGCGCCTGGCTGGCCGGTGTTGCGGCGACGAGAGCGCCGGCGATGAAAGGGGTGAGAAGCAGTTGCACTTCGTCGTCTCCGTTGTTGGATTCCAAGGGCTTCGAGAACACATAGCCAGGCACATGGAGGTCGCCCTGCATGATCTTTCTGGCGGTGCGGACCAATGCGGCGCGCGTCACGCGCGCGTCCTCACCGCAGCCGTCGATCTCAACGGCGACATTGATGCGACCCTGCGGATGCAGGACCACGACGTCATGGATTCGCGGTCGCATGGCAACGCCGCTGGCGACGGTGCCTGGCAGTGCGAACGCCGTGGCAACGCCGATGGCGCCGGTGACGGCGTGCGATGCATGGCAGCGCTTGGGCGTGAAGTAGCGCGAGGTGATGCTGTCCGGGCCATCGCCTGGGCTCACCAGAACCGGCTTCGGGATGACGCTGTTCGTCACGTCTCCCAGGCCCATGATTTCGCCCGCATGGCGGCGCAGCCGCTCGATGCGTTCCAGCAGGCCGGGATGCTCGTCAAGTTGAACCGGCGTCTCACGGCCGCTGACGCCGAGATCGGACGCCCGGATGATCATCAGCGGCATGGCGGCATCGATGCATGTCGCCGCGATGCCGTCGATGAGGTCGATGCGGCGCCCGGTCGGAAAGACCGCGCCCGTCACGGCGCCCCAGGCGTCCAGGAAGTTGAGATAGATCGGCGCCGCTGTGCCTGCAACGCCGTCGATGCGGGTATCGCCGTCGTAGCGAACGCAGCGCTCAGGGGTCTGGACGGTGACCTCGATGCGGGAGCGGGTGTTGACGTTGAACACACGGACGGTGGTCAGGCCGTCGTTTGCCGGAATCAAGCCCTGCTCGATGGCGAACGGGCCGACGCCCGACAGCATGTTTCCGCAGTTGGGACGGGTATCGACGGATTGCTGCCCGACGCCAACCTGCGCGAAGAGGTAGTCGACATCGCAGTCCGGTTGGGACGACCGCGACACGATCGCCACCTTGCTGGTCAGCGTGCTGCCGCCGCCGACGCCATCCACCTGAAGAAGATCGGATGCACCGATGGCACCGATCAGCGCCTGGTCACGCGCCAGGTCATCTTGTGGAAGCCACTCACGAAGGAAGAACGGACCGCGGGAGGTGCCGGCGCGCATGAGGACGCAAGGGAGGCGGATGGAAGACATGGCTGAATGATCTTCAGCAACAGATCGTCTGTGAATTGCATTGTTAGAATCGATTGATCCACAGGGCGCATCAATCTAGGGTGCCCGTTTCGGCCCGCCGAGAAGGAATTCCATGGCGCTGAACTTCGATCTGAACGATCTGCAGGCGTTTCGCGCCGTGGCCGAACTGGCCAACTTCCGCCAGGCGGCGGAGGCCGTGAACATCTCCCAGCCCGCCTTCAGCCGACGCATCGAGAAGCTGGAAGAAGCGCTGGGCGTCAAGCTCCTGGAGCGAACGACCCGGCGCGTCAGCCTGACCGCTGTGGGCCGGGACTTCGCGCGAAAGGTCCAGGTCATGCTCGATGACCTGGATGCCACGTTGCTCGGCATCAAAGGCATTGCCGCCACCCGCATGGGTGAGGTCACCATCGCCTGCGTTCCCTCGACGGTCTACTACTACCTCTCGCAAGTGATCCGGCGATACCGCGACCGCTATCCGAAGATTCGTGTGAAGGTGTTTGATGCGAGTGCGAACGAGGTGCTCGCGGCCGTGTCCCGCAACGAGGCTGACTTCGGGCTCAACTTCATCGGCAGCCAGGAACCAGAGATTGAGTTCCAACCCCTGCTTGAGGAGCGCTTTGTGGCGGCTTGCCGAAGAGACCATCCGCTGGCGAACAAACGCCGTGTGAGTTGGCTGGATCTTGCCGCGCACGACTTCATCACGGTGGGAAAGTCCTCGGGCAACCGGCTGCTGATTGATCAGGCGCTGGCCGGGGTTGTGGGCAGGCCCCAGAGCCTGTACGAGGCGCAACACGTGACCACGTTGCTGGGGTTGGTGGAGGCCGGGCTTGGTGTTGCTGCAGTGCCCTCGTTGGCGATGCCCGCGCGTGACCATCCCTTGCTGGTCAGCATCCCTCTCGATGGTCCAGAAGTGAAGCGCGTCGTCGGTCTTATCAAACGTCGGGGGCGAGGGCTGGCGCCCGCAGCACAGCAACTCTTCGACTTCTTTGCGGAGATCTCGCCGTCGACATCAGCTCCGTTGCTCAAGCGCAGACGTGCCAGGATTTGATGATTCAGGATGTTCGGTTGGCTCAGCGATTGTTGGACAGGCAGGTGTGCTGCGGCGGAACGGCATACGCAAGAGGCACACAACGCACAGCAGAGAGAAAACCGTTCCTGCAAGCAGCGTGTAGCGATAGTCGTGTTCGGACAGGTCGAGCATCGGCCCTTGGACGCTGCTGACCAGGATCGTGCCGAAGATCACCATCAGATCTTTGGTCGAGTTGAACTGCACGAATCTGTCGCGCGGGAAAAGCGCCATCGGCATTGATGCGGCAGCCGTGAACCATGCGCCGGAAATCACCACGTGGGCAAAGTAGAAGACGCGGAAGCTGGCGGCGTCCGACACCAAGGCGAAGCCGGCCGCCGAGATGGCGCAATACACCGTCATGATGGCTACCGAGACCCGCACCGCACCCAAGCGATCAGCCATCGATCCAATGGCAAAGGCCGATACGATGGACACCGCATAGCCTGCTGCCGTCAACGCGCCCAGCGTGGCCTTCTGGATGCCGGCCGCGTGCGCGTAGTGCAGATAGAAGGTGTTGAAGGGGCTGAAGGTGACGCTCGCCAGCACGAAGGCGGCGACGGCCCACCCATAGGAGCGATGGCGAAAGCAGGCCAGCACGTGGTCGAGGGGAAATCTCAGCCGGGGCTCCGTCTTGTCAGCGGGCGCGGCGTCGGGCGGCAAGGGTGTCTCCTTCAGCATCAACGCCATCGCGAGGATAGGCAGGCAGAAGAAGAGGCCGACGCCCAACAGGACCTCGCGCAGATGGTGATCCGTGAGCGCGAAGATCCAGTTGTGATACGCGATGCCGATCGTCAGGCTGACGATGCGGAACACCGCAAAGAAGCGACCGAGCAGGCCCGCGGGCACGAGGTCATTGACGAGGCCGTTGAACAGCGAGAAAGCGCTGATGGCGGCACAGTCGAATGCGGCCCAGAACAGGCTGAACAGCGCGAGTCGGCAGTTGTGCAGGCCGGGTGACCAGCCGCCCAGTGCAGCATCAAGCCAGCCCGCCAGCGTGGGTGAGGCAGCCAGGCCCACCATGGCCACGAGGCCGGTGGGCGCTGCAACCATCAGAAAGGGCTTGCGCCTGCCAAGGCGGCTGCGGCAGCGGTCCGAGTGATAGCCGGCCAGGGGTACCAACAGCAAGCTCAAGGCGGCGGGCACCGTGGACAGCAGCAGCGAGATCGTCGTGTCAGACGCCGCGTGCCGGCGCAGCAGCTCCAGTGCGCTGGGCACGGCAGCGCGGTCGCGCATCGAGACGCCGAAATCGCCGCACAGCAGCCAGAGCAGCAGGGCGCCCAGCCCGACAAGGCTGAGCGGCACAGCCGCCCCAGCTCTCGCAGCCAGTGCGCGATTCATGTCAGCCGCGCTGCGCCACGGGGCCGGTCGATTTGCGGACGACCAGTTCCAGCGGCAGGGCGATCTTCTTCGCTGCGATGCCCTGGCCCTCGATCAGCGCCACGAGTTCCCGTACCGCGCAGGCGCTGAGTTCGACCAGCGGCTGGCGCATCGTCGTCAGGGGCGGGTGGATGTGGCTGGAGATGGCGATGTCGTCGAAACCCACGACCGAGATGTCTTCGGGAACGCGCAGCCCCTTGCTGTGGATGGCGTCGATGGCGCCGAACGCCATCTCGTCGTTGGCCGCGAAGATGGCGGTGGGCGGCTCCGGCAGGTCCAGCAGCTGCACGGTGGCCGCGTAGCCGCCGGTCTGGACGAAACGACCCGGAACGATCAGCGCAGGGTCGGCGGCGATGCCGGCTTCGTTCAGGGCTTCGACATAGGCCGCCTGCCGCTCGGTGCTCTGGCCCGTGTAGTGGGAGCCGGCAATGAACGCGATGCGACGGTGCCCCAGCGACAGCAGATGCTCGACTGCCGTGCGGGCGCCCTTGCGGTTCTCGACCACGACGACGGGCAGCCCCATGGCGCGCGCATCGAAGTTGACGAACACGCAGGGCAACTGGCGGTGTTCCAGTTCGCCGAGGTAGGCATCCTCGACGTTCGGCATGGGCAGGATGAGGCCGGCGCACAGGTTGGCCAGCATGTCGCGCGTGTCTGCGCGGCCTGGGGCGTCGAAACGGTCGGCGTTGAACAGCAGGATGTCGTAGCCGCGGGCACGCGCTTCGTTGCTGATCTCCTTGGTGATCTCGTGCAGCACCAGTGAGCCGAAGTTGTTCACGAAGATGCCGATGAGCCGGCTTTTCTCGCCGCGCATGCGTCGCGCCACCATGTCGGGCGAGTAGTTCAGCTTGGCCGCAGCCTCCATGACGCGTGCGCGTGCATCTTCCGAGACGTAGCCCGTGCCGCGGATTGCACGCGATGCGGTGATGGGCGCGACACCGGCCAACTTCGCTACTTCACTGAGCCTGCTGGGTTTTGGCATAGATCGACGCTGAGATGGAATACCAGAATGTGGTGACGATACCACATTCGTTGACGCAGTCGGAAAAGCTTGCCGGTCGTGCAAATTTCTTTGTGATTTCGGCTTGATATGCTAACGTAACCATACTCTATGGCCGCAGCAGCCAACCGGCGGGCTGCGCCGACCAAGTCGACGCATTGGAATTGCTCCGTGCGTTCAACGGATCGATGCTGATGAAACTGAAGAATTGCGTGAGCGGCTTGTTATTGACGCTGGGCATTGCTCTGGGTGGATGTGCGGGCGCGCCCGCTCAGAACGGCAGCAATCGCGGTGAAGTGATTGCGGCGATCGACAAGGTCAATTCCTACTGGCAAGCGCGCGCACCTGCTCAAGACAGCCCGTTCTGGAATGTGGCGGCCTATCACACCGGTAATATGGAAGCCTACCGGGTGACCGGCAATGAAGGTTATCGGCGCTATACCGAGACCTGGGCCGAATACAACCAATGGGCGGGCGCGCGGTCCAAGGATAAATCGACCTGGAAATACACCTACGGCGAAACGCCGGAGCACGTGCTATTCGGTGATTGGCAGATCTGCTTTCAGGTTTACGCGGATCTTTATCAACTGGAGAAGGACCCGCGCAAGATTGCCCGCGCCCGCGAGGTGATGGAATATCAGATGAGCACCCCCAACAAGGACTATTGGTGGTGGGTGGATGGGTTGTATATGGCCATGCCGGTCATGACAAAGATGTACAAGGCCACCGGCAATCGCCAGTATCTCGACAAGATGTTCGAGTACTACAGCCACGCCAACAGCATCATGTACGACGCGCAGGAGAAGCTCTATTACCGGGACGCGAGATACGTGTTCCCGCAGCACAAGAGCGTCAACGGCAAGAAGGACTTCTGGTCCCGCGGCGATGGGTGGGCATTTGCGGCGCTTGCCAGGGTCCTGTCGGAATTGCCGCAGGACGATCCGCACCGCGGTGAGTACGTGCAGCGCCTCCAGGACATGGCTGCGGCGCTGCTGCCGCTGCAGCAACCCGAGGGTTACTGGACGCGCAGCCTCATGGACCCGGCCCATGCGCCGGGCCCCGAGACCAGCGGGACGGCCTTCTTCACCTACGGGCTGCTGTGGGGCATCAACAATGGCCTGCTGCCGCGTGACCGGTATCTGCCTGCGGCGCAGCGCGGCTGGCATTACCTGACAACCGTGGCCCTGCAGCCCGACGGCAAGCTGGGGTATGTGCAGCCGATCGGCGACCGCGCGATTCCGGGGCAGGTGGTAGACCAGAATTCCACGTCGCACTTCGGCGTCGGCGCCTTCCTGCTGGCGGGGGCTGAAATGGTCCGTCTGCTCGACAAATAACGGCGCAGCCAGGAGACAAAGTGCAACGTCGAAATTTCATGCGCGCTGCGGCCTTGGGGCCGTCCGTGCCGGCCCTGTTGGCCACCAGCGAGGCGGCAGCTGCGGCGACTGCTGCGACTGCCGCTGCGCCTGGGCAGGAGCGTGCCTACATGCTCAACCTGCTGCGCCAGATGGCGGAGCCGGTGATGGGCCTGATGTCCAAAGGCGAGCTGAAAAAGAAGTTCGCGCTCGAACTGAGCCCCACCTGGGATGGCCGCGACCCTTCCGTCGCCTACCTCGAATGTTTCGGTCGCTTGATTTCGGGCATCTCGCCGTGGCTCGCGCTGCCGGCGGATGACAGTGCCGAGGGCAAGCTGCGCCAGCGCCTGCAACAACAGGCGCTGCAGAGCTACGCCAACGCGGTCGACCCCAAGAGCCCGGACTACCTGACCTGGAAGGGGCATGGCCAGGCGCTGGTGGATTCGGCCTATTTCACCAACGCCCTGATGCGCGCGCCCAAGGTGTTGTGGGAGCCGCTGGATGCGGCCACCAAGGGCCGCATCGTGGCCGAGATCAAGGGCCTGCGTCGCATCGAGGTGCCCTACATCAACTGGCTGCTGTTCGCGGCGATGAACGAGGCCTGGCTGCTGTCCATCGGCGAGGAATCCGACCCGATGCGCATGAACGGGGCCATCCGCAAGATCAACGAGTGGTATGTCGGCGACGGCTGGATCAAGGACGGCCAGGACTTCCATTTCGACTACTACTGCTCTTACGTCATGTACCCCATGCTGCTTGAGATCCTCGAGGTGCTGGTGGCCAGCAAGGGGCCGTTCTGGAACGCCAAGCCCGAGGATCTGCTGGCGCAGGCCACGAAGCGCGCGCAGCGCTATTGCGAGCACCTGGAGCGCTTCGTGGGCCCGCAAGGCAGCTACCCGCCGATCGGCCGCTCGCTGACCTACCGCACCGCGGTGTTCCAGCCGCTGGCCTTGCTGGCCTGGCGCAAGCAGCTGCCGGCATCGTTGCCCGAGGGGCAGGTGCGCTCGGCCTTGCACGCCGCGCACGTGGCGATCTGGGACGGCCCCGGAAACTTCACGAAGGACGGCTTCCTGACCATCGGCTTTCGCGGCCATCAGCCTGAACTGGGGGACTGGTACTCCAACAACGGCAGCATGTACATCGCCGCGGCGGGCCTGCTCGCGCTGGGCCTGCCCGCGACCGACTCCTACTGGACGGCGCCGGCGCAGGACTGGACGCAGAAGAAGGCGTTCAGCAGCAACCGCTTCCCCAAAGACTACGCCGTGGGCTACTGATGAAGCGGGCGATCCTCGCTGTTTGGCTGGCCTTGAACGCGCTGGGCGCCGGCGCGGCGGAGCGCCTGGTCGTCACTGTTCGGCACGAGCTGAAGGCCGCGCGGCCGGCCGAGACGATCGCGGTCCCCTGGTCCGAAGTGGCCCGGCGCCTGCCCGGGGCACTGCTGCATCAGCTCGCTGTGCGCGATGCCGGTGGCAACCTGCTGCCCTACCAAGTCACCAACGTGGCGCCGTTGGCGAAAGACCCGAAGAACGAAGGCATCGCCTACGGGGAGCTGATCTTCCAGCATGACTTCGCCGTTGACGAGCAGAGCGCACGCTTCACCGTCGAGAAGGCAACGACGGTCGCGCCGCCGTTTCCCGTCAAGGCATTCGCCCGTTATGTCCCCGAGCGCCTCGACGACTTCGCCTGGGAGAACGACAAGATCGGCCACCGCACCTACGGCCAGGCGCTGGCCGCGCCGGCGCCACCCGGCAGCGACAAGGAAGTCCTCGTCACGAGCGGCGTCGACATCTGGTTCAAGCGGCCGTCCTATCTCATCGTCGACCGTTGGTACAACAAGGGCCACGACCACTATCACAAGGACGAGGGCGAAGGGCTCGACATGTACGCCGTCGGCCGCACCCGCGGCGCGGGCGGCACGGGCATCTGGAATGGCAGCCGGCTGTTCGTCAGCCGCAACTATTCGGCGTGGCGCGTCGTCACGAACGGGCCCGTCCGTGCCGTTTTCGAGTTGACCTACGACAAGTGGGACGCGGGCGGTGTGGCGGTCAGCGAAGTCAAGCGGTTCACCGTCGACGCGGGCCATCTTTTCGACACGGTCGAAAGCACTTTCAGCACTGCCACGCCGCAGACGCTCACGGTCGCGCTGGGTCTCAACAAGAAGCCGGCCTATCCCGAGCAGGCGCCGACGGTCGCTGCTTACCGTGCCCCGGACACGCTGATGCAATGGGTGCGCCAGCGCAGTGCGGGTGACTTTGGTGTCGCCATCCTGCTGCCGGGTGCAGACGGCTACGCGGCCGATCCCGACAACGAACTGATCCTCGTCAAGGCCAAGACCGGCCAGCCGCTGCGCTACTACCTTGGCGCCGCGGTCGACTGGTCGGGTGAGATCCCCACGGCGCAAGCCTGGCAGGGCTATGTGGAGGCCTACCGCAAGCGCGTCGCATCGCCGATCCGGGTCGAATTCGGCGCGGAGTAGCCATGTTTTCCCGGTGGCATCCTGCGATGTGCTTTGACTCTGAAATTTTGTATATCTCGCGGCGCCTTATTCATAGCTCCTTTCGCGCCGTGGAGACTAAGCTGAACGGGGCGAGGCCGTGACACCCCTAGTTTGATAGTCACCAAGATTGCCAAGCATCCCTGACTGTCTTCGAGAACATTGGTGATGATCCTGCAATGTCGCACCAAAGCAACTTTCAAGATCGATGAGGCAACGTTACCATACCGTAACTAAGGGCCGAGGAAGCGTGATCACATGCTGCGCTGTAAGCGCCTTGGAGGGTTTCATGAGCCTATTTTTTTGGGGCTCGCATGGTAACGTTGTCACATATTGCTGTTATCGAAATGAATCTGCGATGAGCAAGCTGATCCAGCCATCGCCGATATAAAAACAACTTGTAGTCACATTGATGACAAAAGCCCTTGAGGCATGGAGAGAGACATGAAACAAACCCTGATTTGCTCGGCCGTGTCGATGGCGCTTGCCGCCGCCTACGGCCACGCCGCGGCTCAGGCTGCGGCGCCCGCCCAAGCGGCCGAAAAAGCGCCCGACGCCGCAGACGCCGCCGCCAAGCCCGACGGCCAGAAACTCGAGACCGTGGTCGTGACCGGTTTCCGCGCCAGTCTCGAGAAGTCGATGGCGTTGAAGCAGCAGGCCATCGGCGTGCGCGATTCCATCGTGGCCGAGGACATCGGCAAGTTCCCCGAGGCCAACGTGGCCGAATCGCTGCAGCGCGTGCCGGGCATCATCCTGAACCGTGACGAGAGTTCGGGTGAGGGGCAGCGCATCTCCATCCGCGGCCTGCCGACCGAGTACACCGTCACCACGCTGAATGGCGCGCTCGTCAATACCGTGTCCACTTCCACCATCGGCTCGGCGGTGCGCGGTTTCAACTACGACGTGTTCGCGTCCGAACTGTTCGGCCGTGTGGACTTCTACAAGTCGCCGCTGGCAGAGCTGAACGAAGGCGGCATGGGCGGCGTGGTGGACCTGCAGACGCCGCGCCCCTTCGACAACCCCAAGCGCACCATCCGCTATGGCGTGACGGCGTCGTACAACACCACGTCCGGCAAGACGGACCCGATGGGCTTCGCGCTGTACTCCAACACCTGGGGCGACTGGGGCGCGCTGATTGGCGTGTCGCACGCCGCCGCGGTGAACGACCGCTCAGGCTTTGAGGCGACCGGTGGCTACAACAGCTCGGCCCGCGCCAGCCAGAGTCCCGTGAAGGGCAACTTCGCCTTCGCGCTGGACTACGACAGCCCGCGCGCCAACCTCGGCAGCTACACCCGCGCCCAGGTCGACAACGCACTGCTGCCCCGCATCTACCGCTTCTACGGTTCGGCCAATGACCGCACCCGCGACGGCCTGGTGGGCTCGCTGCAGTTCAAGACCCCGACGCTGAACTTCAGCCTGGACACGCTCTATTCCAAGCTGAAGAACACCCGCGACGAGATCTACTTCGGCCTGCTGATCCGCAACAGCCGTACCACCGACCGCACCAAGCCGGCGGGCCAGAGCGGCAACAACGGCTTCATTCCGCTGAACGTCAAGATCGACCCCGCGTCCAACCTGCTGACCGGCACCTTCGGCAATACGTCCTACAGCAGCGGAGCGACCTACAGCGAAGACGAAACCAAGTTCGGCTACGTGGCCGCCAATGCCCGCTGGAGCGTCAGCGACAAACTGGTGCTGACTGGCCAGCTGAGCACCAACAACAGCAAGGCGCTGAGCTACCAGGACACCCTGTCCGGCCAGATCTTCGGTGTCGACTCCACCATCGACTACGGCAGCGACCACGTCTACCCGTCGCTGTCCTCGCCGACCAGCTACACCGACCCCGCCAACTTCCAGGGTTTCGGCATCGGTACCGGCTGGACTCGTGAGACAGACAAGAGCAACCAGGGCCGCGTCGTCGCCGACTGGGACTACGCCCTCGCCGGCGACTGGACCGGCCACCTGAAGGCCGGCCTGGCCTATTCTGAGACCTCCAAGGAGATCAACAAGCGCAACGGCACATCCGCCGCCACCGCCAAGCTCAACACGCTGGGCACGGCAGGCCTGCGATCGGGCATGACCTCCGTGCTGCCGATCGGCAACCTTGACATGGGTGCCGGCTGGCCGCACGCCTGGGGTACCTTCACCCGCGCCTACACCTACTCCACCTTCGACCCGCTGGCCCTCAACTCGGAGGCGACCTTCACGCCGGCGCAGAGCTTCAAGGCGCAGGAGAACGTGTCCACGGCTTTCGTGCAGTCCGACTTCCGGGGCCAGGTGTTCGACCGGGAACTGCGCCTGAACGCCGGCGTGCGCTTCGCGCGCACCGAGACGCTGATCGACAACTTCAAGCAGCAGGGTGCCAGCCTCACCTACGCGCCGAACCAGGAGAAGGGCTCCTACACCAGCGTGCTGCCGGCCTTCAGCTCGGCCCTGGACCTGACCGACAACCTGACCTGGCGTGCCTCCTGGGGCAAGACGCTGAGCCGCCAGGCGCTGTCCATCATCGCGGCGCAGACGGTCATCCCCAACCCGTTCGACAACACCGCAACGGCCGGCAATCCCAGCCTGCGTCCGCAAAAGTCCAAGAACTTCGACACCAGCCTGGAGTGGTATTTCCAGAAGGGCAGCATGCTGTCGGCGGCCCTGTTCCGCAAGGAACTGACCGACGCCACCACGAGCAACAGCGTGCAAACCACCTTCGGCGCGCTGGGCCTGCCTGACACGGCGCTGGGCGCCATCTTCCAGGACGCCAACGGCAAGGTGGATCCCAAGCTGCCGATGACGCTGAAGACCTACAGCAACGCCGGCAAGCAGACGCTCAAGGGCTTCGAGCTGGCCTACCAGCAGGCCTTCACCTTCCTGCCCGAACCCTTCAAGGGCCTGGGCGCGCTGGCCAGCTACACGCACATCAACCCGTTCAACAGCGCGGTGTGGACGACCAATGGGGGCAGCGTCATCGACGTGAACTCCGTGCCCAAGTACGCATACAGCACCACGCTGTACTACGAGAACGGCCCATTCGCTTTCCGCACGTCCTACAACTACAAGGGCCGCTCGCTGCACAGCGACAACCCGAAGAACAACGGCGACGACCTGATCCGCTGGCGCGCCGGCCGCGGCTACCTGGACGCCAACGTCAGCTACAAGATCAACGACTCGCTGGAGATCCGCGTGGAGGGGTTGAACCTGTCCAACACGCTGGCCTACGACTACTTCGAAGATGCCACCGGCCAATACGGCCTGGGCAACAAGACCCGCATGGACTATGCGAAGTACGACGGTCGCACCTTCAAGATCGGCCTGCGCGGCAGGTTCTGAACGCGGCGGTTGAACGAATGCGGAACTGGCTTGCAGTCCTGGTGGCGGCATGGGCCGCCGGCTGCGCGGCTCCGCCGCGCGATGGCGATATTCGCGACGGCGATGTCCGCGTGGTCGACGTCGGTGAGGGCTGGGCGCGCAACTCCGTCAACGCCGTGGTGTTCCGCAAGAACTCCCTCGTCACCCATGGCGACATGCAGTACATCGCCTTCTACGACCCGCAGGCCCGGGTGGTGCTGGGCAAGCGCCGGCTCGGCAGCGGCGCCTGGGAGCTGAAGGCCACGCCCTACCAAGGCAACGCGCTGGATGCCCACAACAGCATCAGCATCATGGTCGATGGCGCCGGCTTTCTGCATCTCGCCTGGGACCACCACAACAGTGCGCTGCGCTATGCGCGCAGCCTGCGGCCCGGTGCGCTGGAAATGACGGCCGAGATGCCGATGACGGGGCAGGGCGAGGCCTCCGTGTCCTATCCCGAGTTCCATCGCCAGCCGGACGGCAATCTGCTGTTCTTCTACCGGGACGGCGGTTCCGGCCGGGGCAACCTGGTGCTCAACCGCTACGACGTCGCCACGCAAAAGTGGACACGGCTGCACGGCAACCTGATCAGTGGGGAAGGCAAGCGCAACGCCTACTGGCAAGCCTTCCTCGACCACCGCGGCACCCTGCATCTGTCCTGGGTCTGGCGCGAATCGCCGGACGTCGCCAGCAACCACGACCTGGCCTATGCCCGCTCGCGCGACGGTGGCCGCAGCTGGGAGACCTCCGACGGCCGGCCCTGCGCGCTGCCCATCACGCTGTCCAGCGCCGAGGTCGCCGCGCACATCCCGCAGAACAGCGAACTGATCAACCAGACCTCGATGTCGGCCGACCAGGACGGCAACCCCTACATCGCCAGCTACTGGCGGCGCGCGGGCCGCACGGTGCCGCAGTACCAGGTGGTCTACCGCCGCGGTGGTGCCTGGCGGGAACTGGAGCTGGACTTTCGGCGCACGCCGTTCTCGCTCAGCGGCGTGGGGACCAAGGCGATCCCCGTGTCACGCCCGCAAAT
The DNA here is from genome assembly GCF_056401875.1 of Roseateles sp. P4_D2. NCBI lineage: Bacteria > Pseudomonadati > Pseudomonadota > Betaproteobacteria > Burkholderiales > Sphaerotilaceae > Roseateles > Roseateles sp. P4_D2. Next base: position 189,795 of record NZ_JBFUIM010000012.1, on the reverse strand, counting down.
CATGGTGAGCCTGGGAGGTGGTGAGCCCACGGCGCTGCTGGTGTTTCGCGACGAGGAGCGGGGCAGTCGGGTGTCGGTCGCCCGCATAGCCGACTTCAGTACCCCGCGTTGGACCGTGCACGACCTGACCGCGGATTCCGCCGGCGCCTGGGAACCCAGCTTCGACACCGAGTTGTGGCGACAGCAGGGGGAATTGAACCTGTTTCTGCAGACCGTGCAGCAAGTGGACGGCGAGGGCGCCGCCAACGTCTCGACCAGCAAGGTGCGAGTGCTGCAGTGGCGCCGGAAACCCGGAGCGACGGGAAAGCCCGCGCCCTAAAAAGCGCCGCTCCGTAACTATATGTTTATTCCAGCTATACGAACTTTGGATGGGGCGAAGGCGAAACGGCATACGAATTGAATATTCAACGGTGCTAGCCTTTCGACATTACCTGTTCAGGTGTAATCCACTGCGAGCGGTGTAATGATTGGTATCAATAAAGCGGCAGACGAACGCATTTTATTTCGCCTGCCAAACATACCCACCTCACGGAGACAACCATGCGGTCAAAGAATTTCGCAAAAACCGTCATCGCCGGTTTGATCAGCCAATTTTGGCTGGCCTCCCCGCTGTATGCGCAAGAAGCGGCGAAGCAGGACCTCGAACGGGTCGTCGTCACTGGTATTCGGGCCTCGCTGGAATCGTCAGTTGCGACCAAGCGCATGCAGGACGGCGTCGTCGACGCGGTGTCCGCGGAAGACGCCGGTAAATTCCCCGACACGAATATCGCCGAATCGCTGCAGCGCGTCACCGGCGTGCAGATCCAGCGCAACAACGGCGAGGGCCGGTATATTTCTGTTCGCGGGTTGGGGCCGGAGTTCAACAATGTGCTCGTCAACGGCCGAACCATGACCAGCGATACCGGTGGCCGTGAGTTCTCGTTCGACCTGCTGTCGCCCGATCTCATCTCGAAGGCGCTGGTTTACAAGACGGCGCAGCCCTTCCTGCCCGAGGGCGGCATTGGCTCCACGGTCGATATTCAAACGGCGCGGCCGCTGTTGGGCCGCAAAGGCCACAGCGCGGTGGTGAACCTGTCCGGGTCCTACGATTCGAACTCCAAGAAAAAGACGCCCAACGCGAGCGCGATGTACTCGTTCGCGAACGACGACCGCAGCTTCGGCGTCAGCGGTTCCCTGTCGTACACCGACCGTGCCTCGAAGCAGACCAAGGCCGTCAACGACGCGTGGAACTACAAGGACGTGACGCTGATCAACGGCGACCTGAATTCCAAGAACCTGACGATGGCTGACGTGACGGTCAAGAAGCTCTACATCCCGCAGAGCTTCGGGTTCCAGGAGGAGAACGAGCGCCGCAAGCGCCTGGTGGCCGCGGGCACCGTCCAGTTCAACCCGAGCTCGGCGCTCAAGCTCACGGCCGATGCGCTGTACTCGCGGCTGGACCAGAAGAACGACGTCATCGCGGTCAGCGACTGGAACAACCCCACCCAGCTCGGCGTCAAGTTCAACGCTGACAACCAGATCACCAGCTTCCTGCGGCCGGGCTCCACGTTCTTTGCCAACAACCCGGAGATTGCCGGCCCCGGCAAGCTGCTCGGCGAAGCGAACTCCAACGACATGATCGTCAAGGCCGGCGACCGGCTGTCGACGACCAAGGCCTTCGGTGGCAATGCCAAGTGGGCGCTGGCGCCGGAGTGGAACCTGGAAGCCGACCTGTCCACGTCGCGCACGACCTCGGGGACGCCCGACATGTGGATCGTCGCCGGCATGGTGCCCAAGAACGGCGACACGCTGACCTTTGACGGCACGCCCACCATCCACTTCGGCGACAGCCTCTCCGACCCCGCCGCCGTGCGTGCCCACGCTGTTGCCTACGGCCAGATCCGCAACGGCGACGACCTGAAGGAAGGCCGCGTCAACCTGGGCTGGGATCACGAGATCGGCTACTTCAAGGGGCTGCAGTTCGGCCTCGCGGCCTCGCGCCGCAAGGTGGACCGCACCCAATGGAACAGCGATTCGTGGAACGCGTTCAGCGGCTATCACGTGTCGCTGCCGGCCTCGCTGTTCACGGTGAGCAAGCTCGACAACATCCTGGGCGCGGAAGGCGCGATGCCGTCGACCTTCCTGAGGTTCGACCCCTACGCCTACATGGCCTACCTGAACCAGCCGTCGCTGATCGCGCAGTCCAACGATCCGGCGCTCTACGGCGACAAGACCAAGTACCCCAACGGCCCGATGGCCATCGACTACACCAGGCCGTCGATGTGGGCCGTCAAGGAGAAGGTGTCCAGCCTGTTCGTGGACAGCAAGTGGGAGGGCGACGGCTGGTCGGGCAATGTGGGCGCGCGGTATGTGCACGTGAACTCCACGTCGATCGGCATCAGCCGGGTGCTGCTGTCGGCCGTCAAGAGCCCCAACGACACGACCTACATCCTGAACTACGGCCCCGACAGCGTGAACTCGGTCGAGAACAGCTACAACAACCTGCTGCCCTCTGCCAACCTCAAACTCGACCTGACTCGCGACCTCGTGCTGCGCCTGGCGGCCTCCAAGACACTGACGCGCCCGACGCTGAACCAGATGGGCGTGAGCAACTGGTACGGTGGCCGTTTTGGGGACGTGCAGACCGGCGGCGGCAACCCCTATCTCAAGCCGATGCGCTCGACCAACCTGGACGCGTCGCTGGAGTGGTATCTGTCCAAGACCAACTACCTCAGCGCGGCGGTCTTCCAAAAGAAGGTCACCGACTTTCTCGAATCCCGGCTGGTCGACATCCAATTGCCGCAGTTCCCCGAGATCGCGCACGACACCCGCATCCGCAACGGGCAGCAAGGCAAGATCAAGGGCCTGGAGCTGGCCGGTCAGTACGCGTTCGACGCCAACAACGGTCTGCTGCAGGGCTTCGGCATCGCGGCCAACTTCACCTATGTGGATGCGAATGCCACGCGGGAAGGCGGCGTCGCCAGTTGTGGCTATCCCGGCCTGTCCAAGCAGTCGTACAACGGCTCGGTGTTCTATGAGGACAGCCGCTTCCAGGCGCGGCTGAGCTACAACTGGCGCAACCACTTCTCCGTCGACTGCGGCGGCGGCAGCACCTTGCCGCGCACCCGCGCGGCCTATGGGCAGGCCGATGCCAGCGTGCGCTACAACGTCACGCCGACGGTTTCGCTGTATGCCGACGCGATCAATCTGAACAACGAACGCATGCACGAATACGCGAACAACGAGTCGCAGTTCCTGACCTTGGAGGACGTCGGCCGCCGCTTCAACGTGGGTGTGCGGGTGGCGTTCTAGCAAGCCAGCACAGTTCTCCAGGCGGCGCCCGTGCGCACGCCTTTCACCCTGTCTCCGTGAGGCAGGGTTTTTTTGTTCAGGCCAGCCGTACAAGAAATCAGGACCCCTCATGACTGTTCTTCTTCCCCGTCGTCGACTGCTCGGCGCTGCCGCCTCCGGCGCGACGCTGCTGCTGAACGCTTCGCCTGCCAGCGCGGCCAAGGCAGAAGCACCGCGCTTTGCCATCGGCGAGAGCGACTTCCTGCTCGACGGCAAGCCGCTGCAGATCCGCTGCGGCGAGATGCACTTCGCCCGTGTGCCGCGCGAGTACTGGAAGCACCGCCTGCAGGCCATCAAGGCCATGGGCATGAACACGGTGTGCGCCTACCTGTTCTGGAACTTCCACGAATGGCGCGAAGGCCAATACCAATGGGAAGGCCAGCGCGACGCGGCGGAGTTCTGCAGGCAGGCACAGGCCGAGGGCCTGTGGGTCATCCTGCGCCCCGGCCCCTACGCCTGCGCCGAATGGGAGATGGGCGGCCTGCCGTGGTGGCTGCTGAAGCACCCCGGTGATGCCTTCCTGCGCAGCCGCGACGACGCCTTCGTGCAACCGGTGCGGCGCTGGTTCAGGGAGGTCGGCCGGGTGCTGGCGCCGATGCAGGTCAGCCAGGGCGGCCCCATCCTGATGGTGCAGGTGGAGAACGAATACGGCTTCCTCAGCGACGACAAGGACTACATGCGCGTGATGCGCCAGGCCGTGCTGGACGGTGGCTTTGACGTGCCGCTGTTCCAGTGCAACCCGACCAACGCGCTCGGCAAGACGCACATCCCGGAGCTGTTCAACGTGGCCAACTTCGGCAGCGACCCAGCGACCGGCTTCAAGGCGCTGGCGGCGCTGCAGAAGGGGCCGCTGATGTGTGGCGAGTACTACTCCGGCTGGTTCGACACCTGGGGCTCGCCGCACAAGCGCGGCGACAACGCCCGCGCCATCCAGGACATCGACACCATGCTGAAGGCCAACGGCTCGTTCAGCCTCTACATGGCCCATGGCGGCACGACGTTCGGCCTCTGGGGAGGCTGTGACCGGCCCTTCCGCCCCGACACGACGAGCTACGACTACGACGCGCCTATCGGCGAGGCAGGCTGGGTGGGCGACAAGTTCCGCACCTACCGCGACTGCCTGGCCAAGCACCTGAAGCCGGGCGAGGTGCTGCCCGACCCGCCGGCCCGGCTGCCGGTGATGGCGATCCCTTCGTTCACCCTCACCGAGACGGCGCCGGTGTTCGCCAATCTGCCGGCGCAAGCGATTGCCGCCGAGTCGCCCAGGAACATCGAGCACTACGACATCAGCCGCGGGCTGGTTGCCTATCGCGTCACGCTGCCGGCCGGCCCCGCCGGCAAGCTGGAGGCCGCGAACGCGCGCGACCTGGCCTGGGTCTTCGTCGGCGGCCGCCTGGCCGGCACGATGGACACGCGCTACCGCCGCTTCAGCGTCGACATCCCCGCGCGCAGCCGCGACACCATGGTCGAGATCCTGCTGTACACGATTGCCCGCGTGAACTTCGGCATGGAGGTCCACGACCGCAAGGGCCTGCAGGGCCCGGTCATGTTGCGCACGTCGAAGACCGAGACGCAGGAACTCAAGGGCTGGGAGATCCGCGCCATCGACTTTGGCGCCGACGGCGACCTGCCGCCGCTGCGTTGGCAGTCCAAGAAAACTGCCGGACCGGCCTTCTGGCGCGGCAGCTTCGACGCGGCGGCGCCGGCCGACACATTCCTGGACATGTCGGCCTGGGGCCAGGGCATCGTCTGGATCAACGGCCGCTGCCTGGGGCGCTACTGGAGCATCGGCCCGACGCAGACGATGTATCTGCCGGGCCCGTGGATCAAGGCCGGCCGCAACGAGGTCGTGGTGCTGGACCTGACCGAGCCGCGCGCCAATCGCATCGAAGGCAAGACCGCGCCCGTGCTCGACCAACTGCGGCCGGAGCTCGACCTGGCGCGGCCGCCCAGCAAGGCGCGCCCACGTCTGGCGGGGTTGACGCCGGTGCATGCCGGGCAGTTCGCCAGCGGCCCGGCCACGCAGGACGTGCGCTTTGCCGAGCCCGCACGCGGCCGCCAGCTCTGCATCGAGGTGCTCGACAGCTTCGACGGCAAGCCCCATGCGGCAATAGCCGAACTCGCGCTGCTCGACGCGCAGGGCAAGCCGCTGAACCAGACGGCCTGGACCATCGCCTACGCCAGCAGCGAGGAGGCGCGCAAGGAAGACGGCGGCGCGCTGAATGCCATCAACGGTCAGGCGACTGACTATTGGCACACGGCCTACAGCGGTACCGTTCGCCCCTCCGGTCCGCCGCGCCTCATCATCGACCTCGGCGCGCCGGCCGACATCGCCGGCCTGCGCTACACACCTCGCCAGGGGCCGGACGGCGTCACCGGCCGAATCCGCCGCTACCGCGTGTTCGTCGGTGACAAACTGGTTGCTGAGTGAACAGAGGACTGAACATGAACCCGCAAGTCATCGGCAAGTACAGATGGACCATCTGTGCGCTGCTGTTCTTCGCCACCACCGTCAACTATCTGGACCGCCAGGTCCTGAGCCTGCTGGCGCCGGCGCTGTCCAAAGAGTTCGGCTGGTCCAACACGGACTACGCCAACATCACCGCGGTGTTCCAGTTCGGCTACGCGATCTCGATGCTTTTCGCGGGCCGGTTCATCGACGCGATCGGCACCCAGCGCGCCTTCGCCATCGCCGTGGTCGTCTGGTCGCTCGGCGCCATGATGCATGCCCTCTCCGTGCCCATTGGCGGCATGCTGGTGGCCCTTGGTGTCGGGCTGCCGGTGTCGGTGGCGGGCTTCATGGTGTCGCGCGCCGTGCTGGCCCTTGGCGAGGCCGGGAACTTCCCCGCGGCCATCAAGGCCACCGCCGAATACTTCCCCAAGAAGGAGCGGTCATTCGCCACCGGCATCTTCAATTCGGGAGCCAACGTCGGCGCCATCCTGGCGCCGCTGACCGTGCCGTGGATCGCCGTCACCTGGGGCTGGCAGATGGCCTTCATCGCCATCGGCGCCATCGGCTTCCTGTGGGTCGCGCTGTGGCTCACCTTCTACGATGCACCGTCCCGGCAGCGCCGACTGGGTGCGGCGGAGCTGGCCTACATCAACAGCGACCGCGAGGCCACCGCGCCTGCCGTAGAGGGCGCCAAGGTGCCGTGGTTCCGGCTGCTCGCGCATCGCCAGACCTGGGCCTTTGTCGTCGGCAAATTCCTGACCGACGGCGTCTGGTGGTTCTACCTGTTCTGGCTGCCCAAATACCTCACCGGCCAGTACGGCATGAGCACGACGGACATCGCGCTGCCGCTGACGGTGCTGTACAGCATGACCATGATCGGCAGCATCGGCGGCGGCTGGTTTCCGACCTACTTCATGGAGCGCGGCTACAAGCCTTATGACGGCCGCATGCGCGCCATGCTCGTGATCGCCTTCTTCCCGCTGGTGGTGCTGCTGGCCCAGCCGCTGGGCTCCATCAGCTACTGGCTTCCCGTGCTGCTGATCGGCATCGGCGCGTCGGCCCACCAGGCCTGGTCGGCCAACCTCTTCACCACCGTCTCGGACATGTTCCCCAAGCGGGCCATCGGCTCGGTCGTCGGCATCGGCGGTATGGCCGGCGGGCTGGGCGGCGTGGCCGTGTCCAAGCTCGGCGGCTGGATCTTCGACGCCTACGGCGCGCGCGGCGACCTGTCCACCGGCTACATGATCATGTTCTCCATCTGCGCGCTGGCCTACCTGGCCGCCTGGGCCGCCATGAAGGCGCTGGTGCCGCGCCACAAGGAAATCAACGAGCTTTGATGATGGAAATACACATGCAACTGAGATTGATCGCCGGCGTGAGCGTGGCGTTGCTGGGCGTCACGTTGGGCGACGCGGCGCGCGCCCAGGCACCGCAGGTGCAGGCAGTGCAGGTCGACGCGTCGCGGCCGGACTGGGAGAATCCGGCGGTCTACGCGCGCGGCAAGCTGCCGGCCGCGGCGACCCACTTCCCGTTCGAGAGCCGCGAAGCGGCGCTGGCCGGCAACCCCGCGCGGTCGACCCGCTACCAGACGCTGGACGGCCTCTGGTCGTTCAGCTTCTCGCCGTCGTCCGACGACGTGCCCAGCGGCTTCGAGAAGCCCGGCTACGACATCTCGGGCTGGAAGACCATCAAGGTGCCGGCCATGTGGCAGGCCGAGGGCTACGACCAGGCCCGCTACAACAACATCACCTATCCCTTCCCGGCCAACCGGCCGCTGATCCCGCACGCCACCAACCCGGTGGGCTCGTATCGGCGCAGCTTCGAGGTGCCGGCGAACTGGTCGGCGCAGGACGTCATCCTGCATATCGGTGCGGCCGGCTCGGCCTACCGGGTCTGGGTGAACGGCGTCGAGGCGGGGTACTCGGAGGATTCCAAGCTGCCCAGCGAGTTCGACATCACGGCGCTGCTGAAGCCGGGGCAGAAGAACGTTGTCGCCATGCAGATCCATCGCTGGTCCGACGGGTCCTACCTGGAAGACCAGGACTTCTGGCGGGTCTCGGGCATCGAGCGCTCGGTCTACCTGAAGGCCGTGCCGAGGACACGGCTGACCGACCTGTTCGTCCATGCCGGCCTGGACAAGGACTACCGCGACGGCGCGCTGTCGGTCGACGTGGCGCTGACCGCGCGCACCCACCCGCTGACGCTGCGCATGAGTTTGCTGGAGGGCGACAAGGTCGTGCTGACGCGGACCGCTGCCGTCGCGGCCGGTGCGGCCCGCACCGAGACGCTGTCCGCCCCCGTGCCGGGCGTTCGCCCCTGGACGGCCGAGACGCCCAACCTCTACACGCTGCTGGTCGAGGTGCTCGACGCCGACGGCCGGCTCATCCAGGCGACGCCGCAGCGCATCGGCTTTCGCACGGTCGAGATCAGGAAGGGCCTGGTCATGGTCAACGGCCGGCCCATCGTCATCCGCGGCGTCAATCGCCACGAGCACGATCCCGAGACCTTCCACGTGATGTCGGAAGCGTCGATGCGCCGCGACATCGAGCTGATGAAGCGCAACAACATCAACGCGGTGCGGACGTCGCACTACCCGAATGCCGAGCTCTGGTACGCGCTGGCCGACGAATACGGCCTCTACGTGATGGACGAGGCCAACATCGAGAGCCATGCCTACATGGGCTACGGGCACCAGCATCCGGAACTGCGGGCCAAGATCCAGCTCGGCTTCGACCCGGCCTGGGAAGGCGCGCACGTCAGCCGCGTGCTGAACATGGTGGAACGCGACAAGAACCACCCGTCGGTGATCTTCTGGTCCCTCGGCAACGAGGCAGGCCTCGGCCCCAACTTCGAGAAGGCGGCGGCGCAGGCGCGCCAGCGTGACCCCTCGCGGCTGATCTCCTACCTGGGTTGGGGCACGGTGGACTGGCGCCATGAGCCCAACGCCTATGTCGACATCTACGCGCCGATGTACGACGACATCGAGAAGATGGTTGACTGGGCCACCGACCCGACCCGCACCCAGCCCATGATCCAGTGCGAGTACGCCCACATGCAAGGCAACTCGGGCGGCAATTTCAAGGACTACTGGGACACGATCTACAAGTACGAGAAGCTGCAGGGCGGCTTCATCTGGGACTGGGTGGACCAGTCGATGTATCGCACCACGAAGGATGGACGGCGCTACTGGGGCGATGGCGGCGAGTACGGCCCCAACCCGGGCGGCGACATCGAGTTCGGCGACGGCCTGATCCAGCCCGACCGCACGCCCAACCCGCATGTCTACGAAGTGCAGAAGGTCTACTCGCCCGTCCAGTTCGAGGCCTTCGATGCCAAGGCAGGCACGGTCGTCGTGCGCAACCGCCACGACTTCCGCGATCTGTCGGGCTTTGCCTTCGAATGGGCGCTGCTGGAGAACGGCGTGGCCGTCGCCTCGGGGCCGCTGCCCGGGCTGTCGACCGCGGCGCGGGCCACGCAGAAGTTGCAGTTGCCGCTGTCCAACGTCCGGCGCAAGCCGGGCGCGGAATACCTCGTCACGGTGCGCGCGAGGGCCAGGGCGGGTGCCGTGCCGCTGACGCCGGAAGGTTACGTCGTCGGCTGGGAGCAGTTCGCGCTGACACCATACCTGGCCGCATCGGCACCAGCGGCGACAGCGGCAAAAGGCACGGTCGAGCTGAAGGAGAGTGCCGACGCCGTGGTCCTGTCGGCCGCGGGTGCGACCCTGACGCTCGACCGCAAGACCGGCCTGCTGACCGGCTACGGCAAGGCAGGAGCGCCGCTGCTGAGCGGCGGCCAGCCCAACTTCGTTCGTGCCGAGACCGACAACGACACGCTGACGGGCACGGTCGCGCAGCAGGCGCCGTGGAAGGTGATGACCCGTGAACGCCAGGTCCGGGGCATCGCCAGCCGCCACCTGCCCGGCGGCGGGGCGGAGGTCGTCGTCGACCATCGCCTGGGCGCCGGCGCGGCGCGCTTCGTCACCACCTACACCATGCGCGGCGACGGCTCCGTTGACGTGGCGGGCGTGTTGACGCCGCTCAAGAGCGACCTGCCGCCGCCCGTGCGCGTCGGGCTGTGGTTCGACATGCCGCAGGACCTGACCATGGTGGCCTGGTACGGCCGCGGCCCGCATGAAAGCTATGTCGACCGCAAGACGGGCGCTGCGGTCGGCCTCTGGCGCGGCGCCATCGCCGAGCAGAACCACGACTACATGCGGCCGCAGGACACCGGCAACAAGGTCGACGTGCGCTGGCTCGAAGTCTCCGGCGGTGGCCGCGGCCTGCGCGTGGAGGGCCAGCAGCTGCTGATGGCCAACGCGCTCGCGTTTCCCTACACCGACCTCTACCGCCGCGCCCCCGGCACCTGGAAGAGCAGCGACATCGTTCCCCACGACCACGGCACGCTGCTGATCGACGGGGCGCAGTGGGGCGTGGGCGGCGACAACTCCTGGAGCTTCGTCGGCCAGCCTCACGCGGAGTACCGCACCCGGCTGGAGCCGGTTCGCGTGGCCTTTCGCCTTCGGCCATTCGAAGGGGAGGGCAGCACGCCTGGGAAGGCCATGTCCGCGCAGGCGACGATGCCGCAATAGGGCGGCTCGCGCGCAAGGGACTTCGCTCAACAGCTTGCTCGTTGTGCGCCAGGGCCGACATTCTCTGGGCAAGAACGGATAGCCTGCGGCAGCCTTCGAGCCCTCTTTCCAGGAATGCGCCATGACCCTTAGCCGCCGCACGCTGACACTCGCCGTTTCCGCAGCCGCCTTCTGCCTTGCCGCACAGGGCGCGCTGGCCGCCGACAAGATTGCCCTCGTCGCGAAAAGCTCGGGCAACGGCTTCTTCATTGCCGCCCATCAGGGTGCGCAGGAAGCCGCCAAGGCGCTCGGCGGCGTGGAGATCGTGCTCGCCAGCCCCGCCAAGGCCACGGCCGAGGGGCAAATCGAGGTCATCAACACGCTGATCGCGCAGAACGTCAAGGCCATCGTGGTGTCTGCCAACGACCCCGACGCGCTGGTGCCGGTGCTCAAGAAGGCCATGGCGCGCGGCATCAAGGTCGTGTCTTTCGATTCGGCGGTGCGCAAGGATGGGCGGCTCGTGCATCTCGCGCCCTCGTCCAACGCGCTGATCGGCCAGAAGCTCGTGAGCCTCACGACCGACGCCATCGGTAGCAGCGGCGAGATCGCGGTGCTGTCGGCCACCGCTCAGGCCACCAACCAGAACCTCTGGATCGGCGAGATGAAGAAGGCGCTGGCACAGCCGGCGGCCAAGGGCCTGAAGCTGGTCAGCGTGGTTTACGGCGACGACCAGACCGACAAGAGCTACCGCGAGGCGCAGGGCCTGCTGAAGAGCTACCCCAACCTGAAGGCCATCGTCGCGCCGACGACCGTCGGCGTCGCGGCCGCCGCCAAGGCTGTGCAGGACGAGAAGAAGGTGGGCCAGGTCTTCGTCACCGGCCTGGGCCTGCCGTCCGAAATGGCCGGCCACGTTCGCAGCGGCGCGGTGAAGAGCTTCGCCATCTGGAACCCCATCGACCTGGGCTACTCGGCCGTCTACATCGCCCATGGCCTGGTCAGCGGCAAGGCAACGGCGGCAGCGGGCGCCAAGATCAGCGTCGGCCGTGTCGGCACGGTCACGCTCGATGCGGACGGCGAGGCGGTGATGGCCGAGCCCTTCACCTACGACGCCGGCAATGTCGACAAGTTCGCCAAGTTCTTCTGACCCGGCCGCGGTGCTCTGCCTGCGGGGCATCCACAAGCGTTTCGGGCCGACGCATGCGCTGCGCGGCGTGGATCTTGAACTGCGGCCGGGCCAGGCCCTGGCCGTGATCGGCGAGAACGGCGCGGGCAAGTCGACGCTGGTCAAGATCCTCACCGGCGTCCACCAGCCCGACGACGGCGAACTGTGGCTGGACGGCCAGCCGCTGCGCCTGCACGACACGCACGCGGCCCAGGCCGCCGGCATCGTCGCCGTGCACCAGGAAACGGTGATGTTCGACGAACTCACTGCGGCTGAGAACATCTTCATCGGCCGTCAGCCCATGCGCGGGCCAGCGGCCTTGCGCGTCGTGGACTGGGCGACGATGAACCGCCTGGCCCAGCAGGTGCTGGACGAGGTGGGCGCGGGCTTTGACGCCACGACGCCGGTCCGGCAACTGAGCCTGGCGCAGCGGCACCTGATCGAGGTCGCGCGGGCCTTGTCGCACCAGGCCCGCGTCGTCATCCTGGACGAACCCACCGCCGCGCTGTCGCAGGCCGAGATCCGCGATTTCTACGGCCTCGTGCGCGGGCTGCTGGCTCGCGGCGTGGCGGTGCTGTTCATCTCGCACAAGTTCGATGAGCTGTTCGCGGTCTGCGACAACTACGTGGTGCTGCGGGATGGCGCCTCGGTCGGCAGTGGCCGCATGAAAGAGGCCAGCGAGCCGGAGCTGCTGCGCCTGATGGCCGGCCGCAGCATCGAGCAGGTGTACCCGCGCGTGGACACGCAACCCGGTGCGGTCGTGCTGGAGGCGCGCGATCTCAGCCACCCGACCGAATTCGACGGCATCAGCTTTGCGCTGCGGCGTGGCGAGATTTTGGGCTTCTACGGCCTGGTCGGCGCAGGGCGCAGCGAGATCATGATGGCGCTGATGGGCCTCAAGCCGCTCGCTCGCGGCAGCATCTTGATTGACAGCAAGGAGCAGCGCATCCGTGACGCGGCCGATGCCATCTCGCTGGGCCTGGCCTATGTGCCCGAGGAGCGCCAGCGCCAGGGCGGCATTCTCGATTTCTCGGTGCGGCACAACCTCAGCCTGGCCGCCTTGGCCGGGCCTCGTCACGCCGTGAAGGGCCAGGTCTCGCGCGGGCCCTGGCTGTCCGCCTTGCGCGAAAGCGCCTGGGCGCAGCGGCTGATCGAACGGCTGAACATCAAGACCGCCAGCCAGGACACGCCGCTGTCCGGCCTCTCCGGTGGCAACCAGCAGAAGGTCGTCATCGGCAAGTGGTTGGGGCTGGCCCCGCGCATCGTCATCCTGGACGAACCCACCAAGGGCATCGACGTCGGCGCCAAGCAGGCGGTTTATCAACTGGTCGCGGAGATGGTGGCGCAGGGGCTGGCGGTCATCCTGGTGTCGTCCGAACTGCCCGAGGTGATGCACCTGGCCCACCGCGTGGTCGTCATGAAGCGTGGCCGGCAAGTCGCCGAGTTCCGGCGTGGCGAGGTGGATGCAGAAACTGTCGTGGCTGCGGCTTCGGGCCTGAGCAGGAACGCCGCATGACGCGTCGCATGAATTGGCGCGATTTGGCGCTGGCCGCCGTCATCGTGGCCATCACCCTGGCGGTTGGCCTGCGATCTCCCGTGTTTCTCACGCCGCGCAATGCACTGGATATCGCCAACGATTCGGCCCTGCTGGCCATCCTCGTCATCGGCCAAATGCCGGTTCTGCTCACGCGCGGCATCGACTTGTCCGTGGCGTCCAACCTGGCCTTGACGGGCATGCTGGTGGCGCTGTTCGGCAAGCTCTTTCCGGGTGCCGGCGCGCCGGTGTTGATCCTGCTTGCGCTGGCGCTGGGCGCGGCGCAGGGCGCCCTCAATGGCTGGCTGATCACGCGCTTCGAGCTGCCGCCCATCGTCGTCACCTTGGGCACCATGTCGGTCTATCGCGGCGCCATCTTCCTGGTCAGCGGCGGCGCCTGGGTCAACGACCAGGACATCCATGCGTCCATCAAGGCCCTGCCTCGTTCGGAGCTGCTGGGCCTGCCGCTGCTGGTGTGGATTGCAGCCGCCGTCGCAGCGCTGGGATGGTGGTTGCTGCGCTGGCGACGGGAAGGCCGTGATCTCTACGCCTGCGGCGGCAACCCCGCTGCGGCGCGGATCGTGGGCATCCCGGTGTCGCAGCGCATTCGCATGGCCTACACCTTGTCGGGCGCTTGTGCCGGGCTTGCCGGCCTGCTCTGGGTCGGCCGCTATGCCATTGCTTTCACCGAACTGGCCGCCGGCTTCGAGCTGACCGTGATTGCGGCCTGCGTCATCGGCGGTGTCAGCATCGCGGGTGGCGTCGGCACGGTTGGCGGCGCGTTGCTGGGCGTGCTGTTCATCGGCGTCATCAATGCGGCCCTGCCGGTCATCCACGTCTCGCCGTTCTGGCAGCAGGCGATTGCCGGCGCTGTCATCCTGGTTTCGGTGATGCTGAACTCGCGAGCACAGCGCCGGTCGGGGCAGCAGATCCTGGAAAGGCGAGCGGCATGAAGGCCTGGGGTTCCTGGGAATGGGTGCTGACGGCGCTGATCGTCGCCGTCTACGTCGGCTTCGGCCTGTGCATCGACGGTTTTGCCTCGCCCTATGCGATCGCCGACAGCACGACCAATATGTCGGAAAAGGCCTTGATCGCGATGGCCATGGCTCTGCTGATCATTGCGGGCGAGATCGATCTCTCCATCGCCGCGACGATGGCGCTGTGCTCCCTGGCCATGGGCTACGCGATGCAGGCCGGCGCAGGCCCGGCCGGCATGATCGCCGCCGCTCTGGGTTGCGGCATCGTGTGTGGCGCATTCAACGGCTGGCTGGTCACGCGCTGGCAGCTGCCCTCCATCGTCGTCACCATCGGCACGCTGTCGCTCTACCGCGGCCTGGCCCTGGTGCTGCTGGGCGACCAGGCCATCACGGGCTACCCGGAATGGTTGAGCCAGTGGGGCAACGGTACGCTGGGGGATCTTGCGGGTTGGCCGTGGCTGATCGTGCCGATCGAGTTCGGCGTCATGCTGGCCGTGGCGGTGGTGTTCATCCTGCTGCAACACCGCACGGTCTATGGCCGCCGCATCTACGCCATTGGCGCCAACCCCGTGGCTGCGCGCTTCTCGGGCATCGCGGTGCAGCGCTACCGGCTGCTGCTGTTCACCGCTGCGGGACTGATGGCGGCGCTGGCGGCCGTGCAGCTGACCGGCCGCATTGGCAGCACGCGGCCCAACCTCGCGCTGGGCTGGGAGCTCGACGCCGTCACCATCGTCATCCTTGGCGGCGTGGCGATCCAAGGTGGCCGCGGCAGCATCGTGGGCGTGCTGCTGGCTGCGGTGCTGCTGGGCGGCTTCACCTTCGCACTCGGCATGCTGAACGTCTCCGGGATGGTGATGACGACAGTCGTTGGCGGATTGCTCATCTGCGTCATGGTGCTACCGCACGGCTATCGATACGAAAGCACCAGCCCGTGAATCAAGCGGGCCCACCCGTCGAGCATGACGAACAGCAGCAATTTGAACGGCAGCGAAATGGTGGTCGGCGAGATCATCGACATGCCCAGCGCCAGCAGCACCGTCGCCACGATCAGATCGACCACGACGAACACCAGGTAGAGCACAAAACCGATCTGGAATGCCCGGGTCAGCTCGCTGAGCGTGAAGCTGGGAACCATCACCAGAAAGTCGTCGGCCTGCAGCCTGTCGGCCTGCTCCTTGGGCCAGATGGCGGCGGCCGACTTCAGGAAGAACTGGCGTTCGCGCTCATGGGTGTGCTTTTGCAGGAAGGCCTTGAGCGGCGCCTTGCCGGCGTCCAGCACCATCACGACGTCAGTCCAGCCCTCGCTCCTGGCACCGGCCTGGCGGTGACGCAGCGCGTCGGCCACCTCCATGCCGACCGGCGCCATGATGTAGACCGACAGGATGATGGCGATGCCGTTGAGCACCATGTTCGGCGGCGTCTGCTGCAGGCCGAGCGCGGTGCGCAGCAGGCCAAAGACGATGACCAGCTTGGTGTAGCTGGTCACCATCATCGCGACGAAGGGCGCCACCCCGAAGGCGAGGATCAGCGCCACGAGCGTCATGGGCTCGGGCATGCCGGTGGTGTTCATCGTCAGGTCTTCAGCTCGGTCGGCGCGAATTCCGAGACGCGCACGCCCAGGCGTTCACCGACCGCCACCAGGAAGCCTTTGCCCAGCACGTTGCCATGGGCCAGGATGCGCACCGGGCTGCGGTTCAGCGGCTGTGTCAGATCGAACACGTGGCCGGGGCCGATATTCCGCAACTCGCCGAGTGACAGGCTCAGATGACCCACCTCGAAGCGCAGCGCCACTTCCAGCGCATCGAGTCGGTCCAGCGGCAGGCCCGTCGCGTCGTCGCCCTCAGTGGCGGGGGCAAGCTCATCTCGTTTCATCGAAGGGTTTCTCCATTGCGTGACGGTGATGCGCGAGCCCTCGGCACGCGCGATGAGTTGCCGGCCCGTAGGGCCACCCAGCTCGGCCTGCACGACCAGGCCCGTGCCGGCGGCGGTCCAGTGTTCGACGCTGACGATGTCGCCCGGCCGGATGCCGCGCACCTCGGCCAGGCTCAGCACGCTGTCGCCGATGCGGAATGCCAATGGCACACGCAGTCCGTCGAAGCTTTTGCTCATGGGGCCAGCTGAGGCAGCGGGCGGGGCGGGGACCAGCTTGTCGAGCGCCGAGGGGTCCTGGAACAGCACGAAGCCCTGCCAGGGCCAGGCCTGGCCATCGGTCGCCACGGTGAAGCAGGCGGCGGCCTCCAGTGGCGCCGGTGAGTCGGCCTCCTCATCAGGCTCACCCGGCGACCATTCGAAATGCAGGCGCAGGGCCGCCTCCAGTGCAGCGATGACGGGCTGCAGTGCATCTGCCAGCAGCACATAGCGCAATTCGGCCGGCAGCAGGGCGTGGCTGCGCTCTTGCAACAGTGCTGCCTGCGCGGCGAGGTCCAGCGCCAGCCAGCCCGTGTGAGGGCCGAGACGAAATCGATAACGGCCAAACTCAGTGAAATCCTGGTGGCTGCCTGAGCGCCACTGCAGGCGATGCTTCTCGCCCCGAAGCATGAGGTCGATGGCAGGTGAGCGGCGGTCGTAGAGGCGGTTGAGAGCCAGGCAGGCGGGCGCCGGCAAGCGCATCAACGCGCTCACTTCGCTCAGATCGATCACGGCGGTAGGCATCAGCACGCGGCGAGCGTAGCCATCCGCAGGGCTTGGAGGAACTACGTGAATTCGTAGCACCGCGCGTTGCGGCGGGGCGCTACGGGGACTCGTAGTGGTGCGTAAAAAAGTCACGCCATAGAGTGCTTCGCATGGCCGACCCCGCACCGAACGCACTGCAAAGACACCTGCCGCCGCGCAGCGGGTTGAAGGACCTGATCGCCAGCGCGGGCCGCCACAACGACCTGCTGCTGGCCGGCATGCTGGTGGCCATCGTCGCGCTGTTCGTGCTGCCGCTGCCCACGCCGTTGCTGGACTTCCTGATCGCCGCCAACTTGTCGATGAGCCTGACCCTGCTCATCGTGGCGATGTATGTGCCGTCGGCGCTGTCGCTGTCCACCTTCCCGTCGCTGCTGCTGTTCACGACGCTGTTCCGGCTGGCGCTGAACATCGCATCGACCAAGCTCATCCTGCTGCACGCCAATGCGGGTCACATCATCGACACCTTTGGCAAGCTGATCGTCGGCAACAACGTCGTGGTCGGCGGCGTGGTGTTCCTGATCATCGCCATCGTGCAGTTCATCGTCGTCGCCAAGGGCTCGGAGCGGGTGGCCGAGGTGGCGGCGCGCTTCGCGCTGGACGCCATGCCGGGCAAGCAGATGAGCATCGACGCCGATGTGCGCGCCGGCGTGCTGTCGTCGGTGCAGGCCCAGAAGCGCCGCCAGCAGCTGGAGCAGGAGTGCTCGTTGCACGGCGCGATGGACGGCGCGATGAAGTTCGTCAAGGGCGACGCCATCGCCGGCATCGTCATCGCGCTGGTCAACATCCTTGCGGGCCTGGCCATCGGCACGCTGATGCACGACATGAGCATCGGCGGCGCGTTGCAGCGCTACGCCATCCTCACGGTGGGCGACGGCATGGTGTCGCAGATCCCGTCGCTGCTGGTGTCCATCGCCTCCGGCGTGGTCATCACCCGCGTGTCGGCCGACGGCGAGCCGCACGGGGGCCAGCTGGCCAACCAGATCACTCGCCAGTTGATGGCCCATCCCCGCGCGCTGGTGATCGCGGGCCTGGCCACCGCCAGCTTCCTGCTGGTGCCCGGTTTTCCAAAGTGGGTCTTCGGCACGCTGGCGTTGGTGGTGCTGGGGGCCGGCCTGATGACGCGCCGGCTGCTCGACAGCCGCCGCACGCCGGCCTGGATGTCCTATAGCGACGCGGACGACGACGGTGGGGAAGTGGTGCAGGGCGCCATCGCCGCACCGCTGGAGCTGCGCCTGTCCACCGGCCTGCGTGGGCGCCTGGACCGCCCCGCGCTGGACCTGCGCATGGCTGCGGCCAAGGCCCGCGTCGAGAGCGACCTGGGGCCGGTGTTCCCGCGCGTGCAGGTCGGCTGGGGCAGCGGCCTGGGCGAGAACCAGTACCAGGTGCTGGTGCAGGACGTCGTGGTCTCCCAGGGCGCGCTGCGGCCGGGACACTGGCTGCTCGACGCGGCCGAAGCCGTCACGCCGCCGGCGGGCGCTGAGGTGGCGGAGCCCTTTGGGCCGTTTCCCCGCGTCGTATGGGTCGATACCGCCCCGGCGACGATCCGGAGCTGGACTTGCGAAGACGTGCTGGGCCTGCATGTGGACCATGCGGTGCGCCGCCACATCGCCCAGCTGATTGGCCTGCAGGAGGTGCAGCGCCTGCTGCACGCGGCGCAGCGCGAGGTGCCCGAACTGGCTGCGGAGGTGGCTCGCGCCGTCCCGCTGCAGCGCCTGGCCGAGGTGCTGCGCCGGCTGCTGCAGGAGAACGTGCCCATCCGCAACCTGCATGCCATCTTCGAGAGCCTGGCGATCTGGGCGCCCACCGAGCCCGACGTCGTGGCGCTGACCGAGCTGGTGCGCATCGATCTTGGCCGCTTCATCACCAGCCGCCACGTCGGCGCGCGGCGCGAGTTGCACGCCATCCTGTTCGAGTCCAGCCTGATCGACCGCGTGCAGGCCGCCATCGAGCGCTCGCCGCGCGGCAACCTGCTGCTCCTCGACCCCGCGGTGGCGCAGGACGTGCGCGAACAGGTGCGCCGCATCCTCGGTGGCGCCCAGCAGCGCGTGGTGGCCATCGTGTCGTCCGACACGCGGCGCTACATCAAGACGCTGATCGAGCCGGTGGCGCCCCAGCTGGCGGTGCTGTCCTACCAGGAGGTCGACGAGGACGTCGCACTGCAGCCGGTGGGCTGGGTCAGCAACCCGCAGCCCCAGGCCCTCACCCCGATCGCGGAGGCGGCATGAACGCCGCGCCGGGCCGCCCCAAGCAAGTTCGCTCCCGCTCGGCGGGACAGGCCGCAGGCCGAAGGGTGCACCAATGACCCCTCAGAGCATCCTCGACATCACGCGCGAAGGACTGCTGATCGTGCTGATGGTCTCGCTGCCCATGGTGCTGGTGTCCACGCTGACCTCTCTGGTCGTGGCCGTGCTGCAGGCGGTCACGCAGATCCAGGACCAGAGCATCGGCCAGTCGGTGCGCCTGATCGTGGTGCTGATCGCCCTCGTGGTGACCGCCGGCTGGCTCGGCCGCGATGTGCTGCGCTTCGCCGAGCGCGCTTTCCAAACCCTGACTTCGCTGAGCTGATGCTGCGCTTCGTCCACCTCCTGTTTTGCGCCGGCCTGGTCGCGGCATTGCTGGCCAGCCCCGCCTGGGCGGCCGACCTGCCGCGCAACGGCAGGCCCTTCCGCATGGAAGCCAACGAGAAGCCGGTAGGCGACTTCCTGCGCGAGCTGGCGGCGTCGCAGGGCGTCACGGCGGTCATCGACGGCAAGGTCGGCGGCACCATCAGCGGCCGCTTCGCCATCACCGGCAGCCAGCCCGGTGCGGTGCAGATGGTGCTGAGCAATATCTGCGCGGCCAACGGGTTGACCTGGTATTACGACGGTGCCTTCCTGTTTGTCGATCCCGCCGCCGACACGCGCAGCGAGGTGTTCACCATCGCCGGCAAGAACGCGCAGCGCATCGCCGACACGCTGGCCCGGCTCAAGATTGCCGACGCCCGCTATCCGCTGCAGATCAGCGAGGCGGATGGCAACGTCTACGTCTCGGGTCCCAAGCGCTATGTGGAGCTGGTGCGCCAGACGGTGCGGCTGATCGACCAGCGTGCGGCGCGCGACGACCGCGCCGAGGTGCAGGTGTTCCCGCTGCGCTATGCCTGGGCCGCCGACTTCAAGATGAATCGCGCCGGCAAGCAGGTGTCCATTCCTGGCGTGGCGACAGTGCTGCGCAATCTGTATGGCCGCACCGGGGCGGCGCGCGGAGCAGCACCCTCGGCCGTGACCGGGCCGGTGCGGCGCACCAAGCTCGGCGTCAGCGCCGACGCCGGCGTGGCCAAGCTGTCCAGCGAAGGCAGCAGCGCGACCGAGGACGAGGGCGACGGTGGTGGCCCCGAGTTCTCCAGCGGTGAATTGCCGCAATTCCAGCCCGACACGCGACTCAATGCGGTGCTGGTGCGTGACACGCCCGAGCGCATGGCGCGCTACGAGAAGCTCATCCAGACCATGGACGTGAGGCCGCGCCTGATCGAGATCGAGGTCACGATCATGGACATCAGCACCAACACGCTGGACAGCCTGGGCGTGGACTGGCGGCTGCACGCCCGCCACGGCGACCTGCAGATCGGCCGCGGCAACCTCCCGCCGCTGACCTTCGGCAACGCCAACTCCGAGGCCGGCCAGGTCGTCACCATCAACCCGCAGGGCAACCCCAGCACGCCGTTGGGCGCGCTGTTCACCGCCTCCATCGGCAACGACCTGCGCAACTACCTGCTGACCCGCGTCAGCGCGCTGGCCCAGAAGGGCAATGCCAACTTCATCGCGCGGCCCAAGGTGCTGACGCTGGACAACAACGAGGCGGTGCTGGAGAACCTCAGCGAGTTCTATGTGCGGGTCGACGGTTTCCAGGATTCGAGCCTGTACAGCGTCACGGCCGGCACCGCCGTGCGCGTGACTCCCTTGATCGTCGACGACAAGGAAGGCCGCGGCGTGCTGATGTCCATCGACATCGAGGACGGCGACGTCAGCAGCACCACCGTCGACCGCATCCCGGTCGTGCGGCGGCGCACCGTCAACACCCAGGCGTTGGTGGACGAAGGCACGAGCCTGCTGATCGCCGGCTACACCTCCGAGGAGAAGGCCAACGCGACCTCGGGCGTGCCGCTGCTGTCCAGCATCCCGGTGCTGGGCAAGCTGTTCCAGTACAGCGAGAAGAAGCAGAACAACATGGAGCGCTTCTACCTGCTGACGCCGCGCCTCGTCACGCCCGGCAGCAAACCTTCGCTGCCGGTGCAACAGGAGCCTACGCAATGAACGCGCGGGCCCACACCACCACCACGGCCGCCGTGCCGGGCTGGTGCCTGCGCTTCCTCAGTGGCGCGGTCAAGGGCCGCACCATCGCGCTCAAGCCTGGCGTCAACACGCTGGGCGCTTCGGGCGAGTGCGAGGTCATGCTGCCCGGCAGCGACGTGCTGCCGCGCCACCTGGTGTTCACGGTGGGCGAACTGGCGATGTCGCTGCAGAAGGTCGGCGCGGCCGCCGTGAAGCTCAACGGCCAGGACGTGCAGGCCCAGCGCAAGGGCGTGGTAGCGGGCGACGTGGTGTCGGTCGGCAGCATCGACTTCCAGGTCGACCGCAGCTATCCCGCGCCCGAGCACGACGACCCGGCGTCCGAGTGGACCGAAAGCATCATGCCCGGCGACGCGCCGCCCGCCGCCTTGCTGCAGGCGCCTGCGCGCCGGAGCTCGCCCTGGCTGAGCGTGGCCGTGGTGGTGCTGGCGGTCGGCGGGGCGGCCGGCGTGCTGGCCTGGGCCGGCAGTGCGGGCAGCTCGACCCGCGCCGCCACGGTCGACCTGGCCGAGGTGGAGAAGGCGCTGAAGCCCTTCCCCGAGGTCGAAGTGGTCGCGGTCGCCGGCGGCCGTTTCAACGTGCGCGGCTACGTCGAATCGCGCCAGCGCAAGCAGGCGCTGGCCGAGGCCATGGCGCCTTTTGGCCGGCAGGTCAGCACCAGCGTGCACGCGGCCGAGGACATCGTCGAGCAGGCGCGCCGCTACGTGAGCGACCCCGGCATCTCGATGAGCTACACGGGCCAGGGCCGGCTGGTGGTGGCCGGCGCGACCGAGGACGAATCGGTGCGTCAGAAGATCCGCCGCCTTGCCGACGACCTGCACCCGGCGGTGCTGGTGTCCGACCAGGTGAAGCTGCGGCCGCGGCCCCAGGTCGACCGCGCGGGCGAGCAGCAGCGCGCGCAGTGGGACGCGTGGCAGAGCGTGCTGCCGTCGCGCATGGTCAGCATCACGCAGGACGCCAGTGGCATGAGCTACATCCAGCTCGCCAATGGCAACCGCTACTACGAGGGGGCGGTGCTCAAGTCGGGCGCCGAACTCAAGCGCATCGAGGCCGATGGCCTGGTGGTGTCACCAGGCAGGGAGGGCGCGCGATGAGCACCAAGGGATTTCGCACCGGAGGCCTGGCCTTCGTGCGGAATGCCTCCGTCCACGAGGGCGGGGGCGATTTTTGTCATGTCATCAACCTTTGACGTTAGGAGTCAAACCATGGCCGTAGCCGCACCCGAGTCCGGACTGGACAGCAAGGCAATCCTGGAACAGAACAAGCAGCTGACCATCTTCAGCACCGTGACGTCGCAGAGCGCCCAGCGCACCGCGGCCATCACGTCGGCCAACGCCCAGCAGACCAACACGGTCCTGCAGGCGGCCAGCGACGTTCGCCAGCAGTCGCAGAAGGTCTGACCTTCCGCTTGTCGCCGCCCCGGCGCCGGGGCGGCATTTCATCTCTGCCCCGGCGCCGGGGCGGCACTTCTTCTTCATCCCTTTCACCCCAGCGAGGTCATCATGGTCCAACCCGTTGATGCCATGGCCGTTGCGGTCCAGTCCAGCGCCACGGCGCCGGCCGCGATCGATCCGGCCGAAGCCCAGCATTTCGCCGGCTACATGGTCCGCCCCCAGGCCGGCGGCACCGGCTCGCTGCAATCGCTGTCCAGCGCTGCCGACCAGTTCTTCGGCCAGCGCCCCGGGGCCAGCGAGCTGATAGCCCACCGCATGGTGCCGGCGGCCGACCTGGGCGATCCGCAGACCGCCGCCGTCGAATTCGGTCGCGCGCAGATGGAGATCGTCAGGTTCAGCAACGACTCCATGACCTACTTCAGCAAGATGCATATGTGCACGGCCCTGGCCAGCGCCTGCAGCAACCAGTTCAACTCGTTGCTGAAGAACAATGGCTAGGCAACTCTGCACCGCCGCGGCCCTGGTCGTGTGCCTCGCCCTTGCCGCCTGCAAGGTCGACCTCTATTCCAACCTCAACGAGCGCGAGGCCAACGAGATGCTGGCCGCGCTGACCTCGGAGAGCATCCCCGCCGAGAAGGAGGCGGCCGAGGGCGGCCTCTGGCAGCTCAAGGTCGAGGAAAGCCGCCTGCCCGCGGCCCTGGACGTGCTGCGCTCGCAGGGCCTGCCGCACGACCGCTACGCCAGCATGGGCGACGTCTTCCAGAAGCAGGGCCTGGTGTCCACGCCGTCGGAAGAGCGCATGCGCTACATCTATGCGGTGTCGCAGGAGCTGTCGCAGACGCTGCGCACCATCGACGGCGTGGTGGCTGCCCGCGTGCATGTGGTGATCCCGGCCAACGACCCGCTGAGCGACAAGCTCAAGCCTTCGTCGGCCGCGGTCTTCATCAAATACCGTCCCGACGTGGACCTACGGCTGCTGGCGCCGACCGTCAAGGACATGGTGGCGCACAGCATCGAGGGCTTGTCCCACGACCAGGTTTCGCTGTCGCTGGTGGAGGCCAAGCGGCCCGGCGGTGCGGCGCTGGCCGCCGTCGACACGCCACCGCGCTATGAGGTGGCCGGCCTGTCGTTTGACCGCACCATGATCACGCTCGCTGTGCTGTTGCTGGCCGCAGTGGCCTGCCTGATCGCGCTGCCTGGCCTGCTGCGCCGCCAGGGTCTTGACTGGCGCACCTGGGCGCGGCGCCAGCTGTTGAAGCGCTGAAATGAAGCTGCCCCTCGCCCAACCTCGCATCGCTGAACGCGAGCGAGTCCGGTCGGTCCCCCGAGGGGACGGCGATGCTTGTGGCATCGAGCCGCAAGCACATCGCCAGCGCGGGCCGGCTAGGGAGCGGCCCGGCGCTCGGCCCGCAAGTTCTGTGTGCCGCGGGCCGCGCAAAGCGCGGTGGAGCAACTGAAGTGCGAACCTTGCAGCCTGTCACCGACCCAGCGCCACCGGCAGCCGAGCATGGCCCGCTCGACATGCTGCGCCTGGCGCTGCGCCAGGGCTTGCACCCCGAGGAGGGGCTGCACCCCAGCTGGCTGCCGCCCGATTGGCCGGTGCGCCACCGCAGCACCTCGCGCTTCGGGCCTGCCGGCCGCGCCGTGCTTGGCCAACTGCTGCGCGCCCGCGGCCTGGCCGACGAGACCGTGGACCTGCAGTTCGATTCCCAGCTCAAGCGCGTGGACCTGATGGACGCCACCTCGCTGCGGCTGCTGGCCATCTACTGTGGCTTCGCGGCGCACAAGCCGCTGTTCGGCCTGCGGGGTGGCCTGGGTCAGCAGGTGCGGCGCCAGGCGCTGCGCGTGGCCGACGACGCGGTCGACTTCGTGCTCGACCGCGTGCCCCAGCTCACCCACATCCGCGTCGACATGCAGCGCCTGCAAGAGCAACCGCATGCGGCCGGCCATGTGATGGTGCAGCGCGGCTACCGGCTGCTGACGGGCGCGCTGCTGCCCGAGGGGCCCGCGGTGCTGCAGCGCATCCGGCTCAAGTTGCCGCAGCGCGTGAGCCGCTTGCGCGTGCCGCCGCTGCAGCCGCGCCAGCTCGAACAACTCAGGGAGCTGATGCTGCTGTGCATCGTCCCGGAAAGACTGCCGCAATGGGACTGGCTTTTCTGATCACGACCGACAACCTGCAGCTGCTCAGCGAGCGCAAGGTGCTGAAGGAGGCCGAGTACGCCGCGTTGCTCGACGCCTCGGCCGTCGTGGAGGCCGCGCGGCAGGAGGCGCGCCGCATCGAGCAGCAGGCCCGGCAGCAGGCCGAGGACAGCCGCCGCCAGGGTCACGAGCAGGGGCTGGAGGCGGCGCGCGCCGAGTACGCCCAGCAGCTGGTGGGTGAGGCCCTGGCCGCGCAGCGTCAGCTGCAGGCACTGCGCGCGGCGATGGCGCAGATCGTCGCCCAGGCCGTGCGGCAGTTCCTGGGCGAGGCCGATCCGGCGGCGCTGCTGGAGACTGCGCTGCGCCGCGTCGACACCCTGGTACGCCACGAGCCCTTCGTCATGCTGCGCGTGGCGCCTGCGCAGGAGGAGCACGTGCGCACGGCGCTGCGGCAGATCGGCGGCGAGCTGGCCTGGGCCCAGGCGCTGGCCGTCGTGGCCGACCCGGCCCTGCCGGCCCAGGCCTGCGTGCTGCAGACGCCCTCGGGCACGCTGCAGATCGGTGTTGATGCGCAGCTCGACGCGTTTCGCGCCGCGGTGGAGCGCAGCGGGTTGCTGCAGCCCACGGAGCAGGGCTGATGGACGAGCTGGCCACGCAAAGCATCGTCGACGACCTGTCGCGCGCCTTCGGCCACCTGCCCACCGTGGGCGTGCGCGGCCGCGTCAGCAAGGCGGTGGGCATGCTGATCGACGCTACCGGCATCCAGGCTCATGTGGGCGAACTCTGCGAGCTGCGCACGCCGGGCGAGCCGCCGCTGCTGGCGGAGGTGGTGGGCTTCCAGAAGCAGGTGGCCATCCTGACGCCGCTGGGGCCGACCACCGGCATCTCCGCGTTGACCGAGGTGGTGCCTTCAGGCCGTGGCCATGTCTGCCCCGTCGGGCCGGGCTTGCTCGGCCGGGTGCTCGACGCCATGGGCGAGCCCATGGACGGCAAGGGCCCGCTGAAGGCAATGGCGCGCATGCCGGTCCAGCGCGCACCGGTGAACCCGCTGGCGCGCCGCATGGTGGCCGAGCCGCTGGCCACCGGCATCCGTGCCATCGACGGCCTGCTGACCCTCGGCGAGGGCCAGCGCGTGGGTGTGTTCTCGCCGCCCGGCGTGGGCAAGAGCACGCTGCTGGGCATGCTGGCGCGGGGCTCCACGGCCGACGTCAACGTGGTGGCGCTGATCGGCGAGCGCGGCCGCGAGGTGAAGGAGTTCATCGAGCGCAGCCTTGGCGCCGAAGGCATGGCCCGCACGGTGATGGTGGTCTCCACCTCCGACCGGCCGCCGATGGAGCGCATCAAGTCGGCCTATGTGGCCACCACCATCGCCGAGCATTTCCGCGACCAGGGGCAGAAGGTGCTGCTGATGGTGGACTCGCTGACGCGCTTTGCGCGCGCCCAGCGCGAGATCGGCCTGGCCAGCGGCGAGCCGCCGACGCGTCGCAGCTACCCGCCGTCGATCTTCTCCATGCTGCCGCAATTGCTGGAGCGCGCGGGGCAGGGCGAGCGTGGCTCCATCACTGCGGTGTATTCGGTACTGACCGAGGGCGAGGACGACAGCGACCCCATCGCCGAGGAGGTGCGCTCCATCCTGGACGGCCACATCGTGCTGTCGCGCAAGCTCGCCGCGGCCAACCACTACCCCGCCATCGATGTGCTGACCAGCGTCAGCCGCGTGATGTCGGCCGTGGCGTCGCCCGAGCATGCGCAGGCGGCCGGGCGCCTGCGCTCCCTGATGGCCAAATACCAGGAGCTGGAGCTGCTGATCCAGATCGGCGAGTACCGCCAGGGCGCCGAAGCGTTGGCCGACCTGGCGGTGCAGCGCCGGGCAGCGACGCAGCAGTTCCTCGCGCAGAAGCCCGGCGAGCGCCAGGGCTTCGAGCAGATGCTGGCGGCGCTGCGGCGGCTCGCCGAGGGCGTGTGACATGGCCATCGCCTGGAAGCTGCTGGCCGACGTGCGCGAGCGCCACCAGCGCAGCGCACTGCAGGTGGTGGGGCGTGACCAGCGGGCGCTGCAGGCCTGCGAGGCGAGGGCGCAAGAGGCCGAGCAGCAATGGCTGCAGCAGCACCAGGCCAAGGCGCAGCACTGGCAGTCCACTATGGCGGCAGTGGGCGAGGGCGGCTGCAGCGTGGCGCAGATGCGCCAGGCGGGTGCCTGGAGCCGTGCGCTCGATGGAAGCATCGTGACGGCCGGCGCGGCCGCAGTGCAGGCGCAGGTCGTGGTGGCGCAGGCTGCAGGGCTGCTCGACGCGAGCCGCGCGCAGCTGCGCCGCGCCAGCGCCGAGCTGGAGAAGGCCAGGCAGATGCAGCAGCGCGCCCAGGCCGAGCAACGTGCGCAGCAGGAGCGCCGGCAGGACGAGGCGACCGAGGAAGCGTCGGTGCAGATGTGGTCGGCAGCGCGGCGGGCCTGATGGACGAGTCCGCCTTCCTCCATCCCGAGCAGCTGCTCGCTTCCATCGCGCTGACCATGCCGCGGCTGTTCGCCGTGTTCGCGGTCACGCCCTTCCTGTCGCCCAACGTCATCACCGGCATGTCGCGCAACTCGCTGATGCTGATGCTGGCGCTGTTCATGTCGCCGCTGGCGGGCGACATGCCGGCGCTGTCGGTGACGATGTGGGTCGCCATCGCCGCCAAGGAGGCGCTGATCGGCGTGATGCTGGGCCTGGGCTTCGGCATCTTCTTCTGGGCGATCCAGAGCGTGGGCGACCTGATCGACTTCCAGACCGGCAGCGGCAACGCCGCCTTCTTCGACCCCGTGGCAGGGCATGACAACGGCCCCACCGGCGAATTCCTCGGCTGGGTCGTCATCAACCTGTTCGTGTCGGCCGGCGGCATGCTGGCGCTGGTGGGTGCCGTGGTGGACTCCTACCGCCTGTGGCCGGTGGCCGACTTCTTCCCGGACCTGAGCCACGTCATCGAGGCCTTCGCCATCCGACAGGGCGACACCCTCTTCACCTGGATCGTCAAGCTGGCCGCGCCGGTCATCCTGGTGCTGATGCTGGTGGAGCTGGGTGCCGGCCTGCTGCAGCGCGTGGCGCCGCAGCTCAATGTGTTCCAGAGCACTCAGTCGCTCAAGGGCCTGCTGGCCGCGCTGATGATGATGCTGTTCATGTATGTGTTGTGGGATTCGCTGCAGCAGTTCCTGCGACCCGACAACGGCGTGCTCGAGTTCCTGCGCTCTTCCATGAGGCCCCGCAGTGGCTGAGAAGGACCAGGCCCCGACGGCCAAGAAGCTGCGCGACGCACGCAAGCGGGGCGAGGTGGTGTTCAGCCACGACGTGGCGTCCAGCGCCGTCTTCCTGTTCGCCGTGCTGGCCTTGTGGCTGGCCGGCGCCACGATCTTCGGCCTGTGGCGCGAGCTGTGGCTGCACGCCACCAGCGAGCGCCTGTTCATCGCACCGGACGACGGCGTGCCGGCATTGCTGCTGCACGCCGGGCGCGTTCTGGTGGTCACCATGCTGGGCCTGGGCGCGATGGCGGCGGCGGGCGGCTTCGTCGGCTCATTCGCGCAGGTGGGCGGGCTGCTGGCCTGGGAGCGCATCAAGCCCGACGTCAACCGGCTCAACCCGGCGCAGGGTTTCCAGAAGATCTTCTCGACGCGCAACCTCATCAACCTGCTGAAGATGATGGTCAAGACTGCGCTGCTCGCATCGGTGATGTGGCTGGTGATCCGCGGTTGCCTCGATACCGCGCTGAAGCTCGGCTATGCGACGCCGTCGGCCGCGATGAGCGTCGGCGCCAGCCTCGTGCTGCAGAGTTTCGCCTGGGCGGGGCTCGTTTACGCGCTGATGGCGGGCGTGGACTACGCGCATACGCGCTACGAGTTCATCAAGGGCCTGCGCATGTCCATCGACGAGGTGAGGCGCGAGCACAAGGACGCCGAGGGCGACCCGCTGAACCGTTCGCGCCGGCGCAGCGCCCACTTCGAGGCCGTGTACGCGAGTCTGGCGGACCGCGTGCGCATGGCCTCGGCCGTCATCCATTCGCAGCGCGTGGCGGTGGCGCTGCAGTACCTCGGCGAGCACGACCTGCCGCGCGTGCTGGTGCGCGGCGAGGCCGAGCTGGCCGCACAGATCCGCCGCGTGGCGGGCGAGGCGTTGATCCCGATGGCCTTCGACCCATCGCTCGCCGAGCTGCTGTACGACGAGGTGCCGCAGGACCAGCCGATTCCGCGCTCGCTGTATGCGCCGGTGGCCCGGCTGCTGCAGTGGGCCCAGGGGGATAACTAGGGCCTGTTAACGCTATGGCAATGGGTCGCGTTGTCGCCAAAAAGGCCGCGAGCAAGGCGCAAAGCGGAGCCGGGTTGGGCACCCGGCGAGCATTGGCAACGCCGCACGCGGCCTTTTTGGCGACAACCCTTCGGGAAGGCCCGCCACAAGGGGCCACTCTGCGTTGCATCGCTTGCCCGCACACGAGTGCGGACGGCGCGCCGCGCCTTGATTGGCCCCTTGTGGCGGGCCTTCGCGGCCCATTGCCATAGCGTTAACAGGCCCGCGCTACGTGGACTCGTAGTTGCGAGGGCGACAGCCCTGCAACTACTGTTGATCGCCGGGCAGGAATGCACATCAGGCCCATCCGCCATAGACAAGGAGAGAGTGAATGCTTGACGCCGTAGGGTCCAGTTCTTTCGTCGGCCGGGACGACGCCGCACAGGCCGAAGAAGCGCGTCGCCGTGCCGAGGAGGCCGCACGCCGCGCTGCCGAGGAAGCGCGCCGCCGTGCCGAAGAGGCCCGCCGCCGTGCCGAGGAAGCCAAGCGCCAGGCCGAAGCCGCGCGCAAGGCCGCGGAGGAAGCCGAGGCCAAGGCGCAGCAGACCCAGGCCCAGCAGGACAAGGACAAGGCCGCCGAGGCCAAGGCCGACCTCAAGGCCAAGCGGGCCGATGCGCTCAAGGCCGAAGCTCAGGCCGTGTTCAAGGAGAAGGAGCACGGCCTCGCCAAGGCCAGGCTGAAGGACGCGCAGGACAACCGCGCGCCGGCCGCGCCGTCGGCCGCCACCCAGGATGCGCAGAAGCAGGTCGACAAGGCGCGGGCGACCTACGCCTTCTACGATCCATTGGCAGCCGCGCCCCTCTTCAACAGCGGTTCGCCCTTCATCAACGACCTGGGGCCACTGCGCGCCACGCCTCCGCTCGGCGGCAACAACCCGCTGTCGCCCGGGCTGGGGCCCTTGCAGTCAAAGCCACCCCTGGGCAGCAACCCGCCACCGTTCCTGCAGCCCATGCAGGGCGTGCCGGTCGCCAAGCATGACGTCGACGGTTATGCCCAGCAGATCCAGGACGTCTACGCCCAGTCGGGCGCCGCCACCGCTGCCCAACAGCTCGCGCAGGCGATGGGAGACACGAGCCTGAGCCCCGAGCAGCGCAAGCAGCTGATGGCCAAGGCCCAGCCGGTGGTCAGCAAGCTTGCCGAGACGGCGGGCCAGGAGGCGCGCCACACCGACCTGCCGGCCGACGGCCAGGCCGGCAAGACCACGGGCATCGACGACAAGGCGGAGTACCACGCGTTGGTCGACGACCTGGCCACGGCGGCCGATGCCGCCGGCGACCCGGCGCAGGCGCGGCAACTCGCGCGCACGTTGCTGGATCACCTCGCCGCGCCAGCCAAGCCAGGCGGTGGCGCCGACGGGCTCGACCTGTTCGGCGATGCGCTGCGCGCGCACAACGTCGGCAAGGGAGCGCTGCACGACGCGGTGCTGTTTGCCTTGCAATCGCCGCAGAACGCGCCGGCGGGCTCGGTGCTGGCGGCATCGCCCGACACGCTCGCGTCCACGGTGCGGCTGATCGCTGGCGTGCCGGAGCCGGCGGGCGTGGCAGGTGCGTCGCCCACCGACCTGGCGGCGATGAAGACCTACACGGACGACGAGATCGACCTGTCCCACGAGCTGCTGCTGGACGCGCGCAAGAAGGAAGCGGAGCTCGCCAAGTACAAGCCCGGCAGCGAGGACTACGAGAAGGCGGCCCAGGCCTACCGCAGCGCCGCCAACCTGACGATCCGGGAACGCGCCAAGAGCGAGCAGGCCATCGCGGCGGAGCTGCGCCAGACCTACAAGGCCGACGCGAAGAACGCGGTGGCCACCGAGGATGCGGCGCACGAGATCGCCAAGCGCTTCCGCGACGACCCAGAGGCGCAGATGGTGGTCGACGCTGCATTGAAGACGGTCAAGACCGAGAACGCCCAGCAGCGCGACACCGGCAACAAGCTCTATGAGTTCCACCGCGCGACCGACCAGGTCACGACGCTGCAGGCGCAGCTCAACGCGACCGGCCACACCGACGAGGGCGCCTACAAGACGGCCCTGGCTGACTACGAGACCAAGCGCAATGCCGTGATGGAGGCCTTGGGCCACGAGATCTCGTTGGCCACGGCCGGGCAACCGGACGGCGCCGCGCGCGACAAGGCGATCGACGACGCCGCGATGGGCCTGGTCGACCGTTACCTGGGTGACGAAGACCTGACCCGCATGGCCGCAGCGGCGCGCATCATCAGCCACACCGAGAGCGCCAGCGGCACGACCAACCAGATGCTCGCCCTCGGCAAGGCGATGCCGGCCGACACCAGCCTGCAGATCCGCGAGTTGGTGATGTCGGACCCGGGCGTGAAGAAGCTCGTCGACAGCTATGTGAACGAATCGGCCCAAGCTGTGACCGATGCCTACGACAAGGGCGTCAAGGACTACAAGGACGAGTACGGGGACACCTACCGGCGGGACAAGAACTATGCGGCGCCCGCCACGGCGGCCACGCGCAAGTTGATGGAGCTGACCGACCCGGCCAGGCATGCCGAACTCACGCCCGAGATCACGGCGCGCATCGTCAACAAGCTCTTCGGTCCGGACGGCAACGGCACCCTGGACAAGGTGATCGACGACGTCTCGCTGCATGGCGACCACTCCGCGGAGCTGATGACGATCGACGGCACGCCTGAGGGTTTCAAGTCCTTCCGCGGCATGGACAACGACATGCTGATGGGCTACGGCCTGAAGGACTTCGACGAGATCATCGGCGGCGTCAGCATGGTCATCGACCGCGCCGCGGCCGGCTCGCATCCGACTGGCAACAGCGCGGACGGCAAGCCGGTGATGGCCTGGGAATCGAGCGAGGTTCAGAAGGCGGTCGAATCCGCGGGGCAGTCCTTCACGATGAACATCGTCGAGAACTGGGGGCCGCAGCAGGGGCGTCTCAATGGCGGCTTCCAGCGCGCCATCGCCAACGGTTCAGGGGCGACGCTGGCTCTGGAGACGGCCAGGCAGGAAAAGGACTTCCAGTTCAAGATGGATTGGGGCCCGGCCGGCGGGCATGAGGTCGACCTCGCGAAGGAAACCCTGCAAAGCACCGCCAAGGGGCTGGACGACCTGAAGAAGAACTCGCGCCAGCTGTTCGAAGACAAGCACAAGGACATGGCCGCGCTTGAAGTGCCGCAGCTGCGCTTCGGCAAACTGATGACCGAGGAGCAGCAGCAGAAGGCGCTGCAGGCCGTGATCAAGCAGCACCCCGACTTCGCCAAGGCCTTCGAGGACGGCAAGCGCACCCTGGACGCGCGCGGCTACCAGCTGCTGCGCGACACCGAGATGGTCACCTTCTATGGCCAGGACGACAGGCTGGGCAAGCAGGACGGCTACAGCCAGGTGGACGACAAGCGCAAGGCGCTGCTGGACGACGACTACACCAAGACCATGCTGATGGGCAGCGATGCCGCCTCGACCCGCATCAAGGAGCAGGCGGTGCATTCGTCGCTGAACTGGATGCGCGACGCCGGCATCACACCGCCTGCGGCTGCAGGGGTGGTGCCGGTGAACCTGTACCTGCAGTGGACCGGCGACTTCGCCGAGAACGCCATCGAGAACAACAAGCTCAAGGGTGTCTACGGCGCTGGCTATGGGCGGCTGGGCAACCATGGCCCGGCGGCGGCGGCGAGCTGGGGCGCGGTGGGCGTCACGCAGCTGTGGTTCACGGACTACCTCTATCACAACCTCAAGTTCGACTCGAGCGAGTCCTGGCGCAAGCCGGTGCTGCTGGGGCTGGTGGGGGGCTTCGCGGGCATCAAGGTGCTCGAGGCCGGCGCCGCGCTGGCGCACAAGGGCGCGCAGGCATTGCCGCCGAGCATGCAGAGGGTTCTCAACGACACCAGGGGCCTGCCGAGCCTCAGCACGATCGAGCGCGGCAGCGAGTTCACCCGCACCGCCGAATGGAAGTCCATCGGCTTCTTCGGCCTGCTGCATGCCGACGCTGCGGTGTGGGACGCGAGCCGGGTGAACAGCGAGATCAACAACTTCGTCGACGGCAAGCCGGTGGACCAGCGCAACTTCTGGACCGCCACCGTCAACCTGTCCAACGACGTTGCGATCTCGACGCTCGAGTTCAAGGGGGCCTGGAACCTGCTGAAGGACCCGCTGGTCACCACCGAGGAGGCCAAGCGGATCGCCGCACAGGGTGGCGCGGCTGTGACGCGCGATGGGCCGATCAAGGCGGCGCAGCTGGCTATCGAGGGCGCCGTCAACAAGTACGCGCTCGGCCGTTTCGGCTTGAAGGCGGTGATGACGCCGGCGAACATCTACGAGGCTGTCGGCAAGTTCATGGCCAAGAAGCTCCCCTTCATGGAGGCCGGCCCTGCAGGCTGGCTGGCCACCATGGCCTGGACGGCGACCGACCTGGTCAACTGGTACGGCAATGAGCAGAAGATCCACAAGCAGCTGGAATCGGTGGATCGAGACTTCCTCTCCGCCGCCGGCATGTCGCCCGGCGCTGCTGACAATCTTGCCGACCGCGACCTGCTGAAGGCCAACTTCAACCGTTGGCTCAGCGGCGAGTCGCTGGCCGAGGGGCTGCTGGATGCCTACAGCGATGCCAAGGGCGACCCCGACAAGTTCGTGGACTGGGTCAACGAGCTGCAGCGCACGGGTCGGCTGGAGCAGGTACGCCAGGCGTCCGAATACGACACCGACAAGCAGGCGCCGGAGCACTACGAGGCCTTCCTGGCCCTGCCCGAGGACCCGACCAAGGTGGACCTGTCCTATTCGAGTGTGGCCTACAACGGCAGCAAGAAGCGCTTCGAGGATCCGATGACGCAGACCTACTACCGCGGTGGCAGCTGGGTCTACGACAAGGACATCGCGGCCGCACCCGGCGCCGCCAAGGTCAACGACCCCAACAAGGCGCACTACTTCATCGACTACAACCCGAAGTCGCGCGAGATCCATTGCATGGCCGACGTCAACATCCGGCTGTCTGCCCGTGGGGGTGAGGGCTTGAAGAACTGGCTGCAGGCGCATGGCATGGCGCCGCCGCCCCTGCCCAAGCCCGATGACACGCCGCCCGCACCGGTGGACACGTCGAAGACCGCACGCGGCAACACCTACACCGTGAAGGCGGACGAGAGCGTCTGGAGCATCGCCGGCAATGATCCCAAGGTCGTGGAGTGGATCTATGGCCACAACCTGTGGCTCAACGACCGCATGGAAAGCGACAAGCGCCCCATCAACGCGCGCGGCGGCCAGAACCCCAACTACATCGAAGTGGGCGATGTGCTGGTGCTTCCCGATGGGTATCACGCACCGAAGGCGTGATGTGCACCCGTGCCGCTTCGGCACGGCGTTGCGCCACCGCGTTCAGCCGTCGGCGCAACGGCCCCGTGCGGGCCGCCGTCAGGGCTCAGGCGGCGTAAGGCGCCGGCCCCAGCGCGGCCTGCATCAGCTGCAGGCGGTTGCGCACGCCGAAGCGCTTGCGCAGCTGGCGCATGTGGTAGTCGACGTTGTGCAACGAGAGGTCGAGTTGCGCGGCGATGAGCTTGTCGGGCAGGCCGCGCGCCAGCCGCGCCAGGATCTCGTTCTGCAGCGGCGTCAGCGCGCCGGCGGCGCTGCGCAGGCCGTCCGCTTGCGGTGCCAGCGTATAGCGGCTGTAGAACTCGTGCAGGCACAGGGCCAGGGTCAGGACCTGGCCCAGCACCGCATCGGTCATCCAGTCGCGGCCCGGTCGTTTCGAGATCAGGCTGATGATGTGCCGATCACGGCCCGGCAAGCTCGGCAGGCCCATCATCACGCCGCTGCCGGCACCGGTGGCGCGCAGGTCGTCGAAGAAGCGCTGGCGCAGGCCCTGCAGGTAGGAAGGCGTCTCGGCCTCGGCTTGCAGCTCGTCCAGCGTCCACATGACCGGCAGGCCGGATTCGGGCACGCGCTGCAACCGCGGGTCGACCAGGTGATAGGTCTCGGCGAAGTAGCGTTCCGTCCAGGCGGGATCCGCGTAGGTCGTGCAGAACGACCGCGGCACGGGGCGGTCTCCCGCCTGGCTGAAACAGCCGTAGCCCAGCCATTCAAAGCCGAGCGACCGCAGCAGCGCCTTCACCGAGCGCTGGCGCAGCTCGGGTGTCTCTGCCGCCATCAGCGCGACGAGCAGCGCCGGCTGCAGCCGCGGCTGGGTCAGGTCTCGTTGCAACCCTGGCGGCTCGTCGTGCAGCAATACCGGCGTGGTGCCGTTCGCTCCGGGCGGAAGCGGATGGTCGCCACGGCCGAACGCCGCTCCCAAAGACATCAACATTCCCATGCCAAACACCTCGGCTGCGCATCAGTTCCAGATACCGCATAAGGCGAGAAACGCGGAGCGACCGGCTCATGGCGTTTCAGCTGGATACGCTTTAGTCGCAGCGCTGCAGTGACTGCGACACGACGGCCGGCGTGGTGTCGGTCCGGCCAATGCCGTTGTGGCTCTGCACGTCGCGCAGGATGACCAGGCTGCGTCGCCACGCGGCACATGCCCGGGCGTTCTGGTGGCCGGCGGCAAGCGCCTGGCCCAGCAGGTAGTGGGCCACGCCCTGCTTGTAGCGTGTGTTCAGGTCGCGCAGTGAGCCCTCTGGCAGGCTGTTGTAGCCCTCCACCGCCCGCTGCGCCGCTGCTACGGCGGCCGCCGCATCGCCGTTGGCCAGCAGCGCCTTGCTCATCGAGCCGGTGACGATGGCCACCTCGGCGCGCAGTTGCGCGTTGCTGGGGTCCCGCCCACTCAGCTCGGACAGGATCTGGACCGCTTGCCGGTAGGCGTTGGCCGCATCGCGTGGCTGCTTTGCGCGCATGAGAGCCGCGGCCAGATTGGCGTGGTGGGCCGCGAAATTGCGCTGCAGGCGCGCATCATCACCATGCCTTTGCACGACCGGCCCTTGCAGCTCGAGGGCGCGCCGGAACGCCGCGATGGC
Source organism: Roseateles sp. P4_D2 (assembly GCF_056401875.1). NCBI lineage: Bacteria > Pseudomonadati > Pseudomonadota > Betaproteobacteria > Burkholderiales > Sphaerotilaceae > Roseateles > Roseateles sp. P4_D2. The sequence continues at coordinate 154,023 of NZ_JBFUIM010000012.1, read as the reverse complement.
CAGCTGCACCGTCGCAGCCTCCTCATCGCGTTCGAAGTAGTAGGTGCCTTCTTCCAGGTAGGTGGTGGCCAGGCCGGACGTGGCCGTCTCATCGCCAGGCCGGCTAGCGAGGATGGCCAGATACAGGCGCCGGGCGGTTGCCAGGCTCTTGAAGAAGGGCTCCACCTTGTCAACGAAACGCTGGACCTGCGCGAGCTGGGAATGCATCGCGGCATGGACGGTCTGCAACTCGGGATCCAGCTGGCCACGTGCGGCCAACATGTCCATCAGCCCGACCCCCTGGGCCACCAGTGATTCCGCCGCGGCGTCGTCATCCTGGGAGGCCAGCAGCGTGCCCTTGCGCTGATACAGCTGGGCGAGCGTGGCCGCGGCATGGGCCTGGCTCGGCTCGGCGACCCGCGGGTTGCCGACGAGGTCCTTCACCAGCGCGATGCCGCGGTCGTAGCTGTCGCGCGCGCTCTTCGGGTCACCGAGGTTGGCCGAATACGGGCGGCCCTGGATGTCGCCGATGTTGCGGTAGCCGCCGGCCAGCTCGATCTGCAGCTCAGCGTCCCCGGCGGCTTCGGCGCTCAAATGCCGCAGCGAGTCGAGCGCGTTCTGCACGACCATCCGCCGCGCCGCCGTGCCCCCTGGCAGCGGCGCGATGGCCTTCTGAAGGTCGCGCAGCATGAGGGTGGCCAGCTTGCGGACGTCGGCGAAGTGCTGCTCCGCACGGGCCTTCTGCCGGCGCGCTTCGTAGGCCTCATAGGCCGCCACGGTGGAGGCGGCCACGAGAACCAGCAGGGACGCAGAGAGCGCCACACGGTGGCGCCGCAGGAAGAGGCCGATGCGGTAGCGCCGCGCATGGGGCCGAGCCTGCACCGCGAGGCCTTGCAGGTGCCGGGAGAGATCGTCAGCCAGTTCCGCCGCGTTGGCATAGCGCTGCGCCGGCGACTTGTGCAGGGCTTTCATCACCACCGCATCCAGGCCACCGCGCAGCTGCCGCCTGAGTGTGCCGGCACCGGTCAGGCTGGCATCGACGGCCCGGCTTGGCCAAGGCGGGCCGTCTTCGAGGATGGCCTGGCCCGGCGAGACGTCGCCGACGCCGCGAGCATAGGGACTCGTCCGGGCGAGCAACCGATACAGCACCACGCCCAGCGAGAAGACGTCGCTCGCCGGCGTGACCGGCTCGCCGCGGATCTGCTCGGGGCTGGCGTATTCGGGCGTCAGGATGCGGTGGATTCCATCCGTGTGCTGGTTGTCGGCCTGCACCGGATGCAGCTGCTCGGCGATGCCGAAGTCCAGCAACTTGACCGTGCCATCGCCGCGCACATGGATGTTGCTCGGCTTCAGATCGCGGTGCACCACGCCGCGTCCGTGCAGATAACCCACCACCTGGCAGACGGTGACAAAGAGCCGCAGCCGATCTTCCACGCCAAGCCCGCGACCGTCGCAGTAGGTGTCGATGGCGTCGCCTTGAACGAGTTCCATGACAAACCACGGCGCGCCGTCGCCCGTGACGCCGGCGTCGATCAGTTTGGCGAGGTTGGGATGGTCGAGCGAGGCCAGGATGCGCCGCTCGGCCCAGAACGGTTCCAGGGCAACGGCCTGGTCGGCATCCGCCCTCATCACCTTGACCGCCACCTGCTGCTCGTACTGGCCGTCAGCGCGCTCACCGAGGTACACCTCGCCCATGCCGCCGCGGGCAATCAGCGACACGAGCCGATAGGCACCCAGTGTTCGCCCAACCCATGTCCCGGTCGCGCGCTGCCCCAGCGCCTCGAGCATGAATTCAGCGGGCGGCGCATCCAGGGGACTTGCCACAGCGCCGGCGGCTTCAAGCAGGTCTTCGACTTCGCGCATCAACGTCGAGTCGCCGGCGCTGGCATGCCGCACGAAAGCCTTGCGCTCGCTCGCCGGACGCTCCATGGCGTCGGCCACGACTGCCTTGGCCCGTTGCCACAGCTCGGCTTCCATCGATGCGCTCAATGCCGTTGCCTCCCGGGACGGCAGTGCAAGCTCATGCCGGCGCGACAGCGGAAAGAACTTCCCGGCGCGAGGCGACAGCAGCAGGCCGCGCCATTTCGCGCAGCAGCCAGGCCCGCGCCGTCACCCATTCCCGCTTCACCGTGGCCGGAGAAATGCCCAGCGTCTCGGCGGTCTCGTCGATGCTGAGCCCGCCGAAGTAGCGCAGCTCAACGACCTGGTTCTGCTGCGGGTCGAGGCGTTCCAGCCGTTGCAGGCACTGGTCGAGCGTGAGGATGTTGAGTGCCAGCTCGCCCGCCTGGATCGATTGGTCCCAATCCGTGGGCAACTCATGAAGTTCCTCCAGGCTCACGGCGATCTGGCCGCCGCCTCGCTTGCCTGTCTGGCGTGCGCGGGCATGGTCGACCAGGATGTGGCGCATCAGCTTGGAGACCAGCGCAAACAGCTGCGAGCGCGACTTCCACTGCACTTCGCGTTCCTTGGCCAAGCGCAGGAAGGCCTCGTGGACCAGGCCGGTGCCCTGGAGGGTGTGGCCTGAGCGCTCGCCCCGCAGATGGCGGCGCGCGAGATGACGCAGATCGTCATACACAAGCGGAATCAGGCGCTCGAACGCCTGGCCGTCGCCGTCGGACCACTGTCGAAGCAACTGCGTTACCGGCCCGTGGGCCATCTCGTCAACGGGTCCGCTCGTCATGATGCAACTTGCTCCTTGCTCAAACTGCTCGGGGTGCGCAGCCTACGTCTGCAAACGGCGATTGATGCACCGTTTTTTGGCAGCAGCCTCATTTCAGGGACATTGAAATCGCTTACACGCCGGTGGTGTGCAACTGCGCAGCGACCCGGCTCTCTCGACCCAGACATTCCTCGCCGCTGGGCCGAAGACCCAGCGGCGGCATACCTGCGATCAGCGATGAAGCGCGTTTGCTAACACGGCCATCGCTTCTGAAACTGGCGCCCGGCCGAAGCGGCCCTGCGTCTCATGTTCGCCGCTGGCGCCTGTGCGTCCGGGCGGAAGAGGTCGTAGTCGGGGCGATCACCGTTGAGTGATGCGGGTCGGTCGCGGTGCATGGGTTGTCTCCCTCGTTGTGGGCATTTCCGAGAGCCGGCGTGGCCGCAGCCGGACTGTCAGTCGTCCACACTGTGCTGGCAAATGTTATCGATGTCATTTGGGTTTACATCTGATGACATTGCCGATGCGCAGAGAGCACTGCGACGCCTGGCTGGAGCGTGGTGTCCCCAAAATGCATAAAGCTGCCGCTACGGCAGCTTTATGCGCCTAGGCCCAGGCGGTGACTGAACCAGGATTGGTCGTTCTCTCGTCGTAGCCATCCTCAAATCTGCATATATCGACGCCCAACTTTCATATGTGCTTCCCGTCCTTACGGGGTAGCCTGTCGGCAGTTTCGAGCGCCGACCTTGGCTCGGTGACATGGCGGGCGGTCTGGCTCTTGGCCCTACGGGATAACCCGGCAATCCAGATGCTGCGGAAGTGTTTTTTTTTCTGTCGATATGGCACCGATACCATATTCGAATACTGTTGATTTATTCGAACCGTCAAAGTGGGCGCCGAAACCACTGGCACGTGACAGCGTGCAGAAGCGAATCTGTAAAAAGGAAATCATGAGGCGGTTGCTCCAGTCCCTTCTCACGCTGCCACTGCTCGCAGCGGCCGCCCTCTGTGCTCAGGCGCAGGTGCCGCCGCTGGAGGTCGCCCATCCGGTCAAGGTGCTGAGCATCATCGACAAGCTGCCGGCGCGGCTCGAGGGGGCATCGGTAGAGAAAAATCTGACGTCCTACCTGCTCGTCTACTTCAAGGACGAGACGCACGACATCTATTTCGCCACTTCAGCCGATGGCTACACATTCACCGATGTGAACGGCGGCCAGCCTGTCTTCCTGGGCCGGGTGCTGGCGGAGCAAAAAGGCGTCCGCGACCCGCACCTGATGCGCGGGCCGGATGGCGCCTTCTACATGGCGATGACGGACCTGCACATCTTCGCCAAGCCCGCTGGCCTGCGTGCGACTGATTGGGAGCGATCCGGCGAGGAGTACGGCTGGGGCAACAACCGCAATCTCATCTTCATGAAGTCCTGGGACCTGCTGCACTGGACGCACCACCGCGTGCCGGTGGCCCAGTTGTTCCCGCAGGGCGGCGACCTCGGCGTCGTCTGGGCGCCCGAAACCATCTGGGACGACAAGGCCGGCAAGCCCATGGTCTATTACACGACCCGCGTGAAGAAGGGCGCCGACCACCTCGTCTACGCCTATGCCGACGCCGATTTCACGACGCTGACCACGTCGCCCGAGCCGCTGTTCACCTACCCGGTGAAGGGCAAGAGCGCCATCGACGGCGACATCACGCGCATCGGCGACCGCTTCCACATGTTCTACGTCGCGCACGACGCGCCCGGCCACCTGCGCCAGGCGGTGTCGGACCGCATCAACGGTGGCTATGTCTTCAACCCGCAGAAGATCGACCCGGAGACGGTGGGCACCGAAGCGCCCAACTTGTGGCGCCGCCACGGCAGCGACACCTGGGTGCTGATGTACGACGTGTTCGGCGCAAAGCCGCGCAACAACATGGGCTTCTCCGAGACCGCGGACTTCGTGAACTTCAAGAACCTGGGCCGTTTCAATGAACCGGGCTCGCCGATGAAGGCGACCAACTTCGTTGGCGCGAAGCACGGCGCCGTCATCGCCATCGCGCCGGAAGAAGCGCAGCGGCTGCAAACCTACTTCGCCCCATGAAAGCGTTCATCGCCTGCGTGCTGTCGCTTGGCGCTGCCATCGCCCAGGCGGACAGCGGGCGTCTCGATGCGGGCTCGCCCGGCCCTGTCATCCACAAGGAGGTCTATGGCCAGTTCGTCGAGCACCTGGGCCGCGGCGTCTACGAGGGCATCTGGGTGGGGCCGCAATCGCCCATTCCCAACACGCGCGGCATCCGCAATGACGTTGTCGCCGCGCTGCGCCGGATCAAGGTTCCCGTCGTGCGCTGGCCAGGCGGCTGCTTCGCCGACGACTACCACTGGCGCCACGGCGTCGGTTCGCAGCGCCAGCCCAGCATCAACTCGAGCTGGAGCAACGCCATCGAGCCCAACACCTTCGGCACGCACGAGTTCATGGACTTCGTCGAGCAGATCGGCGCCCAGCCTTATGTCGGCGTGAACTTGGGGTCGGGCAGCGTCGAGGAAGCGCAGGGCTGGATGCAATACATGACGGCGCCCGCCACCACGGCGCCCGGCGCGGAGCGCGCGCGCAACGGCCGCTCCGAGCCATGGGCAGTCCCGTTCGTCGGCGTCGGCAACGAGAGCTGGGGGTGCGGCGGCCACATGCACGCCGAGGAGTACGCCAACCGCTACCGGCAGTTCCAGGGCTACCTCAAGTCCTACTCCGGCCCCGGCATCCGCAAGATTGCCACCGGCCCGGACACAGACGACTATGAATGGACCGACACCGTCATGCGGCTGGCGACGAGGTTCCGCCCGAACGCGACGTCGCCCATCCTCTACAGCCCGCCCAAGCCGCTGCTGGATGGCTTGTCGCTGCATTTCTACACGCTGCCCAGCAACCGCTGGGGCGGCGTGCACCCCGCACGCGGCTTCGATGAGGCGGCGTGGATCTCGACGATGAAGCGCGCGCTGCTGATGGACGAACTCGTCGGCAAGCACAGCGTCATCATGGACAAATACGACCCGGGCAAGGAGGTCGCCCTCGTCGTCGACGAATGGGGAACCTGGTACGACAAGGAACCCGACGGCCCTGGCGGCCTGTGGCAGCAGAACACCCTGCGCGACGCGTTGGTGGCGGCCGTCACGCTGAACGTCTTCCACGCCCACGCCGAGCGTGTGCGCATGGCCAACGTGGCGCAAATGGTCAACGTGCTTCAGGCCATGATCCTGACCGACGGCCCGCGCATGCTGGTCACGCCGACCTACCATGTGTTCGACCTCTACCAGGTGCACCAGGACGCGCGTCGACTACCGCTGACGATCGACGCCCAGCGCTACCGCCACGGTGGGCTGGACGTGCCGGCGGTCACGGGCACGGCCAGCGTCGACGCGGTCGGCCGTACGCATGTGTCCCTTGCCAACCTCGACCCCAACCGGCCTCACCGCCTGACGCTGGACGTGTTGGGCCTGAAGCCGGGCGCCGTGCGGGGCCAGGTCTTGACGGCGCCGGCGATGGACAGCTTCAACGGCTTCGACGCGCCCGACACCGTTGCGCCGCTCGACTTCAACGGTGCACGTTGGACCGGTTCGACGCTGACGGTCGATTTGCCGGCGCGCTCGGTGGTCAGTTTGGAGCTTCGTTGACGGTTCGAGGCTGGCGTCTGAAACGAGTATTGAGCGCGCGAAGTGCAGCTACATTGATCAAGCTTCAGAAAACACCGCCGAACATTGAATTCTCGATGCCAAAAATTGATCGAACCGTGCTAGCGAAAAAATATGAGAAAGCCTAGCAAACTCATTGAAGTGGCGCGACTGGCAGGTGTGGCCCACATCACCGCCTCGCGCGCCATTCGCGGGGAGGGCTATGTTTCAGAAGACACGCGCGCCCGCGTCATGGAAGCCGCCGCGCAGCTGAACTACACGCCCGATATTGTCGCCCGGCGCATGCGCACCAAGGGGAGCCGATTGATCGGCATCTTCGTGCACAACATCGGATCGCTCTTCATTCATGAAATCACCAAGGTCATCAGCGAGAAAGCAGACGCCCTTGGCTATGACATCCTTGTCTTCAATGCCGAGCGATTCGAAGGCGCGGACCGCGTGGGCACGCGCGACATGTTGGCCAAGTTTTGCGCCGGGCTGATATTACCGATGCCGAGCATGGACGACAGCTATTTAAGCGAACTCGAGGAGCGCCAGCAGGCTTGTGTATTTCTGAATTTCGACGCACGTCCTGTCAAATTGCCGGTGGTTGCGCTGGAAAACCGCAAGGGGGCGTTGATGGCGATGCAACATCTTTTGACGCTTGGGCATCGACGGATCGCCTTCATCGCTGGCACCAAATACACCGGTCAAAGTGCGGAGCGCGAGGCCGCTTATGTCGAGGCGCTCGTCGCTGCGGGTCTGGAAGTTGACCCGAAGTTGATCGTCCATGGCTCGTTCATCCAAACCGGGGGCTTCGCAGCGACGGAGCAATTGCTGGATTTGCCGTGCCCGCCCACTGCGATATTCGCCGCCAATGATGAAATGGCCATGGGAGCCATCGACGCCATTCGCGGGCGAGGTTTCCGTGTTCCACACGACCTGTCCGTGATCGGCTTTGACGATCTGCCCACCGCCCGGCACGTTCACCCACCCCTCACGACCATCAAACAGCCCATCGCGGAAATGAGCGCGCGCGCGATGACGGAATTGATCGCGTTGATAGAAGGCAAGAGCCGGCATGCGCAGGGGACGAGAATCCTCTTTGCGCCGGAACTCGTCGTCCGCCAGTCCACCGGGCCGGTAAAAACCAAGGGGGAGGGCGAATCGGCACTGAGCACGACGGTTGCATAAAGTGGCTCAACGCAACGGCAGACTTACCGTTGCGGATAACCCTGCCTGAATGGATCGAGGGTTGAAGCTAAATGGATTTTCACGTAAGTGTTGACCCGCGGATGGTGGAAGCCACGGTTGACACCTAAATTCGTTACAGCTATCTTGTGAGGGTGTCGGGCAGATGTTTGCCTGGCGACCGACCAAAATTTTTTTGGAGCAGTATGGTATCGGTGCCATACCGCTTTAATGGTTGGGGGAAGTGATGGAATCAGCTTCCGAAACGGCATCGGAAACAAATAATTCCGAGCCAATTATTGCCGTCGTGTGGTATCGGTGTCATGCCGCGCAGGCAGCTGACTAAATATGGAGACAAGACATGTTCACACCAAGGTGTGCCGCATTTGAGCGTGGCAAGCAGGCAGAGGCGTTCACCGCCTCGTTGGGAAGTGCCGATTGTTGGCGCCCGCCTCTATAACTTCAAGTTACTCCGAGGAGTTGTGAAGCAACTCCTTTGGCCCCTCCGGTCACCGGTTGGGCGCTTTTTATGCCGGGCATTGCGGAGGAGCCACAAGCTCCCACCTCAAAAACCCTTTCACGCAGTAAATCCGAAACGTTTGATCGCGCAGGGCTCCGAATGGCGTGCCAGATCGCCTGGGGCCCCAGAAAGCGCCGCATCAAACCAACAACCGACCTCAAGGAAAACCAATCATGAAGAAGATCGTGGCCCTTCCACTGCAAATTTCCCTGCTCGCCCTTGCCATCGGCCAGGCCTATGCCCAGTCAGACAAGCTGGAAACCGTCGTCGTTTCCGGCATCCGCGCGAGTGCGCAGTCGTCGGTGGCCGTGAAGAAAAACGCCATGGAGGTCGTCGACGCCATCACGGCGGAAGACATCGGCAAGCTGCCGGACTCCAACGTTGCCGAAACGCTCACCCGCATCCCCGGCGTGCAGGGCTACCGCTATGGCGGCGAGGGCGCGTCGCCCGTCGGCGTGGGCTCGGGCCTGACCATCCGCGGCCTGGCCAACCAGACGGCCTCGCAGGTGGACGGCCGCGCCTACTTCACCGCCGGCGCCCGTGAGTTCAACGTCGAAGGCGCCATCCCTGCGATGGTGGCCGGCATCGACGTGTTCAAGAACCCGTCGGCTGAACACATCGAGGGCGGCATCGGTGGCCTGGTCAACATCCGCACCCGCAAGCCCAGCGATTTCCGCAAGCCCACCTACAGCTTCGCCGCCAATGGCCGCTACAACGACCTGGCCAACAAGCTCGACCCCGAGGTCTCGGGCCTGGCCGCCAACAGCTGGAACCTGGGCGGCGGCGAGCGCATCGGCGCCATGATTGCCGGCGTCTACCAGAAGAGCACCGGCCGCTCCGACAACAACCCGGCCAACGGCGGCATCAACCTCAAGCGCGTGGTGCGTGCCGACAGCGCCGAGTACGCGACGCTCGCGGCCGCCAACACCGGCAACAGCACGGACAGGGCCTTGCAGAAGTACGTCGGTCGCAGCGACGTCTCCCTGTTGACCGGCGTCGGCGCCACCCTGCCCACCACCTCGGGCCAGGACGCCAATCTGGTCGCCGCGCCAGGCCTGACGACCAACGTCTTCCAAGAGACCATCATGCGCACGCGCAAGGGCCTCAACCTGGCAGCCGACTACCGCAAGAGCGACACGCTGCGCTTCTACGTTGACGCCAACTACAACTACTACCTCTACCACCAGAACTACCGCGGCCTGAATTCGATCGACGGCGGCGTGGGCAACGGCGGCAATGGCAATGTGCAGAACCTGCAGACGACGGCCTTCAACCTCACCGAAGGCCTGGCCAACCGCAACTTGAACGGCGGCAGCGACGACGTGCTGCTGACCAAGCGGGTGCTGAGCGGCAACTTCCTCGATTCCACCGCCACCACCACCGGCGGCGATGAAAACCACCCCTACAAGACCTGGATCGCCGCCACCGGCGTGGAGTGGCGGCCCACCCCGGCGCTGTTGCTCAAGGGCGACTTCAGCTACATCAAGGCCGACCAGAGCGTGGACAACCGCTCGGTGCAACTCGTCTCGGCCCCTGGCCTGACCTGGTCGACCACGCGCGTCGCCGACGGCGAGCCGCACCAGCTCACCTTCTCGAACGGCCCGAGCTTTGCAGACCCGGCCACCTGGGTGTTCAACAACTACGGCAACGGCAACCGCCAGACCTGGAACGACAAGGGCTATGCCGCCGCGCTGAACGGCGAGTACGAGCTGGACGGTGGCTTCTTCACGACGATCAAGTTCGGCGCGCGCGCCGCCAACCAGCAGGACCTGAACAAGAGCTTCTCCTACGGTGGCAAGAACCTGACCACCGACGGCGCCGGCCGCACCGTTGCCAATCAGATCCTGGTGAGCGCCATGCCGGGCGTCGTGCAGGCGGCGCCCAGCAACTTCATGGGCTACACGACCGGCTACTCGGGCGGTTACCTCGTCTACTCGCCCGACGCGCTGCTGGGCGACCAGGTGCGCACGGCCTTTGGTAACGCCGGCATCCCCGCCGACAACGCGTTGCCCGAGAACGCCGTCAACCGCCGCAAGTTCGACGAGCACACCTATGCGGCCTACGCGCTGGGCGAGTTCTCGGCCCTGGACAACCGCATTCGCGGCAGCGTCGGGCTGCGCCTGGTGCGTACCCAGACCGAGATCCAGGCTCGCCAGGCGGGCGCGTCGCTGGTGGATGTCGTGAAGAACACCTCCTACACCAATGCGCTGCCTTCGCTCAACGTCATCGGCGAGATCAGCAAGGACTTCCTGGCCCGCTTCGGCTACGGCCGCGGCATGACCCGCCCGGCCATCGGCGACCTGAGCCCGGGCGGCACGCTCAACACGACCAATGGCACGGTGGGCCTGGGCAACCCCGACCTGCGCCCGCAGGTGGCCGACAGCCTCGACCTGAGCCTGGAGCGCTACTTCACGCCCACCAACTACGTGGCGCTGGGCCTGTTCGACAAGCAGATCAAGGACGCCCCCAACGTCATCCTGAGCTGCCAGACGCTCGGCCAGGCCTACACCGGCACGATCAACAACGGCTGCACCAACGGCCAGTGGGCGGTGACCCAGGCGGTCAACTCGCTGAAGGGCTATGCACGCGGTGCCGAACTGTCGGGCCAGTACTTCTTCGACGCCAATGCCGGCTGGCTGCAGAACTTCGGCATGTCGGCGTCCTATACCTATGTGACGACGTCGATCCCGGTCAACTTCGGCTCCGCGGCGGCGCCACGCATCGTCAATGCCAGCCAGGCCTTCGTGTCCAAGCGCAACTACACGCTGGCGGGCATGTATGAGGACAGCACGATGTCGGCCCGACTGACCTATACCTGGCGCTCCGACCAGGTGCTTTTCGGCGTGTCCACCAACCCGATCGATGGCCGCTACATCGGCGCCTACGGCATCCTCGACGCGGCGTTCAACTACAACCTGAACAAGAACCTCGCGCTGACGGTCAACGCCATGAACCTGACGAACCGCGGCCTGAACCGCTACGTCGGCGAACCCGGTGCCTACGCCACCGGCCTGGAGCGCCAGCACTACGACAACGGCCGTGCCTTCCTGGTGGGCCTGCGCTACAAGTTCGACTGACGCCGCCTTCGGTCGCCTTCAACGGTTCGGATGCTGCGTGATGCAGCTCCGAGCGGTTGGCGACGGGCGACCACGGACCCTCCATGCAACCTACCCATCGACCACCAGAGACGACGGATCAGCTTTCGTGGCGAATCCAATGGGATTTCGGCAGCGCAAGCGTTCAGGCCCTGGGCGCCATGCTGGGGCCGGTCGAATTTCGTCTCGACGACTCTCGACATCTCCAGGTCATGCATGTCGCGCCCTGGGCTGGCACGGCTGAAGCGCGTGAGCTTCCCGGCATCCTTCGTCGGCTCCGCGGCGAGTGGCCCTGTGTGCCTTTCGGGCGGACCGATGCGCCGGCGGATCTGCCGTTGAACTGGCAGGTTCTTGCGCCCGACGACGCGTGGCCGCACGGCTTTGGCGCCAACCACCCCTGGCGTTGCGAACACGCCGACGCGCGGCGTGTCGATCTGGCCATCGACTATCCCGACCCGTCACCCGTGGCACGCCTGGAGCGGCGCGTTCAAGCCGTTGCCGGCATGGCCGCCCTCGACGTGGAGTTGGTGGTCCATCCGCGGCGCAGCGTGCTGTTGCCCGCGGGCCTGCACCCCACCTTCCGCCTGCCCGAGCGGGCAGGGCGGTTGCAGGTCGAGCTGGGGGCGCATGAAGGCATCTTTGCGTATCCCAGCCGAAGCACGGGCGGCGCCAGCCATCTGCTTCCCGACCAGCGCAGCGAGCACCTGGCCGCGATGCAGGGTGTGAACGGGCCGGTGGACCTCAGCCGCCTGCCGCTGCTGGGCGACGCCGAGGAACTGCTGCAGGTGCGCGGATTGAAATCCAGCGCGGGCGAGGCACCGCTGCGCCTGCGCTATCTGGACGATGACGCCACCGTGGCGCTGTCGTGGGACACCGCCGACTTCCCCGACCTGATGCTATGGATCAGCAACCGCGGGCGGCAGCACCCGCCGTGGCAGGGCAGGCATGTCGCGCTCGGTGCCGAGCCGGTCAACAGCCTCTTTGACCTCGGCCGCGTCGCCCGGGCCCCTGAAGGCCATGCGTTGGCGGACCGGCTGGGCATCCGCCTGGAAGCGGGCCGCCCGTGGAAGACGCGCTACCGGATTGCCGCGAGCAGCAGCCGCCGTCAGAACGCATGAACTCGTCGAACCGGGACCGAGCGTGACCCCATCTTTTCGCAGCAGAGACTTCCTGTTGAAGCACGTCGACCAGACGATGCGCTTCTATCACCCCCGATGCGTCGATCCGGTCGGCGGCTTCTTTCATTTCTTCCGTGACGACGGGCGCGTGTACGACGCCGAGACCCGGCACCTGGTCAGCAGCGCGCGCTTCGTCTTCAACTACGCGATGGCCTGCCGGCACTTCGACCGCCCGGAGTACGTCGAGGCGGTCCACCACGGGCTGAACTTCCTCCGTCAGGTGCACCGCGACCCGGCCACCGGGGGCTACACCTGGCTTTTGAAATGGGCAGACGGCACCAAGGAGGTCTTGGATGGCGACAACCACTGCTACGGCCTGGCCTTCGTCCTGCTCGCTTACGCGCATGCGTTGGCCGCTGGCGTCGAGGAGGCGCGCGGTTATGTGTCCGAGACCTTCGAGTTGATGGAACGCCGCTTCTGGCAGCCCGCCAGCGGCCTCTACGCCGACCAGGTGACGGCCGACTGGCAGACGCTGTCGACCTACCGTGGCCAGAACGCGAACATGCACTCCTGCGAGGCGCTGATCGCCGCCTACGAGGCGACGGGCGAGCTCCGCTATCTGCATCGCGCGGAGCTGATCGCGCACAACATCACCGTCCGCCAGGCAGGCCTTGCGGGCGGCCGCATCTGGGAGCACTACACCGAGGACTGGCAAGTCGACTGGAGCTACAGCCTCGACGACAAGGCCAACCTCTTCCGCCCCTGGGGCTACCAGCCCGGCCACTTCACGGAGTGGTGCAAGCTGCTGCTCATCCTCGACCGGCACGCCGCCAGCCTTGCCCAGCCCGCGGGCTGGCTGCTGCCCCGTGCCACGGCCTTGTTCGATGACGCCATGGCGCAAGCGTGGGACCCGGCCCACGGCGGTATTGCCTACGGCTTCGATCCCCAAGGCGTCATCTGCGACGGCGACAAATACTTCTGGGTGCAAGCCGAGTCCCTGGCCGCGGCGGCGCTGCTGGCGGCGCGCACGGGCGACGCCATGTACTGGGACTGGTACGACCGCATCTGGGCCTACAGCTGGGCCCACATGGTGGACCACCAGCACGGCGCCTGGTTCCGCATCCTGAGCCGCGACAACCGCAAGCTCAGCGACGAGAAGAGCCCCGCGGGCAAGACCGACTATCACACCATGGGCGCGTGCTACGAGGCGCTCAACGTGCTGGGAGCGGCGGCATGAGCGCGCTGCCCGAGTTCGTCTCGGCCGGCGAGGCCCTGACCGACATGATCCAGAAGCGCCCGGACGTCTGGTGCAGCCGCATCGGCGGTGCGGCCTTCAACGTCGCGCGCGCCATGGCGCGGCTGGGCGTCGGGAGCGCCTTCGCCGGCGCCGTGTCCACCGATGTGCTCGGCCGCGCGCTTTCCGAGGGCGCGCGGCTGGCGGCGCTCGACATGCGCTTCATCCAGCGGCGTGACAAGGCGCCGTTGCTGGCCATGGTCCACGAGACCTCGCCGCCGGACTACTTCTTCATCGGCGATGACAGTGCCGACCTGCACTTTGCGCCCGAGGCGCTCCCGGCCGGCTGGGAGCGCGAGGTGCGCTACGTGCACTTTGGCGGCATCAGCCTGGCGCGTCAGCCGCTGGCGGACCGGCTCATTCAAATGGCGATCTGGCTGAAGTCCCAAGGCGTGGCCATCAGCTACGACCCGAACTACCGCAAGCCGATGGACGGGCGCTACGACGCGACGCTGCGGACAATGGCGGGGCTGGCCGATGTCATCAAGGTGTCCGACGAAGACCTCGAAGGGCTGTTCCGTACCAGGGACACGGCCTCGGCCTTCAATAGCCTGCGCGCGCTGAACCCGCGGGCCAGCGTGCTGCTGACGCGCGGTGCCGAGGGGGCCGAGTACCACTGCGGCCATCTCGCCTGGCGCGCAGCCGCGCCCGTCGTCACGGTGGCCGACACCATCGGCGCGGGAGACGCGAGCGTCAGCGCGCTGTTGTTCTCCCTCATGCGCCAGCCCGGCGCCGACGGCGGCCAGCGTCTGCGGATGGCAGTCGCCGCCGGTGCGGCGGCTTGCATGCGACCCGGCGCCGTACCGCCGACCCTCGAGCAGGTGACCGCCCTCGTGCCGGCCGTCGACGTCACGACCCTTGCCTGAGCGAGTTCCCATGCGCCCACTCTTCCTCGTTCTCGCGCTGTGGATCTGCAGCCTGACGCAGGCGCGTGCCAGCGGCTTGGAGGAAGTGCTGACGTCGCCCGACGGCCGGATCGCCGTCACGCTGCGGCAGACGGCCGACACCGACGGCAAGCGGGCGCTGTACTACAGCGTTCGCTACGAAGGCGAGACGGTCATCCGTGAGTCGCTGCTGGAACTCCAGCTCGACAACCACCTGTCCGAGAGCGCGATGGCGCTGCCCGTCGACCGCCGGTCGCGCTGGTTCGAGAACCTCCAGGTCGTCGGCACGCGCCGCAGCGCACAGGACTCGACATGGAAGCCGGTCACCGGCGAACGGGCGGAGATCCGCGACAACTACCAGGCGCTGAGCGTCGACCTCGTGAAGGAGGACAACCCGATCTACCGCGTGTCCGTCGAGTTGCGGGCCTATGACGCCGGCGTGGCCTTGCGCTTTGCCTTCCCCGAGAACCCCAAGGGCAGCTACTACCGGATCGTCAGCGAGGACACCGAGTTCGCGCTGCCTGCCGGCACGCGGGCCTGGTTCCACGGCTGGGCGCAGGCACCCTACCGCTTGCTGCCGCTGCGCGACTGGCCCGACCAGTCCGAACGCCCGCTGACGCTGGAGTTGCCGAACGGCCTGTACCTGGCGCTGCTCGAAGCGCAGATGGTCGATTACGCGCGCACGAAGTTCAAACTGAGCGCGACCAAACCCGACACGCTGGTGACGGCCATGCATGACCCGGCCGATCTCATCTCGCCTTTCGCCACGCCGTGGCGCGGCATCATGATTGCGCGCACGCCGGGCAGGCTGATCGAGAACAACGACTTCATCCTGAACCTGAACCCGCCCTCGCGGATCGTGGACACGTCATGGATCAAGCCGGGCAAGATCATGCGGGTGATGACGCAGACGACGGCCGCGGCCAAGGCGAACATAGACTTCGCCGCCCGCCACCAGCTGCAGTACATCCTCTTCGACTGGAAGTGGTACGGCCCGGCGTTCTCGTTCGGCTCGGACGCCACCCGGGTCGCCATCCCCGACTTCGATCTCCCGGACATCATCGAGTACGCCAAGGCGCGCGGCATCGGCGTCTGGCTGTACGTGAACCAGCAGGCGCTGCTGGCCCAGTCCGACACGCTGTTCCAGACCTACCGCGACTGGGGCGTCAAAGGCGTCAAGTTCGGCTTCGTCCAGGTGGGCTCGCACCGCTGGACGACCTGGCTGGACAAGACCATCCAGCAGGCCGCCGCGGCGCGCATCATGGTCAACGTGCATGACGACTGGCGACCGACCGGGGAGCAGCGCACCTGGCCCAACCTGATGACCGCGGAGGGCATCCGCGGCAACGAGGAGATGCCGGATGCCACGCACAACACCGTGCTGCCGTTCGTTCGCTTCCTGGCCGGCGCGGCGGACTACACCATCTGCTATTACGACCCGCGCATCAAGACGACGCATGCCCACCAACTGGCGCTCGCGGTCATCTACTACAGCCCCTTGCAGACGCTCTACTGGTACGACAAGCCGGAGATGTCGCAGGACGAGCCCGAGCTGGCTTTCTGGGATCGCATCCCGACGGTGTGGGACGAGACGCGGGTGATCGACGGCCACCCCGGCCAGCGCGTGACGATCGCCCGCCGCAAGGGCGACGAGTGGTTCGTCGGCAGCATCACGAACAACGACGCCCGCAGCATCAAGCTGCCGCTGTCCTTCCTGCCCCAGGGCCGGCGCTTCATCGCCACGGTCTATGCGGACGACGCCGCCGTGCCGACACGTACCCAGGTGAGCGTCCGCATGCTCAAGGTCGCCGCCGACGATGTGTTGACCTTGAACCTGCCGGCGTCCGGCGGCCAGGCGATCTGGCTCAGTCCGGAACGCTGATGCCGCTCGTCTTTCGTACCCCTCATTGCAAGCCATGACGCCCAAGCAGTCCCACTACCGCTTCCTGAGCACGTTCGTCTACGTGTACTTCTTCGCCCAGGCGATGAGCGTCTCGCTGCTCGCGCTGTGGCTGCGCTCGACGCTGGAGCTGTCGGGCACCGAGACGGGCATCGTGTTTGCGGCCAACTCGCTCGCCGCGATGTGTTCGCAGCCCGTGTACGGCTACCTCTCGGACAAGCTGGGCATGCGCAGGCACATCCTGTGGGTGGTGGGCGTGCTGTGCATGACGTCCGGGCTGTTCCTGGTCCATGTCTACGGCCCGCTGCTCAAGGCCAACGTGCTGGCCGGCGCGGCCGTGGGCGGCATCTATCTGGGCATCACCTTCCTGGCCGGCAGCTACGCCATCGAGTCCTACGTGGACCGCATCGGCCGCGCCTACGGGTTCGAGTACAGCCGCGTGCGCCTTTGGGGCTCGCTGGGCTTTGCGTCGGCCGCCTTCATGACCGGCCGGCTCTACAACCTCGACCCGCACTACAACTTCATGCTGGCGTCGGTTGCGGGGCTGGTGCTGGTGGCCATTCTGGCGTTCTGGCGGCTGCCGGCGCACGGGGCGACCGACACCCGCGAGCAGGCGCTGCGCTTCAGCGATGCGCTGGCGCTGTTCCGGGACAAGGCCTTCTGGCGCTTCATGGTGTTCGTGCTGACGGTCACCAACATCTACCTCGTCTACGACCAGCAGTTCCCCAGCTACTTCGCATCCCAGTTCCCGGACAAGGCGACTGGCGCCGCGATGTTCGGTTACCTGAACTCGCTGCAAATCTTCTTCGAGGCCGGCGGTCTGTTCCTGTCGCCGCTGCTGGTGCGGCGCATCGGCGCGAAGAACGGCTTGCTGCTGGCCGGGACCATCATGGTCTTGCGCATCTTCGGCTCGGGCATGGCCGTCGGCCCTATGTCCATCTCGGTGATGAAGATGCTGCACTCCATCGAGCTGCCGATCCTGGTGGTCTCGGTGTTCCGCTACATCGCCTGTCACTTCGACAACCGGCTCGCCTCGACGGTCTACATGGTCGGCGTCAGCTTCGGCCACTCCCTCGGCCTGGCGCTGCTGTCCCCCATCGTGGGGAAGAGCTACGACCTGATCGGCTTCCCCAGCTCCTACCTGCTGCTGTCGGCGATTGGCGCCGGCTTCCTTGTCCTGTCGGCCTTCAGCCTGTCTTCGACCCCTGCGGAAACAGGATCGCCGTCTCACCCTGACGACTCGCCCGAACAGACGGGCGATGTCGCAAAAGCATCAAGCTGATCCCACCCATGCGAGAGTCCCTGCATCCGGCCAAGCCGGAGTTCCTCCACGTCGACCGCCTGCCCAAGGCCTGGCTTGAGCAGCCCGCCAAGACAAGGGTAGAGCGCGCCGTCGCCGCGGCGGTCGCTGCCGTCGCACGAAATCTCGACCACTTCGGCGACGCCTTTCCCGAGCCGTCCAGCCAGGGCGGCGTGTATCCCGTGATGGGCAACACCGAGTGGACCAACGGCTTCTGGACCGGCCAGCTCTGGCTGGCCTATGAACTCGACGGCGACGACAAGTTCCGGCAGGCGGCGGATCGCCACGTGGCCAGCTTCTTCGAGCGCCAGCGCGACCGCATCTCCACCAATCACCACGACCTGGGCTTTCTGTACAGCCTGTCCTGCGTTGCCGGCTACAAGCTCACCGGCAGCCGCGTGGCCAAGGAGGCGGCCCTCGGCGCCGCACAGCTGTTGATGGAGCGCTTCCACGCCGGCGCCGGCATCATCCAGGCCTGGGGCGACCTGAACGATCCGGCGCAACGCGGCCGCATGATCATCGACTGCAACCTCAACCTGCCGCTGCTGTACTGGGCGGCGGACGTCACCGGCGACCTGCGCTATCGCGCGGCAGCCGATCGGCACATCGAGCAGGCGGCGCGCCACATCGTCCGCGATGACGGCTCCACCTATCACACCTACTTCTTCGACGCCGACACCGGGCACCCCCGCGGCGGCAACACGCACCAGGGCGTGGCGGACAGCTCTTGCTGGTCACGCGGCCAGGCCTGGGGCATTGCAGGCTTCTCGCTGGTGGCCCGGCACAACGACGACCCGCGCCTCATCGAACTCGGTCAGGTGCTGACCAACTACTTCCTCAACCGTCTGCCAGCGGATGGCATCTGCTACTGGGACCTGATCTTCACGAACGGTCCTGAGGAACGGGACAGCTCCGCAGCGGCCATCGCCGCCTGCGGGCTGCTTGAGCTCGCGAGCCAGATGCCGCTGCTGGACCCGCACCGCTCCATCTACGAGCACGCGGCCACCGGGATGATCCTGACACTGGCCGAGAGCTATTTCGCCAAGGATGCGGTCCCCGGCGCGGGCCTGCTTGAGCACGCCGTCTATCACAAGCCCAATCGCATCGGCGTGGACGAGTCCTGCGTCTGGGGTGACTACTTTTACCTCGAAGCGCTTGCCCGACTGACGCGAATCTGGAAGCCCTACTGGTGATCATGCACAAGACCTTGTCATTGCTTCGCAGTGCGCTGGCGGGCCTTTTGGCTGCAGCGACGATCGGGACCGTGGCGCAGGCCCAGGGGCTTCAACCGGGCGCGCCCTGGGTCGCCGACCTGGGCGATGGGCGCTATCGCAACCCGGTGCTGCACACCGACTATTCCGACCCCGACGTCATCCGTGTCGGCGAGCGCTTCTACATGACGGCGTCGAGCTTCACCAATGTGCCCGGGCTGCCGTTGCTGGAGTCGCCCGACCTGGTGAACTGGACGCTGGTAGGCCATGCGCTCCCAGAGCTCGTGCCGCGCGAGACCTTCAACAAGCCGCAGTACGCCAAAGGTGTCTGGGCACCGGCCATCCGGCATCGCGATGGCAAGTTCTTCATCTTCTATCCCGACCCGGACTTCGGCATCTACGTGGTGGAGGCCGAGAACTTCCGCGGGCCCTGGAGCGCGCCGCGCCTGCTGATCGCCGGCAAGGGCCTGATCGATCCGGCGCCGTTCTGGGACGACGACGGCAAGGCCTACCTGGCCTATGCCTGGGCCTTCAGCAGGGCAGGGAAGAACAACCTCGTCACGCTGCAGCGCATGGACCCGAGCGCCACGCGCATGCTGGACGAGCCCGCCGTCGACATCATCAACGGCGCGGACTTTCCCGGCTATCACACCGTGGAGGGCCCCAAGCTCTACAAGGCCGACGGCTACTACTACATCTTCGCGCCGGCGGGCGGCGTGGAGATGGGTTGGCAGGCGGTGTTCCGGTCCAGGTCGCTGATGGGGCCTTATGAAGTCCGCAAGGTCATGGACCAAGGCGACACGCCTGTCAACGGGCCGCACCAGGGCGCGTGGGTTTCGGCGCCCGACGGCAAGGACTGGTTCGTGCACTTCCAGGACAAGGGGCCGTACGGGCGCGTCGTGCACCTGCAGCCAATGACCTGGAAGGACCACTGGCCCCTGATCGGCCAGCCG
The DNA here is from genome assembly GCF_056401875.1 of Roseateles sp. P4_D2. Taxonomy (NCBI): domain Bacteria; kingdom Pseudomonadati; phylum Pseudomonadota; class Betaproteobacteria; order Burkholderiales; family Sphaerotilaceae; genus Roseateles; species Roseateles sp. P4_D2. Next base: position 134,282 of record NZ_JBFUIM010000012.1, on the reverse strand, counting down.
AGCCGGCGCCCGGGCACGGGCGAGCCCGTCATGACGTTCAGGAAACCGGTGCGGGGGTACGGCCCCTTCGCCCCGGCTCACAGCGACGACTTCAAGTCGCCGACGCTGGCCCCGCAGTGGACCTGGAGTGCCAACCCGCAACCCGGCTGGTTCGAGCTCGATCCCCAAGCGGGGCGATTGCGGCTGTTCACCGTCGCGTCGCCGGAGGCCGACGGCTTCGTCCGCGCCTCGCCGGCCATCCTGTCCCAGCGCGCGCCCGCTTCGCGTTTCCTCGTCACGACCCGGCTGCGGCTCGACAACGCCAACGACGGCGACCGGGCCGGGCTGATCGTCAATGCAATCCAGTACACCTGGCTGGGCCTGCGGCGCAGGGCAGGGGTGAACGAACTGGTGCAGACGGTCTGTGGGCCCTTCGGTCCGCGATGCCAGGAGCAGTCGACGGTGGTCCTGTCACCGGCGCCTCAGGAACTGACACTGCGCATGTACATGAACGAAGGCGCCTTCGTGAACTTCGCCTACAGCGTCGACCACAAGACCTTCGTCAGGGCGGGGCCGGCATTCCCGGTCACGCGCGGCGGCTGGGTGGGGACGCAGGTCGGGCTTTTCGCCGTAGGCGAGAAGCGCGGTTCCTGGCTGGACGTCCGGAGTTTTGAATTGACGGCGCCAGGCGCCGGTCCGTATTAGCCGACAACCGAGAAAGAACAACGATGTATCTCATCCGGATTTTTGCTGGCGCTTTGATCTGCCTGCTGTGGCCGTTCGCTGCCGCCAACGCTGGACCGAACGAACTGCAGGTGCACCCGTTCCCAAATCCCATCCGCTACACCCATCACAACGATGATTTCACCGTGCGTGTGAGGGTCCCGGGGGGGGCGTGGCAGGACTTGTACGAATACAACGTGAAAGTCGACCTGGACAGACCCAGCGACGCTTCGATGGTGAACTTCAATTTCGATGGCACGGTCGAACTGGCCATTCAGAAGAACAACGGCCTGTTCTCGAAAGTCGCCGTCAGGCCCGAATCGAAAGGGATCAAACCTGTCGTCAAAGATGGCATCGCCTACGTCACCCTGCAACACCCTGAAAATCTCAGCGTCGAGTTCGACGACGACCATTTGCACAACCTGCATGTTTTCAGCCATGCGATTCGCAAGGACATGCCGGCCACCCCGGACCGCACGTCCAACGATATTTCCACCGGCCAAGCGCCCGACCTGAGCCAGAAAATCGTCTTCTTCGGCCCTGGAATCCACAGCGGTGAATTCCGGCTGCGGTCGGGTAGCACCGTTTATATCCACGGATCGGCCATCCTGAAGAATCCCCTCATCCTGGACGGCGTCGAGAATGTGAAGGTCGTCAGCGATGGATTGTTCGACGGCGTGGACATGACGACGATACGCAATTCGCGCCATGTGGACATCGACGGCCCGATCTTCATCAACCAGCCGCATGGCACGATGCGATGCATCAACTCGCAGGATCTCAGCGAGCGCAGCATCCGCGCCATCGGCGCAGGAAAATGGTCAGACGGTTTGGGCCATTTTGCTTGCGAGCGGGTAACAATCACCGACGGTTTCATCCGCACGTCGGACGACTGCCTGACCTTCTATAACCATCGCTGGGATATATGGGGAGATACTCGGGACGTCGACGTGAGCAGAACCACATTGTGGGCCGACGTTGCACACGCCGTGATGATCGGCATCCATGGCAATACGCCTTCCCCGGCGCATCCCAATGCTGAAGTGCTGGAGCGACTGCGATTTTCGAACCTGGACATTCTGGATCATGACGAAGATGACCCGGAATATGAAGGCGCACTCGGCATCATGGCGGGAGACGATAATCTGGTACGCGACGTGATTTTCGAGAACATTCGCGTCGAGCGCATCGAAGAGGGCAAACTGTTCAGTTTGAAGATTGCCTATACCGCCAAGTACAACACCAGCCCGGGGCAGGGCGTTGAAAACATCACCCTGCGCAACATCCACTATTCAGGCAAGGGCTCGCCCAGCGCATCCTTGATTGCCGGGCGAAATGCGGACCGCAAGGTCAAGAATGTCGTGATCGAGAATGTGACTGTGGGCGGCAAGAAGCTGACCCGGCCGGAGATGGGCGCGCTTGAAATCAACGAGTTCGTCGAGGGCGTCCAGTTCCGCTGATTGCAGCGCTTGTCCAAGGCCGCAGAACGTCGTCGCCACGGGAAGAAAATGCTTTGAAAATCAAGGCATTAAGTAGCGAGTGGTGGAGAGGAGGAGGATCGAACTCCCGACCTCCGCATTGCGAACGCGGCGCTCTCCCAGCTGAGCTACCCCCCCACGCGACCGAAAAAGTATAGCCCTGGCTGATGGGCAGTTGTCGGCTGCTATCGTCTTCGCCCATGACGCCCCGCAAGCCGACGGCCTGGTTCGAGGCCCAGTACAACAACCGCCAGCGTGTGACCGACAGTGCCGACATCCTCGGGCGCTGGGCCCAGGCGTCCGCGCTGGTGCGCGAGCGCTCCAGCTGCCATCTGGATCTGCGCTACGGGCCTGATCCCAAGCAGACGCTGGACGTCTTCACGCCCGACCCGGCGTTTGCCGGCGGTTTCGCGCCGGTTCTCGTCGTCATCCATGGCGGCTACTGGCGGTCCCTGGACAAGTCGGACTATTCCTTCCTGGCCGCAGGCTTCACGGACGAAGGAGCCCTCGTCGTCGTGCCGAACTACGACCTCTGCCCGGGCGTCAGCATCGAGCGCATCGCGATGCAGCTCACTTCAGCCGTGGCCTGGGCCTGGCGGCATGCGGCAGAGCATGGCGGCGACCCCAGCCGCATCGTCCTCGTCGGCCACTCGGCCGGTGGTCATCTGGCGGCGATGCTGAGCTGCTGCGACTGGAAGCGTGTCGGCAAGGACCTGCCGCGGCGCCTTGTGCAGGGCGCAATGTCGGTGTCGGGCCTGCACGACCTGGCGTCGCTGCGCCGCGTGCCCTTTCTGCAGACCGATCTTCAGCTGGATTCGGCCAGCGTGCGCCGGCTGAGCCCCATCCACTTTCCGCCGCCGCGCTCGCCGCAGACGCTTTTCGCCGTCGTCGGTGCCCAGGAGAGTGAGGAGTACCGGCGCCAGAACCAGCTGATCCGCCAAGCCTGGGGCGCACGCGCAGTACCGGTCTGCGAAGAGTTGCCAGGCTGCAACCATTTCACCGTGCTGCACGATCTGGCCGACCCCCAGGGCCGCTCCCATCAACTCGCGCGCCAGCTGCTCGGTTTGCGCTGGTATAGCGGCCTGCTATGAGGTGCATTGAAGCTATCCATTGGCTGGGCGTGGCCGCACAGGAGTAGCGTCGCCGTCTCCCACCCCACGGAGACTGCGATGAGCTTGAAAGGTTCCAAGACCGAGCAGCACCTGAAGGACGCCTTTGCGGGCGAATCCCAGGCCAACCGCCGCTACCTCTACTTCGCCAACAAGGCGGACATCGAAGGGCAGAACGACGTGGCGGCTTTGTTCCGCTCGACGGCCGAAGGCGAGACGGGCCATGCCCATGGCCATCTCGAATTTCTGGAAGCCGTGGGCGACCCCGCCACCGGACTGCCCATTGGCAGCAGCCGCCAGAACCTGACGGCGGCCGTCGCCGGCGAGACGCACGAGTACACCGACATGTACCCGGGCATGGCCAGGACGGCGCGCGACGAGGGCTTCGACGAGATCGCCGACTGGTTCGAGACGCTCGCCAAGGCCGAGCGGTCCCATGCCAACCGGTATCAGAAGGCGTTGGACGCACTGGTGGACTGAGCGGTCCATCGAGCGGCCGCTGAATCCAGCGGCCGCCTTCCTTTTGGCCAGGAGCCGCGATGAGCATCAGGGAAGGCAATCTCGAGGCGCCGACTCGCCACGCCCTCGACTGGAAGAGCGCCGAGTTCAACGACGAGGCGGCATGCCTCCACGAGATGGAGCGCATCTTTGACATCTGCCATGGCTGCCGGCGCTGCGTGTCGCTGTGCCAGAGCTTCCCGACGCTGTTCGATCTCATCGACGAGGGCAAGACCGGCGAGTTGGATGGCGTGGACAAGCGGGATTTCTGGAAGGTGGTTGACCAGTGCTATCTGTGCGACCTCTGCTACATGACCAAGTGCCCCTATGTGCCGCCGCACCCGTGGAATGTCGACTTCCCGCACACCATGCTGCGTGCCAAGGCGATCAAATTCGGCAAGGGCGAGGTCGGCGGCGGCGAGAAGTTCCTGGCCTCCACCGACGTGCACGGCCAGTTCGCCGGCATTCCCATCGTTGTGCAGGTTGCCAACGCCGTGAACCGCACGAAGTTCGCGCGCAAGCTGATGGACAAGCAGTTGGGCGTGCACCCTGATGCCTGGCTGCCGGCGCTGGCGACGCAGCGCTTTCGCTGGAGCGCGCCCAAGGCGCAGACGCAAGTCGTCACCAACGGCGAGCGCACGCCGGGCAAGGTGGCCATCTTCTCGACCTGCTACGTCAACTACAACGAGCCCGGCATCGGCTTTGACCTGCTCAAGGTGCTGGAGCACAACGCCATTCCCTATGTCCTCGTCGAAAAGGAAGCCTGCTGCGGCATGCCCAAGCTGGAGCTCGGCGACCTGGCCACGGTGGAGAAGCACAAGACGGCCAACATCGCCACGCTGGCGCCCTATGCCAAGGACGGCTTCGCCATCCTGTCGGCCATCCCGAGTTGCACGCTGATGTTCAAGCAGGAGCTGCCGCTGATGTTTCCTGAGGAGGATGCGGTGAGGCTCGTGCAGGACGCGATGTGGGACCCGTTCGAATACCTCGTCGCCCGCCACAAGGACGGCTTGCTGCGGACCGATTTCAAGCAAGCCCTGGGCAGGGTGTCATACCACGTACCCTGCCACGGCCGGGTGCAGAAGATCGGCCGCAAGACCGAGGAAATGTTCAGGCTGATCGGCCGGAGCGTGGAGGTCAAGCTCAACACCGTCGAGCGCTGTTCGGGCCATGCGGGCACCTATGGCGTGAAGACGCCCACTCACCCGGTCGCGATGAAGATCGGCAAGCCGGTGTTCAAGGCCATGGCCAAGGACGAGCCCGACTTCATCGCCAGCGACTGTGCGCTGGCCGGCCACCACATCGCCCAGGGCATGGCGCAGGCCGGCACGCCGGCCAAGGCCCTGGCTCACCCACTGACCTTGATGCGTACTGCTTACGGCTTGCCATGATCACCAAAGACAGCCTGATGACGCTGGAGGCCTATGCGAAGTTCCGCAAGACCGAGAAGGGTTCAATCGTCGCCCACCGCCGGCTGCGCAGCGTGCAGCTGGGCGAGCACCTGAACCTGCAGTTCGAGGACGAGCGCACCATTCGCTACCAGATCCAGGAGATGCTGCGCATCGAGAAGATCTTCGAGGAAGAGGGTATCCAGAGTGAGATCGATGCCTATGCGCCGCTGGTGCCCGACGGCACGAACTGGAAGGGGACGCTCCTCATCGAATATCCCGACCCCAACGAACGCAAGCGGGAGCTGGCGCGGCTGATCGGCGTGGAGGACCGGATGTTCATCGAGGTGGAGGGCCAGCCGCGCGTCTATGCCATCGCCGACGAGGACCTGGACCGCGAGAACGACGAGAAGACCTCAGCCGTGCACTTCGTGCGCTTCGAGCTGACACCGGCCATGCGGCAGGCGCTCAAGGCGGGCGCGAGCGTGAAGCTCGGCTGCGATCACACCCACTACCCCGCACACGTGCAGATCACGCCCGAGACACTGGCCAGCCTTGCCGGTGATCTGGCTTGACGCTCAGGTCGCCACGTAGCGGCCGGGTCGGTGGTTGATGGCCAGGGCCGCGTTGATGGCCGCCATGCCCAGCAGCGACAGGCCGATGCGATCCAGCGGCACCAGGGGCAGGGCGGCGAGCAGGATGGCCGTGTCCAGGCCGGCCTGCAGATAGCCGGCACGCCAGCCGCGCGTTTCCTGCAGCCACAGCACCAGCACGTTGAGCCCGCCGAGGGACGCCCGGTGGCGGAACAGGATGATCAGCCCCGCGCCCACGAGCAGCCCGCCGCCGATGGCGCCGAACCAGGGGTTGAGCTGGCTGATGCTCAGCCAGCCGGGCAAGGCCTCGGCGAGCGCCGCCAGCAGCGCGACGGCCAGCAGGCTCTTCACCGTGAACGCAGCTCCCATGCGACGCCAGGCCAGCGCATAGAACGGCAGGTTGATGGCAAAGAACAGCAGGCCGAACGACCAGCCGAAGGCGTAGTGCAGCAGGAAGGCGATGCCGACCGTGCCGCCACTGAGCAGGCCGGCCTGCTTGAACAGGGCCACGCCCAGCGCGGCGAACAGCGTGCCGGTGAGCAGGGCCTGGGCGTCCTCGAAATGGCTGTGCTTCAAGGTGCGGCTTGCCGCAGAGGGCGGCTTCATCCGATGGCTCCGGACAGGAAGTACTTGATGACGCCCTTGGCCGCGAAGCCGACAAGGCCGAAGCCCAGGCCCAGCAGCAGCACGAAGGTGCCGAAGCGACCCGCCTTGGACTCGCGCGCCAGCTGCAGGATGATGAACACCATGTAGAGCATGAAGGCGCCAACCCCGAAGGTCAGGCCGAACTGCGCGATCTCGGCTTCGGTGTAGCCCCACATGGTTCAGTCCCGGCGGGTGACAAGGTCGCGGTAGGCGTGCCAGCTCGCGTGGCCCAGCCAAGGCACGACGAGGATCAGGCCCAGCAGCGCGGTGGCCATGCCCAGCAGCGTCAATGCGAGGAGGAGGGCGGCCCAGAGCGCCATGGGGGCGGGGTGCGCCAGCACGACCTTCCAGCTCGTGAACACCGCGCCGAGCACGCCCAGCTTGTGCGGAGGCAGGTCTACCAGCGCCGGGATGGCCACGACGGTGGAGGCGAAAACCGGCGCGGCGAGCACCGCACCCAGCATGAGCCAGGTCTCGAAGAGCCGGGATTCGTCGTTCATCACGACCTTGAGCAGGAAGTCGCGCGGGCTGTGGATGGGGTCGGCGGCAAAGCCGGTCACGAAGGCCGCGGAGCACAGCACCCAGCCCGTGCCGGCGAAGGCCAGCAGCACGCCGAAGACGATGAGCCGGCCGTCGCGCGGGCGCCAGGCGTCGCGCACCGTGCGCCAGCCGGGTTGCCCGCCCCGGTCCAGCTCGCGGCTGAGCGCGTACAGGCCGGTGGCCAGGATGGGCGCGATGATGAGGAAGCCGGTGAAGGCGCCCGCCAGCAACCAGAAGCGGTCTCGCGCCAGCGCGAAGAGCAGGGCGCCGAACGCGGCCATGACCAGGCCGTGGGCGAGCGAGGCCAGCGGCGCCTGCCACAGGTCCTGCCAGCCGCGCGCGAGCCAGCCCAGCGGGCGCAGCACGGGAATGGGACGGGCGCCGAAGGCCTGGGACTCCCTCAGGGCCTTTTCGCTGTAGCGGTTGGGCATGGCGGTGCCAAGTGTGGCGTGCTCGGCCGCCGGCTGCCTTGATGCGGCTCAAGCTGTGCTGCGTTGGGCGGCCACGGCAGCGAAGCCGGTAGGGGTGGGCTTGTCAGGCCGGCAGCGACACCGCGTCCAGCAGCTCGCTCTCGATCTGCAGCTGGGCCTTGTTCTGCTGGAGTGCCGGGCCGTCGAGCAAGAACGTGTCTTCCACGCGCTCGCCCAGCGTCGAGATCTTGGCCAGCTGCAGGTTGATGCCGTGTCGCGCCAGCACACGGGCGATGGCGTAGAGCAGGCCGGCGCGGTCGCTGGTGGAGATGGTCAGCAACCAGGCCGTCGCGCGCTCGTCCGGGCGCAGTGAGATGCGCGGCGTGTAGGGGAAGCTCTTGACGCGGCGCGAGAGGCGCCCGCGCCGCGGCTCGGGCAGTGGGCCGCCGGTCTGCAGCGCCGCGCTGAGCTTCTGCTCCACCAGCGGCACGAGGTCGCGGTGGTGCACGTCGGCCTCGGGGCGGATGACCTGGAAGGTGTCCAGCGCATAGCCCTTGCGTGTCGTGTGCACCTTGGCATCGAGGATGCTGAAGCCGGCACCGTCGAAATAGCCGCAGATGCGGGCGAACAGGTCCTGCTGGTCGGGTGCGTAGACCAGGACCTGCAAGCCCTCGCCGATGGGCGAGGGACGCGCGCGCACGACGGGGACCTGGGTCTCGACATGGCGCCACAGCGAACGCGCGTGCCAGGCCAGCTCGGCGCCTTCATGGCGCGCGAAGTAGCTGATGGCCAGCGTCTTCCACAGCGGCTCCTCGGTACCGGGAAGCTGGGAGTGCAGGGCCAGGTCCTGGCGGGCCTCGGCCTTGCGTGCCTCGATCTCGGCGTCGAGATTGATCTTGGCTCCACCCAAGGCACGCAGCGTGATGCGGTAGAGGTCCTCCAGCAGCTTGCCCTTCCAGGCATTCCAGACCTTGGGGCTGGTGCCGCGGATGTCGGCGACAGTCAGCAGGTACAGCGCCGTCAGGCGACGCACGTCACCGACCTTGGCGGCGAAGGCGGCGATGACGTCGGGGTCGGACAGGTCTTCCTTCTGCGCCACGCGCGACATCGTCAGGTGGTGCTCGACGAGGAAGACGCACATGGCCGTGTCCTCCGCGTTCAACCCATGCTGGCGGCAGAAGCGCTTCACCTCGGTGGCGCCGAGCTCCGAGTGGTCGCCGCCGCGGCCCTTGGCCACATCGTGGAAGAGGGCGGCGATATAGAGCAGCTCGGGCGTGTCGAACTGCGCGGCAAGTTGCGAGCAGAACGGGTACTCGTGGGCATGCTCCGGCACGAAGAAGCGCCGCACATTGCGCAGCACCATCAGGATGTGCTGGTCCACGGTGTAGACGTGGAAGAGATCGTGCTGCATCTGCCCGACGATGGCGCGGAACACCCACAGGTAGCGCCCCAGCACCGAGGTCTGGTTCATGAGCCGGAAGGCATGCGTCTGGCCCTCGGGCTCGCGCAGCATCGTCATGAAGGTCGCCCGGTTGACCGGGTCGCGGCGCCAGGCTGCGTCCATCAGGCCGCGGGCGTTGTACAGCGCCCGCAGCGTGCGCGCCGACAGGCCCTTGATGCCCGGCGTCTGCTGGTAGATCAGGAAGGTGCGCAGGATGGCGTGCGGGTCGCGCTGGTACAGGTCGTCGCTGGCGACCTCCAGCATGCGGCCGCGGTCCAGGAAGTCCGGGTGGCCGTCGATGGGCCGCAGCAAGCCCTGCTGGGAGCCATTGATCTGCTCCTCCAGGTTCAGCAGCAGGATCTGGTGCAGCTGCGTGACGGCCTTGGCCGCCCAGTAGTAGCGTCGCATCAGCACCTCGGAGGCCCGCTGCGAAGCCGTGCTCTCGAAGCCGAAGCTTTGCGCGACGGCGGTCTGCAGGTCGAACACAAGACGGTCCTCGCGCCGGCCGGCGACCGCATGCAGTCGCGCCCGGATCAGCGTCAATTGACCCTCGTTGCGCTGCAACTGGCGGCTCTCGAAGGGCGTGATGAGGCCGCGTGCGCTGAGGGCCTTCCAGGTCTTGCCCAGGCCCGCCGCGCGCGCGATCCAGATCAGCATCTGCAGGTCACGCAGGCCGCCGGGGCTTTCCTTGCAGTTGGGCTCCAGCGCGTAGGGCGTGTCGTCGAACTTGGTGTGGCGCTGCAGGCTCTCCAGGGTCTTGGCGCGAAAGAACGCCTTGGGGTCCATGGCCGCCATGAAGCGCTTGGCCATCAGCTTGAACAGCTTGGCGTCTCCGGCCAGTGGCCGGGCCTCGAGCAGGGCCGTCTGGATGGTCACGTCGCCCTCGGACTCGCTGAGGCATTCTCCCAGCGTGCGCACCGAGGAGCCGATCTCCAGGCCCAGGTCCCAGCAGGCCGTGATGAAACCTTCGATGGCCGACTTGACCGGGCCGGGCACATGGGCCTCGACGCCATCGGGCAGCAGCACGAGCACGTCGACGTCGGAATGCGGGAAGAGCTCGCCACGGCCGTAGCCGCCGACGGCCGCAAGACAGGAGCCCGCGGGCATGCCGGCACCGTCCCAGAGCGCGCGCAGCGCGTCGTCGACATGGCGGGCCAGGCGGCGCAGCAGGGTCTGGGCGCCGGCCTGCGTGGGCCGCGCGGCCAGGAAGTCGTCGATCAGCGTCTGCTTGCCCGCCTTGAACTGCTGGCGGAGCTCGGCGAGCGTGGCCACGGCTTACGCGGTCGCCGCAGCGGCCTGCGTGATGAAGGCGGGCGGCGGTGGGCTGCCGGCCGACAGCGTCATGACCTCGTAGCCGGTGTCGGTGACGAGGATGGTGTGCTCCCACTGGGCGGAAAGCGAGCGATCCTTGGTGACGATGGTCCAGCCATCGCCCATCTCGCGGATCTCGCGGCGGCCGGCGTTGATCATGGGCTCGATGGTGAACATCATGCCGGGCACGAGTTCGTCCAACGTGCCGGGGCGGCCATAGTGCAGCACCTGCGGCTCCTCATGGAAGACTTGGCCGATGCCGTGGCCGCAGAACTCGCGCACGATGGAGAAGCCGGCGTTCTCGGCAAAGGTCTGGATGGCGTGGCCGATGTCGCCCAGGCGCGCGCCGGGCTTGACCTTGGCGATGCCCTTCCACATGGCCTCGTAGGTGAAGGCGCACAGCCGCTTGGCCGCAATGGAGCCCTCGCCGACGACGAACATGCGGCTGGTGTCGCCATGCCAGCCGTCCTTGATGACGGTGACGTCGATATTGACGATGTCGCCGTTCTTCAGCGGCTTGTCATTCGGGATGCCGTGGCAGACCTGGCTGTTGACCGAGGTGCAGATCGACTTGGGGTAGGGGATGTAGCCGGGCGGGCAGTAGTTCAGCGGCGCCGGGATGCCCTGCTGTACGTTGACGATGTGGTCGTGCGCGAGCTTGTCCAGCTCGTTGGTGGTGACGCCCGGCTTGACGTGCGCCGTGAGCATGTCGAGCACTTCGGACGCCAGGCGCCCGGCGATGCGCATGCCTTCGACATCGGCTGCGGTCTTGATCGTGATGGCCATGACCTAATTATCTCAGTCCGCCCAGATAACCGTACCGGTCAGCCAGGTTGCCAGCACGACGACGCCGAAGGCGATGCGATACCAGGCAAACGGCACGAAGTTGTGGGTGGCCACGTAGCGCAGCAGCCAGCGCACGCAGGCCCAGGCGGCCAGGAAGCTGACGATGAAACCGACGGCGAACATCGGCGCGTCGGCCATGGACAGCGCGTGGCGCTCCTTCCACAGGCTGTAGCCGCCGGCCGAGATCAGCGTCGGGATGGCCAGGAAGAAGGAGAAGTCGGTCGCCGCCTTGCGCGACAGGCCCAGCAGCATGCCGCCAATGATGGTGGCGCCCGAGCGGCTGGTGCCGGGGATCATGCCCAGGCATTGCACGAGACCGACCTTGAGGGCGTCCAGCGCCGTCATGTCGTCCACGCTCTGCACGCGGGCCACCGGCTGGGCGCGTTTTTCCACCCACAGGATGATCAGCGCGCCGACGATGAAAGCGCCGGCGACGACGGGCGCGTTGAACAGATGCGCCTTGATGGCCTTGTAGACCGTCAGACCGACCAGGCCGGCGGGCAGGAAGCCGATGGCGATGTTGGCGACGAAGCGCTGCTGTTTGGCGCTGTTGGTGATGCCGCCCAGGGCCTCGCGGATGCGCGCCCAGTAGACGATCAGCACGGCCAGGATGGCGCCGCTCTGGATGGCGATATCGAAGACCTTGGACTTGGCATCCGTCATGCCCAGCAGGCTGCCGGTCAGGATCAGATGGCCCGTGGACGAGACGGGCAGGAACTCGGTCAGTCCCTCGACGATGCCCATGACGGCGGCTTTGATCAGCAGGATGACATCCACGTAACGGCTCCGGGGGCGAACAAAGCCGCGCAGTGTAGCCAGCGGGCAGGGCGTGCCCTTGCCGCTGCCTGGCCCGGCGGGCTACATTACTGACCCTCCGGTCATTAACTTCGCCATCTTGGCCACCGCCACCCCCCGCCAACGCCGCAAGGACGCCCGCCCGCAGGAGCTGCTGGACGCCGCCCTGGCGCTCTTCGTCGAGAAGGGCTTTGCCGCCACGCGCAGCGAGGAAATCGCGGCGCGCGCCGGCGTGGCCAAGGGCACGCTCTACCGCTACTACCCCAGCAAGGACGAGCTCTTCAAGGCCATGGTGCGCGACAACCTGTCCGTGCACATCGCCGAATCGGCTGCCCAGGCGGCGCTGTACCAGGGCTCCATCGCCGAGCTGCTGAGCCAGATGATGCAGGCCTGGTGGGCCAAGGTCGGCCATGGCAATGCCGGCGTCGTCTGCAAGATCATGATGGTCGAGGCGCGCAACTTCCCCGAGCTGGCGCGTTTCTATGTGGAGGAGGTCATCCGGCCGTCCCAGGCGCTGATCGGGGGCCTCATCGAGCGCGGCATCCGTACTGGCGAATTTCGTGCCGTGCCCGTCGAGGCCACGGTGCACATGCTGATCGCGCCCATGCTGCACATGCTGCTGCACGAGCATTCCTTCGGCGAGCACGACATCTGCCACCAGACCATGGGCGCCGAGGAGTTGCTGGACGCCCAGATGTCGCTGCTGCTGCACGGCTTGCTCGCCACACCGGGCTGACCTCTAGAATTTTGCTTTTTGCCGTCGACCGCGCCTCGGAGAACAAGATGAACCTCGAACAAGTCCGCTTCAACATGATCGAGCAGCAGATCCGGCCCTGGGATGTGCTCGACCCCAGCGTGCTGGAGCTGTTGCGCGTGGTGCACCGCGAGGACTTCGTGCCCGAAGCCCACAGGCTGCAAGCCTTTGTCGACACCGAGCTGCCGCTCACAGCCACGCGTCGCATGCTGGCACCCAAGGTGGAGGCCCGGCTGCTGCAGGAACTCAAGGTGCAGCGCCACGAGAAGGTGCTGGAGATCGGCGCCGCCACGGGTCACCTGGCCGCGCTGCTGGGCCACAAGGCGCAGCGCGTCATTGCGCTGGAGGCCGACGCCGGCCTGGCTGCCGCCGCTGCGGCCAACCTGAAGCGCGCCGGCGTGCTGAACGCCACGGTGCTGAACCAGGACGGCGCCGCCGGCCTGGCCGCCGAGGAACCCTTCGACGTGATCCTGCTGTCCGGCTCGGTCGCGTCGGTGCCCCAGGCCTTGCTGAACCAGCTCAAGGTCGGCGGGCGCCTGGCGGCAATCGTCGGCGAGGTGCCTGTCATGCGCGCCGTGCTCGTCACGCGCACCGGCGCAAGCGACTTCCGCACCGTCGAGATGTTTGACACGGTGGCCGGCCGCCTGCCCGGTTTCGCCGAAGCGCCGGCGTTCAGCTTCTAAGCCAGGCCGGATGCAGCCCGTCGCCGTAAAACGACCGTTGCTCCCCGTTTGGGCGCAGGTCGTCACATGGCTTCAGTCACCGGCGGGCTTTGCCTCTATAAACCCGGCCGCGCTCACTACATTGCCCAAGTCAAGGAATTCCATGCCCTTCGTCACAGCCCCCCGCCTGATCCTGCAACCGCTGGCCATCGCCGCCAGCCTCCTGCTCGCCGGCGTGGCCCAGGCCCAGAGCCTGCAGGAGCTCTATGACGCTGCGAGGGGCTATGACGCGACTTATCTGGCGACCCGCAACAGCGCCGACGCGGCTGCGGCGCGCGCTGCCCAGGCCGAGGCACTGATCCGGCCGTCGCTCTATCTGTCCGGTTCGGGCACCGTGGCGCAAACCGACCCGCCTTCGTCTGCGAGCTTCAATACGAGGACATTGACGGCTGGCCTGCAGGGAAAATATTCCGTCTACAACGCGAGCAATATTCCGACCATTGACAAGGCCCGCCGAGCCTATGCGGTCGCTCAGGCCGATCTGGACCTGGCCGAACAGGACCTCATCGTCCGGCTGGCCACGGCCTATTTCGATGTGCTGGCCGCCAAGGACACGCTGACGACGTCGCGCGCCAACAAGGCAGGCATCTCCGAGCAACTGGCCTCGGCCAAGCGCAACTTCGAGGTTGGCACCGCCACGATCACCGACACGCGCGAAGCCCAGGCCCGCTATGACCTGGCAGTGGCTCAGGAGCTGAAAGCCGACAACGATCTGCGCGTCGCGCGCGTCACGCTGGACCAGTTCGTCGGCCGCGTCGGCGTCGAGCCCAAGAGCCTGGCGGTGCCGGTCGCCCTGCCGGCCCTGCCCAGCGACAACGTCGACACCTGGGTCGCGACAGCCGATGACCAGCATCCAGGCGTGCGCAAGGCGCGGTTGGGCCTGGAAATGGCACAGCTCGATACGCAGATCGCCCGGGCCGGCGAAAAGCCGACGCTGGACGCCAGCGCCACCCTGGGTGGCCAGAACCAGCACAACAGCCTGGGTGGCATTGCAGCTGCGCAGGCCGGAGCCGGCACCTCCAAGAACGCCAGCATCGGCCTGACCTTGAGCTATCCGCTCTACACCGGCGGCGCGACGCAGAACCGCATCAAGGAAACCCTGGTGCTGGAGGACAGGGCCCGCAATGACTTTGACTTTGCCCGTCGCAAGGTCGCCGAGGACACGCGCCGCGCCTTCTTCGGCGTGCAGTCGCTGAAGGCCCAGGTTGGCGCCTACGAGGCTGCCGAGTCGTCCACCAAGCTGGCTCTGGAAGCCACCCAACTGGGTTACAAGGTCGGTGTGCGCGTGAACCTGGACGTGCTGAACGCCCAGACCCAGCTCTACACGACCCAGCGTGACCTGGCCAAGGCACGCTATGACGTCGTCGTCAACAGCCTCAGGCTGCGCCAGGCCTCGGGGCAACTGCGCCCCGAAGATGTGGCCGCTGCCAACGGCTTGCTCGCGCGCTGAGAGCCTGGCTCTTCTTTCATCAAGCCCCGCTGCGGCGGGGCTTTTTGTTGGCCGCGGCTAGTGGCGGCGGGGGCTCGGGCTCGGCCGCCGGCAGGGGCTTGAGCGGCGCATGCTCGCGCAGCGCACGCAGGATGATGGCCGTTGAGGTCGGAGCCTGCTGGCAGAAGCGCGACAGCACCGCCTTCAAGTGGGCGACGTCACGCACGGCGATCTCGAAAATCCAGCTGTCCTCCCCGGTGACGTCATAGGCGGTCAGCACTTCCGGGCTGGATTCCAGCGCGCGCAGCAGCAGCGGCTCGTCCATGCTCTCGATGCGGATGACGGCGCGGATCGCGTAGCCGAGCTTGCCGGCGTCCACGACCGCCCGGTAGCCGCGGATGACGCCGCCTTCCTCCAGCTTGCGCACCCGCTCGGTCACCGCAGGCTGGCTCAGGTGCACCCGCCGGCCCAGCTCGGCCATGGTCAGGCGGGCGTCGGCCTGCAATTCCGCCAGGATGCGATGGTCATGCTGATCGAGCTCGATGGCCATGAAATTCTCTAGAAGTCGACGGAATGTTCTTGAATATTAAGGCGAAGTGCTGGCGCAACCTTCAAGTACCCATGTCATGAAAGAGCCGAAATTTCTACGATGCCGGCCATGAACACGACGACGCTGCCCCTCAAGAATGCCCCCGGTTTGAGCCCTTTGCTGCTGCTCTGCCTGGCCGCCACCTGGCTGGTCTGGGGCTCGACCTATCTGGCCATCAAGATCGCGCTGATCAGCCTGCCGCCCTTCTTCCAGATGGGCAGCCGTTTTCTCGTCGCCGGCGTGCTGCTGGCGGGCTGGATGCGCTGGCGCGGCGCGCCATGGCCGAGCCGGCGCCAGTGGCTGCATGCCCTCGTCATCGGCGGGCTGATGCTGGGCGGCGGCATGGGTGGCACGGCCACGGCCGAGCAGACCGTGGGCTCGGGCCTCGTCGTCGCCTTCATTGCCGTGATGCCGCTGATGATTGCCGGCCTCAACCTGCTGTGGGGCGAGAAACCGACCCGGCTGGAATCGGCGGGCATCGCCCTCGGCCTGGTGGGCGTGCTGCTGCTGACGCAGGGCCAGGGCTTTGGCGCATCGCCCGCCGGCCTGGTGGCCATCAGCGTGGCCTGCGCGAGCTGGGCGGTGGGCAGCGTGCTGTCACAGCGCAGCCTGCCACTGGCGCCGGGCGCCATGGGCTTTGCCAGCGAGATGCTGGCCGGTGGCCTTCTGCTGATGGGCTTGAGCCTGGTGAGTGGCGAGACCTTGCCCGGCCATATCGAGCCGCAAGCGCTGTGGGCCTGGGCCTATCTGGTCGTGTTCGGCTCGCTGGTCGCCTTCAATGCCTACATGGTGCTGCTGGCGCAGGCCTCGGCGGGCCTGGCGTCGAGCTATTCCTTCGTCAACCCCGTCATTGCCATGCTGCTTGGCGTCACGCTGGCCGGCGAGCAGATCAGCGGCCACGAGTGGCTGGCCGCGGGCATCGTCCTCGTGGGTGTCGTGCTGCTGCTGATGGGGCGGGCGAGGGCCTAGCCACCCGCGCGGATATTGGCCTGCAGGGCCGGCTGCATCAGCCGGGGCGCGGCCAGCGTCGCATCGCGCGCCTGGCGCATCGCGACGAACTCGGCTTCACTGACGCCGTCATGCGCGTGAATGTTGGCGGCGCGCTGCTCGGCCACTGTCGTTTCCCAGCGCGCCTGGCGGCCGACCGGGTAGTCGTGGCAGACGAAGAGGCGGGTCTCGGGCGGCAGGGTCAGAAGCCGGCGGATCGAGCGGTAGAGCGCGGCGGCGTCACCGCCGGGAAAGTCGGCACGGGCGCTGCCGCCGTCGGGCATGAAGAGGGTGTCGCCGATGAACACGGCGTCCTCGATGCGGTAGGCGAGGTCGGCTGGCGTGTGCCCGGGCACGAGCAGGGCGGTGGCCTCGATGCTGCCGATGCGGAATGACTCGCCGTCGCGCAGCAGGCGGTCGAAGCCGTCTTCTTCAGAGGGCCAGCCGCGCAGGCGGCCCAGCGTGGCTTGCACTTCGCGGGTGTGCTCGCCGATGGCGATCAGCCCGCCTGCTCGGGTGCGCAGGTACCGAGCGGCAGAGACATGGTCGGCGTGGACATGGGTCTCGAGGATCCACTGCAAGGTGAGACCTTGCTCGCGCAGATGCACGAGCAGCATGTCTGCGCTGAGCGTGCTGGTGCTGCCGGCGGCAAGGTCGTAGTCCAGTACCGGGTCGATGACGGCCGCCTGGCGCGTGGTCGGATCGCTCACGACATAGCTGACCGTTCCGGTGACGGCGTCGTGGAAGCCCTGGATGGCGACAGTCATGGGGAATGGCCGGCGATGGAGAAGGCATGATTATATCGATTGATATAATGTTTGCCATGCCGAGACCCCCCACCCTTGATGTCCAGACCCTGCGCCAGGCAGCAGGCGAGGCCGTCGCTGCCCTGAAGGCCCTGGGCAATCCCGAGCGCCTGTTGTTGCTGTGCCAGATGTCCCAGGGCGAGATCAGCGTTGCCGATCTGGAGGCCCTGCTCGACATCCACCAACCGACGCTGTCGCAGCAGCTGGGCGTGCTGCGCCGCGAGGGCATGGTGGCCACGCGGCGCGAGGGCCGGAATGTTTTCTACAGCGTGGCCGATCCGCGCTTGCTGGCGCTGCTGCGCACCCTCTACACGCAGTACTGCCCGAAGGAGAACACATGACCGTGGACTGGCCTGCCTTCACACCGTGGCCCGCCCTGGCTGGTGGCCTGCTTGTCGGCCTGGCCGTCGCAGTGCTGGTGCTGGGAGCGGGTCGCATTGCCGGCATCAGCGGCATCGTCGGCGGACTGCTGCGGCCGTTAGCCGGTGACCGCGCCTGGCGCGTGGCCTTCCTGGCCGGGCTGCTGGTGTCGCCGTGGATCTTTGTGCTGTTCGCGGGCCTGCCACGGCCGCGCATCGACGCCGCTTGGAGCACGCTGCTGGTAGCCGGCCTGCTGGTCGGCATCGGCACGCGATATGGCGCTGGCTGCACCAGCGGTCATGGCGTCTGCGGCCTTTCGCGGCTGTCGCCGCGCTCTGCGGTTGCGACAGTCGCGTTCATGGCGGCTGGTTTCGCGACCGTCTTCGTGCTGAGGCATTTGCTGTGAAGAAAGTGCTGATCGCCGCGTTCGCGGGCCTGTTGTTCGGGCTGGGGCTGATCGTGTCTGGCATGGCATCCCCGACCAAGGTGCTGGGCTTTCTGGACCTGGCAGGCGCTTGGGACCCATCGCTGGCCTTTGTCATGGCGGGCGCCATCGCGGTCGGTCTGCCGGCCTTTGCGTGGGCACGCCGGGCCAAGGTGCAGATGCCTCAGACAACGCGCATCGACCGCCGCCTCGTCGGTGGCAGCCTGCTGTTCGGCATCGGCTGGGGCCTGGTTGGCCTGTGTCCCGGCCCGGCCTTGGTCGTGCTGGGCCTGGGCGATGCCAAGGCGCTCGGCTTCGTCGCGGCGATGCTGGCCGGCATGGCGATCTTCGAGGTGCTGGAGCGCCGAAAAGCATGAGACAAAATCCGCGCCCATGCTGTTTCTGCTCTCGCCCGCCAAGTCCCTCGATTACGACACGCCGACGCCGCCCGAACTGGCGCCGGCGCTGACCCGCCCGCAGTTCCTTGACGACACGGCCGCCCTCATCGACATCCTGCGCACCCAGAGCGTGGACGATGTGCGCGGGCTGATGGATCTCTCCGAGCCGCTGGCCCAGCTCAATGTCGACCGCTACGCTGCCTGGCGGCCGCGCTTCACCGAGCACAACAGCAAGCCGGCCGTGCTGGCCTTCAACGGCGACGTCTACGACGGCCTGGATGCCAGGACGCTGCGCGCCGATGACCTGGCCTGGGCGCAGCAGCACGTGCGCATGCTGTCGGGCCTGTACGGCATCCTGCGGCCGCTGGACCGCATGCAGCCCTACCGCCTGGAGATGGGCACGCGACTGGCCGGTGACCATGGCGCCAGCCTCTACGACTACTGGGGCGATCGCCTCGCCCTGCATCTGAACAAGCTGGCGCGGGGCGAGAAGGTGCCCGTCATCGTCAACCTGGCGTCGCAGGAATACTTCCGTGCCGCGGACCGCAAGGCGCTCAAGCCCAGGGTCGTCGATTGTCAGTTCGAGGACTGGAAGAACGACGAGTACAAGATCATCAGCTTCTTCGCCAAGCGCGCCCGTGGCCTGATGGCGCGCTATGCCATCCAGCATCGCCTGGAGACGCCCGAGGCGTTGAAAGGCTTCAACCTGGACGGTTATCGTCTGGCCCCTGAGGTGTCTTCTCCCGACCGACTCGTCTTCCGCCGCAAGTCATGAGCCAACAAGTCATCACCCCCGAGCTGTGTGAATGGATCACCGAGCAGAGCCGTGCCGGCCACGCGTCAGAAAGCATCCTGGCCGCGATGCTGGGCAGCGGCTGGGATGAGAGCATCGCCCGCCAGGCGCTGGCGCGCACCCTGGGCGAGGTGGCCACGCTGACGCCGCCGCCCGGCGCAACCGTCGGGTTGCCCGAACCCGAGCTGAGCCGCTTTTCGCCCGTCATCGATGCCGGCGACCGCCAGGTCAAGGTCTTGATGGCCTTGCGGCAGCCGCGCGTCATCGTCTTTGGCGACCTGCTGTCGGAAGAGGAGTGCGACGGCATCGTCGCGTTGGCGACCAAGCGCCTGGCGCGCTCCGAGACCGTGGCCACCGGCGGCGAGGGCAGCGAGGTGAACGCCGCACGCACCAGCGACGGCATGTTCTTCGAGCGCTGTGAGACCGAGCTGATCCGCAAGATCGAAGCACGCATTGCGACGCTGTTGCGCTGGCCGCTGGACCACGGCGAGGGCCTGCAGGTGCTGCACTACCGGCCGGGCGCTGAATACCAGCCGCATTACGACTACTTCGACCCGGCTCATGTCAGCACGCCGGCCATCCTGAAGCGCGGCGGCCAACGCGTTGCGACGCTTGTCATGTACCTGAACACGCCCACCGCCGGCGGCTCGACCATCTTCCCGGACATCGGCCTGGACGTCGCACCCGTCAAGGGCAACGCCGTCTTCTTCAGCTACGACCGGCCCCACCCCGCCACGCAGACCCTGCATGGCGGCTCGCCGGTGCTGGACGGCGAGAAATGGGTGGCGACGAAATGGCTGCGTCAGGGCGTCTTCACCTGATCGGGCGGATCACGCCGTTGCGGCAATGCCTGCGACCAACAGGCCGACGCCGACGACCAGCAGCACGAAGTAGCCCATGCTGAGCAGCAGGCCGCGCCAGATGGCGCCGAACCAGCTGAGCCGGTAGACATTGCGCATCGCCACCAGCCCCTGGCCGAAGACGGCGAAAGTCATCAAGCCTTCGATGTTGGCCGCCATGGCAAGCAGCAGGGCCAGGAACCACAGGCTGTGGCTGTGCAGCGAAAACACGAAGTGCTCGGCATAGCGCCTCCCGCTGCCGGCAAACATGGCCAGCAACAGGGCTGCGAAGACCGGCTGCATCGCCAGCATGCCGTAGGGCGCCAGCGCACTGAAGCGGGCCTTCCACTGGTCGCCTGTCATCGACTTGCCTTTCGTGACCAAGCCCGTCACCAAAAGCTCGCTGCGGCTGCAGGCCTCGGGATGCTGCTCATCGCAGCCCAGCTTGGTGTTGACCGATTTCTTGCCCTGGCCGGCCGTGCTTGCCGCCTCGGCCTCAGCCTCGGCCGGCGTCTGCCCAGGCTTGACTTTCACCTTCACTGGCTTGCCGGGCGCGGCCGGTTGGCTGGACTCGACGTCTGCCTCCTGCTCCTCGTGTTTTCCGTGCTGCAGCAGGTGATAGCCGACGAAGAACAGGAAGCTGGCGGTCAGATAGACCCGCAGCGGCAGCACATAGCGCCGCCGCTGGCCGCGGAAATAGGCGTTGGTCAGATGACCCGGCAGGCAGACCAGCGCCCACAGCGTGCGCCACAGCGGCCCGTCGAAGGCGACGTAGTGCCCCAGGTACTCGGTGAACATCTCGCGCACCGAGGGCGGATGCAGGTCAGTCTCCTGGCCGCAATGGCCGCAGTAGACCGGGCGCGGCGTGGCCAGCGTGAAGTGGCAGTTGCGGCAGTAGGGCAGCTCGGGCGCGCCGTGGCTCTTGGGGCTCGTTGGGCTCATGCGGACAGCAGTTTGTTGATCAGCTCGGGCGTGCTGCCCGCCTGGTATTTCTTCATCAGCCGGCCGCGGTAGATGTCCACCGTGCGCGGGCTGACGCCCAGGCGTCGGCCGATCAGCTTGCTGGTCTGGCCCTCGACGAGCAGGGCGGCGATCTCGCGTTCGCGCGGCGTTAGCTCGGCCGTGATCTGGCGGCGCGCCGACAGGTCCTCAAAGCTCCAGATGCCGCGGGCATGCGGGTCGGACGGGTCCAGCGCGCGGCCGGTCACGTGGCACCAGAACAGCTCGCCGCTACCCAGGCGACGCATGACGCGGTCGTCGGCATAGTGGCCCTGGGCATCCAGGCTGGCGACGATGCGCGCGCCGGTGCGCTCGAACTCGACGGCGCTGGGGTACATGACGGCAAAGCTTTTGCCCAGGAGCTGCTCGCGCGTGGCCGCGAACATCTGCAGCACGCGCTGATTGCAGTCGACGATCTGGCGCTGGGCGGACAGCACCAGGCCGATCGGGGCGAGCTGGAAGGCGCTGCGGTAATCGAGGACGGCGGGTTCCACTTAGGCGAATTCGCTTAATCGACTTCGGAAGGCGCGCGATAGTACCCTTCGCGCTTCACCCGAAAGGCAGGAGACGGCATGAACAAGGTGTACCCGAGCGCTGAAGAAGCGCTGCGCGGCGTCGTGAAGGACGGGCAGATGCTCGCGGTCGGCGGCTTCGGCCTGTGTGGCATCCCCGAGGCGTTGATCACGGCCCTGCGCGACAGCGGCGTCAAGGACCTGACGGTCATCTCCAACAACGCCGGCGTCGACGGCTTTGGCCTCGGCGCGCTGCTCGTCACGCGCCAGATCAAGAAGATGATCTCCAGTTACGTGGGCGAGAACAAGGAGTTCGAGCGTCAGTACCTGGCCGGTGAGCTGGAGCTTGAATTCACGCCACAAGGCACCTTGGCCGAGAAGATGCGCGCTGGTGGCGCCGGCATCCCGGCCTTCTTTGTGCGCACCGGCGTGGGCACGCTGATCGCCGAGGGCAAGGAATCGCGCGAGTTTGACGGCGAGACCTACATCCTGGAGAAGGCCCTGGTGCCCGACGTCGCGCTGGTCAAGGCCTACAAGGCCGACAAGAGTGGCAACCTCGTGTTCCGCCGCACCGCGCGCAACTTCAACCCGGCTGCGGCCATGGCCGGCAAGCTGACGGTTGTCGAGGTCGAGCACCTCGTTGAGACGGGCGAGATCGACCCGGACGACGTGCATCTGCCGGGCATCTATGTGCACCGCATCGTTGTCAATGCCAACCCCGAGAAGCGCATCGAGAAGATGACTCTCTCGCCATCTAAGGTTTTGGGGACAGACCGCCCGAGCGAAGCGAGTAGCTCTGCGCCCCACACTTCAAAGGACTGACATGCCCTGGACCCAAGATCAGATGGCCGCGCGCGCGGCCCAGGAGCTGGAAGACGGCTTCTACGTCAACCTCGGCATCGGCATCCCGACGCTGGTGGCCAACCATGTGCCCGCGAGCAAGGAAGTCTGGCTGCAGAGCGAGAACGGCATGCTGGGCATCGGCCCCTTCCCGACCGAGGACGAGGTCGACGCCGACCTTATCAACGCCGGCAAGCAAACGGTGACCACGCTGCCCGGCAGCAGCATCTTTGGCAGCCACGACAGCTTCGCGATGATCCGCGCCGGCAAGATCAACTTGTCCATCCTGGGCGCCATGCAGGTCAGCGGCAGCGGTGACCTGGCCAACTGGATGATCCCCGGCAAGATGGTCAAGGGCATGGGCGGCGCGATGGACCTTGTCGCCGGCGTCAAGCGCGTCATCGTGCTGATGGAGCATGTGGCCAAGAAGAAGGACGGCAGCGAGGACATGAAGATCATCCCCAGCTGCACGCTGCCGCTGACAGGCGTGGGCGTCGTCGACCGCATCATCACGGACCTCGGCGTCTTCGACGTCGTGCCCGGCGGCATCAAGTTGGTCGAGCTGGCCGAGGGCGTCACGCGTGAACAAGCGCAAAGCAAGACAGGGGTTCCGTTGCTCTGAGGTAAATCAAGCCTCGCATCCCCAGTTCATGGGCCAGGACGGGTCAGCGCAAGCTGGCCCGTTTGCGTTGGGCGGAGCATTCTTCGAACAACAGCGAGGCCACCATGCGCGCACCACCGACGCCTGAAGTCGAGACCATCGCCCCCGCACTCGAGACAAGTGCAGACCTGAACCCCGGCGGCATCGCGGCCACCGCTACGGCAGCGGCTTTGCTGGCTGCCTGCGGTGGAGGAGGGGGAGGCGATGCGCCGACCCCATCGCCGTCACCACCGCCTCCGCCGCCACCTCCACCCCCGCCGCCACCCGGCATCACCGACGCCGAAGCCGCGCGTTTCCTGGCCCAGGCCGGCTTTGCCGCGAGCGCAGCCGACATCGCCACCGTCAAGGCCAATGGCTACGCCGCGTGGCTGGACGCGCAGTTCGCGCTGCCGGTCAGCGATGGCCATTTCGACTGGATGGTGGCCAATGGCTATGCCATCGTTGACCACCGCAACGACTTCGGCGGCGCCGACAACACGCTGTGGCGCAAGCTGCTGTCCGCGCCCGATTCGCTGCGCCAGCGCGTTGTGCTGGCCCTGAGCGAGATCTTCGTCATCTCCATGAGCGGCCTGCCCATGCCCTGGCGGGGCTTCGCCATCGCCTGCTATGTGGACATGCTGGAGCAGCGCTGCTTTGGCAGCTACCGCGATCTGCTGAACGCGGTGACGCTGTCCAATGGCATGGGCGTGTATCTCGCCACGCGCGGCAACCTCAAGGAAGACACCAACACTGGCCGCGTCCCCGACGAGAACTACGCCCGCGAGGTCATGCAACTGTTCAGCATCGGCCTCTACCAGCTCAATGCCGACGGCACGCTCAATCTCGACGGCAGCGGCAAGCCCATCGAAACCTACAGCCAGACCAATATCACCGACCTGGCGCGTGTCTTCACCGGCTGGGACTTCGACAGCTACAGCGGCAGCGACCCGGCTTTCATGAAAAAGCCCATGGTCAACATCGCCTCGCGCTTCTCGACCGGGGCCAAGAAGGTGCTGGACGTCGACATCCCGGCCTCGGCCGACGGCCCGGCCGCATTGAAGATCGCGCTGGACACACTGGCTGCCCATGCCAACGTCGGCCCCTTCATCGGCCGGCAACTGATCCAGCGCCTGGTGGCCTCCGACCCCAGCCCCGCCTATGTCGGCCGCGTCGCCGCCGTCTGGGCCGATAACGGCGCCGGCGTGCGTGGCGACCTCAAAGCCGCTATCAAGGCCATCCTGCTGGACACCGAAGCGCGCACCGCATCCGCCGCTCCGGGTGCCGGCAAGCTGCGCGAACCGTTGCAGCGCTTCATCCAGTGGGGGCGCAGCTTCGGCGTCACCTCACCCAATGGCCTCTGGAACATCGGCAACACGAGCGACTCCGGCACCCGCCTGGGCCAGAGCCCGCTGCGCAGCCCCTCGGTCTTCAATTTCTTCCGCCCCGGCTATGTGCCGCCCAACTCGCAGCTGGGTACGAACGACGTCACGGCGCCTGAGTTCCAGCTCTGCAACGAGAGCACGGTGGCCGGCTACATCAACTACATGCAGAAGGCCATTGCCGACGGCATCAACGATGTGAAGCCCAGCTACACGGCCGAGCTTGTGTTGGCCGGGGACGCGCCCGCCCTGGTTGCCAGCCTCGCGCTGCGCCTGGGCGGCGGCGACATCTCGACGACGACGCAAGCCACCATCGCGACCGCCGTGGCCACCATCTCCGCCGCCAGCGACACCGGCAAGGCCAACCGCGTGCAGGCCGCCATCCTGATGTTGATGGCCTGCCCCGAATACCAAGTGCAGAAGTAAGGGGACGACCATGAAGCTCAACCGACTCCCCGAACTGCAGCGCCGCGAGTTCCTTCGCCGTGCTGGCGCTCTTGGCATCGCGGGCAGCGCCGCGCCCTGGGCGCTGAACCTCGCCGCACTGGGCGAAGCCGCCGCGGCCACAGCGCCTGGCGACTACAAGGCCCTGGTCTGCGTTTTCCTGTACGGCGGCAACGACCACGGCAACACCCTGGTCCCGTACGACCAGGCCAGCTACAACGCCTATGCCGGCATCCGCCAGACTCTGGCCACGCCGCGCGAGCAACTGGCCGCGACGGCCCTTGCACTGAACGTCGGCGGCCGTCAGATGGCCCTGGCGCCCCAGCTCGGCAAGCTCAAGGGCCTGTGGGACAGCGGCCGGCTCGGCATCCAGCTCAATGTCGGCACGCTGATCCAGCCGACCACGCTGGCCCAGTACAACGCCAAGAACGTGCCGCTGCCGCCCAAGCTGTTTTCGCACAACGACCAGCAGTCCGTCTGGCAGAGCAGCTCGCCCGAGGGCGCCACCTCGGGCTGGGGTGGCCGCATGGGCGACCTCTTCCTGGGCGGCAACGGCACGGCCACCTTCACCTGCATCAATGCCGCGGGCAATGCCGTCTTCATGGCCGGCAAGCAGGCCGTGCAATACCAGGTGTCCACCAGCGGCGCCGTGCCCATCAACGGCATCCTCAAGCCGCTGTACGGCTCCCAGGCCTGCGCCGATGCGCTGCGCGGTCTCATCACGGCCGACCGCACGCACTGGATGGAGGCCGAACTGAACAAGGTCGTCGCCCGCTCCGTCAGCGCCCAGGGCGTCGTCACCTCCGGCCTGGCCGGTGTGCCAGCGCTGCAGACGCCTTTCGATGCGGCCAGCAGCCTGTCCGCCCAGCTGCTGATGGTGGCCAAGCTCATTGGCGCCCGCCAGGCCCTGGGCGCGACGCGCCAGGTCTTCTTCGTGTCACTGGGCGGCTTCGACACCCACGATTTCCTGCTCGACGAGCACCCGGGGCTGCTGACCGCTGTCAACGACGCGCTGGCCAGCTTCTACGCGGCCACCGTCGAGCTGGGCGTCGCCAGCCAGGTCACCGCCTTCACGGCCAGCGACTTCGGCCGCTCGCTGACCAGTAATGGCGACGGTTCCGACCACGGCTGGGGGAGCCACCATTTCGTGCTGGGCGGGGCGGTGCAGGGCGGCAAATACTGGGGCACGCTGCCCTCGGTCAGCATCAACGGCCCCGACGACGTCGGCCAGGGCCGGTTGCTGCCGACGACGGGTGTGGATCAGCTCGGCGCGACGCTGGCCACCTGGATGGGCGTCGGCGCCGGCGACCTGCCGCGCGTGCTGCCGCAGATCGTCAACTACAGCCAGCGGGATATGGCTTATTTCTGAGTTCGGGGGCATGCCTAAGATGGCCCCATGCTCCGCCTCCTGACGCCTCTTCTCCTGGCCAGCCTGCTGGCCCCGGCCCATGCTCTCGACCAACCCGAGGCCGCCACCAGCCGCACTGCCAAGCAGGGCAGCCTGACGGCGCCTGCCAAGCGCTTTGCGGTGACGGCGGCCAACCCGCTGGCTGTGGACGCGGGCATCGAGATGCTGAGGGCCGGGGGCTCGGCCGTCGACGCGACCGTGGCCGTGCAGGCCGTGCTCGGCTTGGTCGAGCCTCAGTCCAGCGGCATTGCGGGCGGCGCCTTTCTGATGCACTGGGATGGCCGCCAGGTGCAGACCCTGGACGGCCGCGAGGCAGCGCCGGCCGCAGCCACGCCCGAGCTCTTCTTGAAGGCCGACGGCAAGCCCCTGCCGATGCGCGAGGCCATCATGAGCGGCCTGTCTACCGGCGTGCCGGGCGTGCTGGCCATGCTGGCGGAGGCGCACCGCCAGCATGGCCAGTTGCCCTGGGCCAGGCTGTTCGAGCCGGCCATCCGCCTGGCCGAGCGGGGCTTTGCGATCAGTCCGCGGTTGTTCGAGCTGGCCTCGGCCGAGGCGCAGTTGCGAAACGATCCGCAGGCCGGGTCGTACTTTTTCGATGCGACCGGCGCGCCCAAGCCCGTCGGCACCGTGCTGAAGAACCCCGCCTATGCCGCCGTGCTGCGTGGCATCGCCATCAAGGGCCCCAAGGCCTTCTACGAGGGCGCCGTGGCCGAGGACATCGTGCGCCGCGTGAAAGGCCATGCCCGTCCGGGCCTGCTGAGCGCGGCCGACCTGGCCGGCTACAAGGCCCTGGCTCGCCCGCCGCTGTGCAATGACTGGCGCGCTTACCGCATCTGCGGCTTCGGTCCGCCGACCTCGGGACACCTGACGCTGATGCAGATCCTCGGCATCCTCGACACCCAGCCGGCCGCCGTGACGGCCAAAGGGATCACGGCCGACTGGATGTACGCCTATGCCGAGTCCGCCAAGCTGGCCTTTGCCGACCGCGCCCAGTACATAGCCGACCCGGCCTTTGTGGCCGCGCCAGGCGGTGACTGGCAGAACCTGCTTGCGCCGGTATATCTGAAGCAGCGCGGTGCGCTGATCGGCCCCAAGGCCATGGGCGTGGCCACGGCGGGCCAACCCGCGGCCATCAAGCAGGCCCTGGCGCCCCAGGCCGAGCAACTCGAGGCCGGCACCAGCCAAGTCAGCGTCGTCGATGCCGAAGGCCATGCGGTGGCGATGACGACCAGCGTCGAATCCGCCTTCGGCAGCCGCGTCATGAGCGACGGTGGCACGGGCCTGGCCGGCGGCTTCATGTTGAACAACACGCTGACGGACTTCTCGCTGAACCCGGTCGGTGCCGACGGCAAGCCGGTGGCCAACCGTGTCGAGGCCGGCAAGCGACCGCGTTCCAGCATGGCGCCGACATTGGTCTTCGACCGCGACGGCAAGCTCGTCATGGTGGCCGGCTCACCCGGTGGGCCGGTCATCATTCATTACGTCGCCAAGGCCATCACCGGCGCCCTGGCCTGGGGCCTGCCGGCCCAGCAGGCGGTAGACCTGCCCAACTTCGGCCATTTCAACTCGGGCCAGCTCATCGTCGAGCGCGGCGCGCTGACGGCCGAGCAACTGGCCGACCTGCGCGGTCGTGGCCAGCAAGTAGTCGAGACCGACCTGACCAGCGGCCTGCAGGTGCTGGTGCGGGTCAAGGAAGGTTGGGTCGGCGGCGCCGACCCGCGCCGCGAGGGCGTCGTCCGTGGCGAGTAAGTCGTCCTGCCGCCGCGCGGCATCTTGTCTGACACCGCTGCCCGCTAGCCGCCCACTAGGCTGGTTAGGTTGTGAGCCGCGGGGTCAGCGATGGACGAAGTGCAAGGATGTTGTCTTTCACGCCGGGACGTCTTGATTGCGGGCGCCGGCACGGCAGCCGCCTCAGCCGTTGAGGCCGCTGAACGGGAGCCGGCCATGTCCAATGGAACGACGGGACGCGTGACCCTGGAGGTCAACGGCCAGTCCCACAGCGTCGATGTCGACACGCGCACAACGCTGCTCGACCTGCTGCGCGAGCACCTCCACCTGACTGGCACCAAAAAGGGCTGCGACCACGGCCAGTGCGGCGCCTGCACGGTGCTGCTGGACGGCCGGCGCATCAACAGCTGCCTGATGCTGGCCGTCATGGCGCCGGGCGCCAAGGTCACCACCATCGAGGGCCTGGGCACGCCGCAGCAGCTGCATCCGCTGCAGGCCGCCTTCGTCGCGCATGATGGCTACCAGTGCGGCTACTGCACGCCGGGCCAGATCTGTTCGGCCGCCGGCATGCTGGACGAGCTCAAGCGCGGCGTGCCCAGCCACGTGACGACCGACCTGACCGCCAAGCCGTTGCTGAGCGCCGACGAGTTGCGCGAGCGCATGAGCGGCAACCTCTGCCGCTGTGGCGCCTACTCCAACATCGCCGAGGCGATCACCAGCGTTGCCAAGGAGGCCGCATGAAAGCCTTCAGCTTCGAGCGAGCGCGCACGCCAGCGGAGGCCGCCGCGGCCGTCGCGGGTTGGCCCGACGCCAAGTTCATCGCCGGCGGCACCAATCTGCTGGACCTGATGAAGCTGCAGATCGAGGCGCCCGGCCACGTCGTTGATGTCAACGCCCTGGGTCTGGACCGCATTGAGCCGATCGACGGCGGCGGCCTGCGTATCGGCGCCCTGGTGCGCAATGCCGACCTCGCCAGCGACGCCCGCGTGCGCCAGGACTACGCCGTGCTTTCGCGCGCCTTGCTCGCCGGTGCCTCGGGCCAATTGCGCAACCGGGCGACGACGGCGGGCAACCTGCTGCAGCGCACTCGCTGCCCCTATTTCTACGACACCGCCCAGCCCTGCAACAAGCGCCAGCCCGGCAGCGGCTGCAGCGCCATCGGCGGCGTGGCGCGCTCGCTGGCCATCATCGGCACGAGCCAAGCCTGTATCGCCAGCCACCCGAGCGACATGGCCGTCGCCATGCGCGTGCTGGATGCGCAGGTCGAGACCATCAAACCCGATGGCCAGGTGCGCCGCATCCCCATCGCCGACTTCCACAAGCTGCCCGGCGATACGCCCCACGTCGAGCACACGCTGGCCCACGGCGAGCTGATCACTTCGGTGCTGCTGCCGCCACCCGCGGGCGGCACCCAGGTCTACCGCAAGGTGCGCGACCGGGCATCCTATGCCTTCGCCCTCGTGTCGCTGGCCGCCATCGTGCAGCGCGACGGCAGCGCACGCCTGGCCTTCGGCGGCGTGGCGCCCAGGCCCTGGCGTGTGGAGGCGGCCGAGCCGCAACTCGCGCGCGGCGCGCACACATTCTTCGGCCAGGCCTTCAAGGGCGCTGCGCCTCAGCAGGACAACGCCTTCAAGCTCAAGCTGGCCGAACGCTTGCTGGTCGACACCTTGCAGCCGACACGGAGCGCATGATGAGATTCGACCAGCCCGCCACCACCAACCCCATCGACCAAGGCCGCATCGTCGGCCGCCCCACGCCGCGCATTGACGGCCCGTTGAAGACGACGGGGACCGCGCCCTATGCCTACGAGCACCACGACCTGAAGCCGACGCCGGCTGTGGGCTATGTCGTCGGTGCCGGCATCGCCAAGGGCCGCGTGGCTGCCATGGACCTGAAAGCGGCGCGGGCGGCCCCCGGCGTGCTGGCCATCGTCACGGCCCAAAACGCCGGCAAGCTCGGCAAGGGCAACATGAACACCGCCAAGCTACTCGGCGGCCCGCAGATCGACCACTACCACCAGGCCCTGGCCGTCGTCGTGGCCGACAGCTTCGAGCAGGCGCGCGCCGCGGCGGCGTTGATCGACATCCGCTACGAGGCCGCCAAGGGCCGCTTCGACCTGGCCGCCGAGAAGCCTCATGCGCCGGTGGCCAAGAGCGATGGCTTCGGTGGCGAGGCCGAGACCAAGCATGGCGACTTCGAGGCCGGCTTCGCCAAGGCGCCGGTGCAGCTGGACGCCAGCTACACGACGCCCGACCAGGCCCACGCCATGATGGAGCCGCATGCCACCATCGCCTGGTGGGAGGGCAAGAAGCTGTCGGTGTGGACGTCCAACCAGATGATCGACTGGGCCGTCGGCGACCTCGCCAAGACGCTGGGCATTCCCAAGCAGGACGTGCGCGTGCGTTCGCCCTTCGTCGGCGGCGGCTTTGGCGGCAAGCTCTTCCTGCGCGCCGACGTCGTGCTCGCGGCCCTGGGCGCCAAGGCCACCGGCCGGCCCGTCAAGATCGCGTTGACCCGGCCGCTGATGTTCAACAACACCACGCACCGGCCCGCCACCATCCAGCGCATCCGCATCGGCGCCAACAAGGACGGTCGTATCCAGGCCATCTCGCACGAGAGCTGGTCTGGCAACCTGCCGGGCGGCGGCCCCGAGACGGCCACGGGCCAGACGCGGCTGCTCTACGCCGGCGAGCATCGCTACACCGCAATGCGCCTGGCCGTGCTGGACCTGCCGGAAGGCAACGCCATGCGCGCGCCCGGCGAGGCGCCGGGCCTGATGGCGCTGGAGATCGCGATGGACGAGATGGCCGAAAAGCTCGGTCTGGACCCCATCGAGTTCCGCGTGCGCAACGACACCCAGGTCGACCCCGAGAAGCCGCAGCGTCCCTTCTCGCAGCGCCGCCTGGTGGAGTGCATGAAGCAAGGCGCCGAGCGCTTCGGCTGGAACCGGCGCAATGCCAGACCGGCGCAGGTGCGCGAGGGCGCGTGGCTCATGGGCCTCGGTATGGCGGTGGCCTTTCGCAACAACCTCTTGATGAAGTCCAAGGCCCGCGTGCGCCTGGAGGGTGAGCGCGTCATCGTCGAAACCGATATGACTGACATCGGCACTGGCAGCTACACCATCATTGCGCAGACGGCGGCCGAGACCATGGGTGTGACCCTCGACAAGGTCGTCGTGCGCTTGGGGGATTCGAGCTTCCCGGTGTCCTGCGGCTCGGGCGGCCAATGGGGCGGCAACAACTCGACGGCCGGCGTGTATGCGGCTTGCATGAAGCTGCGCGGCATGGTCGCCCAGAAGGCCGGCATGGCCGACGCGGAGTTTGCCGGCGGCGAGGTGCGTGGCGGCGGCAAGGCCGCGCCGTTGAAATCATTCGCCGGCCTGGTGGCCGAGGACGGCATCGAATACGGCGACCTCGACAAGCGCTACCAACAGTCCACCTTCGGCGGGCATTTCGCCGAGGTGGCGGTGGACGCGACGACCGGCGAGGTGCGTGTGCGGCGCATGCTGGCTGTGTGTGCGGCGGGGCGCATCCTGAACCCGACCTCGGCGCGCAGCCAGGTCATCGGCGCCATGACCATGGGCGTTGGCGCGGCGCTGATGGAAGACCTGAAGGTGGACCACCGCCGCGGCTTCTTCGTCAACCACGACCTGGCCGGCTACGAGGTGCCGGTGCACGCCGACATCCCGCACCAGGACGTCATCTTCCTGGACGAGACCGACCCGATCTCGTCGCCGATGAAGGCCAAGGGCGTGGGCGAGCTGGGCATCTGCGGCGCGGCCGCTGCGGTGGCCAACGCCGTCTACAACGCCACCGGCGTGCGGGTGCGCGACTACCCGCTGACGCTGGACAAGCTGCTCGCCGGCCTGCCCGCGCTGACTTAGCGGCGCTGGTTCAGGACGACCAGGCCCAGGGCGGCCAGCGCGGCGAACAGCAGGCCGCTCCAAACCTCGTAGGGCAGGCCGACGAGGCGATAGGCCGCCGCCTCCGCGCAGTTGGCCGTGATCATGAAGACCGAGGGCCACAGCTCCTCGAGCCCGAGCGCCGTGACGATCTTGTCCGCCAGGCCCATCGCGCAGGTGGCGCTCTGCGAGGCCACCTCATGCTGGAAGACGGCCGCCGTGAGGCCCGCGGCGCACAGCATCAGCACGACCACGAGGGCCGTCTGACGCAGCGCGCGCTTGGCGCTCACCAGCCAGCCCAGCAGCGAGACGGCGCCGATCACCAGGAAGATGGCCCGCTGCAGCACGCACCACGGGCAGGGCTTGACGCCGAACTGGTGCTGGGCGATCAAGGCGATGCCGACGGCGCCGAAGCTCGCCACGGCCATGCCGGCCAGCGCACGGGCCGGCAGCTTGGAAGGGGTGGTGAACATCAGTCCTGAACTTCCGCGATCAGCTCGATCTCGACGCAGGCGCCAAGCGGGATCTGGGCCACGCCGAAGGCGCTGCGGGCATGCTTGCCGGCGTCGCCCAGCACCGCGGCGAACAGCTCGGAGCAGCCGTTGGTGACGAGGTGCTGCTCGGTGAAGTCGGGCGTGCTGTTCACGAGGCTCATCACCTTGACGATGCGCACGATCTTGCCCAGGTCACCGGTGGCGGCCTGCAGCGTGCCGAGCAAGTCGATGGCCACGGCGCGTGCGGCCGCCTGGCCGGTGGCGGTGTCGACATCCTTGCCGAGCTGGCCCACCCAGGGCTTGCCGTCCTTTTTGGCGATATGGCCCGACAGGAACAGCAGGTTGCCGGTGCGTGTGAAGGGCAGGTAGGCGGCGGCGGGAATGGCCAGCGGCGGCAGGGTGATGCCGAGTTCGGCGAGCTTGGCTTGGATGGCAGAAGAGCTCATGCGTAGAAGCGCGGTGGCGCAAGCGAAAAACCGCGGCATGCTACACCCCGCGTCCCAATAAGGCGGGACAGGGGAGGGGCATTGGCTCAGCGGCCGTGGGGCGTGCGCGAACTGGTGGCGACGGGCCTGGCCTGGCTGGGTGGCCTGGTGCTGCTGCAATGCTGCGAGCGACTGCCGATGGCGGCCGAATATGCGCTGCTGGTCTTGGCGTTCTTGCTGTTCCTGCTGCTGCACCGTCGCCATTGGCTGGCCTTGGCCGCAGCGGTCGCGGTGCTCGCATTCACACAGGCCGGGTTGCGCGCCGAGCTGCGCATGAAGCCCGAGCTGCATCCGGCCTGGGAAGGCCGCGATCTGGTGCTGGGCGGCCGCATCGATTCGCTGCCCATCGCCGTCACCGGCCAGGGGGGCGCGCCGGGTTGGCGCTTTGAATTTGCCGTGGACTCGGTCGGCGCAACGGGCACAGCGCTGCCGCCCGAAGTGCCGCGACGTTTGATGCTGTTGGCCTATGACTCAGCGCCCATCACTGCGGGCGAGCGCTGGCGCTTTACCGCCCGCCTCAAGCGCGCCCATGGCCTGGCCAATCCGGGCGGTTTCGATGTCGAGCTGTGGCTGTTCGAGCAAGGCCTGCGTGCCAGTGGCGTCGTGCGCACGGCCGAGCGATTGCAGGCGGCGCCCTGGTGGTCGCTGGACGCCGCGCGCCAGCGCCTGCGCACCGCCATCCGCGAACGCGTGGCCGACCCTGGTATGGCCGGCGTGCTGGCGGCGCTGAGCCTGGGCGACCAGAACGCCATTACCCACAGCGACTGGAATCTGTTTCGCGATACCGGGGTGAGTCATCTCCTGTCGGTCTCAGGAAGTCACGTCGTCCTGCTCGGTTGGCTGGCCTCTGCACTCGTCGCGCCGCTGTGGCGCCGCAGCCGCTGGCTCTGCCTGCGCATGCCCGCGCCCACGGCGGCACGTTGGCTGGGCGTGGCGGTGGCCTTCGTCTATGCGCTGTTCTCGGGCTGGGGCGTGCCGGCGCAGCGCACCGTCATCATGCTGGCCGCCGTCGCCGCTCTGCGCAGCCTTGGCCTGCGCTGGCCCTGGCCGCTGATGCTGCTGGCGGCCGCCGTCATCGTCACGGCAGCCGACCCCTGGGCGCTGATGCAGCCGGGCTTCTGGCTGTCCTTCGGCGCCGTGGGCCTGTTGATGGCGGCCGGCGGCGAGCACGCAGACGGCTGGCGCGCCAGATGCAAGGCGGCGCTGCGCACCCAGGCCATCGCGACCATCGGCCTCGCGCCGCTGAGCCTGATCTGCTTTGCGCAGCTCTCCGTCGTCGGCCTGCTGGCCAACCTCGTTGCCATCCCGCTGATCAGCTTCGTCATCACGCCGCTGGCTTTGCTGGGCGGCCTGTTCACGCCGCTGTGGGCACTGGCCGCCGTGCTGATGCAGGCCTTGATGGCCTGGCTCAAGCTGCTGATCGCCTGGCCAGCGGCGGTGTGGTGGCTGCCGGCGGCGCCACTGTGGTCGCAGGCACTGGCATTGCTGGGCGCCGTGCTGATCGCGCTGAGGCTGCCCTGGCGGTTGCGCGCTGCAGGTCTGCTGATGACGCTGCCGCTGCTGTGGCCGGCCGTGCCGCGCCCACCTGACGGCGAGTTCGAACTGCTGGCGCCGGACATCGGCCAGGGCAACGCGGTGCTGGTCCGTACCCGTGGCCATGCGCTGCTTTTCGACACCGGCCCGGTTTATGCGCCGGGCTCGGACGCTGGCGAGCGGGTGCTGCTGCCACTGCTGCGTCGCCTGGGCGTGCACCGGTTGGACATGCTGATGCTCAGCCACCGCGATGGTGACCACGTCGGCGGCGCGGCGACTTTGATGCAGGCGCTCTCGGTGGGAGAGCTGCGCAGCTCGCTGGAGCCGGGCCATCCGCTGCTCGGCGTCGGGCTGCCCGTACAGCGCTGCGAAGCCGGCCAGACCTGGACCTGGGACGGCGTGCGCTTTGACGTACTGCACCCCACGCTGGCCCATTACGGGGGCGGCTTCCGGTCTAACGACCTGTCTTGCGTATTGCGCATCACGGCGGCTTCGGGCCGACGCGCGCTGCTGGCGGGCGACCTGGAGGCCGAGCAGGAGCGGCAGCTCGTGAAGCGCGAGGCTGATCTGCATGCCGAGGTGCTGCTCGTACCGCACCACGGCAGCAAGACCTCATCCAGCGCCGAGCTGTTGGCCGCCGTTGCGCCGAGCGTCGGTGTCGTGCAGGCCGGCTACCGCAGCCGCTTTGGCCATCCCGCGCCGCCGGTGCTGGCGCGCTACCAGGCCGCGGGCATCGCCGTCGTTGCCAGCCCGGCCTGCGGCGCCTGGCGCTGGCAGAGCGCGACGCTCGAGTCGAGCTGCGAGCGCGAGCTTCGCCAGCGCTATTGGTTGGACCGCAGTCCGGTCATTTCGGGCCTGGACGGCCCTCTGGTTGAAGAGGCGCCAACGGCCGAGGCCGAGCTGGCCTTCTGACGCCGGGGCTGCCACACTCGCCCAGCCATCACCTGGGAAAATCACATGAAGCGCTTGGATATCTGGGCCCGTCGCATCGTCTCGTTGGGCCTGCTCTGCGTGAGCCTGGCCGCCGCAGCGGGCGGTGGCAGTGCCGGCAGCGGCGCCAAGGCCACGGCCGGCAACAAGGACTACGACCTCTACCGCAGCGGCAGCGCCGCCGATGCGCTGCCTCCCCAGCCAGCGAGCAACCAGCTCGTGCTGATGGGCGGTGGCCTCGACGTCGACGACGCCTTCCGCGCCATGATCGCCAAGGCGCGTGGCGGTACGGCGGCCAAGGTCGACGTTGTCATTCTGCGCACCTCGGGCGCCGACGGCTACAACGCCTATCTGATGGCCATGGACGGCGTCGACTCGGTCGAGTCCATTGTGCTCAAGACACGGGCCGGCGCCAGCGCGCCCGAGGTGCTGGACCTGGTGGCGCGGGCCGACGTGCTGTTCATCGCCGGTGGCGACCAGTCCACCTATATCGCCCAGTGGGCTGGCACACCGCTGGAGGCCGCGATGAAGGCAGCGGTGGCGCGCAAGGTGCCCTTTGGCGGCACCAGCGCCGGCTTGGCCGTGCTCGGGCAGTTCGACTACTCGGGCGCCAACCAGTCGGTGTCGTCGGCCACCGCCATGGCCAACCCCTATGACCGCGGCGTCACGCTGGACCGCAGCTTCCTGAATGCGCTGCCGCTGATGGCGAACGTCATCACCGACGCCCACCTCGTCGCTCGCGACCGCATGGGCCGCCTTGTCACCTTCCTGGCCCGCCTGTCGGCTGACGGCTGGGCCGGCTGGCAGACGCTGCGCGGCATCGGCGTGGATGAGCAGACGGCCGTCGTTGTCGACGGCGATATCGCCACCGTCATGGGCAATGACGACGGCCTGGGCGGCCGCACCGGTCGCGCCTACTTTCTCAAGCCGACGCTGGCGCCGACGACGGTGCAGGCCAAGAAGCCGCTGACCTTCCGCAGCCTGCAGGTCGAGAAACGCACGGCCGGCGGGCAATACAACCTGGCCACTTGGCCGACCGTGTCGCCGTATTTCATCTCGGTGGAGACGGGCGTGTTGATGCCCAACCCCTACTGAGCTTTGGAGGCTTGGCGCGCCCGGGCCACGGCCTGGCCGAGCTCGATGACGGCCAGCGCGTAATAGGCCGACCAGTTGTAGCGCGTGACCGTCCAGAAATTCCGCGTGCCCAGCAGCACGGTGGTCGCTTTCTTCGGCCCGTTCTGCAGTTCGATGACGGCCAGGGGGCCCTCATGGGCGAGTGCGGCCTCGGAGGGCAGGGCGCCGGCGGCGCTGAGGTCGGCGGCAGTGAAGCTGGGCTTGATATCTGGCGCCAGCAGGCGCGCCCGCTCGCGGCGGTCAGCGGGCAGTTTGACGCTGTAGTGCGTCGCCTCGCCGGGCTTCCAGCCGTACTCGGACAGGTAGTGGGCCACGCTGCCGATGGCGTCCACCGGGCTGGCGATCAAGTCGATGCGGCCATCGCCGTCGAAGTCCACCGCATGCTGGCGCCAGCTGCCGGGCATGAATTGCGGCCAGCCCAGGGCCCCGGCATAGCTGCCGCGCACCTCGCCGGCGTCCAGGCCGTTCTCGCGGCAGAGCTTGAGGAACTCGGCCAGCTCGCCGCGGAAGAAGGCCTGGCGTTCGGCGGCGCGCGGGTGCTCGGTGGGAAAGTCGAAGGCCAGCGTCGCCAGCGCGTCCAGCACCTTGAAGCCCCCGGTGATGCGGCCATAGAAGGTCTCGACGCCAATGATGCCGACGACGACCTCGGCCGGCACGCCGTAGGTGCTCTCGGCACGCGCCAGCGCGGCCTCGTGCTCGGCCCAGAAGGCCACGCCGGCGTCCAGGCGCCTGGGCTCGATGAAGCGGTCGCGGTAGGCCGTCCAGTTCTTGGCTGTGCCGACGGCCGCCGGCAGGATGAGCTGCCGCACGCGCGGCAGGTCCAGGGCCTTGCTGAGCTGCTCGCGCAGCGCGGTGGCGTCCCAGCTTTGCGATGCCGCAAGCTCGTCGGCAAAGGCGACGAGGGCGGGGCGGTTGCCCAGCGGTTCAGGAGGCGGCGCCGGCTTGGCGTGGCGGGGTTTGGCGTGGACGGCACAAGCCAGCAGCAGGCCGGCCAGCAGGGGGAGGTATCGGAAATTCACGGCTGCAGCATACGGGCCGCGGCGCGGAACTCGCCCCAGGCGGGCGCCGATGCGTCAGGGGCGTAGCGCGAGCGCTCCAGCTTCTCCAGCCACTGCGCGGCCGGCTCGGCCTTCTGGCCATGCTGGCGGCGCAGCGCGCGCGCCCAGGCGGCCGGACTCTCGTGGGCGGGGATGCTCACGCCCGCACGGGTCAGCAGGGCGGCTATGCGCGCCCGCTGGCGGCTCCAGGCGTCGTGCGGCCGGCTGCTCCAGCGTATCCAGGCGGCGCCTGCCACGGCCAGCACGAGGATGACGCCGGCCAGGGCCTGGCCCAGCGCCGTCCAGTCGGGTTGGCTGAAGCCCAGGCGCTTGAGCAGGTCGAACTGGTTGTCGCGCGAATAATTCAGCACCAGTTGCTGCCAGCGGTTGTTGACGGTCTCCCAGCCATTGCGCATGGCCCGCCACAGCGTCGGGTTGAACTGGCCCAGCACGCCGGGCTGCGGCCGCAGCGCCAGGCCCTGGGTGACGCGGTTGGGCGCCACGGCGGCGGTCGGATCGCTGCGCACCCAGCCGCGGCCTTCGACCCAGAACTCGGCCCACGCATGGGCATTGGCGTTGCGCACGACCTGATAGCCGTCCTGGGGTTCGGCGTCCCAACCCTGGAAGCCGGTGACGATGCGCGCCGGCACGCCCATGGCGCGCATGACGACGACGAAGGCGGAGGCGAAGTGCTCGCAAAAGCCCAGGCGCCGGTCCAGCCAGAACTCGTCGATGACGTGGGGCGAGGTCTCGCCATAGCGGCCGGGGGTGAGGGTGTAAGTGAAGTCCTGGCTGCGGATGTGTTCCAGAAGGGCTGCGGCCAGAGCCTCGGCACGCGGGCCCGGCCCCAGCGTGGCAAAGCGCGCCTCGCCGGCCAGCAGCTCGGCCCAGGCACGGGTGCGCGGATTGAGACCGGCGGGCAGGTCGAGGTCGGTGGTCAGTTGCAGGCGGTTGCGGCGCTCGCCGGCCCGCCAGGCCGTGTGGGCGCTGGTTGCCACCCTCAGCCTCTCGGTGATGGGGCGTGGCGACAGCCATTGCAGCTCGGGCCCGCGCACGACGGTCAGGTCGGTCAGGTTCAACTCGCTGCCGACGCCGCCTGGGCTCATCTCCAGCAGGGGCAGCACCGAGATGCGCAGCGGCTCCAGCGTCATTTCATAGCGCAGCGCCGGGCCGGCCGTGGCCAGGTCGTCGCGGCCGCGCAGCCAGCTCTGGCTGGAGCGGGAGTCATAGGCGCGCCAGGTCTTGCCGTCGAAGCGGGTCAGCACCGGGCCGCGGAAATAGCGCTGGTCGGGCGGCGGCAAGGCCCCCTCGAACTTCAGCCGCATCGCGATGCTCTCGTCGTTGGCGATCTCGTTCATCGCGCCGAACTCGAGCTGGTTGGACAGGCCCGTGCGGCCGATGGCCTCGGTCGGCACGCCCCACAGCGGCGCGATGCGCGGGAACAGCACGAAGAGCAGCACCATGACGGGCAGGCCCAGCGCCGTGGTGCCGGCAGCGTGCCTTGCCGCGATGCCGATGCTGGGGATGCCCGTGGGCATCTGCGCCAGCACGACGGCGGCCAGCAGCCCCCACAGCGACGCCAGTGACCAGACCGCCATCAGCAGCGACTGCGAGTACAGGAACTGCGTCAGCACCAGGAAGAAGCCGAGGAAGAAGACGACGAAGGCATCGCGGCGCGCGCGCAGCTCCATGGTCTTGAGCGCCATCAGCATGACCAGCAGCGTGATGCCGGCCTCGCGGCCGATCAGCGTGCGAAAGGTCAGCCAGGTCAGGCCCGTGTAGACCGCGATGACGGCGGCCAGCCACCAGCGCCCAGGCAGCGGCCGCTGGCGCCAGGCCAGCGAGGCGCGCCAGGCCAGCACGACGGTGGTCAATGCGCTGCTCCACCAGGGCAGGTGGTCGGCATGCGGCGCGATGACGGCCGTGATGACGCCGAGCAGGAAGAAGCTGTCGCGCGCGTCACGCGGCAGGCGGGCCCACCAGGCAGCTAAACCATTCATGCGTCAAACCCCGCGAGGGCTTCGAGGCAAGCTTGGCGGTGGGCCGCCCCGAGGGAAGGCGTGAGGTCACGCCCCGCCATGCGCAAGCCATAGGGCTGGCCCAGGCGTTCAGCCGCCAGAACCCAAGCGGCCAGGCGCGACAGGCGTGCCTCGACATCGCGACCCTGGGTGTCGCGCCAGTCCAGCCACAGGTCCTGGGCCAGCGGCGCCTCGGTCTCGCGCACCCACAGCGGCAGGCCCTGGTCCAGCGCCAGCGCGGACTTGCGCCACAGGATCTGCTTCATCGAGTCGCCGCGGCGGTAGCTGCGCACGCCGGAGAAATCGGTGCCGCTGGAGGACTGGCGTGTCGACGCGGCTTCGCCAGCGCCTGCCTCGGCCTGGGTGGGGAAGGGCGCCAGCACCTCCTCGGCCCGCGGGTAGACCCAGACCTTGGCTGCAGGCCGCCAATAGCTCCAGGCGCGGAAGAAGCCGAGCGGAAAGCGTGTCGTGACGATGAGGCGGGGCAGCTCGCGCAGGCCACGCTTGTCAGCCGGCAGGCGCAGTTTCAGCACTGCATGGCCCAGGGCCGGCACGTCGATCCAGGCCGGCTCGGTGGCGCCGCTGTCGAGCTGCGCGCTGACGGCGATGCCGAAGCGCGCGCTGCCCGGGTTGTGCAGGCGCAGCTCCAGCGCGTACTCGTCACCGGCGTGCACGCCCTCAGGCGCCTTCAGATCCATCTGCAGGCCGCGCAGGTTGGCGTGGGTGGTGTGCATGGACGCCAGGCCCGCGCCGGTCAGCGCAAAGGTCAGCGCGTAACCCAGACTCAGCTGCTCGTTGATGCTGGCCAGCAGCAGCACGCCCAGCGTGCCGCAGAAGGCCACGCCGGCCCAGGTCGGCACGATGTAGACGTTGCGCTGCGTCGTCTGGTGGGTGTCGGCCGGCGACTGGCGGGCCTGCCACCAGGCTTGCCAGCGTTGGCGCAGGGCTTGGACGGGAGCCATGGGTCAGAGGATACGTGGGGTTCGCAAGCCTCAGCGTGACCTGGGGGTGTTCAGAAAGGTGCTTGCGCTTCCTCGACAGGGTGGGGCGAGGACGGCTGTGGGCGAAGCGCTGCCAGTTCCTGCCGCAACGCCGCGTTCTCGGCCTCCAACGTGGCAATACGCTGGCGCAGAGACTCCACCGTGTGCTCCGGCGCGGCAGCCTCGGCCGCATCCGGCGCCAGGTCGGCCGCGGGCGGCTTGCGCTTGGTCTCGCGCACGCGCTTGGCTGCCTGCTTGAGCTCTTGCGCGCCGGCCGCCGCAGCAGCTGCCTGTTCCTCGGCCGGCAGGGTGGCGACGGCCGCGGCCGCATTGATCGAGATCGCGCCGGCCTTCACCGCGGCCACCACCTCGGGCGTGGCCTGCTTCTGGATCTTCTCGATCATCACCACCTGGTTGCTGCTCAGGCGCGCGGCCTTGGCCAGGGCCTCGCGCGTTTGCAGGGCGTCCTGGGCGGGTGCCGGTGCCGCTGCCTGGGCGACGGGCTCAGCCGCTTCCACAGCCGCGCTGCGCGCACGCCGCTCGGCCACGATCTCGCGCTTGCGCAGCGCCAGCACGCCGCGCTGGAAGTCCGAGATGCTGCGCCGGCCCAGGTGCTGGTCGATCATCCACAGATGCACGTCCTCCATGGACTTGAAGCGAGGGTTCTGCACCGTCTGGAAGGGCAGCCCGTGCTTGCTGCAGATGCCGTAGCGGTTGTGCCCGTCCACCAGCACGTCGCCCCACAGCACCAGCGCATCGCGGCAGCCCTCGGCCAGGATGCTGCGCTCCAGGGCCTCGTGTTCCTCCGCCGTCAATGGATCGATGTAAGCCTTGAGTTCTTCGTTGACGACGATGTCCATGGAGCCGGGTGCAGGGAGCTGGGAGAAGGGGCGCGAATTCTAGGGAGTGCCGGAATGGGGCGGTCATTTCGACGATCTCAGTGCGCAGTCCTTCAGCGGCGCTGCCGCCTGGCACTCAAGCGCAGCAGGTCGTCGTCGTCGCGGTGGCTGTCGGCCAGCCTGTCGATGAGCTGTGGCAGCCAGCCGCGCTGCGCGGCGTAATGGAGCAGATCCGACGCACGCTGCCGGTGTGACGCGCCAGGGCTGGAGATGTCGTCGAGACTTTGGTCGAAGGAGTCGCGCACGAGAAGTTCGAGGTCTCTTGGCGAGAAGCGCATGGTGACCAGCTCGGTCAATGAGGCCATCTGGTACGGGTCCGGTCCGGTGGAGCGTTCCGGGCTGGCGGTCGCGCCGCGTGGGTTGACCGTGCGCGTGAGCGAGTCCTCCACGGTCAGGCGCAGCCGCTCGGTGAAGAAGCCGGGAATCACGGGCACGAGTTCGGCGACCTGGCGGCCAATGCCGCGCGAGGTGTCGGCGTCGTAGACCCAGGCCGGCAACACCTGCTCTTTTTGCAGTGATTGCGCCGCGTAGTCCCGCAGGGCGAGCAAGTCCTCGGGCGTGATGCCGCGCTGGGAAATGGCTTCGAGCAGCAGCTCCAGATTGTCCTCACCCAGTTCGGCGGCCACCTCGGTGTGCAGCGACGGCCGTGACCGCAGGTCCACGCGCACCTCGTTGCTGTGCGTCAGTGCTAGCACCGCTTGGTGCACGCCTTTGGTGAAGGTTTCAAAGGCGCGTTGCTCCACGACGTGGCCAAGCGCGCGGGCGCCCTGCTTGTCCAGCCCCTTGGCTTCGACCTTGCGCTTGAGGCGCAGCACGGCCGCCGCCGCGCTGAGAAATTGCAGCGGATCGTGCACGGTCTGCGCGAGCTCCAGGGCCAGCAAGGCTTGCGGCCAGGCGGTGACGAGGTCGTCGGCCGCCTCGTGGAGGAACATCAGGCGCAGCACCATCTGCAGCCGCGCGCCGGCATCGCCCGCGCGCTCGGCGATGCCCAGCCCTTCGGTGAGCGTGGCGAAGGCCGCGGCCGTGTCGCCCATGAGCTTCTGGATGTCCGCCTCCAGCGCGTGCAGGGGGCTGGGGTGCTGCAGGCGGTCGCGCTCCCGCACCGCGGCCAGGGCCTCGACCAGCAGGTTGCGTCCCAGCAGCGTGCGTACGCGCCGCTCCGTCTGGCGTTCCCAGACGTCGTCCTCGGCCTGCTCGCGCAACTCGGTGGGCAGCTCGACGCCCAGCTTGTCGGCCAGCCAGATGCGCGCGCGCGGCTTGAACTCCTCCAGCGTGCCGCGCAGATAGGGCTCCAGTTCGGTGCTCCACAGCGCGTCCAGGGTGTCGGCATCCTCGTCGAGCCAGAGGCGGTGATAGATCTCTTCCGCGCGCTCGATCGTGCCCGGCTTGCCTCGGTAGTAGCCGGCCGCTGCCGCGTGGATGGCCTGCGGCAGCTCGCCCAGCGTGGCCAGCAGGTCGGGCAGCATGATGCGGCGCACGGCAGGCAGATGCCACAGCGCGCCGGGCTCGCGGTACGGGTCCATCAGGCCCACCTCGCGTGCCAGTTGATGGAACAGCTGGTTGGCCGTATGGCGGTCCGGCAGCGCCAGGCCGCAGGGCTCGGCGAGCACCTCCTCGATGATGTCCACCGTGATGCGCCTGACCACCAGCCCTGGGTTGGCGACCTTCCAGAGCTCGAGATCGTGCATGCGCACATGGTTCAGGATGCGCCGATGCAGCATGCCCTGCTGCTGCTCAGCCTTGATCTTGGAGAACATGCGATGGCGCGAGACCGCGTAGCGCAGGCCGATGACGCCCTCGTTCAGCACGACCTGCGAGGCCAGCGCGAGGCTCAACGGCACGGTGCCCACCATGCCCACGATGGCTTGTGCATCCTCCCGGCTGACCGGGCCATTCGGGTCGCTGCCGGTGCGCTGGATGATGAGGTCCACGGCGGCATCTAGCGGCAGGCCCAGCAGCTCAACGGGCTCGCGCTTCAGCTCGCTTGGGAGTGCGGAGCGGCCGGCCGTGACGATGCGCAGCCGGTCCACCCGGCGCAGCAGGTCGGCCAGCAGGTCCCAGGTGACCAGCATGGCGCTTAGCCCCTGGTACTCGGCCTCTTCCAGCGTGTCGAGCACCATGAGCACGGGCTGGTCGTTGCTGGACGCGATCAGCTCCAGCACCCGGCAAAAGCGCCGCACCAGGTTCTCGTGCGCATCGAAGGCGCTGCTCTTGGAGATCTCGACGCCATCGAAGCGCGCGCTCTGTTCGCGTGCTTCATCGCCCAGGCTTTCCAGGCCCAGCTCAGCGGCCGGGAACTGGATCAGCAGCTGGCGGATCGACTCCTCCAGCAGGGTATCGGGCCGCGCCGGGTCGAGCGAGGCGCGGTCGAAGTCCAGGTAGACGAAGGGCAGTGGGTGCGGGTTGTCATCAGGCCGTGTGTGGTCCAGGATGAAGCGCGCCAGCAGCGCCGACTTGCCGATGCCGCCCGGGCCGTGCAGGTGTAGGGGCGGGCGCTGGTCCATGCGGTAGGCCACGTACTTGAAGCCGCGTCGCAGCCCGCGCCAGAGCTGGCCCGGCGGCAGTGTGCCCACGTAGTCGGCCAGGTCCTCGCGATTGGGCTTGCGGTCCACGAAGCCCTCAGCGATCTTGCGTATGGGCGCGAGTTGCTGCTCGCGCGCGATGCGGGAGGCCAGCTCGTCCCGCGACGGCAGCTGCGCGACGACGCCATCCAGCCAGCGCACGACCTGCTCCATGCCGAGCAGCTCCTCCAGCGACAGCTTCTCGATCGCGGGCACACCCTTGGCCTGGATCAGCTTGTCGAAGGCCTGTTGCACGGGGTCGACCGCGGGTCTTGGGTTGGCTTCGCGCGCAGCGCGCATCCTGGACCGGCTGCCCAGCCGGCGTAGCGCGACGCGTCGGCAGGACTCCTGCAGCTGCCAAACGTCGGCGCGCGGATCGCCTACCACGATACACCGGTTGGTCAACTCCATCAGCGCGTCCATGCGCTCCCCAGCGTGCGGTTTGCCCGCTGGTTGCAGCAGGCTCAGCTGGAATGCGGAGAGCACGGCGGCCGCGTCTACATAGGGCTGCACCAGCCATTCAGCCTCCTGGTCGAGCTCGGTGTTGCGCAGCCATGCGAGCGCGTCTTCGCGCGGCGAGCCTGACGGTGCGTCGCCGCCTTCGTAGCCGGCGGCCTTCATGACGCCACTCCCGCGGCGATGGCACTGCATTGCTGCCTGAGCACGGCATGGAAGGATTGCCAGGTCTCGTGATTGGGGTCGGCGGTCAGGGCGGCGTC
Source organism: Roseateles sp. P4_D2 (assembly GCF_056401875.1). NCBI lineage: Bacteria > Pseudomonadati > Pseudomonadota > Betaproteobacteria > Burkholderiales > Sphaerotilaceae > Roseateles > Roseateles sp. P4_D2. Next base: position 89,784 of record NZ_JBFUIM010000012.1, on the reverse strand, counting down.
CAGTTGCGCGACGGAGGCCGCCAGGGCCGCCGGCGGCGGTGTTTTCTTGATGCTCTGCGCGAACCAGGTGAGGTAGTCCTCGATGTCCTGGGGTTGGGGCCGAGCCACTTGGTCCACAACGAGGAAGCTGCCGCGGGAGCCCAGCTTGCTCGGGTTCAGTCCGAACAGCAGCAACCAGACGTTGGGGCACTCGCTGCCGTCCACCGCCTGGCACAGCCGGCCCAGCAGTTCAATGGCCGACTGATCCAGGTTCACGAGGTTCAGCTCGTCGATGACCAGCCAGGTGGGCTGTTCCAGCGCCGCCAGGCGCTGCACGATCACGCTGCCGACGTCCCTGCCAATGCGGTTGGCCGTGGCCAGGTTCTTCTCCTTGCCCAGCTTGGTGTCGCCCCACAGCCGGGTCGCGATCAGGTTGGCCAGGCGCCCTGCGTCGACGCTGGTGACCCCGCTCTCGTTTGCATCCACGCAGGCCAGTTTGGCCTGCTGCTGAGGCGGGCCGCAGAAGTAGCTGACGGGCCAGCGCGAGTACGTCTTGCCCACGCCGCCGGTGACCACCAGCACGCGGTTGTTTGTGGTGCCGTTGGCGAAGGCCTGCAAGTGCTGCCAGAGCGTTCCCCGGTCCACCATGGGCCGCAGGTTGACCATATAGGGTCGCGAATTGGCGCCCGGCGCCGCGGTCGGCTGAGGGGTGGCGGCGGCGAGGGCCCCGGCGGAATACGTCCTCATGCCGGGGTTCGGATGATTCGCGGCCAGCGCTTCGAGCAGTTCGCGAAACAGGCCTTTGCGTTCGGCCCAGAGGAGGATGCGCTGGCACTTCATCTCGAAAAGGTCTTGAAGCGGGGCGATGTCGTCCAGCGACGTGTTCAGCCAGTCCTGCAGGAACAGGTCGAGCTCGCTCTCCGTGAACGTCTGGGTCATCAGCACGCGGAGTTGGCGTTTGGTGGCGTTGTCGAGTTTCATGATGACTTGCCAGCGGCCGCGTCAGGCCCAGAACTTGGTGACGCCATGCGTTTGCATGAGCGCCAGGATGCGCGGCAGGGGGATGCCTTGGTTGTAGGCGCCGAACGTCTTCGTGTAGTCGGGGTCGCCGCCGTGGTGCAGCGCGACAACGTTCAAGGCCTCGTCGAAGCAGGGTGCCCCGGATGAGCCGCCCTCGGTGTTGACGTCGTAGCGCAGGCGCGTGCCGTTGGCGTTCGCTGCGGCCACCGTGCCCGCGGCCATCTTCAGCGGCTGAAGGTTGGGGTGCTGGCCGATGAACAGGATCGCCTTGTGATCGGGTGGCGGCAGGTCCTGGCGCAGTTCCATCCAGCCTCGCGCCGCGCCGTCCAGCATGTCTTCACCCACGGCGCGCTCCAGGCGCAGCAGCGCGTAGTCGAGCTCGCCCGCGTCTGGCAGGCCGCCCTCGTCGCCGGGGTCGTGCGCGCTGTACGGGCTGTGGTCCACTAGCCAGTCATGGGCCAGGCCCACCGGCGCGGCGGGCGCGGTGGCGCCGACGGCGAAGTCGAAGCGGCAGCGGATGTCCTCGGGCTTGAGTTGGCCGCCCAGATGATCCTCAATGACGTGATGGTTGGTCAGCAGCAGGTCCGGCGCGACAAGGAAGCCGGTGCCGCCTGCCGTCTTCACGCCCATCGGGTATTCGATGCGGCAGATGCGATGGCCGATCTCCGCCATGCGCGCCACCCACAGCCCCCAGTCCGCAAAGGCGCTGCCGGGGCGCACGATGCGCTCCAGGCCGCTGGTTTCCGGGGCTTGCTGCCGCAGGCGCCTGTCGATGCCGGCGACGTCCAGCGCGGCGCTCGCCTCCAGCGTCTTGCGCAGCCGACGCAGCCGCGCGTTGCCGCTGGCGGCCTCGGCGGCTTCGATCAGCGCTGAAGTCCAACCCTGGCGCCTGGACAGGTTGACCAGGTCGAAGACCATGAACTGGAACCCCCCCTTGTTGGCCACAAGCTGGGCCAGCGGAGGTCGATCCATGTCGTCCTGGAGCAGCATGTCGAGCGCGGCCTCGTCGAACGCGGCCAGCAGCGCGTCGCGGACGATCTTTCGCTGTGGGCCGTCCAAGTCGTTCAGGTCGAGTGCCACGCCGTCCTCCTCAGGCCTTGGCGGACTTCTTGCCGAAGATGCTATCCAGCAGAGGCAGAACGAAGGCGCTGCCCATCGCCAGCAGCGCGATCCACCATTGCTGCCCGGCGAACATGCCCGGCACCGACGCCCCCCACACGGCGAAGGCGATGGTTGCCAGAACGCATTCGAAGAGGGGCGGCGTTTTCCACGCGTTGGCCGTTCCGTTCTCCGTCGCCTTGGCGAGGTAGATCAGGAACACCGCGACGGGCGTTGTGATGATGAAGCCGATGTAAAGCAAGAGCGACACATCCGTCGCCTGCACGCCGCGGTCCTTGGCGATGGCGAGGAAGGGCAGGTACAGCGCGAGGAACTCGGTAGGGATATAGCGCTTCAGCGTTTCGAGCGCGCTGCTGAACTGCTTGGCGGCCGACGCCGGGACCGATGACGGCTGCGGCGGTGGTTGCCCGTCAGAGCCTGACTGCCCTACCTCCAGGCCTGTGCGCTTGACGGGCGGTTTGACCCCCACTGGATTCCGACGTTCGTATGCGACGCCGGCAATGGCCTGCAAAGACATGTTGTACTCCCCAATCTCTTTCGAAGGATTCGACGGATGGCGTCTGGTCCGGACCGGGAAGTGTTTGCGATCCGTCGCAAGCTTGCATACTCACGAATGGGGATGACAGACCTCGAAAAATCTCTGGAAGGTTGTAGCCCGAAGGGGTTGAAAACGAGGACCGCCACAGATACGAATGCGGGCTGGAGGCTCCGTTGATGGCCGCTGAGGCCGGTGCTCTGGTAGCGTGGCGACATGGACCTCCCCTTGTTCCGCTATCACCCCGACCCGCTGGCCACCGGTGCCATCGAGCCGCGACAGATCGATTGCGCCTGCTGCGGCCAGGCGCGCGGCTTCGTCTACGTGCAGCCGGTCTATGCGACCAGCGATCTGGACGAGAAGCTGTGCCCCTGGTGCATTGCGGATGGCTCGGCGGCGAGCAAGCTGGGCGCGAGTTTTTCGGACGCGCATCCGCTCCAGCAGGCGGGGCTGGCGCAGGAGATCGTCGACGAGGTGAGCCTGAGAACGCCGGGCTTCTCGTCCTGGCAGCAGGAAGAGTGGCTGGCTCATTGCAACGACGCCTGCGAGTTCCGCGGTGATGCGTCGGTGCAGGACGTGGAGCGTGCGAGCGAGGCCACCAAGGCGGACTGGCGCCAACATTACGGGCTGACCGAGAAGGACTGGACCCGCGCGACCGCGGACTACGAGCCCGCGGGCGACAACGCCTTCTACAAGTTCGTGTGCCGGCACTGCGGCGTGGTGCGGCTGGGGTGGGATCGCTCGTGAGCGAACGCTTGGCTGCACCCAGCCTTCGCATGCGGATCGTCGTCGTCGATCCGCCGCCTGGCGTCAGCTTCGCCATGCAGCGCGGCAAGTCCGAACTGCTGGCGCCGTTGGCTGAGCGGGGCGAGACGATCCAGTTCGAGTTGTCGCTTCGCCTGGGGTTGCCCTTGCCGGATGGGTCAGTCAACTTCCTGGGCGAGTTCGCTCAGGGCACGCCAGCGGATCGTTTCGTCTACCTCAACTCGGGCACTCTCGCGGGACAGCCGGGCTCCAACTGGACGCGCCGCGCCAAGTTGAAGCTGGCTTCCATTCCCCGCGAGGTCGTGGAGGCCGTGTTGGCTTCCAGTGCGGGCGCCATCGAGGCCCGTGTCCTTGGCACCATGGCCGATGGCGGCCCCATCTGCGCTTCGGTGAAGCCGCACGCGGTGGTGTGGAGCCAGGTGGCCTGACCTGGCGCCAGAGAGGTCGGCTGGCAAGCGGTCACCGGATAGCCAACCAGCGCGCGGGCCTCGGGCAAACAACTTGGTATGGCCGTCATGCAATGTGAAGCAGTCACGCGCACTTCGGTCGCATGGGCATGCGCAGGCCGGATTCGGGTGCGGCAAGTGGTTGGGCAGCGCGGTAGCTGTCATCCGGGAATGCCGGGTCGGTGACCCGCTCCCGGCCATGAGCAGTCAGTTGCGAACGACGGCTTTCAGGTAGGCTCTCCACGCAACTTCGATGTCGGCACCACGTGAACATGCTCAAGCTGAAACTGCTTCAGTCGCTTGTCTCTATCGAAGGACTAGCTGCCGAACCGTCTCCTGTCTCGGGTGGTACAGCTCTATTCTTTAGGGGAAGGGAGTTTGCGCACTTCCACGACGACCATGAACTCGACCTGAGACTCACAAAGAAGGTCATCCGCGCGTTGGGTCTCTCCCATCCAGCCGGCTCCGTTCACCATCCGACCCGTTCTTCGTCCTCGCCTTGGATCGAGGTGCGCTTCCATACCGATGCTGAGGCAGAGCGTGTCGCCGAACTGGTCAAGGTCGCCATCGAGCAGCTATGAGCAGTCCAACGGCGGTTTCAGCTTGCAGGGATCTGAGCGGATGCTCGGCATCGGCCAGGAGACGCCGCTGACGATCGGCAGCTTTCGGGTAGGCTGAAGTGCATGCTTGGCGATGCTCTTGTCGTCGAGGCCGTGCGATAACCAAGGAAATTTCTATGAATCTCCATCTCGGCCTTGCCCCGATCATCTCCCTGCTCGCCGGCATCCTGATCCTCGTGGTTCCCAGGTTGCTCAACTACATCGTCGCAATCTACTTGATCGTGATCGGGCTGATCGGCTTAGTGGGCGCCGGTCAGATGCACCTGGGTTAGGCGGGGTTCACTGCCAATTTCGCGGATCGGCCAGGAGCCGACGGTTGAAGTGGTCTGCTTTCGGGGTGTCTAGCCGCGTCGAAGTGCGCATTGCCGAGGAATACACGCGGCCTATCAACACCCACGAAATGCCCGAATGCCGTATATGCGACGTCTGGAGATGGTTATCCGCCCCACCGGAGAAGTTTGATGAAGCACAAGCTGGTGAGCTGGGTGCCCTCTGCGGCTGTTGCGGCGATCTTCTCGTCGGTCGCCAACGCAGCGCCGCCGTCGGTGGAAATGACCTGGATGTCGATCGCCAATTGGTATTTCAAGGTCGGCGACAAGCGCATCGTCATGGACGGCTACATCTCCCGTCTGCCCGAAAACTTGTTCACGGCGTCTCCGGTCTACGCAAATGACGTGTATGCCTACACGAAGGAGCCGGCAGGCGTCGACGTCGCCTCCATCACCAAGGTGCGCGATGCAATGCTGGGGACTGACAAGCTCGATCTGCTTGTTGTCGGCCACAGTCATTGGGACCACAGTTGGGACACCCCCACGTGGGCGAAACTGACCGGCGCCCCGATGATTGGCGGCTCATCCACTTGCATGCAAGCCGCAGCACAAGGCGTAGCCGGGTCCCAATGCCGCAGCGTCAGCGGCGGCGAAAAGATCTCACTGGGCGACGGCATCACCATGCGTGTCGTTCGCTGGAACCACAGCGGCGACTCAAGCAATCCGATACAGCACTTTGCGCGAGAGCTGTATCGACCGCCGATTCCCGACCCGAAGTCCGGAGGCCTTCGCGCCGGCGTTGGAGAGGACTACCCCAACGGGGGCGGTAACAGGGCCTACCTGTTCACGGTGGACAGTCCCGAGGGCCAGCTCTCATTCTTCGTCAGCAATTCGGCAAGCGCGTTCGATCTGGACAAGGACATCGTGGTCGACGGTGTGAACTTCGGGCCACCTCTTGGCAACTTGGCCGCTGCAATGACGGATGCCGGACTCACTAAGGTCGACGCATGGATCGGCACAGGCGGAAAGCCGGTGGCGGAAATGGTTGTCCCGGTCATTCATCCGAAGACTTACCTGCCGAGCCACTGGGATGGACTGTTCAACGCTTTTTGGTCGGGCATGCCGTATCCATTCAAGGATGACGCACTCAAAGGGTATCTGGATGGCCAGAAGGTTTCGCTCGTGGCGCAAACGCAGTATTTCGACAAGTACATCCTGTCGTCGAACGGCGTCGTCACGGCTACAAATCACGACGTCAAGAACAAACTGGGATTTGCGGATACAAAGCGATTTAGTCAGCTACTGTTGGATGCCGTCACGCACGTTTCCTCCACCAGCGTCGGTGACGATTGTGGTGAAGGATTTCAGCCACCGAGCGACTGGGCGAAGACCTTTGCCGAATTGCGCCAGTTCGGACCGGGCCAGCACGCTGACGCCGTTGGCCTCACGCGAGGTGCCAGGCGAGACCATCCCTTCGATCCGACACGGCGCATGACTCGCGATTCGACGGCTATGTCCCACTAGCACGCGTGCCACCGCCGATGCAGACCAGAGCAGTCTGCGCAAATGATTGCGTTCTTCTCGGGTCGGAACACCTTCTAGCGATCGGAGGTCGTCATCTGCATGAGATGCTGGCATTGCCAAGCCGCTGTCTTGCTCGAGCCCCCTCAAGCCCTCTTCTCCCGCGCACGCTGGCTGCCCGCCTTGCCGATCTTCTTCCACTTGCTGCGCTGCGCTATGCGCTCCAGCGCCGTCTGCTCGCCGCGCTGGGCGTCGCGCATCAGCTTCTTGTAGTTGTCGAGCCGGTCCGCGTCGACGCGGGCGCGCACGGCGCAGCCGGGTTCGTTCTCGTGGCAGCAATCGCGGAACCGGCATTGCTGCGCGAGCGCCTGCACGTCCTCGAAGGTGGCGGCGAGCGTGCTGGCGTCAGCATCGGGCCGGAAGGTGCGCAGGCCCGGCGTGTCGATGATGCAGCCGCCTTGCACGCAGCGGTGCAGCGAGCGCGCCGTCGTCGTGTGGCGGCCGCGGCCGTCGCCCTGGCGCACGCCGCCCGTGGCCTGGCCGGCGTTGGCAAGCGTGTTGATGAGCGTGGACTTGCCGGCGCCCGAGGAGCCGAGCAGCACCAGCGTCTGGCCTGCATGCAGCCAAGGGCCGATCTCGGTGCTGGCCTGGCGCGTCAGCGCGTTGACCGGTAGCACCGGCACGGTCGCGGGCAGGCGGGCATACATCTCGGCGATGCGTGCCTGCGCTTGCGGCGCGATATCGAGCTTGGTGAGCACGACGACCGGCACCACGCCGCAGGCGCGCACCATCGCAATGTAGCGCTCCATGCGGCGCGCGTTGAAGTCGGCGTCCAGCCCCATCACGAGCAGCGCCGCGTCGACGTTGCTCGCGAGCGGCTGGCGGCGCCCGTCGTTGGCGCGGCGTGCGATCTGCGTGACGGGCTCGACCCGGTCGGCGATCCAGGCCTGGCCGTGCGCGTCGATGTGAACGCCGACCCAGTCGCCGATGGTCAGCTGTTGAACCTGGGCCTGCAGCTGCTGCACCAGCCGGGGCAGCGCGCGAGCAAACAGCTCGGTGTGGCCGTCATGCAGCGTGAAGCAGTCGCGCTGCGCCTCCACCACGCGGGCCAGGCGCAGGCCGGGTTCGTCATGGGGTTGAGGAAGTTGTACCGCACGGCTCGCGATGGCGGGGGTGAGCCCGAGGGCGTGCAGCGTCTCGAAATCGAATTCGATCATGGGAGTCCATTGAAAGTGGGCTTCGTCCGCGCACGGTGGCGCGGAGCAACAGGTGGGAAGCCGGCCGCGCTGTTGCGGCGATCAATGGACCCGCGGTGGACGCGAGGTCAGTCCGAACGCGAGTTCGAACTCAGTGGTGCTGGGCGCTCAGGCAGCCGGCAGGAGGAGGGCGACACGATCTGCTTGTTCCATGGTCTTCTCCTTTGCGGGCTGATTGATGAAGGCCGCCAGTCTGCCTGTGGCGTGCGGTACGCGTCAATGGCGATGCATGGTGCTGCAGGCATGCTGTTGCTTTGCCAGCGACGTGGCGGCCTCGGTGCCCCTACACCGGTTGTCGGTAGCGGTGGCCCCTGAACCTGAACACCAGCTCGCGCGGGCGGATCAGCTCCAGCACGTGGTCGGGGCCCAGTTGGGCGCCTTCGCGCAGCACCTCGCCATTGATCATCGCGAAGCGGCCGCGCGGGTCGTCGGAGTAGACGGAGCCGCTGACGACGATGCGGGGCACGTCGCGGCGGATGGCTTCGGGCAGCTCGGCCAGGCGGGGGATGGGAGCTTCGGCGGCTGGGGTGGGAGCTGGGGCGGGCGGTGCTGGAGGAACGGGGGCAGGCACGGCGACAGCCACGGGTGCCGGCGTCGTGGCCTCGCTGACGGGACGGGGCGCCGGTGCTGTGGTCACCGCGACCGGCGGCGGCACGAGTGGCAGGTAGGGCGAGGCGGACGCGGCGGGCTGTGGCGTTGGCGCGGCGGGTGGCGCGGCGGGTGGCGCGGGCACAGCCACTGGCGCCGCGGTGGCCACCGGGGTGGGCGTTGGCGGCGAAACCGGCGGGGTCGCGTCCTGCGGGCCGCTTGCCCACCAACTGCCGGCGCCGATGCCGGCCAGCAGCAGCAGGCCGCCGCCGGCCCAGGGCAGCCAGCGGCGCGGGCCGGCGGCGCGGGCGGCGTCGCTGGCGGATACCGCTTGGGTGTTCAGGCCCGGCACCTGGCCGCGCTCGCGTTCGCGATCGGCTTCGGCACGGCGCAGGGCGTCGAGGATGTAGGACATGGCGTTAGGTCTTGCGATTCTCGCGTTCAGCGCGCCACGTCCAGGCGCGGCTCGGCTATACCGGCAGCCCGGTTGACTTGCATCAGGGTGATGGGGCCGACGCGGCCATCGGGTTGCAAACCCTGGCTGGCCTGGAAGGCCTGCACCTGGCGGCTCAGCTCGGGCCAGCCGGGCGCGGGTGCGGAGGCCGGCGCGGACGGCGCGCTACCCGGCACGCTGGCGAGCTGTGTGGCCAGCCAGTTGCGCAGGGGAACGATGTTCTCGGCCCGCTCTGCATAGCCCGGTGGCACGCGCCAGAAGGTCGTGAACTCGCCGCGCCAGGCGCCGGCCAGCTCGGGCAGCGTGACGCGGCGGGGCGTGCCGTCCACGACCAGCGTGGCGTGCTGCGCGCCCAGCGCCACCAGCGCGGCCAGGGCCGCCGGGTGGCCGGGGCGCTGCAGGGTCAGCAGCACGGGGCGGTCGATGAGGCGGATGAGCGAGAGGCTGCCGCTGCCGCTGCGGTAGCACTGCAGGCCGCGCTGCGCGGCCACGGTGCAGGGGTCGGCCTTGTCCGGCAGCGGCAGGCCCCAGCGCTGGGCGAGGGCCGCCCAGGCGTCGGCGTCCTGCGGCTTCCAGTCGGCGAGCGTCAGCAGTTCGGGGGCTGGCTCGGCGCGGCTGGCCGCGGAGGCGGGTTGCGAAGCCGCACTCGCAGCCGCAGCCGCTGCCGCAGCAGATGCCGCGCTGGCAGCCGCAGCCATGCCCTCCGCTCTGGCCTTCTGCAGGCGCCCGTCCATGGTGGCCTGCTGCGCCCGCCAGGCCAGCCAGCCGCCCACGATGGCCGCGGCCAGCAGGGCCACGCCAATGCCCGCCGCGACGGGCCTGCGCCTGGGCACGGGCGGCGCGGCCTGCTCGTCGAACATCTCGCGCGCAGCCTGGCGCACTATTGTTCGCGTGACCTGCGCCTGGCCGCTGGCATAGCCACCCAGCAGTGCGCGGTCGCAGAGCAGGTTGATGCGGCGCGGCACGCCGCGGGTGAGCTGGTGGATGAGGCGCAGCCCCTTGCGGTCGAAGGGCAGCGCGCCGGTGAGGCCGGCCACGTTCAGGCGGTGGCGGATGTACTGCGCCGTCTCGGCCTCGGACAGCGCGCCCAGGTGAAAGCGCGCGATCACGCGCTGCGCCAGCTGCTCCAGCTCCGGCCGGGCCAGCATGCCGCGGAGCTCGGGTTGGCCGATCAGCACCACCTGGAGCAGCTTGCGCTCACTGGTTTCCAGATTGGTCAGCAGGCGCAATTGCTCCAGCACGTCGGCCGAGAGGTTCTGCGCCTCATCGATGATCAGCACGTTGTTGCGCCCGGCCGCGTGCTGCGCCAGCAGGAAGGCGTTCAGCGGGTCGACGTAGTCCTTCACCGTCCGCGCGCCCGCCGGCACCACGACATGGAATTCGTCGCAGATCGCCTGCAGCAGCTCTGTGACGGTGAGCTTGGGATTGAAGATGTAGGCGACGTTGCAGTTCGCCGGGATCTGCTCCAGGAAACAGCGGCAAACGGTGGTCTTGCCGGCGCCGATCTCGCCGGTGAGCAGCACGAAGCCGCCGCCCCCGTCCAGCCCGTACAGCAGGTGAGCCAGCGCCTCGCGGTGGCGCTCGCTCATGAACAGGTAATGCGGGTCCGGCGCGATCGAGAACGGCGCTTGTTTCAAGCCGAAGAAGGGCACGTACATGGGGCGGCAGGATAACCATCCCGCCGATCTGCCCGGCCCGAACCCGTCCGGCCAACCGCGACGTGCCGGCTGCGCAGGAGCGCCAGGCCGGCAATCAGCGCCAAGCTAGGGGAGGGCGATGGCTTCGATCATCGCCCGCACCTGCTCGCGAGCGCCGCGGCCCGCGCCGGCGCGAGGCTGCAGGCGGTGGGCGATGGTTTGCGGCAGGATGGCCTGCACGTCGTCGGGCGACACATAGTCGCGCCCCTGCAGCAGGGCCCGGGCGCGGGAGGCTCGCAGCACGGCCAGGCCGGCGCGTGGCGACAGGCCTTCCACGAACCATTGGCCCGAGCGTGTGGCCGCAATCAGTGCCTGCAGGTAGTCCAGCAGCGGCGGCGCGGCGTGGATGGCCTTGACGGCGGCTTGCGCCTGGATCAGCTCCGCCGGCGTCATGAGGGCGCCCAGCGACCGCAGTTGCTCGCGGCTGTCCTTCCCGGTCAGCAGCTCGCGCTCGGCGGCGGCGTCGGGGTAGCCCAGCGAGATGCACATCAGGAAGCGGTCCAGCTGCGACTCTGGCAGCGGGAAAGTGCCGAGCTGCTCGCTGGGGTTCTGCGTGGCGATGACGAAGAAGGGCTCGGGCAGCGGGTGGCTGATGCCCTCGATGCTGACCTGGTGCTCCTCCATGGCCTCCAGCAACGCGCTCTGGGTCTTGGGGCCGGCGCGGTTGATCTCGTCGGCCAGCAGCACCTGGGCGAACACCGGGCCGGGGTGGAAGGCGAAGCCGTTCTTCTCGCGCTCGTAGACGCTGACACCCAGCAGGTCGCTGGGCAGCAGGTCGGCCGTGAACTGCAGGCGCGAGAACTTCAGCCCCAGGGAAATGGCCAGCGCATGGGCCAGCGTCGTCTTGCCGACGCCGGGCAGGTCCTCGATCAGCAGGTGGCCGCCGGCGATCAGGCAGGCCAGGGAATCGGCGATCTGCGCCGGCTTGCCCTTGATGACCGTGCTAATCTGGTTTTGCAGTGCCAGCAGTTGCGCTGCCAGCGTTCGTGATGGAGCTTGCGTCATGAGGCTGGACCATATCAAGAGACATGCCTACCGCCTACTTCAACCCTCCCGAATGCCGCCGCCACGACATGGGCGAAGGCCATCCCGAATGCCCGGAGCGGCTGGCCGCCATCGACGACTGGCTGATCGCCTCGGGCCTGGGCCAGGCGCTCGAGTACTTCGACGCCCGGCCGGTGGACCTGAAGGACGTGGAGCTGGCTCACACCCACGGCTATGTCGCCGAGATCGGCGCCCTGCTGCGGGACTGCGCCGAGACGGGCGAACGTTGCGCCGTCGACCCCGACACCTCGGCCAACGCCCATACCTGGACCGCCGCCCTGCATGCGGCGGGTGCTGCCGTGCAGGCGACCGACCTCGTCATCGACGGCCGTGCCGACAACGCCTTCTGCTCGGTGCGCCCGCCCGGCCACCATGCCACGCGCGACCAGAGCATGGGTTTTTGCTTCTTCAACAACGTGGCCATCGCTGCGCGGCACGCGCTGGACCGGCGCGGCCTCAAGCGCGTGGCCATCGTCGACTTCGACGTCCACCATGGCAACGGCACCGAGGACATCATTGCCGGCGACGAGCGCGTGCTGATGGTCAGCCTGTTCCAGCATCCGCTCTACCCCTACAGCGGTGCCGTCCCCAAGGGCACCAACATGGTCAACGTGCCGCTGCCGGCCTACACGCGTGGCGGCGAGGTGCGCGAGATCATCGAGGCCATGTGGCTGCCGGCCCTGGAGCGCTTCAAGCCGCAGATGATCTTCATCTCCGCCGGCTTCGACGCCCACCGCGACGACGATCTCGGCCAGTTGGGCCTCGTCGAGGCCGACTACGAATGGATCACCCAGAAGATCAAGGCCGTGGCCGACCGTCATGCGCAAGGCCGTATCGTGTCGGTCCTGGAGGGCGGCTATAACCTGCACGCCCTCGCGCGCAGCGTGGGCATCCATTTGCGCGTATTGGCTGATTTGTGAACTTTGCGGGACAGACCGCCCGAGCGAAGCGAGTAGCTCCGTCCCCAACTAAGCTGAGAATTTTGCGGGACAGACCGCCCGAGCGCAGCGAGTAGCTCTGTCCCCAACTGACTAAAACCGTATGCACCAACCTTTGAGCCTGGCCGAACTCCAGGCCTTGCTGACCCGTGTCTTCAGCGCCGACGCGCTGGCCGAATGGGGCCTGCTATTCGGCTGCCTGGCTCTGGCAGGGTTGCTGAGTTGGGCGCTGTCGCGCGCCGTCACCCGGCGCGAGAACAGCGTGCTGTTCGGCGATCGCGTCATCGACGGCACGCTTTTCCCACTGTTCGCCCTGGCCCTGGCCTTTGGCGCGCGCCGCCTGCTGCCGCTGTATGGGTTGGCACCGGCCTTGTTCAAGCTGGCCCTGCCGGTGCTGGTATCGCTGGCCGCCATCCGGCTCATCGCCCGCGTGCTGCGCGCCGCCTGGCCCAACTCGACCGCCTTCAAGGCGCTGGAGAAGCTGGGCTCCTGGCTGGTGTGGATCGGCGCGGTGCTGTGGATCACCGGCCTGTGGCCCGTGCTGATGGACGAGCTGGACGACATCGGCTGGAAATTCGGCACCGTCAAGCTGACGCTGCGCAACCTCATCGAGGGCGGGTTGACGGCCACGCTGGTGCTGGTCGTTGCGCTATGGATCTCGTCGGCCATCGAGGCCCAGCTGCTGCGCCGCGAGTCACTGGACCTGTCCATGCGCAAGATCGCGTCCAACGCGATCCGCTCGCTGCTGCTCTTCATCGGCCTGCTGTTCGCGCTGTCGGCTGCGGGCATCGACCTGACGGCCCTGGGCGTGCTGGGCGGCGCGCTGGGCGTGGGCCTGGGCTTTGGCCTGCAGAAGCTGGCGGCGAATTACGTGAGCGGCTTTGTCATCCTGGCCGAGCGGAGCTTGCGCATCGGCGACATGGTCAAGGTCGACGGCTTCGAGGGCCGCGTGACCGACATCAAGACGCGTTACACGGTGATCCGGTCGCTCGGCGGCAAGGAAGCCATCGTGCCCAACGAGATCCTGATCACTCAGCGGGTCGAGAACTCGTCGCTGGCCGACCCGCGCGTGCTGCTGTCGACGGTGGTGCAGGTGGACTACGACTGCGACGTCGACAACGTCATGCAGGCCATCACCAAAGCCGTCACCGAAGTCCCGCGCGTGTTGAGCGACCCGGGGCCATCGGTGCAGCTGAGCCGCTTTGCCGACAGCGGCCTGGAGCTGAGCGTGTTCTTCTGGATCATGGACCCCGAGAACGGCAGCGGCGGCGTGCGCTCGGACGTCAACCTGGCCGTGCTGCACACGCTGCAGCGCCTGGGCGTGGACATTCCCTACCCGCAGCAGGTGCAGCGCCAGCCGAAGTCGGCGACCACGGCCACGTCGCCGGAGGCACCTGCACCGACTGGCGACTAGAAATCGGCGTCCAACACCACGCGGTAGCGCGCCTTGCCTGAGCGCAGGTGATCCAGTGCGTCGTTGACGCGGCTCATCGGGAAACGTTCCACCTGCGGCAGGATCTGATGCCGTGCCGAGAAGTCCAGCATGGTCTTCAGGACGGAGGGCGGCGGTGTGGGTGAGGCCGACAGGCTCTTCTGCCAGCTCAGCAGGCCGCCACTCTTCAATGCCATCGCGTCGGTGACGACGCCGACCAGATGCATGCGGCCCTTGGGTGCCAGCGTGGCCAGCAGTGCGTCCCAGTTCAATGCGGCGCCCACGGTGATGAGCAGGAAGTCCAGGCTGCCGGCGGCGGCTTTCAGCTCGGCCTTGTCGACGCTGGACAGCGTCTTGTGCGCGCCCAGTGCGAGGGCTTCGTCGCGCTTGGAGGGCGACGACGTGAAGGCCGTGACCTCGCAGCCCCAGGCACGTGCGAACTTGACGGCCAGGTGACCCAGGCCGCCGATGCCGACGACGCCGACGCGGTCGGTCGGCTTGATGGCATGCAGTACAAAGGGCAGGAAGACCGTGCCACCGCCGCACATCAGCGGGCCCGCCGCGACCGGGTCCAGCGCATCGGGCAGGGGCACGGCCCAACTCCAGTGGGCGCGCAGCCGGTCCGCGAAGCCGCCATGGCGGCCGATCAGCGTCGGCTGGCGCTTGCCGCACAGATGCTGCTCGCCGCCGAGGCAGAAATTGCAATGCGTGCAGCTGCTGGCATGCCAGCCCACACCGACGCGTTGGCCGATCTGTCGGCCCTTGGCATGGGCGCCCAGCGCCGTGACGCGGCCAATGACCTCGTGGCCGGGCACCACGGGGTAGGCGGCCGGGAACCACTCGCTGTCGATCATGGCCAGGTCGGAGTGGCAGATGCCGCAGTGCTCGACGGTGACTTCGACGTCCTCGTCGCCCAGCGGGCCGGGGTCGTAGTCGAAGGGTTGCAGGGCGCCGCCGGGGGCGAGGGCGGCGTAGGCGCGGATGTTGGACATGCGAGTCTCCTGTTGTGTTCGACCTACTGGAGCGGGTGAGCCTTGAAGAACTGCCAGATCGTGTCGGTTGCATCGACCTCGGTATGGGGCCAGATGTGGCCCATGCCGTCGATGCGCAGCAGCCTGACCTCTGAGTTGCCCGTGCAGCCCGCGTAGCGGATGGTCTGGAGCGCTCCGGGCTGGGCGTCCTGGACGAGTTTGGGCTGGCAACGGTTGTGGGCGGCCCATCCGGCCAGGGCTTCCGGCACGCTTTCCACCCACTCGGGGCCGCGGTCGGCATGACCTTCGTAGGAGTTGGTCGAGTCCGCCAGGCCGTGCACGGTCAGCACCGGCACGGCGCGGCCCGCGCAGGGGCCGAACCAGCGCAGCCCGCCGACCGGTGCGATGGCTGCGATGCGGTGGTTCAGGCGGCAGCCGAGCAAAGAGGACATGCGCCCGCCGCCTGAGAAGCCGGTCGAATAGACCCGCTTCGGGTCGATGCAGACCTGGGCGGCAATGTGGTCGATGACATCGGACACGTACTGCACATCGTCGGCGCGGTTGCTGGCCACCGGCACATTCCAGCGCGAGTCTTCCGCCTGCAGTGTGGCGACAGCGAAGCCCTCTCGCGCCGCCAGTGTCTCGAAGCCGCTTTCCCTGGCGCGCCCCGCGGTCTTGCCGCCCGTGCCGTGCAGGTCGAAGACCAGCGGGAGCTGGCTGCGGCCCGCGACGGCAGGCGGCACGAAGAGTCGATAAGTCCGCGTGCGGCCACCCGAGGTCAGCTCGCGCATCTCGCCGGCGACCGGCGTCAGGGCGCAGGTCTGTGCCCTGGCGGGCGGCGAGAGGGTGTACAGCGCCAGCAGGACGGCGGCGACGAAAAACAGGCGCACTTGAAGTCCTCCGAGGTCAGGCGACGTCTTGGGCGTAGACGATGAAGCCCATGTGATGTGCAACCTTGTCGTACAGCGCGCGGCCCGTGGCGTTGGTGGTGTGCGTCTGCCAGTAGACGCGCTTGATGCCCGCCTCGCGGGCCGCCGCATACACGGCCTCGATCAGGGCGCGGCCCACGCCGCGGCCACGCGCCTCAGGTGTCGTGAACAGGTCCTGCAGATAGCAGGTCAGCTCGACGCGCGTCGTGCTGCGGTGATAGAGGTAGTGCACGAGGCCGAGCAGCTGGCCGCTTTCATCTTCGGCGACCAGTGCATGAACCGGTTCGGTGGCGTCGAAGAAGCGCGCCCAGGTGGTCTCGGTGACTTCAGCGGGCAGCGCGGTCTCGCCGGCACGGCCGTAGAAGGCGTTGTAGCCGTCCCAGAGGGGCTGCCAGGCGGCGCGGTCGGTGGGCTGGAGGGGGCGGACTTGGGTCATATCGGGTGGTCAAGGTTGACCACCCGATTGTGTAGGCGTCAGGCCGAGGCGACCGGGATGCCGACGGCCTTGCCCGAGGCGATACGCTGCTTCCACTCCGCCGGGCCGGTGATGTGGGCGCTGGTGCCGGTGGCGTCGACCGCCACGGTGACGGGCATGTCCACCACGTCGAACTCGTAGATGGCTTCCATGCCGAGGTCTTCAAAGCCGACGACCTTGGCGCCCTTGATCGCCTTGCTGACCAGGTAGGCCGAGCCGCCCACCGCCATCAGGTAGGCGCTCTTGTGGTTCTTGATGGACTCGATGGCGACCGGCCCGCGTTCGGCCTTGCCGACCATGGCGATGAGGCCGGTCTTGGCCAGCATCATGTCGGTGAACTTGTCCATGCGCGTGGCGGTCGTCGGGCCGGCCGGGCCCACCACCTCGTCTCGCACCGGGTCCACGGGGCCGACGTAGTAGATGGCGCGGTTGGTGAAGTCCACCGGCAGCGGCTCACCCTTGGCCAGCATGTCCTGGATGCGCTTGTGGGCGGCATCGCGGCCGGTCAGCATCTTGCCGTTCAGCAGCAGCGTCTCGCCGGCCTTCCAGGTGGCGACGATGTCCGGCGTCAGCGTGTTCAGGTCGACGCGCCGGCTCTTGTTGTAGTCTGGCGCCCACTTCACATCGGGCCACAGGTCCAGGCTGGGCGGCTCGAGGTAGCTCGGGCCACTGCCATCCAGCACGAAGTGGGCGTGGCGCGTGGCCGCGCAGTTCGGGATCATGGCGATGGGCTTGCTGGCTGCATGCGTCGGGAAGGTCTTGATCTTCACGTCCAGCACGGTCGTCAGGCCGCCCAGGCCCTGCGCGCCGATGCCCAAGGCGTTGACCTTCTCGTACAGCTCGATGCGCATCTCTTCGAGCTTGTTCTGCGGGCCGCGCTGCAGCAGCTCGTACATGTCGATGTCTTCCATCAGCGCTTGCTTGGCCAGCAAGGCGGCCTTCTCGGCCGTGCCGCCGACGCCGATGCCCAGCATGCCGGGCGGGCACCAGCCGGCGCCCATGGTCGGCACAGTCTTCAGCACCCAGTCGACGATGTCGTCGCTGGGGTTGAGCATGTAGACCTTGCTCTTGTTCTCACTGCCACCGCCCTTGGCCGCGACGATGACGTCCACGGTGTTGCCGGGCACCAGCTCCATCTGCACGACGGCGGGCGTGTTGTCCTTCGTGTTCTTGCGCGCAAAGATGGGGTCGTCCAGCACGCTGGCGCGCAGCTTGTTGTCCGGGTTGAGGTAACCCTGGCGCACGCCTTCGTTGATGGCGTCCTCGATGCTGCCGGCAAAGCCTTCCCAGCGCACGTCCATGCCGATCTTCAGGAAGACATTGACGATGCCGGTGTCCTGGCAGATCGGGCGGCGGCCTTCCGCGCACATGCGGCTGTTGGTGAGGATCTGGGCGATCGCGTCCTTGGCCGCCGGCGAAGCTTCGCTCTCGTAGGCGCGGGCCAGGTGGGCGATGTAGTCGGCCGGGTGGTAGTAGGAGATGTACTGCAGGGCGGCAGCAACGCTGTCGATGAGGTCTTGCTGGCGGATCGTGGTCATTTGGAGGGCAGACAAGCTTGGGGGCGGCCGGAATTATCGGTGGCCGCAAAGATGAGAAGGGTTCTCATCCTGGCTATGCTGAAAGCCAACCCCGCCTTCGTGAGAATCGTCATGAGCAGAACCCGCATCGAGCACGACACCTTCGGCCCCATCGAGGTGCCGGCCGACAAGCTGTGGGGCGCGCAGACGCAGCGCTCGCTGCAGAACTTCGACATCTCCGGCGAACGCCAGGCGCCCGAGCTGATTCGAGCGCTGGCCAAGGTGAAGCGAGCGTCGGCCGTCGTGAACCGTGGGCTGGGGCTGCAGGACCAGGCCAAGACCGAGGCCATCGTGGCCGCGGCCGACGAGGTCATTGGTGGCCTGCATGCTGACGAGTTCCCGTTGGTGGTCTGGCAGACGGGCTCGGGTACGCAGACGAACATGAACGTCAACGAGGTGCTGGCCAACCGCGCCAGCGAGCTGCTGGGCGGCGAGCGGGGCGAGGGGCGGCTGGTGCATCCCAATGACGACGTGAACCGCAGCCAGAGCAGCAACGACGTCTTCCCGACCGCCATGCATGTCGCCGCCGTGCAGGCCTTGCAGGAGCGCCTGCTGCCGCCGCTGCGCGCACTGCGCACGACGCTGCAGCAGAAGGCCGAGGCCTTTGACGACATCGTCAAGATCGGCCGCACCCATCTGCAGGACGCGACGCCGCTGACGCTGGGGCAGGAGATCTCGGGCTGGGTGGCGCAGCTGAACCACGGCGAGCGGCATGTGCTGGCGGCGCTGCCGCATCTGTACGAGCTGGCTTTGGGCGGCACGGCGGTGGGCACCGGGCTGAACGCGCCCAAGGGCTATGCCGAGCAGGTCGCCGCGGAGCTGGCGCGACTGACGGGCCATGACTTCGTCACGGCACCGAACAAGTTCGAGGCCATGGCCTCCTGCGACGCCCTCGTCCACGCCCACGGCGCGCTGAAGACGCTGGCGGCCAGCCTGACCAAGATCGCCAACGACGTGCGCTGGCTGGCCAGCGGCCCGCGCAGCGGCATTGGCGAGATCAGCATCCCGGAGAACGAGCCGGGCTCGTCCATCATGCCCGGCAAGGTCAACCCGACCCAGAGCGAGGCGGTGACCATGCTGGCCGCCCAGGTCATGGGCAACGACGTGGCCATCAACATCGGCGGCGCGTCGGGCAACTTCGAGCTGAACGTCTTTCGCCCGATGGTCATCCACAACTTCCTGCAGAGCGCACGCCTGCTGGCCGATGGCATGGCCAGCTTCAACAGGCACTGTGCCGTCGGCATCGAGCCCAATGAGGGGCGCATTGCCGAGTTGGTGGCGCGCTCACTGATGTTGGTGACGGCGCTCAACACGCATATCGGCTACGACAAGGCCGCCCAGATCGCCAAGAAGGCGCACAAGGAAGGCAGCAGCCTGCGCGAGGCGGCGCTGGCGCTGGGCCATGTGACGGCCGAGCAGTTCGACGCCTGGGTGGTGCCGGGGCAGATGGTCGGCCGCTGACTGACGCTCTAGTGCTTCTCGCCGTGGGGCGGCTGCGGCAACAGCCGGTCCGTGAAGGCGATGGCCATGGCCGACAGCAGGAAGGCGACGTGGATGATGGTCTGGTACATCAGCGTCTTCTCGGCGTAGTTGTCGGCGTTGATGAAGGTCTTCAGCAGGTGGATGGAGCTGATGCCGATGATGGCCGTGGCCAGCTTGACCTTCAGCACCGAGGCATTCACGTGGCTCAGCCACTCGGGCTGGTCGGGGTGGCCGTCGAGGTCCATGCGCGACACGAAGGTCTCGTAGCCGCCGACGATGACCATGATCAGCAGGTTGGAGATCATCACCACGTCGATCAGCCCCAGCACGACCAGCATCAGGATCGTCTCGTTGAGTTTGGCGATCGGCTCATAGCCGACAACCAGGCCGGCGGCGTCCTTGATGGTGGCGCTCTTGTAGCCAATGCTCTTGACCAGGATTTCAAGCGCATGCTGGTCGCCGAACGCCGCCTCGATCAGGTGCACCAGCTCGGTCCAGAACTGGAAGACGTAGACGGCCTGCGCCAGGATCAGGCCCAGGTAGAGGGGCAGTTGCAGCCAGCGGCTGGCGAAGATCAGGCGGGGCAGGGGGCGCAGCGGGGCTGTCATGGAAGTCCGGGGTCGGCGAAGAACGCGCGGATTCTAGGGACAGGCCGTGTCAACGGCGCTGCAGTGCGATGTCGAGCTTTTGCAGCGGCAGTTTGGAATACGCCGCCACATCGGGCTGAGCCTTGAAGGCCTGGCGCGTCTGGGCTGCCAGAGCGAGCGCACCAGGGCGGTCGCCTGCGGCCAGGGCGCACAGGCCCGCCTGGGCGCGCAACCAGGCGGGCCGGGGTGAGTTCGGGTTGCGGTCACGCAGGAGGGCCTCGGCCTGGGCGACGAGCTTGTCGCGCCCGGCCCCGGCGCGGCCCTGGATGCAGTCCAGCTGGGCAGCGACGGCCTCGCTGGTGAAGCGCTCGGGTGGCAGGTCAGGCGTGGACCCCGGCGACAGGCCCTGCACGGCGGCCGCGGCTTCGGCCGGTCGACCCAGGTCGAGCAGGATCTGGGCTTTGACCCAGGCCAACATGGCGCGCGAGGCCGGTGTAGGCGACGCGGCCTCGAGCTTGAGCAGGCCTTCCTGAGCATCCCCCGCTGCCGTCAGCCACAGCGCGAAGCGCGCCAGGTCACCGGGCTGGTCCAGCGGCCGCATCTGCCCATCGCGGATGAGCTTCTGCCAGTAGTCACCCACCTCGTGGCCTTGGGTGAATATGGCGCCCACGGCGGCGGCAAAGATGTCGGATGCGGTCCATTGCAGGCGCTGCCAGTACCGGGGCGGCCGGCCTTCCGAGGATGCCGGAAAGCTGGAATGCAGAAAGGTCCACGCCGACTGGATATCGCCGTGGATGTAGGCCAGGCGGCTGCGCGCCAGGTTCAGGCGCAGTTGCAGGGCTTGCGGTGGCTCCGGCTGGACTTCGATCAGGGCCGCGGCCGAGTCGGCGGCCTGCTGGGCATCCGCATGGCGGGCCAGGCCCGCCTGGTAGCGGGCCAGCGCAAATTCGGTCTGGATGACGCGGGCCTCGATGACCGCCTGGCCGCCGCGTGCATTCAGGTTGCGCACGACGGCGTCGATGAACGGCGCCGCGGCCTGTGCGCGCCCATGTTCGATCAGACTCTGCGCGGCGAGAGATCGCAGCCGATGCACGAGCGGCGATGCGTCCCCGTGCGCGCTGAGCGCCAGCGCGACGCTGCGCTCCAGATGGGCGTCGGCCTCGGTGGGCTGGTCTGCCCGCTCCGCCATCTCGGCCCGCAGCACCTGCGTGCGAGCCGGCGCCGTCGAGCTGGCGGGCTGTGCCGGCAGCATGGGCTCAACCTCCTGCAGCGCGGCCTGCGCCGCCTTTGCACGGCCGGCGGACCAGGCAGCCTGCGCCATCGAGGCCAGCGCCTCGGCGCGCAGCAAGGGATCACCGCCTGCCAGCTTCAGCGCCTCTTGCGCGGCAGCATCGGCCTCGGCCCAGCGGCTGGCCGCCAGCCAGGCCTCCGCGGCCAGCAGCCGTGCCGCCGCCAGCGCCTGCCGGCCGGCGTCCGCGCGTTGCAGGGCTTCGACCTGGCGCTGCGCATGATCGGCGGCCAGGTCGGGCCGGTCCATCTCCAGGAAGAGGCGTGCGATCGCGCCCAGCAAGTCGGCCTGCAGTTCGGGCTCTTCCGGGAAGCGCTGCTGGACCAGCGCGGCGCTGTCGGCCAGCGTCAGCTCGGGCGTGGGGCGGCGCGAATCCGTGCGGGCAAAGAAGGCAGCCTGGTCGGCTCGCAGCAAGGCCGCGGTGAAACTGGTCATGACGCGCTGGCGCTGTGCCGCCAGCTCGGCGCGCTGGGCCTGGCGCAGCGCAATGCCGCCGCCCAGCGCCAGCGCGGCGATGACGACCGCCGACGTGCCGAAGGCAAGCCTGTGGCGGCGCAGCGTGCGGCCGAGGCGGTGCCAAGTGCTGTCGGGCTGGGCCAGCACTGCCTCGCCGCGCAGGTGGCGCTCCACGTCCTGGGCGAAGGCGTCGACGCTGGCATAGCGCTCGGCCGGGTCGCGCCGCAGCGCCTTGGCCAGGATGGCGTCGATGTCACCGCGCAGCGCGCGGGCCGTCGCGGTGTCAGTGCAGCGGATGCTGGCGCGCTCGGGCTCATCGACAAGTACCGCTGCTTCCCAGGCAGCGCGGCTGTCGCGAGCAAGGCGATACGGCGTGTGGCCGGTCAACAGTTCGAAGGCCAGCACGCCCAGGCTGTAGACGTCGGTGGACACGGTGACCGGCGCGTCGCGCAACTGCTCCGGCGAGGCGTAGTGGGGCGTCAGATGGCGCTCCGACGCCAGCGTGAGGCCGGCGCCAACGGCAGCCTCGGACAGCAACTTGGCGATGCCGAAGTCCAGCAAATGGGCCTGGCCGTCGGGCGTCACCAGCACGTTGGAAGGCTTGATGTCGCGGTGCACGACCAACCGCCCGTGGGCATAGCCGACGGCGCGCATGACCTGCAACAGCAGCGTCAGGCGCGCGTTCACGCTCAAGGCCTGCTCGCGACACCAGGCGTCGATGGGTTGGCCGGCCACCAGTTCCAGCGCGAGATACGGCCAGCCGCGCATGTCGATGCCGGCGTCGTAGAGGCGGGCGATGTTGGGGTGCTCCAGCATCGCGCCGATGTCCCGCTCCTGGGCCATCAGTCGTGCCAGCCCCTCGCCCCAGGTCAGCCGTGGCAGCTTGAGCGCCACCTCGCGCCGGTAGCTGCCGTCCGCCCGCTCGGCCCGCCACACACTGCCCATGCCGCCGCGGCCGATCTCTTCCAGCAGCCGGTAGGGGCCGATGCGGTCGCCGGCGTGTACGGCGGCGGGGTCCTCGCCCTCCCAGGCGCCCAGGCGCGGCAGTGTCAGCTCGCCGGGCGGGTTCGCCAGCATGTCGCGCAGCGCCGCCACGAGGTGTGCGGCGTCCGGCGGCAGGGCTGCCAGCCAGGCTTCATGGCTTTCGGGCGCCAGCGCCTGGGCCTGGTCGAGCAGTCGGCTCAGCCGGCTCATGTCCGCCGGGGTCAGCATCGTTGGGCTCTTTTCATTGGGTTCGCACACTAGGTCAGACGCAAGCGCATCGCCAGGGCGGACATCCCCAGTAAGGATGATGTCCGTGGCGGCAGTGCGCTGGCACCATGCGCCCGTGCCAGACGATGCCATCGAAACCCTGATCGAACAGGTCAATGCCGGTAGCGCCGGCGCCCAGGACCGGCTCTTCGCTGCCGCTTACGACGAACTGCGCAAGTTGGCCCGCTCCCGCCTGCGCGACGGCGGGCGCAACACCGTGCTCGACACCACAGTGCTGGTGCATGAGAGCTATCTGCGCTTTCTGGGCAGCGGCCGGCTGCGGCCGGACAGCCGGCGCGCCTTCTTCGCCTATGCCTCACAGGTGATGCGCTCCGTCATCATCGACGCGGTGCGCGAGCGCCAGGCCCAGCGCCGTGGCAGTGGTCTGGCTCACCTGACGCTGGACACCCACATCGCCGACAGCACGCCGGCCGGCGAAGACGAGGTGCTGAAGGTGCACGAGGCCCTGGAGGCCCTGGCCGCGGCCGAGCCGCGCCTGGCCAAGGTGGTGGAGATGCGCTATTTCGGCGGCTACAACGACCTCGAGATCGCCGAGGCGCTGCAGCTCACCGACCGCACGGTGCGCCGTGACTGGGACAAGGCGCGGCTGCTGCTGGGAGTGCTGCTGGGCCAGTGAGCGCGCCGGGGGGCGGCGGTCTTGTCCGGATTCGCTGCAAGGCTGCGTCTGAAAGCAGGTGAGCAAGCCGCTCACGCTCTTGGAACGCGCCATGTCCCGCCATCCCCTTCGAGTTGCTCGAACCGTGCTTGCCGCCTGCGCGCTGCAAGGCGCCGCGTCGGCCTGCATGGCCCAGGCCCAGGCCCTGCCAGGCGTGCGGGCGAGTTGGCAGAGCCAGGACCCGGGAGGTACCTTGACGGGGCTGATGGGCGGAGCGCCCGTGGTGAGTTTTGAAAACGGGCAGTGGTTCTTCCAGGGCGTCGGGGCGATCCTGCTGGGCTGGAATCCGTCCCAGCCCAACGCCGGGCTCGGGACCCTGGACCTGCATTTCGACTTCCAGCCCTGGCATCTGACGCTGGATGCGAAATGGGAGCTGGTTCTCACTCCCCAACCCGACCAGATGAGCGTGCGCACTGTCAGCCGCTTCGTCGCGCCGCCCGACGCGCAACTGGCCACCGCCCGGGGCCTCAACCGGTGGGACGTGACGGCCTCTGGCACCGAACACTACAGCGCCGAGGTGAGCCCGGTGGCGCTGGGGAGCCTGGACAGTTCGGTTGGCCTGACGCCGCCCGTCTGGGCCACGGCACCACAGGCTGCGGGGCACTGGGATCTTTCGGTGACGCAGACGCTGATCGGCAGCTACCACCTCGTGGCGTCTTCGGACCCCGACTGTCTGAGCCTGGCCTGCATGCCCGGGCAACGGGCTGCGGCCAGCCTGCAATCTTTGGAGTTTTACCTGCCGCAGAGCGTCGAGCTGCGGGCCATTGTGTCTAGCGTGCCCGAACCCCAGGTGCCGGTGCTGTTGGCGGCAGGCCTGGGCCTGCTGGCGTTGCGGCGCGGCAGGTCGGGAGCGCGGTCATGAGTGCGCCGCGTGTGATCGGGCTGCTGCTTTGGCTCGCGCTCGGCAGTGCGCGGGGCGCCGAGTACACGGTGCTGTCGCAGGAGCATGTGGCCGGCCATCTGCGTGTCGAAACCCAGTCCGACGGCCGCATCGAGACCGACTACAGCTACCGCGACAACGGCCGCGGCCCGGACATCAAGGAGAGCTTTCGCCTCGCCACCAACGGCGCGCCGCGCGACTACCGCGGCCGGGGGCGCAGCACCATGGGTGCCGAGATTGCCGAGGACTTCGATGTCGTCGAGGCCCACGCGCGCTGGCGTTCGCGGGCCGACAGTGGCGATGTGCCGGCGGATGATGACTTCGTCTTCATCCCGCTGGAGGCCTCGCCAGGCTACTACGGCGCCCTGGTGCGCATGCTGCTGGCCCAGCCCGACGGCAGCGCCGGCACGCTGGGCGGGCTGAAGATCCGCGCCGAGATCCTGGCCCGCCTGACGCCCGATGCCGCGACGGGGCCTCTGGCCCTGGTGGCCGTCACCGGCGCGGATGCCCAGCCCTGGTACTACTGGGTGCGCGACGACGCCAGCCACGCGCTGTTCGCGATCACCTGGCCAGGGTTCGCGGTGGCAGAGAAGGGCGCCGAGGCGCTGGTGCCCGCTTTGCTGGCCCGCCAGCAGCAGGCCGCCAACGAGCGCCTCGGCGCGCTGCGCCAGCGCCTGGCCAAACCGTTCGAAGGCGTCACGCTGATCCGCAATGTGCGCTGGTTCGACGCCCCGGCGGCGCGCATGCGGGGCCCCAGCGATGTGTGGATCTCACAGGGCCGCATCGACGCCGTGACCGAGCCCGGCGCGCTGCGCGTGCTGCCCGAGCGCGCCATCGACGGCCGCGGCCAGACGCTGCTGCCGGGCCTGTGGGACATGCACGCCCATCTGTGGAGCGAGGACGGCCTGGCGCATCTGGCCGGCGGTGTGACCAGCATCCGCGACCCCGGCAACGACAACCAGGAGTTGCTGCGCCTGCGCGACCGCATCGAGCGCGGCGAGGTCATCGGCCCGAACGTCTACGCCGCCGGCTTCATCGAGGGCAAGAGCCCTTTCTCGGCGCGCAATGGCATCGTCGCCGAGACGCTGGACGAGGCACTGGATGCGGTGAGCTGGTATGCCTGCCATGGCTTTGTCGGCATCAAGCTCTACAACTCGATCAAGCCCGAATGGGTCAAGCCGTTGACGACCAAGGCCCGCAGCCTGGGCCTGCACGTCAACGGCCATGTGCCGGCCTTCATGCTCGCCGAGCAGGCGGTGCGCGCCGGCTACGAGGAACTGACCCACATCAACCAGGTCATGCTGAACTTCGTCAGCCGCCCGGGGGACGACAGCCGCACCTTGCTGCGCTTTCAGCGCGTGGGCAGCGACGCCCAGGCCGTGGACCTCGCCAGCCCGAAGGTGCGGCGTTTCATCGCGCTGCTGCGTGAGCGCCAGGTCGTCGTCGACCCGACGCTGATGACCTTCGAGGCCATGTTCACCCAGGCCCAGGGCGAGCTCGACCCGGTGCTGGGCGACGTGGCTGGGCATCTGCCCGTGCTGTGGCAGCGCCAGCTGCGCGTGGCGCCGATGGACCTGGCGGGTGACAAGCTAGCCACCTACCGCGCCTCCTACGCCAAGCTGCTGGCGCTGACGCGCGACATGCACCGGGCCGGGGTGCCGCTGGTGGCGGGCACCGACGGCACGGCCGGCCTGGGGCTGCACCGCGAGCTGGCGCTTTATGTGAAGGCCGGCATTCCGGCGCCCGAGGTGCTGCGCATCGCGACCTGGAACGGCGCGCGGGTGGCGGGCGCCAGCGCCGAGCGTGGCCGCATCGCGCGTGGCTATGCAGCCGACCTGCTGCTTGTCGAGGGCGACCCGTCCCAGGACATCGAGGCGCTGCGCCGTGCCAGCCTCGTCATTCAGGGCCGCGTGGCCTATGCGCCGGCCGAGCTTTATGAAGCCATGGGCTTCAAGCCTTTCGTGGCGGCGCCGGGCATGTTGGTGCGGCCGCGGCCATGAACTAGGGGTGTATGTCCGGATCTGCCGCGGTGATCCGTCCTGAAGAGGGACGGCGCTGCCGCTCCGTCCCCTTCAACCTCCTGGGAGTCCCTGATGATCCAAATGAAATTGCGACTTGTGCCGCCTGCCCTGCTCGCCGCGCTGGCGCTGCTGAGCGGCCCCGCCCGGGCCGAATTCTTCAATGCAGACACCGGGCTGACCACGCCAGACCTCACCGTCGACTTCGAATCGGTTGCGCTGCGGGCGAGCGAGGTCGTGTCCGATCAGTTCGTCAACCTCGGCCTGAAGTTCGATTCCGCTTTCGCCAACGCCGACATGAATCCGGCGTTTGTGC
Organism: Roseateles sp. P4_D2; assembly: GCF_056401875.1. Classification (NCBI taxonomy): domain Bacteria; kingdom Pseudomonadati; phylum Pseudomonadota; class Betaproteobacteria; order Burkholderiales; family Sphaerotilaceae; genus Roseateles; species Roseateles sp. P4_D2. Next base: position 63,195 of record NZ_JBFUIM010000012.1, on the reverse strand, counting down.
ATTTCAGCGGCAACCGTGTGAGCAACTTCCGGTCGAATGTGGGTGCCTCGACCGACTTCGCGATCCATTTCGTCAAGCCCGTTTCAGCCGCAGCCTTCGCGATGGTGACGGCGGACAACGGCGTCTCGACTTTTGACGCCTACTTCCATGGTGGCTGGGTCGAATCTGCCGCCGCGCCCTCATCGCTGACGGGCTCGACCAATATCTATGGCTTTCGCGACATCGTCTTTGACGAGTTGAGGATTCACACCAACACCACGGATCACGCGCTGCTGATCGACAACCTGCAATTCATCAACGCCCCGGTACCCGAGCCGGCGAGCGCGGGCCTGCTGCTGGCCGGCCTGGGCCTGCTGATGGGGCTGAAACGCCGGCCCCGCGCCGAGCCGCGCTAAGCTTGCGCCGCGGGGCGCAGAGCCGAGAGTAAGGGCATCGTCAGTGACTCCTCGCACAGTGCGCGCCAAGCAGCCAGAACGAGGAGACACACGATGAGTACGCTGAACACCTACGCCCCCAGCCCGGAATGGGTCGCCAACGCCCATGTGAAGGGCGAAGCGGGCTATGCCGCTCTTGTGGCCGAAGCCGAGGCCGACTACGCCGGCTTCTGGGCCCGCCAGGCCCGCGAGCTGCTGAGCTGGCAGACGCCGTTCACGAAGACGCTCAACGACAGCGACGCGCCCTTCTTCAAATGGTTCGAGGACGGCAAGCTCAACGTCTCCTACAACTGTCTGGACCGGCATGTGGAAGCCGGCAAGGGCGGCAAGACGGCGCTGATATTCGAAGCCGACGACGGCACGGTCACCAAGGTGACCTACGCCGAGCTGCTGGCCAAGGTCAGCCAGCTCGCCAACGCGCTCAAGGGGCGCGGCATCCAGAAGGGCGACCGCGTCGTCATCTACATGCCCATGTCCGTCGAAGGCGTGGTGGCCATGCAGGCCTGTGCGCGCATCGGCGCGACGCACTCGGTCGTGTTCGGCGGCTTCTCGGCCCAGTCCCTGCGCGACCGCGTGCAGGACGCCGGCGCCGTGGCCATCATCTGCGCCGACGAGCAGGCCCGCGGCGGCAAGGCGCTGCCGCTCAAGGCCATCGTCGACGAGGCGCTGGACGGCGGCGCCTGCCCGACGCTGAAGGACGTCATCGTCTACAAGCGCACCGGCGGCAAGATCGCCTGGGTCGACGGCCGCGATGTGTGGCTGCACGACCTGATGTCGGCCGAGTCGACGAGCTGCGCGCCGGAGTGGGTCGAGGCCGAGCATCCGCTCTTCCTGCTGTACACGTCGGGCTCCACCGGCAAGCCCAAGGGCGTGCAGCACAGCACGGGCGGCTATCTGCTGCATGCGGCACTCACCACCAAGTGGACCTTCGACCTGAAGGACGACGACATCTTCTGGTGCACGGCCGACATCGGCTGGGTCACGGGCCACACCTACATCACCTACGGCCCGCTGGCCCTGGGTGGCACCGAGATCGTCTTCGAGGGCGTGCCCACCTACCCGGACGCCGGCCGCTTCTGGCAGATGATCGAGAAGCACAAGGTCACGATCTTCTACACGGCGCCCACGGCCATCCGCTCGCTGATCAAGGCCGCCGAGAGCAACCCCGCCGTGCATCCCGCGCGTTCCGACCTGAGCAGCCTGCGCCTGCTGGGCTCGGTGGGTGAGCCCATCAACCCGGCGGCTTGGGAGTGGTACTACGAGCATGTGGGCGGCAAGCGCTGCCCCATCGTCGACACCTTCTGGCAGACCGAGACCGGCGGCCACATGATCACGCCGCTGCCCGGCGTGACGACGCTGGTGCCGGGCTCCTGCACGCTGCCCTTCCCGGGCATCACGGCGGCCATCGTCGACGAGACCGGCAACGACGTGCCCAATGGCCAGGGTGGCATCCTGGTCGTCAAGAAGCCCTGGCCGAGCATGATCCGCACGATCTGGGGTGACCCGGAGCGCTTCAAGAAGAGCTACTACCCGGCCGAGCTCAAGGGCTACTACCTGGCCGGTGACGGCGCCATCCGCGACGCCGAAACGGGCTACTTCACCATCACCGGCCGCATCGACGACGTGCTGAACGTGTCCGGCCACCGCATGGGCACGATGGAGATCGAGTCGGCGCTTGTCAGCTGCACCGAACTGGTGGCCGAGGCGGCGGTGGTGGGCCGCCCGGACGACACGACCGGCGAGGCCATCTGCGCCTTCGTCGTGCTGAAGCGCCCGCGCCCGAGCGGCGACGAGGCCAAGGCGATTGCCAAGCAGCTGCGCGACCACGTGGCCAAGGAGATCGGCCCCATCGCCAAGCCCAAGGACATCCGCTTTGGTGACAACCTGCCCAAGACGCGCTCGGGCAAGATCATGCGGCGGCTGTTGCGGTCGGTGGCCAAGGGGGAGACGGTGACGCAGGACACGTCGACATTGGAAAACCCAGCCATCCTGGAGCAACTGGGCCAGGCTTACTAGACTGGACCGGTTGCTCTAGGCAGCGCGAAGCGCGGTCGGCGCAGCCGATGGGCTGGGTTTGGGGCTTGCTCATATCGCTTGCGATGTGAGCGAGCACCAAAATCCCGCAATCCTTGAGCACTTGGGTCAGGCTGACCGAGGTGTGCCGAGGGCATGACCTGCGTCTTGCCCGACGCCTCACTAAGGACTCGCCTCAGGCCCCAAGTTCTAGGGGGTGGTGATCCCTTCTGCGGGCTTAGTGCGGTTGAACGTGTGCAGACGCCCATCAACCCCGACCCGGAGCTTCAAGCCATGCCTTCATCCCGCTATTTCCTGTGCTTGGCACTGGCCGGCCTGGCCAGCAGTGTGCAAGCCGCCCCGAGGCACCAAGACGTCACCGGCCCCGGTGGCTTCATGAGTTCCTGCGCTGCGCCGTCGAGTCCCGGCGCGCCGAGAACGGCAGGTACCGACTTCACCGGCGGCTTCGCGTCTGGCCACTGCACGGTGGCCTACTTCACCGGCAACAGCAGCGCCACCACGAGCGACAGCTACAGCAGCGGCAACATCAGCAACTCGACCTGGGGTGCGGTGGGCATCGGCCACATCCACATGCGTTCAGACAACAACTCGCCCAACAACGCCTTCTTTGCCGTGGCGGGGTCCAACGGCGGCTTCGAGGACAAGCTGACCCTGCAATGGGCCGGGCATACGGGGCAGACGGTCTACATGCTGGTCGACATGTCCATCGACGGCACCCTGGCCGCCGCGGGCTTTGCCGGGCGCAGCCAGATCCAGGTGACCGGTTACATGAACACCTTTGAGTTGTCCTCGTCCAACCCGGGCTACAGCCGGGGCAACTCCGATCTCTTCGCCACCGACCGCCAGCGCGTGGCCTGGGGTGTGGCCAGTTCGCCCGCCACCTCGCGCGTGGTCGACGGGCACTGGACCTTCAGCGTGCCGGTGGTGGTGGGCACGGCCTTCGACCTGGGCATCTACGCCCGCGCCGAGTCGGGGCAGCGCAGCTTCAGCGCGGTGTCGGGCAACTCGAACAGCCAGCTTGATTTCTCCAGCAGCGTGCTGGTGCAGGGCGTGACCGGCCTGCTGGTGGGCGGCAGTTTGGTCACCGATGGCTACACGCTCAGCGCGGCCAGCGGGCTGGACTGGACAACGGCGCTGCCCGTGCCCGAGCCGGGGAGCGCCCTGCTTCTCGCGGCTGGACTCGGGTTGCTCTGCTTGCGCCGTCTGCGCAGGGACTGCCGATAGCGCCGCAAACCGTGCGGTCAGGCCCCGGGCACTGCGGACCCCTGCTTGACGCCCTTGGCTTCGGTCTCCTGCAACTGTGACAGGACCTGGCGTTCTCGCAGGGTGACTGGAGCGGGCAGCAGAGCGCTGCCCTCGCGAGCCAGGCGTGCGGCCTCCTGCGGGCGGGTCGACAGGCTCAGGCGGGCCAGGCCGGCCAGGGCGCGGGCCTTCTGCAACTGCCTGGAACGCGGCGGTGTCGCGGAGTCTGCACGGGCGGTTTCAAGCACCCTGCGGAACTGTTCCGATGCTGCGGCATCGCCTTGCCGTGCCAGGACTTCGGCCAGCACCAACCGGGCCTGCCTCGCCAGCAGGGTGTCGCTGCCCGCAGCCTCGTAGATCGCTGCGGCGCGCTCGGCCGCCTGGCGCGCCAGCGCGGGCTGCCCGGCTTGCCGCTCGGCCTCGGCCAGGAGCATCCGGTTGGCGGCGTAGCTCGAACCCGTGGCGTCGGCCGGCCAGCGTGCGGCCAATTGGCGTGCGGCGACCAGGGCGGCAGCCGCGTTGCCATCGGCCAGGTCGAGTGCCACCTGGGCCGACAGGACGCGATCGCTCAGGGTTCGGCCGGGCTCACCCGTCGGGTGGTGCTGCGCCAGCGCCAGCGCCTCGCGCAGCTCCGCCCTGGCCGCTTCGGGCTGGCCCAGCTCATGGCGCGCCCGCGCGGCATTGACGAGCACGACCACGCGGTCCGGGTTGCGGCCGCTGTCGGTGCGCTGCATGAGGGAGAGCGCCCGGTCGTAGGCTGCCAGCGCTTGTTCCATCTCGCCCCGGCGGGTTTGCAGGTCGCCCAGGTAGAGCTGCAGCAGCGCCTCGGCCTGCTCCGGGTGCTCGGCACTGGGCGTGAGCGCAAGCGCCTTCGTCAGGGCGGCCTGCGCCGCATCGAACTGGTCGCGCATCGAGTGCACGTTGGCCTGCCACTGCAGGGCGAAGGCGTGGGTGGCGTCGTGGGGCCGGTGTTGACGGCAGGCGAGTTCGGCGCGCTCAAACAGGCTCAATGCAAGTTCGTACTGGTCGGTGCGATAGGCGTTCACGCCGCGCATCCACAGCGCAAAGGGGTAGCTCTCGGTGTGTTGCTGGCCGATCCTCTCCATCAGGGCAATGGCGTCGTCGTAGAGCTGGTTGGATTCAGCGCGCCGCCCCAGCTTGGGCAGGTTGGTGGCGCGCTCGACCAGGGCGTAGACGTACTTCTCACTGGTCGCGCCGAAATGCTGCTTGGCCAGTTCGAGCGCTTTGAGCTGCAGGGGCTCGGCCTGCGCATGCAGGCCGTTGATGCGCTGCAGTTCCCCGAGCGCGGTCAGCAGTTCCAGGCGTGCCTCCGGGTCGATCTTGAGGTCGTCCTTGAGCAGTTCGGCACCACCGCTTTCGATCAGCTGCAGCACGGTGGTCGCGGCACCGTTGGCCTGGGTTCGCTGGCCGATCTGCGCCGTGTTGAAGGACTTGAGGAGGAAGTCCTTGATGGCCGTGGCCTTGGCGGCCTCGGTTTGCGCCAGCACGGCCTGACGCCGGGCCCTGTCGGCCTGCCAGAGTGTGGCGCCGACGCCGGCCGCCAGCGCCGACGCCAGCAGCACGCTGCCGGCCACGGCGAGTCGGTTGCGGCGCACGAAGCGTGCGGCCCGGTAGCGCCAATCCCCGGCCCGGGCGCTGACCGGTTCGTGGCGCAGGTAGCGTTGCACATCCTCGGCCAGGGCCTGCACCGAGGGGTAGCGCGCGCCGGGTTGCTTGCGCAGGGCGCGCGCCGTGATGAAGGCCAGATCGCTGCGCAGGGCCCGGGCCAGCTGGGCTGCTGAAGTGCCCCGCGCCGCAGCGGCCTGCACGCTGGGCTGAGCCCGGGAAAGCGACAGGGGCTCGGCCTCGACGATGTCGCGTACCCACTGCGCCGGCGTGCTGTCGGTGCCAGCATAGGGGCGCTGGCCGCTGAGCAACTGGAACAGCAGCACACCCAGGGCATAGACGTCGGTGGCCGTGCTGATGGCGCCGCCGGTGAGTTGCTCGGGTGCGGCGTAGGCGGGTGTCAGGCCCGCGGCGGCGGCCCGGGTGAGGTCGCTGTCGGGACCCGTGTCGTCGGCCAGCAGCTTGGCGACGCCGAAGTCGAGCAGCTTGACCTGGCCGTCCTCGCTCACCAGCAGGTTGGCGGGCTTGAGGTCGCGGTGCACCACCAGGTGGGCATGCGCGTACGCCACGGCCTCGCAGACCTGCAGGAAGAGCGCGAGCCGCTGTGCCAGACCGACGCGACGGACGTCACACCAGTCATCAATCTGAGCGCCGGCCACGTATTCCAGCACCAGATAGCGTGCGCCGTCCGGCTGCACACCGGCATCCAACAGGCGCGCGATGTGTGGATGCCCAAGCCTCGCGAGCAGCTCGCCCTCCCGGGCGAAGCGGGCGCGTTGCGCGGGCGTGGTGGCGCGGGCATGCAACAGCTTGATCGCTGCATGGGCGTCGTAGAGCCCGTCACTGCGTTCGGCCAGCCAGACCTCGCCCATGCCGCCGCTGCCAATCGGCTCCAGCAGCTTCCAGGGACCGAGGCGCTGCCCGGCATGGGCCTGCACCGCCGGCGGCTTGACCTCGGGCATGAACTGCTGCATCTCGGCAGACGCGTCGGCAGCAATCAGCGCGAGCAGTTTTTGGTGCTGCACCGTGTCGGCCTGGGCCTGCGCCAACAGCTCGGCCCGTTCGCTGGCATCGGCGTCGAGCCAGGCGTCGAACAAGGCCATGGCGTCGCGCCAGGGCCCGATGCTGGCGCGTTCGGTGTTCATCCCCTGAGTTGCTCGAACAGGAAGGCGCGCGCCCGGCGCCAGTCGCGCTTGACGGTCGGGACTGAGACGCCCAGCAAATCGGCAATCTCGTCCTGGGTCATGCCGCCGTAGAAGCGCATCTCGACCACCCGGTGGGCGCGCTCGTCGATGGCCGCGAGTGCGTTCAAGGCCTCGTCGAGGCGAATCGGGTCCATGCCTTGCGCAGCCTGCGACGATGGCGAGGTCACCGGCTCGCCCTCGGGTGTCGCGGCGAACTCCAGCAGGGCCGACGTGTTCAGCGTCACCTCGGCCACCCCGCCACCGCGCTTGTCGGCATGGCGGCGGCGCAACTGATCCACCACCACGCTTCGCATGACGCGGCTGGCTAGGGCGAAAAACTGCGCGCGATAGGCCGGCACCACCATGCCGCGTGTGCGCAGCCACAGCTCGTGGATGAGCGCGGGCGGGTCCAGGGTGACGGGGCCCACTGCGTGCAAATGGCGCCGGGCAAGCCGGCTCAGCTCAGGGTAGAGCAGGCTGTAGAGCTGGTCGGCGGCGCCGGGCTCGCCCGCCGCCACACCGCGCAGCAGTTCAGTGACCTCAGCCATGTGCCAATGCGACTTGCATCGCGCAAGTTTCGCATCGGCGGGCTGTGGCCGCGAGGGCCTTTGCCCGGCTCAGCGGCGACGCCGCAGCTTCAGAGCCAGCAGACCCAGGCCACCCAACGACAGGGCTACGCTGCCCGGTTCCGGCACGGCCGACACATTGAGCGCCTGGTCGAGGTGGATCTTCAGGAACTCGGTGTTGTCCGAACCCAGGTTGCGGCCGCCCGTGCCGGGGTAGTTGTTGTCATTGGCGACCAGCAGGGTGTGGGCGTCCAGGATGAGCACACTCTCGATGGTCGTGAACGGAAAGGTGAAGGCGCTGCTGCCGTCGCCGTTCAGATCATGCGGGTCGGCGATGTTCATCAGGTCGATGACCTCGCTCTTGACGAGGTTGCCGCTGCCGTCCAACTGGTTCAGGTCGACCTTGAAGATCTTCTTGAACGGCGTGCCCCCGCTGGTGGCCGTAGCGCCGTTGCGCTCGATGATGAGGAACTCGTGGTCGTTGATGGCCGTCATGTCACCGATGTTGGTGCCGGCGCCGTCGAGCTTGTAGTTCCATTGCTGGCCGGTGTAGCTCTCGGTGCCTACATCGAAGGCGTTGATGCGCAGCGTCTTGGCCGGGTCGCCCGTGACCGTGCCTTCCAGCAGCGTGTAGAGGCGGTCGCCGTTGGGGTTGATGGCCATGCCTTCGAAGCCGTTGGAGCGGCCCAGCGTCGCGCCAATGGTGCCGTTGACGACCGCCTCGTTCTGCGGCGACGCCACGCCCAGCATGCCGATCTCGCGGCGCAGCACTTCGCCCTTGGCATTGGTCTTGACCAGATAGGGCCCGAACTCATCGCCGAACCACAGGTTGCCGTTCTTGTCCTTGCGCACCGACTCGATGTCCAGGTCGGCGCCGGTCAGCTGGCGGCCGCTGCGGATGCTGGGGTCGACCAGCGGGTTGGCTGCCGTGTTGTAGTAGCGCGTGTAGTCGGCCTGGATCTTCAGCGACAGCAACTGGTTTGGATCGGACAGCGTGACGTAGCTGCCAGACGTGAAACCGCCCATGCTGGCGCCGCTGTTGAAGTTGGCGGCCGAGACCGTACCGGTGCCGCCCGTGGCCGTCTTGAAGTTGGGTGTGACGGCGTACATGCGCAGCAGTGCGTCGGCCGAGTTTTCCTTGGCGCCGAAGCCGTTGTCGGGCATGAAGAGGTAGGTGCCAGCGGCAGGGCCGGCCAGTACGGCGGAGAAACCTTGCACGGATTGCTTGTTCAGCAGCGGCAGCGAGTTACCTCCGGCGCCGCTGGCGAACTGGCCGGTGGTCGGACCTTCGGCAAAGGTGTTGGCCGGCATCAGGGCCCAGCCTTCCAGCGTGGCCGAGGCGGCCTGGGCAGTGCTGGCGGCGAACAGGGCAAGGACGGTCGTCGCGAGCGCGGCGGGCTTCAGTGGGCAAATGGAGTTCATGGGCGATGCCGTGGCTGCGCGCAGAACAGCCTGCGCGGCGCGGATTCTTGGCAGCCGCCGTGACGCGCCAGTGACGCGTTGCACCACCGTCCCCAAAAGCAGAGCAGGCCCCGCAGGGCCTGTTTACAGAAGGGGTGACGGCCTTACTTGACCGTCAGCACCCACTTGGCAAGGGTTTCGGCCTCGGCCGGGCTGACCTGGGTATTGGCCGGCATGGGCACGGGGCCCCAAACGCCGGAACCGCCCTTCTGGATCTTCTCGGCGAGCTTCTTGTAGGCGTCCTTGTCCTTGGCGTACTTGGCCGCCACGTCCTTGTAGGCCGGGCCGACGAGCTTCTTGTCCAGCGCATGGCAGGCCATGCAGTTCTTTTTCTGCGCCAGCTCCTGGGTGGCGAAGGCGGCGGGAGCGACGACGAGGGCGAGGCTGAGGATCAAAGCATTCTTCATGCGAACCTTTCGGGGCGTTGGACTACAGTGGTTGCAAAGATACCTGAAGGAGAGCCCGCATGGGTTTCGTGTTGATCGGCGTGCTCTTGATCGTGCTGCGGCTCGGCGGCTGGGTGCAGTTCCACAAGGACGACTTCTGGGCCTGGATCATCGTGCTGTCGCCCTTTGTGCTGGCCGCGGTCTGGTGGGCCTGGGCGGACTCCAGCGGCCTGACGCAGAAGAAGGCGATGAATGCCCTGGACGCCAAGAAGGCGGCCCGGCGCGAGGAACTGATGGAAGGGCTGGGGCAAGGCAAGCCCGGGGCGAAGAAGAAGCGCTGACGTGCCCCTCGCCCAGCCTCGCGCCGCTGAACGCGGGCGAGCCTGGTCGGTCTTGCAGACCGCGCAGCCGACGGAGCGGCTGCTCTTCGGCAGGCACGACAAGTCCACAGGACTTGCCGTGTCCGGCCTCAGCCCCCCGGGGGGACGGCGATGCTTGCCGGATTGACCGGCAAGCAAATCGCCATGACGGGCCGGCTAGGGAGCGGCCCGGCGCTCGGCCCGGAACCCCTCACTCAAACTTGTCCAAAACCGCACCCGAACTCGCGCTCGAAGCGTTCTTCGCAAATTTGGCCAACACGCCCCGCGTGTAGCGCGGCTTGGGCTGCAGCCAGGCCGCACGGCGCTTCGCCAACTCGGCGTCGTCGACATTGAGGTTCAGCACCAGTTGATGCGCGTCGATGGTGATGGAGTCACCCTCCTGCACCAGCGCGATGACGCCGCCTTCATAGGCCTCCGGCGCCACATGGCCGACCACCATGCCCCAGGTGCCCCCCGAGAAGCGGCCGTCGGTGATGAGGCCGACGCTCTCGCCCAGGCCCTGGCCGATCAGCGCGCCAGTCGGGGCCAGCATCTCCGGCATGCCGGGGCCGCCCTTGGGGCCGAGGTAGCGCAGCACCATGACGTCGCCGGCCACGATCTTGTTGGCCATGATGGCGGCCAGCGCGCTCTGTTCGTCATCGAAGACCCGCGCCGGGCCCGTCATCACGGGCGTCTTGAGGCCGGTGATCTTGGCCACGCAGCCTTCGGGCGAGAGATTGCCTCGCAGGATGGCCAGGTGGCCTTCGGCGTAGATGGGCTTGGCGACGGGCTGGATGACGTCCTGGTCGGCGCTCAAGGCGGGAACGTCGGCCAGGTTCTCGGCCACGGTCTTGCCGGTGATGGTGATGCAGTCGCCGTGCAGCAGCCCGGCAGCCAGCAATTCCTTCATGACCGCTGGCACGCCGCCGGCCTTGTGCAGGTCCACGGCCAGGTATTTGCCGCTGGGCTTGAGGTTGCACAGCACCGGGATCTTCTTGCGCATGCGCTCGAAGTCGTCGATGGTCCAGTCCACCTCGGCCGCGTGGGCGATGGCCAGGAAGTGCAGCACCGCGTTGGTTGAACCGCCCGTGGCCATGATGACGGCGACGGCGTTCTCGATGGCCTTTTTGGTGACGATGTCGCGCGGCTTCAGGTCGGCCTTGACGGCCTCCACCAGGCAGTCGGCCGCCAGCTTGACGTTCTCGACCACCTCGTCCTCGACGTTGGACATGCTGGAGGAGTAGGGCAGGCTCATGCCCAGGGCCTCGAAGGCCGAGCTCATCGTGTTGGCCGTGTACATGCCGCCGCAGGAGCCGCTGCCGGGGATGGCGCGCTTCTCGATCTGGCAGAAATCTTCCTCGCTCATCTTGCCGGCGCTGAACTGGCCCACGGCCTCGAAGACGCTGACGATATTGAGGTCCTGGCCCTTGTAGTGGCCCGGCTTGATGGTGCCGCCGTAGATGTAGATGGCCGGCACATTGGCGCGCAGCATGCCCATCATGCCGCCGGGCATGTTCTTGTCGCAGCCGCCGATGACCATGACGCCGTCCAGCCACTGGCCGCCCACGCAGGTCTCCACGCAGTCAGAGATGACCTCGCGCGACACCAGCGAGTACTTCATGCCCTCGGTGCCCATGGCCATGCCATCGGAAATGGTCGGCGTGCCGAACAACTGGGCGTTGGCGCCGGCGGCCTTCAGGCCGATCACAGCGGCGTCGGCAAGCTTTTGCAGGCCGGAGTTGCAGGGCGTGATCGTGGAGTGGCCGTTGGCGATGCCGATCATGGGCTTGCCGAAGTCGCTCTCCTGGTAGCCCATGCCGTAGTACATGGAACGGTTGGGGGCACGGGCCACGCCCTCGGTGATGTTCTTGCTGCGGCGGTTGAAGCTCATGGCGATTTCCTCGTGAAGCCGGCAGTGTGGCGCGCCTCGGTTTGCTTTTCAAATATATTGTTCACTCTGCATTGATATGCATGGTGAATCAATGATCGAACTGCGCCCCCTCCAGCAATTCCTCGCCGTGGCCGAGCTGCTGCACTTCGGCCGTGCCGCCGAGCGCCTGCACATGAGCCAGCCGCCGCTGACTCAGGCCGTTCGCAAGCTGGAGGCCCAGCTCGGTGTGCAGCTGTTCGAGCGCAGCAGCCGCAGCGTGCGTCTGACGCCGGCCGGCGCGGCATTGCAGGCGTCGGCGCAGAAGCTGCTGCTTGAGGCCGCCGCGCTGCCGGCCGAGGTGAGGGCGGTGGCTGACGGCCTGGCCGGGCGACTGCGCCTGGCCTTTGTGTCGACTGTCGGCTTCGGCGGCCTGCCGCTATGGCTGCGCTCCTTCCGCGAGGCCTGCCCGCAGGTGGCCCTGGCGCTGCGCGAGGCGACGCTGGACGTGCAGCTGCGCGAGTTCGAAGCCGGCAGCATCGACGCCGGCTTCGTCATCCACACGCCCGGCGCTGCGCCGGTGGGCTTCCAACGCCTGTCGATCGGTATCGAACCGCTGGTGCTGGCCCTGCCCAGCAGCGACGAAACGCCGACCGACGTGCAATGCCGCTCGGCGCCGCTGGTGATCTTTCCGCGCGAGGTGGCGCCGTCGCTGTACGACGCCATCCTGGCCCACCACGGCGCGGCGGGCGTGGCTCAGGAGGCCATCCAGATGCAGACCATCGTCAACCTCGTGTCGGCCGCCATCGGCGTGGCCTGGGTGCCGGCCAGCCTGCAGGGCCTGCAACGGGCTGGCGTGACCTATCGGACACTGCCCGGCGCCCCCCAGGTCGAGACCAGCCTGATCTGGCGTGCCGATGCGCCGCCCGTCGTCGCGCGCTTCGTCGAGCACGTGCGCACCCATGCCTGAAGTCATGCGTAAAAACCCGTGTCGCCGTGGATGCTGCTGCAACGTTTACGAATTCACACTCTGGAGACCCCTGCATGACCCTTCGCCTGCTCCCCCTCGCCCTGGCCCTGCTGGCCGGCGCCGCCCAGGCCGACCTGCTCAAGGATCCGCAATGGCAGGCGTGGCTGGATGCCGGCAGGACCGCCGACCTCGTGCGCGCCGCCAAAGCCAAGGGTGATGACGACCAGGCCGCTGTCGCTCTCGCCATGGCCGCCGTCGACGACAACGACGGTGCCCGGTTGGAGGCAGCCATCCCTGCCTTGCAAAACTGCTCAGAGAAGCGCCCGCAGGCCGTCTGCAGCTATGCCCTTGGGCGTGTCTACGGCCAGCAGGCCATGGCGGCCAGCGTCTTCAAGATGCCTGGCCTGGCGAGCAAGACCAAGGAGCAGTTCGCCAAGGCCGTCGAGCTCGATCCGGCGCTGTTCGAGGCACGCAGCGGCCTGACGCAGTTCTATCTGATGGCCCCGGGCTTTGCCGGCGGCAGCGTGCCCAAGGCCAAGGAGCTGGCCGCGGAGGCGCAGCCGCGCCAGCCCGAGCAGGCCAAGCTGCTGCGCGCCATGCTCGCCATGAACGACAAGGATTGGGCCGGCGCCGAGCGCGAGTTGGCCAGCGCCAAACCGGGCGACGACCGCACGGTGGTCCGCGAGCTGCGCGGCCAGTGGACGCGCCTGGGTTTCGAGTTCATGGAGCAGAAGAACCTGCCCAAGGCCCGCGGCATCTTCGAGGCCCTGCAGCGCGACTATCCCGGCCACGCCGCCGGCCCCTATGGCCTGGGCCGTGTGCTGACGGAGCAGGGCCAGCTCGATGAAGCCGTCAAGGCCTTCGAGCGCGCGCGGGCCCTGGAAGGTGCGGAGCGCATGCCCATCGACCATCGCCTGGGCCAGGCCCTGATCGCCAAGGGCGACAAGGCCGGTGCCAGGGCGGCGCTCGAGCGCTTCGTGCAGAACAAGCGCGCCAATCCGCGCAACGTCGACGAGGCGAAAAAGCTGCTGGCCGACCTGGCCTGACGGGGCGGGAGGAGGGCGCTGGCTATGATGCCGGCCGCTCTTCTTCCCATCGGGCCATGCTGGTTCATCCTCAGTTCGACCCCATCGCCGTCCACATCGGTTCCGGCGGCATCCATTGGTATGGCATCACCTACCTGATCGCCTTCGGCCTCTTCCTGTGGCTGGCTACGCTGCGCTCGCGCATGCCCCAGCACGCAGCCGTGGGCTGGACCAAGCGGGACGTGGACGACGTGCTGTTCTACGGCGTGCTGGGCGTCGTGCTGGGCGGACGCTTGGGGTACTGCTTCTTTTACAAGCCCGGTTACTACGTCCATCACCTGACCGAGATCATCCGGGTCTGGGATGGCGGCATGTCTTTCCACGGCGGCCTGCTCGGCGTGCTGCTGGGCCTGTACCTGTTCGGGCGCCGTCGCGGCCGCAGCTTCTTCGAGGTGTCAGACCTGATCGCGCCCTGCGTGCCGACCGGCATCATGGCCGTGCGCCTGGGCAACTTCGTCAATGGCGAGCTGTGGGGTCGGCCGGCGCCGGCCGACCTGCCCTGGGCCATGATCTTTCCCCAGGCCAATGACGGCGGCATTGCCCGCCATCCTTCCCAGCTCTACCAGGCAGCGGGCGAAGGCCTGCTGCTTTTCATCATCCTGTGGCTCTATGCCCGCAAGCCACGCGCGACCGGGCAGATCTCCGGCGTCTTCATGATGGGCTATGGCGCGCTGCGCTTCGTGGCCGAATACTTCCGTGAGCCCGATGACTTCCTCGGCCTGCGCGCGCTGAGCTGGAGCCAGGGACAGTGGCTGAGCCTGCCAATGGTCATCGTTGGTGCCGCCATCTTTGCCTGGGCCACCAAGCGCAATCAAAGGCCGGTCCAAGGTTGACATGAGACAGATCTTCTTCGACACCGAAACCACCGGCCTGGAGGCCGACAAGGGCGACCGCGTCATCGAGGTCGGCTGCGTCGAAATGGTCAACCGCCAGCTCACCGGCAACCACCTGCACCTCTACATCAACCCGGAGCGCGCCAGCCACGAGGACGCGCTGCGGGTGCACGGGCTGACCGAGGCCTTCCTGTCGGACAAGCCCAAGTTCGCCGAGATCGTCGACCAACTGCTGGCCTTCCTGGCCGGCGCCGAGCTGGTCATTCACAACGCGCCGTTTGACATCGGCTTCATCAATGCCGAGCTCAAGCGCCTGAAGCGCGGCGTGCTGACCGACCATGTGGGCGGCGTGCGCGACACGCTGCTGATGGCGCGCGACCTCTTTCCCGGCAAGGCCAATTCGCTGGACGCGTTGTGCCGCCGTCTCGAGGTCGACAACACCAAGCGCGTGCTGCACGGCGCGCTGCTGGACGCCGAACTGCTGGCCGACGTCTACATCCGCCTGACGCGTGGCCAGGACGCGCTGTTGATGGACGAGCATGGTGACAACGCCAGCGGCGACAGCCACGCCGCCATCGAGGCCGTGGACCTGTGCCGCTTCGTGCTGCCGGTGCTGCACGCCAGCGAAGCCGAGGCCGCGGCGCATGAGAAATTGCTTGCCGACCTCGACAAGGCCGCCGGTGGCGCCTGCAAGTGGCGAGTGCTGGAGCCCGCTCAACCCATGGCATAATCGCGGGCTTCGCGGAAGTCGAGATTCGCTTTCGGGGCGGTTAGCTCAGGGGTAGAGCACCACATTCACACTGTGGGGGTCGCAGGTTCGAAACCTGCACCGCCCACCAAGACTCTTGGAGTTGCGGTGGATTCAGTTTTCAGGATTGGGCGGTTAGCTCAGGGGTAGAGCACCACATTCACACTGTGGGGGTCGCAGGTTCGAAACCTGCACCGCCCACCAATCAAGGACTCAAGGAAGCCGGCTGCGTGCCGGCTTTTGCTTTTCCAGCTCTGTGTATTGAGCACCACCTTGACATGGTGGGGGTCGTTGGTTCGAATCCAATCGCGCGTACCAAATTCGGTAGGTAGAACAAGCACTTAGCGGCGATGCCAGGTGCTTTTTCTTGTGCGCTCAGCATGAGCACACTCTTGCGGGCGACTACGCTGCCGAGAAGCGTGAGGCGTGGGCTCTGATTGGCGTGAGACTTGAGTCGATCATGGGCGAGTCATCGTAAGCGCTCATGCGGTACACGCCGTCAGTGCCGAGCGCGTGTTGAACACCGTGCGAGCCAGCGACACAGTTGCGCGGGTCGGCGGTGACGAATTCGTTGTTCTGCCGTCGGGAATCGCCGATGAGGACGGTGGACATGGACCTGGGATCCAGCCCGAGACGCCGTCCCCAGCGCTTTGGATTGGACTGCAACATCAAGCTCCAGGGTTTGCGCGCACAGAGCAGCCCGGCGGACCGGGCTGAGCAACTGGGCAAATGCCGGATATCCAATGCCGCGACGCTGTTGGATCGGGTGAATCTATTTCGAATCAAAGACTTAAGTAGATGCTTCGTGCAAAGGGCGCACTGGCACGCCCGTTGCTATTTCCGGAGGCCGGCCGCATTCACGGATGCGAGACACGGCGGACAAAACCGGAGACAGCATGAGCACCATGGGCGATACCGACCCCGTCGAAACGGGCGAGTGGGTCGATGCATTGAGCGCGGTCCAGCAGCACCGCGGTGGCGAGCGCAGCAACTTTCTTCTCAACCGGCTTGTCGACCAAGGCCGGCGGGACGGCGTCTATGTGCCGCGCTCCCTGACCACGGCCTACTGCAACACCATCCCGCCGGAGCGCGAGGAGAAGAGCACCGGTGACCGCGCGATCGAGCACCGGCTGCGCTCCATCATTCGCTGGAACGCGATGGCGATCATCCTGCGGGCCAACAAGGATTCGTCCGAGCTGGGTGGCCACATCGCCAGCTTCCAGTCCGCTGCAACGCTCTACGACATCGGCTTCGGTCACTTCTGGCATGCGGCGACTGACACCCATGGTGGCGACCTGCTCTTCATCCAGGGTCACAGCTCGCCGGGCATCTATGCGCGCGCCTTTCTTGAGGGCCGGTTGACCGAGGCGCAGCTGCTCAACTACCGGCAGGAGACCGACGGGGAGGGCATCCCGTCCTACCCGCACCCGTGGCTGATGCCGGACTTCTGGCAGTTCCCCACCGTGTCGATGGGCCTGGGCCCACTGATGGCGATCTACCAGGCGCGCTTTCTCAAGTACCTGCATGGCCGGGGCCTGGCCGACACGGCGCCGCGCAAGGTCTGGGCCTTCATGGGCGACGGCGAGATGGACGAACCCGAGTCGCTGGGTGCGATCTCGCTGGCTGGCCGCGAAAACCTGGACAACCTGGTCTTCGTCATCAACTGCAATCTGCAGCGCCTGGACGGCCCGGTGCGCGGCAACGGCAAGATCGTGCAGGAGCTTGAAAGCGTGTTCCGCGGCGCTGGTTGGAACGTCATCAAGGTGCTGTGGGGCAGTGGCTGGGACGCACTGCTGGCCAAGGACAAGAGCGGCAAGCTGTTGGAGCGCATGGAGGAATGCGTCGACGGCGAGTACCAGGACTTCAAGAGCAAGAGCGGCGCCTATGTGCGCGAGCATTTCTTCGGCAAGTACGAGGAGACGCGCGCGCTGGTGGCCGACATGAGCGACGACGAGATCTGGGGCCTGACGCGTGGTGGGCACGACCCGGTCAAGGTCTTTGCCGCCTACGCCGCTGCGGTCAAGCACACCGGCCAGCCGACGCTGATCCTGCCCAAGACGGTCAAGGGCTATGGCATGGGCGAGTCGGGTGAAGGCCAGATGATTGCCCACCAGGCCAAGAAGATGACCCAGGACGCGCTGCGCGGTTTCCGCGACCGCTTCCAGATCCCGGTGTCCGACGAGGACCTGCCCAACATCCCCCTCATCAAGCTGGCCGAAGACAGCCCCGAGATGAAATACCTGCGCGCCCGGCGCGAGGCGCTGGGCGGCTATCTGCCGCAGCGGCGGCAGAAGTCCGCGGCGCTGGAGATCCCGCCGCTGGCCAGCTTCCAGCGCCTGCTGGACAGCAGCGGCGAGCGCGAGATCAGCACGACCATGGCCTTCGTGCAGATGCTGGGCACGCTGGTGCGCGACAAGCAGATCGGCAAGCATGTCGTGCCCATCGTGCCCGACGAATCGCGCACCTTCGGCATGGAGGGCATGTTCCGGCAGCTGGGCATCTGGTCGTCGCTGGGCCAGCTCTACAAGCCGCAGGACGCCGACCAGCTGATGTACTACCGCGAGTCCAAGGACGGGCAGGTGCTGCAGGAGGGCATCAACGAGGGCGGGGCGATGTCGAGCTGGATCGTCGCGGCCACCTCGTACAGCACGAACAACGTGCCAATGATCCCGTTCTACATCTACTACTCGATGTTCGGCCTGCAGCGCGTGGGCGACCTGGCCTGGCTGGCGGGCGACATCCGCGCCCGCGGCTTCCTGCTCGGCGGTACGGCCGGCCGCACCACGCTGAACGGTGAAGGCCTGCAGCACGAGGACGGCCACAGCCACATCCTGGCCGGCACCATCCCCAATTGCATCAGCTACGACCCGACCTTTGCCTACGAGGTGGTGACCATCATCCGCGACGGCATGCGGCGCATGTATGCCGAGCAGGAGGACGTGTATTACTACGTCACCCTGATGAACGAGAACTACCCGCACCCCGGCATGCCCGAGGGCAGCGAGGCAGGCATCCTGAAGGGCCTCTACCAGCTCAGCGACGGCGGCAAGACGGCCAAGAAGGGTCTGCGCGTGCAGCTGATGGGCAGCGGCACCATCCTGCGCGAGGTGATGGCCGCAGCCGAGCTGCTGAAGAGCGACTTCGGCGTCACTGCCGATGTCTGGAGCGCCACCAGCTACAACGAGCTGCGCCGCGACGGCATGGCGGTCGAGCGCTGGAACCGCCTGCATCCGACTGAGCCTGCCCGCAAGAGCCACGTCGAGACTTGCCTTGAAGGGCATGACGGCCCGGTCATTGCCGCCACCGACTACATGCGCAACTACGCCGACCAGGTGCGCGAGCAGGTGCAGGCCGCCGGCCGGCGCTACGTCGTGCTGGGCACCGACGGCTTCGGCCGCAGCGACTACCGGCGCAAGCTGCGCCGCTTCTTCGAGGTCGACCGCTGGCATGTGGCCGTGGCGGCGCTGAAGGCGCTGGCCGATGACGGCGCGATCAAGCCGGCCATCGTGGCCGAGGCGATCACCAAGTACGGCCTCGACGCCGAGCGCGCCGCACCGTGGACCGTCTGAGGAGCACATCGATGAGCCAAACAATCGACATCAAGGTGCCGGACATCGGCGACTTCGCCGACGTGCCGGTGATAGAAATCTTCGTCAAGGTCGGCGATGTGGTGAAGGCCGAGGACCCGCTGCTTTCGCTGGAGTCCGACAAGGCGACTATGGACGTGCCGGCGCCGCGTGGGGGCAAGGTGCAGGCCATCCGTGTGCAGGTCGGCGACAAGGTCGGCGAAGGCAGCGTGATCATGGTCTTCGAGGCCGAGGGTGCTGCTGCAACGGCAGAGCCGGCGAAGCCCAGCGTCGTCGCGCCGCCGTCCGCCATCAGCGCACCGGCCGGTGTGGCCGAGGTGCGCGTGCCCGACATCGGCGACTTCAAGGACGTGCCGGTCATCGAGATCTTCGTGAAGGTCGGCGACACGGTGAAGGCCGAGGACCCGCTGGTTTCGCTGGAGTCCGACAAGGCGACGATGGACGTGCCGGCGCCGCTATCTGGCGTGGTCACGGCTATCAGGATCCAGGTCGGCGACAAGGTCAGTGAAGGCTCGGTGATCCTGTCGCTGTCCACCGGCGAGGCCACCGCAGCGCCGCCAGCTGCTGCGGCCGTCGCGGCGGCAACCAGTGCTGCCGCTACGCCCGCTGCGGCATCCGCAAGCACTGGCGCAGGCGTCGACGAAACCGCCTTCGCGTTGGCCTATGCCGGCCCGGCCGTGCGCAAACTGGCACGCGAGCTGGGTGTAAACCTAGGCCATGTGAAAGGCAGCGGTGACCATGGCCGCATCCTGCGCGAAGACGTCGAAGCCTTCGCCAAGGGTGGCGCGCCGGCAGCACCCTCGGCGCCGGCCAAGTCAGCGCCGGCCGCTGCGGGCGGCGGCCTGGACCTGCTGCCCTGGCCCAAGGTCGATTTCGCCAAGTTCGGCCCGGTCGAGCGCAAGGAGATGTCGCGCATCAAGAAGATCTCGGGCGCCAACCTGCACCGCAACTGGGTCGTCATCCCGCATGTCACCACGCATGACGAGGCCGACATCACCGACCTCGAGCAGTTCCGCGTGCAGATGAACAAGGAGCTGGAGAAGAGCGGCGTCAAGATCAGCATGCTGCCCTTCATGATGAAGGCGGCGGTCGCGGCACTGAAGAAGTTCCCCGAGTTCAACGCCAGCCTCGACGGCGACGCGTTGGTGATGAAGAACTACTGGCACATCGGCTTCGCGGCCGACACGCCCAACGGGCTGATGGTGCCGGTCATCCGCGACGTCGACAAGAAGACCGTGCCGCAGATCGCCACCGAGATGGGCGAGCTGGCCAAGCTGGCGCGCGACGGCAAGTTGAAGCCCGACCAGATGCAGGGCGGCACGTTCACGATCAGCTCGTTGGGCGGCATCGGCGGCATCTACTTCACGCCCATCATCAATGCGCCCGAGGTGGCCATCATGGGCGTCTGCAAGAGCTACTGGAAGCAGCACTCCAGCGACGGCAAGAACGCCAGCTGGCGGCTGACCCTGCCGCTGTCGTTGTCCTGGGACCACCGCGTCATTGACGGCGCGGCGGCCGCACGCTTCAACGTCCATTTCGCCAACGTGCTCGCCGATCTGCGGCGCGTGCTGTTCTGAACTGAAGGGAAATCCGATGACTCAATTGCTTGAAGTCAAGGTTCCCGACATCGGGGACTTCAAGGACGTCGCCATCATCGAGCTGCTGGTCAAGCCCGGCGAGGTGATCGCCGTGGAGACGGCACTGATCATGGTCGAGTCCGACAAGGCCTCGATGGAGATCCCGTCCACCCACGCCGGCACGGTGAAGGAGCTGAAGGTCAAGCTGGGCGATAAGGTCAGCGAAGGCTCGGTGATCCTGGTCATCGAGGCGGCGGGAGCGGTGGCAAGCGCGCCTGCTCCGGCCCCGGCTGCACCAGCTCCTGCGCCCAAGGCATCGGCGACGGCGCCTGCCGCCGGCAGCTTCGCCGGCAAGGCCGATGTCGAGTGCGAAGTGCTCGTGCTCGGTGCCGGCCCTGGTGGCTACTCGGCTGCCTTCCGCAGCGCCGACATCGGCATGAAGACCGTCCTAGTCGAGCGCTATGCCACGCTGGGCGGTGTCTGCCTGAATGTCGGCTGCATCCCGTCCAAGGCGCTGCTGCACACGGCCAGCGTGATGGACGAGGTTCAGTCACTGGGCAAGCACGGCATCAAGTTCGCCGCGCCCGAGATCGACATCGATGCGCTGCGCGGCTTCAAGGACGGCGTCGTCAAGAAGCTCACCGGCGGCCTGGCCGGCATGGCCAAGGCGCGCAAGGTCGAGGTCGTCACCGGCGTCGGCAGCTTTCTCGACCCGCACCACGTCGAGGTGCTGGCCGCCGACGGCAAGAAGACCGTCGTCAAGTTCGCCAAGGCCATCATTGCCGCCGGCTCGCAGGCGGTGAAGCTGCCCTTCATGCCGGAGGACGAGCGCGTCGTCGACTCGACCGGCGCGCTGCTACTCAAGGGCATCCCGAAGCGCATGCTGGTGATCGGCGGCGGCATCATCGGCCTGGAGATGGCCACCGTCTATTCGACGCTGGGCACGCGCATCGACGTGGTCGAGATGCTGGACGGGCTGATGCAGGGCGCTGATCGCGACCTGGTCAAGGTGTGGGAGAAGTTCAACGCGCCGCGCTTCGACAACGTGATGCTGAAGACCAAGACGGTCGGTGCCAAGGTGGTCAAGGCCGGCATCGAGGTCAGCTTCGAGGGTGAGAAGGCGCCGAAGGAGCCGCAGGTCTACGACCTGGTGCTGGTGGCCGTGGGCCGCAGCCCGAACGGCAAGAAGATCGCCGCCGACAAGGCCGGCGTGGCGGTCACGGACCGCGGCTTCATCGACGTCGACAGGCAGATGCGGACCAATGTGCCGCACATCTTCGCCATCGGCGACATCGTCGGCCAGCCGATGCTGGCGCACAAGGCGGTGCACGAAGCGCATGTGGCTGCCGAGGCCGCGCATGGCGAGCCGGCCTTCTTCGATGCGCGGCAGATTCCGTCGGTGGCCTACACCGACCCCGAGGTCGCCTGGGCCGGCAAGACCGAGGAGCAGTGCAAGGCTGAAGGGCTGAAGGTCGGCAAGGCGGTGTTCCCCTGGGCGGCCTCGGGCCGCGCCATCGCCAACGGCCGCGACGAGGGCTTCACCAAGCTGCTGTTCGACGAGGCCACCCACCGCATCGTCGGCGGCGGCATCGTCGGCACCCATGCGGGTGACCTGATCAGCGAGGTCTGCCTGGCCATCGAGATGGGCTGCGAGCCGGCCGACGTCGGCAAGACCATCCACCCGCACCCGACCCTGGGCGAGTCCATCGGCATGGCGGCCGAGGTCTTCGAGGGCCATTGCACCGACCTGCCGCCGCAGAAGAAGAAGTAGATGGCACTCGCTCTGTCCTTCGAGACTGTCGGCAGCGGCCCGCCGCTGCTGGTGCTGCACGGGCTGTTCGGCTCCAGCAGCAACTGGCGCAGCATCGCCCGCCAGCTGGCAGCCACGCACACCGTCATCAGCGTTGACCTGCGCAACCACGGTGCGTCGCCGTGGGCCGATGCGATGGGTTACGTCGAGATGGCCAACGACGTGCTGCAGCTGATCGACCGCCTGGGCCTGAAGGCACCTGCGGTGATGGGCCACAGCATGGGAGGCAAGACGGCGATGGCCCTGGCGCTGCGGCATCCGCAGCGGGTCGGCCGCCTGCTGGTGGTCGACATTGCGCCGGTCGTCTATGCCGACCAGCAGACACCCTTTGCCGACGCCATGCGCGGCGCCGACGTGGTGGCCGCAGCCAGCCGCGCCGAGGTACAGGGACGACTGCAGCAGGCAGTGTCCGACCCCGGCGTCGTGCCCTTCCTGATGCAGAACCTGGTGATGCACAACGCCCACTTCGACTGGCGCATCAACCTGATGGGCATCAGCGCCGCGATGCCGCAGCTGTGCGGTTTCCCGAGCGAGCTGCTGGGGGCGAGCTATGCAGGCCCGGTGACCGTGATCGCGGGCCGCGAGTCCGACTACGTCGTGCAACTGGACGGGGCCGCGTTCCGGCCGATGTTCCCGCGTGTCGACGTGCAGGTCATCGAGGGTGCCGGGCACTGGGTGCATGCCGACCAGCCCGCCGCCTTGCTGGCCTGCGTCCGGCAGGCCTTGCGTGAGGCCGCGCCCGTTGCCTGAACTGAAGCCATTCGCAAAGAACGACAGGAGACCGCCATGACCGACAAGCTGCGCGAGGCCGCGCTCGATTACCACCGCTACCCGACGCCGGGAAAGATCTCAGTCACGCCGACCAAGGCGATGGCCACCGCGCGCGATCTGTCGCTGGCCTATTCACCCGGCGTGGCCGATGCCTGCATGGCCATCGTCGACGACCCGCAGGAGGCCGGCAACCTGACGGCGCGCAGCAATCTCGTCGCGGTCATCACCAACGGCACCGCGGTGCTGGGCCTGGGCAATATCGGCCCGCTGGCGAGCAAGCCGGTGATGGAAGGCAAGGGCTGCCTGTTCAAGAAGTTCGCCGGTATCGACGTGTTCGACATCGAGTTGGCCGAGAACGACCCCGACGCGCTGATCGACACCATCGCGCGGATGGAGCCCACCTTTGGCGGCATCAACCTGGAGGACATCAAGGCGCCCGAGTGCTTCTACATCGAGACCAAGCTGCGCGAGCGCATGAAGATCCCGGTCTTCCACGACGACCAGCACGGCACGGCCATCGTCGCGGCGGCAGCCATCCTGAATGCGCTCAAGCATGTCGGCAAGAACATCGGCGAGGTCAAGCTGGTGGCGTCAGGTGCCGGTGCGGCGGCGCTGGCCTGCCTGGACCTGGCGGTCAGCCTGGGCCTGAAGATCGAGAACATCTTCGTCAGCGATGCCAAGGGCCTGGTCTACATGGGCCGCGCCGAAGGCATGGACCCGAACAAGGCCCGCTATGCGCGCGACACCGGCGCCCGCACGTTGGCCGAGGTGATCCCCGGGGCCGACATCTTCCTGGGCCTGTCGGCGGGCGGCGTGCTCAAGCCCGAGATGGTCAAGACGATGGCGCGCGACCCCATCATCCTGGCGATGGCCAACCCGACGCCGGAGATCATGCCGGAGGAGGCGCTGGCCGTGCGGCCCGACGCCGTCATCGGCACCGGCAGGTCTGACTACCCGAACCAGGTCAACAACGTCCTGTGTTTCCCCTTCATCTTCCGCGGCGCGCTGGACACCGGTGCCACGACGATCAACGAGGAAATGAAGCTGGCCGCCGTGCGCGCCATCGCCGAGCTGGCGCATGCCGAGATTCCCGAGGTGGTGGCGGCAGCCTATGGCGCGGTCGGCCTGCGCTTCGGGCGTGATTACCTGATCCCCAAGCCCTTTGACCCGCGCCTGATCGAGGTGGTGGCGCCCGCGGTGGCTCAGGCGGCGATGGACAGCGGCGTGGCCAGCCGGCCGATTGCGGACATGCCGGCCTATCGCCAGCGCATGTCGCAGTTCGTCTACCAGTCGGGCAGCAGCATGCAGCCGCTGTTCGCCGCTGCGAAGCGCTCGCCCAAGCGGGTGGTCTACGCCGAGGGCGAGGACGAGCGCGTCTTGCGCGCCGCCCAGGTGGTGGTGGACGAAGGCCTGGCGCGGCCGCTGCTGCTCGGGCGGCCCGAGGTGATCCGCCAGCGCATCGCCGAGTTCGGCCTGCGGCTGTTACCCGGCACCGACTGTGAGCTGATCAACCAGCTCGACCCGGCGGTCTATGGCGACGCGGCGGACGACTACTTCCAGCTGCGCCGTCGCGACGGCGTGTCGCGCGCGGCGGCGCGGGCCGACATGCGCAGCCGCGGCACGCTGCTGGCGTCGATGCTGGTGCGCCAGGGCCGGGCCGACGCGATGCTGTGCGGCACCTTCGGCAACTACGGCGATCACCTGCGGCATGTGCGCACGGTGATCGGCCTGCACGCAGGCACGCAGACGCTGGCTGCGATGCAGATGCTGATGCTGCCCGGGCGCCAGCTCTTCATCTGCGACACCCATGTCAACCGCGACCCCAGCGCCGAGCAGGTGGCCGAGATCGCGCTGATGGCCGCCGAGGCCGTGCGCCGCTTTGGCGTGACGCCGAGCGTGGCCCTGCTGTCGCATTCCAGCTTTGGTGGCTCCGACGCGCCGTCGGCGCTGAAGATGCGCACCGCGCTGGGCCTGATCAAGGCGCGTGACCCTGGCCTCGCCGTGGAAGGCGAGATGCGCGGCGACGCCGCCCTGTCCAAGACCATCCTGGACCAGGAGTTCCCCGAGTCGGGCCTGGACACCGAGGCCAATGTGCTGGTGATGCCCAACGTCGATGCGGCCAACATCTCCTACAACCTCTTGCGCATCGCGGCGGGCAACGGCATCACCGTGGGCGGCATCCTGCTGGGTGCCGCGCAGCCGGTGCACATCCTGACGCCCTCTGCCACGGTGCGCCGCATCGTCAACATGACGGCGCTGGCGGTGGCGGATGTCGCCGCGGCGCAGCGGGTCAGCGCCCGCAGCATCGACTGAAGACGGGCATGAACGAGCCCGTCATCCAGCGCGGCACGGCCAAGACGGCGCGCATCCCCATTCACGTCGAGGCCACGCCCGCGCTGGCCAAGCCGCCGTGGATACGCGTGCGGCTGTCGCAGGTCGAGAACTTCCGCGAGGTCAAGCGCGTGTTGCGCGAGGGCGGCCTGCACACGGTCTGCGAAGAGGCCGCCTGCCCCAACATCGGCGAGTGCTTCGGCAAGCGCACGGCCACCTTCATGGTGCTGGGCGCCTTGTGCACGCGGCGCTGCCCGTTCTGTGATGTCGCCCATGGCCAGCCCCTGCCGCCGGACCCGCTGGAGCCCGAACGCCTGGCCGACACGGTGGCGGCGCTCGGCTTGAAGTACGTCGTCATCACCAGCGTCGATCGCGACGACCTGCGCGACGGCGGTGCCGCGCATTTCGCCGCCTGCATCCGCGCCGTGCGGAGCCAGTCGCCCGCGACCCGCATCGAAGTGCTGACGCCGGACTTCCGTGGCCGGGCGACGATTGCGCTGGACATCCTCGCCGCCGACCCGCCGGACGTGATGAACCACAACCTCGAGACCGTGCCGCGCCTGTACCGCCAGGCCCGGCCGGGTGCCGACTATGGCCATTCGCTGCGGCTGCTGCAGTCGTTCAAAGAGCGCTGCCCGCAGGTGCCGACCAAGTCCGGCCTGATGCTGGGTCTGGGCGAAACCGATCAGGAAGTGACGGCCGTCATGCAAGACCTGCGCGAGCACGGCGTCGACATGCTCACCGTGGGGCAGTACCTGCAGCCCAGGGCCGGCAACCTGGTCGTGCAGCGCTACGTGGAGCCGCAGGCCTTCGAGGCACTGGCGGCCAAGGCGCGCGCGCTGGGCTTTGTGCACGCGGCCTGCGGGCCGCTGGTGCGTTCGAGTTACCACGCCGACGAGCAGGCGCACGCCATCGGCCTCTGAGCCCCAGGCATCAGCAGCACCGCCCCCCGAATACAGATCACCAGGAGACACACGTGGACCACCAACCCGTATCCAAGCCGTTCTACCGCTCGCTCTATTTCCAGGTCATCACCGCCATCGTCATCGGCGTGCTGTTGGGCCATTTCTACCCGGAGACGGGAGCGGCCATGAAGCCGCTGGGCGACGGCTTCATCAAGCTGATCAAGATGATCATCGCGCCCATCATCTTCTGCACCGTGGTGGTCGGCATCGCCGGCATGGAGGACATGAAGAAGGTTGGCAAGACCGGCGGCCTGGCACTGCTGTACTTCGAGGTCGTCAGCAGCATCGCGTTGGTGGTGGGCCTGGTGATCATCAACATCGTGCAGCCCGGCACCGGCATGAACATCGATGTCACCACGCTGGACACCAAGGGCATCGCCGCCTACACCGGCCCGGGCAAGATGGCCACCACCACCGAGTTCCTGCTCAACGTAATCCCGAGCACGGTGGTCGATGCCTTCGCCAAGGGCGAGATCCTGCAGGTGCTGCTGTTCGCCGTGATGTTCGGCTTCGCGCTGCACAAGTTCGGCGGCCGCGGCACGCTGGTGTTCGACTTCATCGAGAAGGCTTCGCACGTGCTGTTCGTCATCGTCGGCTACATCATGAAGGTGGCCCCGATCGGTGCATTCGGCGCGATGGCCTTCACGATCGGCAAGTACGGCGTGTCCTCGCTGCTGCAGCTGGGCCAGCTGATGGCGACCTTCTATGCCACCTGCCTGTTCTTCATCTTCATCGTGCTCGGCGGCATTGCCCGGGTGCATGGCTTCTCGATCTGGAAGTTCATCAGGTACATCAAGGAAGAGCTGCTCATCGTGTTGGGCACTTCGTCCAGCGAATCGGTGCTGCCGCGCATGATGGCCAAGCTGGAGAACCTGGGCGCCAAGAAGTCGGTGGTCGGGCTGGTCATCCCCACCGGTTATTCGTTCAACCTGGACGGCACATCGATCTACCTGACGATGGCTGCTGTCTTCATTGCTCAGGCAACCAACACGCCGATGACGCTGACGCAGCAGCTCACGCTGCTGCTGGTGCTGCTGCTCACCTCCAAGGGTGCGGCCGGCGTGACGGGCAGCGGCTTCATCGTGCTGGCGGCCACGCTGTCGGCAGTGGGCCACGTGCCGGTGGCCGGCCTGGCGCTGATCCTGGGCATCGACCGCTTCATGTCCGAAGCCCGCGCGCTGACCAACCTGATCGGCAACGGCGTGGCCACCGTGGTCGTGGCGAAATGGACCAATGACCTGGACGTGCCGCGCATGCAGCGGCTGCTGAACAACGAGAGCACTGCCGAAGCCGAAGAACCCGAGGCCGTGCTGGACACGTCCGAGGCGCACATGCCCGTCCAGCCGGTGCGTTCATAACTGAGCCACTTTGCGGTGATCCCCATGAACCCGTCCATGCCCCTGCATCGAATCGTCATCGTCGGTGGCGGTGCGGGCGGGCTTGAATTGGCCACGCGGCTGGGCGACACCCTGGGCAAGCGGGGCAGGGCGGAGGTCACGCTGATCGACAAGAACCGCACCCATGTCTGGAAGCCCAAGCTGCACGAGATCGCCTCCGGCAGCATGGACCTCAGCGCCCATGAGGTGGACTACCTGGCGCAGGCGCACTGGCACCACTTCCGTTTCCGCATCGGCGAGATGACCGGGCTGGACCGCCAGCGGCGCGAAGTCCACGTGGCACCCTACTGCGATGACGAGGGCAGGGAGGTCACGCCCGACCGCGTGTTCGGCTACGACACGCTGGTGCTGGCGTTGGGCAGCCTGAGCAACGACTTCGGCAC
Source organism: Roseateles sp. P4_D2 (assembly GCF_056401875.1). Taxonomy (NCBI): domain Bacteria; kingdom Pseudomonadati; phylum Pseudomonadota; class Betaproteobacteria; order Burkholderiales; family Sphaerotilaceae; genus Roseateles; species Roseateles sp. P4_D2. The sequence continues at coordinate 35,579 of NZ_JBFUIM010000012.1, read as the reverse complement.
GCCCGGCGTGGGCGAACACGCGCTGAAGCTGGAGTCCAAGGCCGACGCGCAGCGCTTCCATGCGCGCATGGTGAATGCCTGCATCCGCGCCCATGCCCAGGCCACGCCGCTGCGGCCCGAGCAGCTGCATGTGGCCATCATCGGCGCGGGGGCGACCGGCGTGGAGCTGGCGGCCGAGCTGCATCGCACGACGCGGGAGGTGGTCGCCTACGGGCTGGACCGGGTGGATGCGGACAAGGACATCCAGGTCAACCTCATCGAGGCGGCCGAGCGCGTGCTGCCGGCGCTGCCGCCGCGCCTGTCGCAGGCGACCGAGGCGCTGCTCGCCAAGCTCGGCGTGCTGGTGCACACCTCGGCCAAGGTCGCCGCAGTGCTGCCTACCGGCGTGCGCCTGGCCGACGGCCGCGTGCTGCCGGCCGAGCTGGTGGTCTGGGCCGCGGGTGTGAAGGCGGCGGACTTCCTCAAGGACATTGCCGGGCTGGAGACGACGCGCAGCAACCAGCTGCTCGTCGAGCCGACCCTGCAGACCACGCGCGATGCCGACATCTTCGTCATCGGCGACTGCGCGGCCTGCGCCTGGCCCGAGGCCAATGGCGGCAAGGGCGGCTGGGTGCCGCCGCGCGCCCAGGCCGCGCACCAGCAGGCCTCGCATGTGGCCAAGCAGATCAAGCGCCGCCTGGCCGGCCAGCCGCTGCAGCCCTACCGTTACCGCGACTTCGGCTCCCTCGTCTCGCTGGGCGAATTCAGCACCGTGGGCAACATGATGGGCGGACTGATCGGCGGCAGCCTGATGATCGAAGGCGCCTTCGCCCGGCTGATGTATGTGTCGCTCTACAAGATGCATGAACTGGCGTTGCACGGCTTCGCCAAGATGGCCCTGGACACCCTGGCTCGCCTGATCACAAGGCGCACCGAACCGCATGTGAAGCTGCACTAAACCTAGGTCCGGCAGTTGACCGCTTACTACTTAACGAAAGTCTCGATGCGTCAACAACGTGAGCCTTCCGCAACGTTCACCACTTCGGTGACGAACGCTGCACGCCCGCTGGTCTGGCGCTTCGATCCGCTGGCCGCGTTGCTCCTCGTTGTGGGCACGAGCCCACTGCGTCGTCGCGCCTTGCCACCGGCTCGCCTCGCCAGCCCCTCGGGCGCGCCCAACTGCCGGACCTAGGTTTCATGAACACTCCCGCACCGAAGCCCGATGCCGGCCAATGGCTGGACGACCTGCTGCGCACGCAAGCCACCCTCTGGCCCGCGGCGGCATCAGTGATCCAGACCTGGCAGCAGAACGTGGCCCAGATGGGGGCGTTCTGGACTGCCGCCTTTGCTCCCGAGACTGCCGTCGACCGCCGCTTTGGTGCCGAGGCCTGGCAGAAGGACCCACGCTTCGCGCCGCTGGCGCAGAGCTATCTGCAGTTCACCAGCTCGGTGGACAAGGCGCTGGCTGCGGCGCCGCTGGACGAGCGCAGCAAGGCCCAATGGGGCTTTGCGCTGCGCCAGGTGCTCGACGCGATGAGCCCTGCCAACTTCCTGGCCACCAACCCCGAGGCGCTGCAAGGTGCGCTGGACAGCGGCGGCGCCAGCCTGGTGGAAGGCGCACGGCTGTTCCTGGCCGACATGGGCAAGGGCCGCATCTCGATGTCCGACGACCAGGCCTTCGAGGTCGGCCGTGATCTGGCCACGACGCCGGGCAGCGTGGTCTACGAGAACGAGCTGATGCAGCTGATCCAGTACGCGCCGAGGACGCCCCAGGTGTATCGGCGCCCGTTGCTGATCGTGCCGCCCTGCATCAACAAGTTCTACATCCTCGACCTGCAGCCGGAGAACTCGCTGGTGGCCTATGCGGTGGCGCAGGGCCACACGGTGTTCCTGGTGTCTTGGCGCAACGTCGGCGCCGAGCAGGGCGGCCTCGGTTGGGACGATTACGTCGAGCAGGGCGTGCTTCAGGCTGCGTCGGTGGCGCAGCGCATCAGCCGCGCGACCCAAGTCAACACGCTGGGCTTCTGCGTTGGCGGCACTCTGCTGGCCAGCGCGCTGGCGGTGGCGGCGCAGCGCGGCGAGCAGCCGGCGGCCAGCGTGACGCTGCTGACGACGATGCTGGACTTCAGCGACACCGGCGAGCTGGGCCTGATGGTCGATGAGGCGATGGTGGCCAGACGCGAGGCAGAAATCGGCCAGGGTGGCCTGCTGCACGGGCGCGAGCTGGCCCAGGTGTTTGCGGCCCTGCGGGCTAACGACCTGATCTGGCCCTATGTGGTGAACAGCTACCTCAAGGGCAAGGCGCCGGCTGCCTTCGACCTGCTGTTTTGGAACGGCGACGACACCAACCTGCCTGGCCCGATGTACTGCTGGTACCTGCGTCAGACCTATCTGGAGAACCGCCTGCGCGAGCCCGGCGGCACGGTGCAGTGCGGTGTGCCGGTCGACCTGTCGTCCATCGATGTGCCGGCCTTCATCTACGCCTCGAAAGAGGACCACATCGTGCCCTGGCAGACGGCCTATGCCAGCACCGCACTGCTGGGCGGCGAGACGCGCTTCGTGCTCGGCGCCAGCGGCCATATCGCCGGTGTCATCAACCCGCCGGCCAAGCGCAAGCGCCACCACTGGGTAGGCGAGGTGGCGGACACGGCCTCGGCCTGGCAGGCCGAGGCTGAGCAGGTCGAGGGCAGTTGGTGGCCGGCCTGGAACGACTGGCTGGCCAGCCATGCGGGGCCGCAGCTTGCCGCGCCGCGCAAGCCGGGCAACGCTGCCTTCCCGGTCATCGAAGCGGCACCGGGGCGCTATGTGAAAGCCCGCGCCGAATGATTCAAGCAGATCTTTTCAACCCGAAGGAGACAGACATGACCGATATCGTGATCGTGGCCGCACAGCGAACAGCGGTGGGCAAATTCGGCGGCACCCTCGCCAAGACGGCAGCGCCGGACCTGGGTGCGCATGTCGTCAAAGGCCTGCTGGAAAAAGCCGGCGTGCCTGGCGATGCGGTGTCCGAAGTCATCCTGGGCCAGGTGCTCACCGCCGGTTCGGGGCAGAACCCGGCGCGCCAGACGGTCATCAAGGCTGGCCTGCCGGTGTCGGTGCCGGGCATGACGATCAACAAGGTCTGTGGCTCCGGGCTGAAGGCGGTGATGCTGGCGGCCCAGGCCATCCGCTGCGGTGACGCCGAGATCGTCATCGCCGGCGGCCAAGAGAACATGAGCGCCGCCCCGCACGTGCTGCCCGGTTCGCGCGACGGCCAGCGCATGGGCGACTGGAAGCTGGTCGACACGATGATCGTCGACGGCCTCTGGGACGTCTACAACCAGTACCACATGGGCACGACGGCCGAGAACGTGGCCAAGAAGTACGGCATCAGCCGCGAGATGCAGGACGCCCTGGCGCTAGCCTCGCAGCAGAAGGCCGCGGCGGCCCAGGAGGCGGGGCGCTTCAACGATGAAATCCTGCCCTTCAGCATTGCGCAGAAGAAGGGCGACGCCATCGTGTTTGCGGCCGACGAGTTCGTCAACCGCAAGACCAGCGCCGATGCCCTGGCCGGCCTGCGCCCGGCCTTCGACAAAGCCGGCTCGGTGACCGCCGGCAACGCCTCCGGCCTGAACGACGGCGCCGCCGCCGTGCTGGTGATGTCCGCTGCACGCGCTGCCTCGTTAGGCCTGAAGCCGATGGCCGTGATTCGCGGCTATGCCAGCGCCGGCCTGGACCCCACCATCATGGGCATGGGCCCCGTGCCGGCCTCACGCCTGTGCCTGCAGAAGGCCGGCTGGAACGCGCAAGACCTGGACCTGATGGAAATCAACGAGGCCTTCGCGGCCCAGGCCTGCGCGGTCAACCAGGAGATGGGCTGGGACACCAGCAAGATCAACGTCAACGGCGGCGCCATCGCCATCGGCCACCCCATCGGTGCGTCGGGCTGCCGCATCCTCGTGACGCTGCTGCACGAGATGCGCCGTCGCGGCGCGGCCAAGGGCCTGGCCTCGCTGTGTATCGGCGGCGGCATGGGCGTGGCGCTGGCCGTCGAACTCGCGTAAAACGACTTTCCCAACAACAGACTGGAGACAAACGATGACTCAACAACGTGTAGTGCTCGTCACGGGCGGCATGGGCGGCCTCGGCGAGACGATTTCCGTCAAGATGGTCGACGCCGGCTACAAGGTCGCGGTGACCTACTCACCGGGCAACAAGACCCATGCCGAATGGCTGGCGCAGATGAAGGAGCGGGGCTACGACATCCTGGCCGTGCCCTGCGACGTGGCGGACTTCGACTCCTGCGGCGACGCGGTGGCCCAAGTGCAGGCCAAGTTGGGCGCCGTCGACGTGCTGGTCAACAACGCCGGCATCACGCGCGACATGACTTTCAAGAAGATGGACAAGGTCAACTGGGACGCCGTGCTGCGCACCAACCTCGACAGCCTGTTCAACATGAGCAAGCAGGTGGTCGACGCCATGGCCGAGCGAGGCTGGGGCCGCGTCATCAATGTGTCGTCGGTGAACGGCTCCAAGGGCGCCTTCGGCCAGACCAACTACTCGGCCGCCAAAGCCGGCGTGCATGGCTTCACCAAGGCGCTGGCGCTGGAGGTGGCCAAGAAGGGCGTCACCGTCAACACCATCTCGCCCGGCTACATCGGCACCAAGATGGTCACGGCGATTCCGAAGGAGGTGCTGGACAGCAAGATCCTGCCGCACATCCCGGTCGGGCGCCTGGGCAAGCCCGAGGAGGTGGCCGGTTTGATCATCTACCTGGCATCCGAGGAGGCCGCCTTCGTCACTGGGGCCAATATCGCCATCAATGGCGGTCAACACATGCAATGAGGGTAGCACCATGATCAAACACGGCATCGATCAGGACGCGCTGATCAACCAGTTCTCGCAGGCGACGGCCAAGCAGGGCGAAGCCCTGCGCAAGGCGGTCTACGACGGCACCTTGAAGGCCTTGCAGGGCCGCGAGCTGAGCCTGGCCAACATCAAGCAGGTGCTCAACACGGTGGCCAAGGCGGCGTCCACCGGTGCGGCCAACAGTCCGCTCGACGCGTCTGCCGTCGAGGGCCTGCTCGGCAAGGCCTTTTCCGGCATGGACGCCGCGCTGGAGCAGGCCGTACAGGCCAATCGCAAGGCCTTGCAGCAGATGGTCGACCAGGGCGTCAGCCTCGGCGAAACCCAGGTCAAGAAGGCCCTGGCGGACATCGACAAGATGGAGGACGCGCTGTTCTCAGCCGTGCGCAAGGCCTCGGCAGGCGCGGGCGCTGCCGCCATTCCCGAAGGGCCGTGGGCGAATGTGCTCAAGGGCATGCAGGGCAAGGCCACCGGTACGGGCACGCAGGCCAGCGCGACGCTTGAGCAGCTGATGGACCAGGCGCAGCAAGGCCTGCGCGATGGCCGGGCGTTGGGCCTGAAAGCGTCGCAGGCGATGCTGGACAGCTACACGACGCTGGTCAGCGGGGTGTTGATCGGCATGTCCGATGCGCTGCAACAGGGCGGCTCGGCCCCGGCCCCGGCGCCGACCCGGTCGCGCAAGTCCTGACCCGCTGATAAAGGGGAGCAACGATGGATGCACTGACGCTGGCCCGCATGCAGTTCGCGGCCAACATCAGCTTCCATATCCTGTTCCCCACAATCAGCATCGGCATGGGCTGGTTGCTGCTGTTCTTCCGCTGGCGCTGGCTGAAGACGCGGCACGGCCGAGATGCCGCGCTGGCCCGCGGTTGGCTGGACGCCTACCGCTTCTGGACCAAGGTGTTTGCGCTGACCTTTGCGCTGGGCGTGGTCAGCGGCATCACGATGAGCTTCCAGTTCGGCACCAACTGGCCCGGCTTCATGGAGCGGGTCGGCAACATCGCCGGCCCGCTGCTGGGCTACGAGGTGCTGACGGCGTTCTTTCTGGAGGCCGGCTTCCTCGGCATCATGCTGTTTGGCCACGGTAAGGTCAGCGAGAAGGTGCATCTGATGTCGACCTTTTTCGTTGCCTTCGGCACCACCTTGTCGGCCTTCTGGATCCTGGCGCTGAACTCATGGATGCAGACGCCAACCGGCTACGAGATTCGCGATGGCGCCTATCACGTCAAGAGCTGGCTGGAGGTCGTCTTCAACCCCTCCTTCCCCTATCGCTTCAGCCACATGGTGCTGGCCTCGGCGCTGACCTGCGCCTTCCTGCTGACCGGCCTGTCGGCCTGGCAGCTGCTGCGCGGCGTGGCGCAGCGCTCGGCGCCGCGGGTGCTGCGCGTGGGCATCACGCTGGCCGCGCTGCTGGTGCCAGTGCAGATCTTCGTCGGCGACATGCATGGCCTGAACACCCTGCATCACCAGCCGGCCAAGATCGCCGCGATGGAAGGTGTCTGGGAGACCGAGCGCGGCGTGCCGCTGCTGCTGTTCGCCATTCCCGACGCGGCCACGCGCAGCAACCATTTCGAGGTCGGCCTGCCGCGGGTGGCCAGCTTCATCCTCACCCATGACCTGGACGGCGAGATCAAGGGCCTGAACAGCTTTGGCGATGCGCACCCGCCGCCGCTGCCGCTGTTCTTCGCCTTCCGAGTCATGGTCGGCATCGGCCTTCTGATGCTCGCGACCAGCTGGCTGGGTTGGTGGCTGGGCCGGCGGGTTGGCTGGCAGGCGAGGGCGCTGCCGCGCGCCCTGCTGTGGCTGTTTGCCGGCATGACCTTCTCCGGCTGGGTCGCGACGCTGGCCGGCTGGTATGTCACCGAGATCGGCCGCCAGCCCTTCATCGTCTACGGCCTGGTGCGCACCGCCGACGTGGTGTCCAAGGTGCCGTCGGCCATGGTCGGGGCGACGCTGGTGCTCTACGTCGCGCTGTACCTGGCGCTGATCGTGGCCTACGTGACGGTGCTGAAGTACATGGCCGAGAAGCCCGAGGAAGTGCTGGCGATGGACGCGGCCGAGCAAGCGGTGACGCCGGCCGGCGCCATCACCTCCCCGGTTGTGCAAGGAGGCGCGGCATGAACTGGATGAGCTTCGACGCCGCCCTGCCCATCGTCTTCATGGTGCTGATGGGCGTGTCCATGCTGATCTATGTCGTCAGCGACGGCTACGACCTCGGCGTGGGCATGTTGATGCACCGCGCCACCGACGCCGAGAAGGACGTCATGGTGGCGTCCATCGGCCCCTTCTGGGACGCGAACGAAACCTGGCTGGTGCTGGGCGTGGGTATCTTGCTCATCGCCTTCCCCAAGGCCCACGGCCTGGTGCTGGGCGAGCTCTACCTGCCGGTGACGCTGATGCTGGTGGGCCTGACCCTGCGCGGCGTGGCCTTCGACTTTCGCGTCAAGGCCAAGGACACGCACAAGCGCACCTGGGACCGCCTGTTCTTTGCCGGCTCGACCTTGGCTTCGGTGGCCCAGGGCTGGATGCTGGGCCGCTATGTCAGCGGCTTCGGCGAGGGTTGGAACTACCCGCTGTTCGCCGGCGCCATCGCCATCGCGCTGCCGATGGCCTATGTGCTGATGGGCGCGGCCTGGCTGATCATGAAGACCGAGGGCGAGCTGCAGCTGCGCGCGGTCGCCTGGGCCCGCATTGCCTGGGCGCCCATGGTTGGCGGGCTGGTGCTGATCTCGATGGCCACGCCCTGGGTCAGCCCCACCGTGCGCGAGCGCTGGTTCGCGCTGCCCGAGATCATTGCGCTGCTGGCCATCCCGATGATGACCGGCGTCAGCCTGCTCGCCGTGCTGGCACTGCTGAAGACGCCCCAGGTGCGCGGGCCCCTGTGCTGGCTGCCGTTCGCGCTGCTGGTGCTGGTGTTCGTACTCGGCTTCCTGGGCCTGGCCTACAGCATCTACCCCTACGTCGTGCTGGATCAGCTGACGCTCTGGCAGGCGGCCAGCAGCCCGGAGGCGCTGAAGGTGATCCTGGTTGGCGTGTGCATCTCGGTGCCGGCGATCATTGGCTACACAGTGTTCTCCTACCGCGTGTTCCGTGGCAAGGCGGGTGAATTGACCTACGCATGAGCCAGCATCGTGCTGCTGCTGATGCGTGGAACCCGGCCTTGTGCGATACACGGCAGATGACTCCACGCGATCCGGTCCTGCGCTCCGACACCGCCGCCAGGCGCCGCTGGAGCGGCCTGCCGCGCTGGGGCGCCGCACTTTTGCTGGTCGCGGCTGCTGCCTATGCAGGCCACGAGGTGGCGCTGCGGACCGGCCTGTCGCGGCTGAGCGAGGCGACAGCGCATCGGCTGGACATGTTCGCCACCGGGCTCGAAGCCGACCTGGCGCGCTTCGACTATCTGCCCGCCCTGCTTGAGACCAACCCGGTGGTGCCGGCGCTGCTGGAGAGCCCGTCAAAGGCGGCGCACCGGGAAGCCGCAAATCGCTACCTGAACGGCGTCATGGCGACGACGGGCGCGGAGATGCTCTACGTGCTTGATGCGAGCGGCGTCTCGCTGGCGGCCTCGGACTGGGATCAGCCGGGCACCACCATCGGGCAGGACCTGTCGTTCCGGCCCTATGTCGGCGAGGCGATCCAGCACGGCCGGGGCCGCTTCTACGGCGTTGGCATCACCAGCGGCAAGCCCGGCTACTACATGTCGTACGCGCTGCGCAGCGGTACGGAGGTGCAGGGCGTGGTGGCCGTCAAGGTCAATATCGAGGAGGCGGTGAAGGCCTGGCGCCAGCTGCCTGGCGAAGTGCTGCTGATCGACGAGCGCGGCGTCGTGATCCTGTCCACGCGCGACGACCTCCGCTACCGCCCGCTGGCGCCGCTGGATGCCGGCCAGCTTGCCGAGGTGCAGCGCTCGCGGCCTTACGGCTCCGCTGCGATGCAGCCCTTGGACTGGGTGTCGCTGCAGGCGCCCTCGAATGACACGCAGCTCGTGGCGCTCGACGGCGTGGTGCATCTGGCGTCGACGCGCCCACTTCAGCGCAGCCATTGGCGCCTGGTGGCGCTTGACGATCTGGCGCCGCTGCATGCCGCCGCGCGCTACGCCGCCATGACCGCCAGCTTGGGCGTGGCCGTGCTCCTTCTGGTGGCCGTGACGCTGTGGCAGCGCCGCCGTGCCGTGCGCCACAAGCTGGCCAGCCAGGCCGCGCTGCAGGCGGCCCATGACAGTCTGGAGTCGACCGTGGTGGCGCGCACGGCACAGCTGCGGGCCGCGCAGAGCGAGCTGGTCCACGCCGGCAAGATGGTGGCGTTGGGCCAGATGTCGGCCGGCATGGCGCATGAGCTGAACCAGCCGCTGACGGCGCTGCGCACGCTGTCGGACAGCGCCTGCGTGTTGCTGGACCAGGGCCGCCCGGACGACGTGCGCGGCAATCTGCAACGCATCACCGGCATGGTGGACCGCCTGGCGCGACTGACCACGCAGCTCAAGACTTTCGCCTACAAGAGTGATCTGCCGCGCACCATGCTGCCGCTGGCGCGCTGTATTGCCGATTCGCAGGCCGGCCTTGGCGCCGAGTTGCAGGCGCTGGACATCCACTTCGAGGCCGATGTGCAGCCGCCCGGGCTGGAAGTGCTGGCCGACGAGGCCGCGATGGGCAGCCTGCTCAGCAACCTGATGCGCAATGCCATCGATGCAATGCGGGGCGCGCCCCGGCGCCTGCTGCAGGTGCACGCCCGGCTGCAGGAGGAACGCGTGATCCTCACCGTCGCCGACACCGGCCCAGGCATCCGTGCCGACATCCTGCCGCGCCTGTTCGAGCCTTTCGTGACCAGCAAGCCCGCCGGCGCCGGCCTGGGGTTGGGCCTGGTCATTTCGGCCGAGCTGGCGCGGTCCGTCGGCGGCACGCTCCGGGCCCACAACCGCGCCGATGGCGGCGCGTGTTTCACACTCGACATGCCTACCGCCCAGCCACAGGAATGAACACAGCCACCGCCGCCCCAGCCATTCGAGTCCTGCTCGTCGAGGACGACGACGACGTCCGCATGAGCACCGCCCAGGCGCTCAACCTGGCCGGCTTCGACGTCGAGGTCTTCGCCAGCGCAGAGCGAGCGCGCAGCCAGGTCAGCTTTGACGCGCCGGTCATCGTGGTCTGCGACGTGCGCCTGCCCGGCTTGAGCGGCACCGACTGGCTGCCGGATATCCGCCGCATCGACCCCGAGCTGCCCGTGATCCTCGTGACCGGCCATGGCCATATCGCCATGGCGGTGAAGGCCATGCGCGAGGGCGCCTACGACTTCATCGAAAAGCCCTTCAACTCCGAGCGACTGATCGCCATCGTTCGCCATGCGGTGGAGCAGCGCCAGCTGAGCCTGCAGGTGCGGGCGCTGCACGATGCGCTGGAAAACTGGCATGGCATCCAGTCGGTGCTGATTGGCCGATCAACCCAGATGCAGCAAGTCCGCCGCACGGTCATGGCTTTAGCGGAAACATCCGCTGACGTGCTGATCTACGGCGAAACCGGCACCGGCAAGGAACTCGTCGCGCGCTGCCTGCACGACCACAGCGAGCGCCGGCGCCATCATTTCGTGCCCTTGAACTGCGGCGGCCTGCCCGAGGCGCTGGCCGAGAGTGAGCTGTTCGGCCATGAGGCTGGCGCCTTCACCAGCGCGAACCGCGTGCGGGTGGGCAAGTTCGAGTATGCGCACGGCGGCACGCTCTTCCTCGACGAGATTGAAAGCATGCCGATGGCCGTGCAGATCAAGCTGCTGCGGGCGCTGCAGGAGCGCAGCATCGAGCGCATCGGCTCCAACAAGGCCATCCCCTTCGACTGCCGCGTGGTCGCCGCAAGCAAGGATGACCTCGTCCGCCTGAGTGAGCAGCAGAAGTTCAGGGCCGACCTGTACTACCGGATCGGCGTCGCCTTCATCGAACTGCCGCCCTTGCGCGAACGGCGTGAAGACATTCCGCTGCTGTTCGAGCATTTCACCCTGCTGGCGGCCAGCCGCCACGGGCGTGCGGCACCGCTGCTGAGCAGCGATCAGCTCGCTGACCTGATGGCCTACGCCTGGCCCGGCAACGTGCGCGAGCTGCGCAACGTGGCGGACCGTTTCGTGCTGGGACTGCTGGGCACCCGACTGACCCAGGCCCGTGGCGTCGATGAGCAGGGCGGCCTGCTGGCGCACGGACTGCCGCAGCAGGTCGAGCATTTCGAGCGCACCGTGATCCTCGAGGAACTGCGGCGCCATAAGGGCGACCAACCAGCCACCGCCGCGGCCCTCGGCATCGCCCGGCAGACGCTGTACGACAAGCTGCGCAAGTTCGGCATTGCCGCCGACGAGTTCAGGCGTTGAAGCTGGCGAGAACTTCGGCGACGAGGCAAATGAGCAGGGCTCGGTGAACTCGTGATGAGATCAAAAACCCCATCCTTCACACGGCAGGGGTCGCAGGCTCGAACCCTGCACCGCCCACCAATCCGAATCGTCAGACCCGGCCTTGAGCCGGGTTTGTCGTTTGTGCGATGCGCGGCTTGTGACTCATGGCTTGGGAGTCAGCGTTTGAACGGCCGCTGATACGTACACCAGCGGTGCGTTCCAGTTGATCGCGATCTCGTTGGTGGTGTAGCTGCACAAGGCGTCGAGGTAGGCCTTGGCCGGCACCTTGGAAGGATAGGCGCCGGGGCAATCGTCGCCCGAGCCGGGGTTCGGGCCGCCGACGATCATGCCGGGTACCGGCGGCTGTTGCGGCATCGCGCCGGACGGACGGTGGTGCGGATGCAGCGGCGAGCGCGTTCCGAAGCCGGTCACCATGGCATATCCGCTGGGGTGCCGCCCGAGGACAAAGTCAAGGGCCGACTGTGCGGCGTCGAGCATGCGGCGGTCACTGTCAAGGCGGTATCCCTGAATGAGCATCAAGGCCTGGTTCAGGGCCACGGCATTGCTGCCCCAGATGAAGTCCTCGGTCTGCATGGCCAAGCGATAGGGCGATCGATCCCAACGCTCGGCGAGCGCGGTGGCCAAGGACCGGATCTGGCCCTCGATGAGCTTGCGGTCCGCCACCGGGGTCAGTCGGTCGCGATGCTGGGCGAGGCTTACCCATGCCAGCGCGCCGACGCTGCTCCACCCCGGAATCTCGATGCGCGGCATGGCTTGCTTCAGCGCGTGCCAATAGCCGTCCTCGCGTGTGCTGATGTAGAGCTCTGCGGCGGCCCAGGCAAATTCGTCAGTCAGCTGGTTGTCGTCATAACCGCCGGTGTGGATGTCGGCCGGCTGGCGGTAGATGACGTCGGGATGCGCCTTGGCCCAGTCCCAGGCACGCTTGGAGGCGGTCATCATGCGCGCTGACAACCCCGGGCGTTGTGTATCAAACGCCGCGAACACGCGGCTGGCCTGCGCCATGACGGCGGCGAAGTCGAGTGTGGCCGCCGTCGCCTTCATCACGACATAGCGATCGTGCCGGGCCTCATGGGGCATCACGATGCCGTCGAAGCCTTTGTCGGTGAGCTTGTGATAGACGCCGCCATCGACTGGGTCCTGCATCGACAGCATCCACTCCAGGTTCCACAGTGCTTCGTCGAGGACGTCCGGCAGGCCGTTGCCGCTCTCCGGGATGTTCAGGCGCTGCGCATCGAAGAAGGCCGGGAAATGTTCATAGGCCGCCAGCAGCGTGTAGACGGTGATGCCGGAGTTGACGATGTACTTGTTGTAGTCGCCGGCGTCATACCAACCCTTTGGCGCGGAGAAGACGGTGCCCTCCGGCCTGCCTGGGCCAGCGGCTGACGCATGCACGAGCACGCGGTCGTCCGGATGACCTGCGGGCCTCGCCCAGACACCTGCGTGGACAGGGTCGAGCGCGATGCTGGCGCGGTTGTAGTAGAAGAACTTGAGCGCGGCGGCATTGAGCGCCACATAGGCGTCTGCCGCGATGACGAAAGGAGCAGAAGGCGCAAGCCCTGCAACCTTCAGCCGGTATCGGCCGGGCTGACGCCAGGCAGAGAAGTCGGCCAGGTGCAGCACCTCCTGCGCCGCCTCCCAGCGTTGCGCGCTGCGCAGCGGGCCGCGCCAGACTTCTTGTCCAGTCACTGCGTCGACCAGCGCAAAGCTGCTGGCGGGCACGTCGCGCAGCACTGCCCATTTCGCGCTCGCGGGCAGATAGCCCACCTGGTTCAGCTGTATGGCCTGGGTGTCGATCTCAACAGACAGTTGCGGCTGCGCGATGGGGCTGTGCGACGGCGTGCTGCAAGCGGCAAGGCTCAGGATGCAGGCCAGGCAGAGCGCCAGCGGCGCGCGAAGGTTCACGTTCAAGGCAGGAATTCCCGTTCGATGTGGTCGGCGACGCCACGCCCGCCCGGAACGCGGCCATCGGAAATGACCGAGGGTGAGCGGGCGGCGCCGGTTCAGCGTACCCCTGGCTCGAGCACCACGCGACCCCACAGGCCCGAGGGCTGGCCCGGCGCCGCTTCGACCAGCACGGTCACCTGGCGGCGCGGCCCGCCCTGGGGCAGGGTCACGGCAAATTGTGCCGGCTCAGCGGTGTTCTTCTCGCCCAGCTTGACGCCGTCCACCCAGACCTCGGCCTTGCCGGCAATGCTGCCGAAGCCCAGTTGCGCGCGGCCGTCGTTGCGATCCGCACGCACCGACACGCTGCTGCGGTACAGACGGAAGGATTTCGCCCCAGCGTCATGGCGCATCGGCGGCTCGTCCCAACCCCATGAGTTCATGTCGGTCTCGGCCAGCACGACGTTGGGGTCGGGCCGGGTGGCGTAGGCCGGCGAGACGCGCCAGCCCAGCAGCGGCGTCGTCGGCTCGGCGGTCGGCACGCTCGGCGGCGCTGCGGCGGGCTGCAGTGCCAGCACGACTTCGGCGGCCTGCAGGCCCTCGGCGAAGGCACGCAACTTCAGCTCACCGCGGCTGTCGCGCCGGCCCTGCACGATGAGTTGCGCCAGGCCGTTGAACAAGCTGCGCTCGCTGGCCTTGTCGGGCTCGTGGGAGTTCGGGTCGCCGTTGCCGACGCCAATGATGCTGGCCTGGCCATCGATCTCGAAGCGCACGTGGGCGTTCGCCGTCGGCACTGGTCGCCCTTGGGCGTCGACGACGCTGACCGTCACCGGCATGGCATCCAGCCCGTCGCCGATCAGCGCCTTGCGGTCCGGCGTCAGCACGAGGCGGGTGGGCGCTCCGCTGGTCTCAACCGCATCGCGTGCGATCTCCTTGCCGTCTTGCAGGGCCACGGCCTCGATGCGTCCCGGCGCATAGGCCACCTTGAAGTGAGCCATTTCGTAGGGATCCACATCCTGCTCGCCGACGGCCGTGCCGTTGAGCAGCAGGCGCACGCGCGGCGCGTTGCTGGCGACCATCACTTGCACGGCCTGGCCTTCACGGCCGGCCCGGTTCCAGTGCGGCACCAGCTTGACGACCGGGCGATCCTTGACCCACTGAGCCTGGTGGATCCAGAACGCCGTCTTGGCGAAGCCGGCCAGGTCCATCGCGCCGAAGAAGGAGCTGACGCTGGGCCACTCGTAGGGCGTGGGTTCGCCGCGGTAGTCGATGCCGGTCCAGATGAAGCTGCCGGCAATGAAGGGCCGCTCGCCGATGGCGCGCCAGGCCTGGCGGTGCGTGTTGCCCCAGGACGAGGGTTCGTCGTCGTAGCTGCCGAACACCTGGCCGGCGCGGTCGCTGGCGAACTCGCCACGCGTCATGTAGGCCGCGGTGTCCTCGGTGCTCGTCATCGGGCGCTTCGGGTGCTTCTTGTGATACGGGTCGTAGGCGCCGATCTGGTAGTTCACGCCGACGACGTCGAGCGCATCCGCGGCGTTCAGGTCGGTGAACAGGCCGCCGTGCATGGCGCCCGTCACTGGCCGCGTCGGGTCAAGCTTCTTGATCTCGGAAACCATGCGGCGCGCCATCTCATAGCCGGGCTCGGTGCTCTGCAGCGGCTCCTCGTTGAAGATGGACCACAGGATCACGCTCGGATGATTGCGGTCGCGCCGCACCATCCACGTCAGCTGCTTCAGGTAGTCGGGCGAGGGGTTGAAGTGGCGGTTCTCGTCCATGACGAGCAGGCCCAGGCGGTCGGCGATGTCCAGCACCTCGGCCGCCGGCGCGTTGTGCGAGAAGCGGATCGCGTTGGTACCCATCTCCTTGAGGCGGCGCAGCCGGAACTCCCAGATGGCTTCGGGCACGGCGACACCGACGCCGGCGTGATCCTGGTGGACGCAGACGCCCTGCAGCTTGACCGATTGGTCGTTGAGGAAGAAGCCGCGGTCCGCGTCGAAGCGGATGGACCGGAAGCCGGTCTGCGTTTCGGTGCGGTCGAGTTCGTTCGCGCCGTCGCGCAGCGTCGCGCGCACACGGTAGACGTGGGGCTGCGCAAGCGACCACAGCTTGGGCTCGCGCACGTCGAGCTTGATGTGGGCGACGGCCGATTCGAGCGCGGCAACCCGCGCTCGGGCGCTGCCCTTGGCCACTTCGCGGCCCGACGGATCGATCACGACCACGTCGATGGTGCCGCTGCGCTCGGCCTTGGCGCTGCTCTGCAGCGTCACTTCGACCGGAAGGCTCCAGCGACCGTTGCGCTGGACCGGGTTGGCATGCAGGCCGTCGGTGGCGATGTGCAGCGCGTCGCGCTTGACCAGCCAGGTGTGGCGGTAGATGCCGGCGCCTTCGTACCACCAGCCTTCCTGTGCGTCGGCGTCCACGCGCACGGCGATGGTGTTGGCATCGGCGCCGTAACGGACATAGGGCGTGATGTCGATGCTGCGGCCGTTGTAGCCCGACCAGTTGCGGTCGACGACGATGCCGTTGACCCAGACCGTGCTGTGCGTGGCGACCGCGTCGAACTGCAGCTCGATGTGGCGGCCGCGGTCGGATTCGGGCAGCGGCAGATAGCGCCGGTACCAGCCGATGCCGCGCTGGCGATAGCCCTGCGAGGCGTTCTCGTTGCGGTCGAAGGGGTTCTCGACGGCCCAGTCATGCGGCAGGTCCAGGCGCCGCCAGCCGGAGTCGTCGAAATCGGCGGCGGCTGCACCCCAGGCGCCGTTGGCCTTGCCGTTGTGATAGCTCATGCCGTGGCCCTTGACCACGGGCATTGGCACGTCGCCGCGATGGAAAAGCCAGCCGCTGTCGAGTGACAGGCGTTCGCGGCCGGCGGCCTGCGCAGTAGCGGTCGCGAGCGTGAGCGCCGCGAAGAGCATGAGGCTGAGCCAATGAAGGATGCGCGGCGCGCGTGACATAACTTGGTTTCCCGTCGATCGAACTGCTGATTCAAGGCAAGCGCTGCTGCGGCTGTCCGAGCCAGGCGCTTGATTTGTCAAAGGAAAAAATGCGTCGCGCGATCCCGTTGGAGATCGCGCGACCAAACCAGGTCAACGTGTGCCTGGCCGACTCGGAGACGAGCCAACTAATCTTTGCGGCGGCGAAGACGTGCGCCTACACCTGCCAGGCCGGCCAGCCAGAGGGCCATGGTCGCCGGTTCCGGAACGGCGGTCACGGAGTCGGCAGACACCGCCAAACCGATGGCCATTCTGAAAAAGCCCGCCTCTCCCGGATTCGTCCAGGTGGCGCTCAAAAGCGTCGGGCCGGTGTAGTTCGGGAAGGACGAGTCGATGAAGGCTTCCGTGTAGTTGCCGGGAGCGCAGGTTTCCGCCCAACTGCAAAAGTCGATGTAGACATTCGCCTGCCCGTGAGGGCCACTGACCTGCAGGCTGCTCAAGGCGACGGTCACGGTGACGGTTGCATTTTCGCTGGCCTGGAACAAACCATCAAAAACCTTCGCGTTGGCCCAACCGGACTGTCCTCCGGTGACGTTGACCTTCGCCGAAGCGGACACGCCGTTCAAGCTGCGGGAGTTGTCGGTGGCGGTTGTCGCAGTCAACTTGGCTTCCGCGATGGAGCCAGCAGAGGCAACCGATGCACCGATCACATCACCCTGCCAGCCGCTGGCGGTGTCGCTGAAACTTGGATCCGCCAGCGCAACCGATGCGCCCGATGGCAGCGGCAGCCAAGTGACTCCCTTGAACACCTGGGCCCATCCCTGGGAAGTGCTGAAGTTGATGTTGCTGATGCTCGCTTCGGCGGTATCCGCGGCGGCCACTTGCGAAACAGCGAGCAGCGCTGCACTGAGGACGTACTTGAAACGATGCATGATGGGTCTCCTGCGTGTTGTTGTCGGACCGGGCGAGACGCCCGCGGGGTTCAATTGAGTGCCTGGTGATGTCTTGAGCCGCGGGTCATTGCGGTATTACCAGTTTCTCATTTTCAGCCAATGTGGTCATACCAGAGAAAACACCTACAGCTCAGCTGAGTTGCCGGCCCAGCCAGCCCAGCACGCCGTCCGGCCCCTGGAACTCGTCGATCGACCGAGCCGGGATGTCGGGGTGCCGCTCGCGCCACATGGATGCCAATGCGGCACCGGGGCCGATTTCCAGCACGCAGCGAACGCCGCGTTCGGCAATGCTGTCCATGCAGTCGTCCCATCGCACCGTGCTGGCAATCTGGCCGGCCAGTGCGGCCGCAAGAGCGGCAGGGCTTTTGCTGGCGGCACCAGTGAAGTTGCAGACCACGGCGGTGCGTGGCGCCTGGAGACTGACCGTCGCCAGGTGCCGTGCGAACACCGTCGCCGCAGCCGCCATGGCCGGCGTGTGCGAGGCGATGCCAATGGGCAGGCGCGTGCAGCGCAGGCCGGCGGCGGACCAGCGGGCTGCGTTGGCGTCGAGTTCGGCCGCCACGCCGCCGACGATGACGCGCTCCGCGCTGATGCGGATCGCGATCGCCAACGAGGCTGGGGAGGCTTGGGCCAGGCGCAGCGCGTTCGGGCCCTGAACAGCAAGCAGCCCCGTGTCCTGGCCGGCCACGCTGTCACTCATGGCCTGCGCGCGAACGGCCGCGAGATCGAGGGCGGTTGAGGCGTCAAACACACCCGCCGCCGCGAATGCGGCCAGCTCGCCGACGCTGTAGCCGGCTACCACCGCCGGTGGCGGCAAGCGCGCCGCCAGCGCCTGCCAGGCGGCGATGCCGACACCCGTCAGCAGCGGCTGGGCGACCCGATTGGCATGCAGCCAGGCCGAGTCACCCAGGCGATCACGCCAGCCCGGACCCAGGTGCCGGGCCAGGGCATCCAGCGCCGGCCTGGCAGCGGGCTGTGCGTCCAGCCAGGGCAGCATCTGCGGGTGCTGTGCGCCCTGCCCGGGGAAGAGCAGCGCCAGGCTCATTCAGCTCAGGCGTTCCAGCCAGCAGGCGGCGGCGAGGGTGTCGGCCGCGCCGCCGGGGGACAGGCGCTGGCGCACGAACTCGGCGCTGATCGTTTGGACCGTTTCGAGGCCCTGGGATGCACCACCCGTGGCGAGGAAGTCTCGCGCGGTGGCCTGCGCGAAGCGCAACCCCTCGAGGCCGCCGCGGTGGGCGAGGTTGCTGTCGTCCAGCACGGCCATGACGGCGAACAAGGTGTCGAGCCGGGCCGCGGCCGCCGAAAGGCCGCGCGCCCGGGCCGAACGCAAGGCTGGCTCGGCCGTCTCGAACAGCGTCGGAAAGCCCAGAGCGGCTTCGGTCGAAGCGCTGCGCAGTTGAAAGCGCTGCGCAGCCAGCCCGCCGGGCAGCGTGGGAGGGCGCTGCGCGCGAGCGGCCAGCGTCTCGCCCCAGCGCGTCAGCAGCGTCTGCCTGATCAGGGCGGGAGTGGGTTGTTGGCCCAGCGCGCCCGCTGCAGCGCACAGCAAGCCCAGCATGAAGATCGCGCCGCGGTGCGTGTTGATGCCGCCCGTGGCGGCCAGCATGCGGGCTTCGGCCGCGATGCCGCAGCGCTCCAGCGCCTCGAAGGGCGCGCCAGCGGCCCCCAGTTCGGCGATGCGAACAAAGTAGCTGCGCAGCGCGAACAGGCTGCGCATGAAGCTGTGGGCGTCCATGTCGGCATGGCTGCCGCGGTCGGTCAGCGTGACGAGGCCGGGCTTGGGTGACAGCGCGAGCTCGTCATAGAGCGCCAGCGTGGCGGCGCGGCCGATCTGCTGGGGCGTGGGGGCGCTGGGCGCCAGCGCGCGATGTGGCCTCATGCCAGCGCCTCCATCGAAGCGCCGTTGAGCCGTTTCACCAACAGAGCCTGCGGGCCACCGCTGCGCCAGGCGAGCCACTCACGCCAGGCAACGGCGGCGTTGCCGTCGAAGACGAGTTCGCCATCGAGCCGCCGGGAGGGCGAGGCGAAGGCGTTCAATGCGGCGGCCGCGGCATCGGCCTGTTCCTTGCTGCCGACTCCTACCCACACGTCGAGATCCGAGCCCTCGCGCACGTGCTGCAGTCCGGTGATGTGTTGCCAGCCATGGCTGCCGTAGACGCGGGCCGTTGCGCCGCAGGCCTGCAGGGCCAGGGCCAGCTGGCGGGCGGGTGCGCGGGTGCTCGGAGGCAGTTGGGTGAGGACCTGGTCCAGGCGCGGGAACTCGTCGAAGTACAGCACCTCGGTGCGCTCGACGCACAGCGCAATGCGTCGATGGCCCCAGCGGCGCGGCGCGCACAGGCCCAACGCAATGCCGTCGTCGTCGCGTTGGCGCGTGACGACGAGGGGCAGGCCTCGCGCAGCCCAGTGACCCAGGCAGTCGAGGGCTTCGGCGTCCCAACTGCCGCCGAGCAGGCCCTGCCAGCCCACGGCCGACAGCCAGGCGATCTGGTGGCGATGTAGCGCGGCCATGGCTCAGGCGGCGTCGAGCACCCGCTGCGCGACCGCTGCGGCCATCTGCCGCCCGCCGCGCGCGGCGCCATCTTCAGCACGCCGGTCATCGGTCGGCGCATCCGCCAGGGCCTCGCGCAGCGCCTGGGTCAAGTCGCCTTGCCAGAGCCGCCGCACGCCGCCCATCGCCACGTAGTTGCCCACACCCGGCGCAAACACCGGGTTGGATTCGGACAGCTCCGCCAGCAGCGCCTCGGGCAGTTTGGTGACGCGGGCCATGGCCGGCAAACGCATGACGCGGATCTCGGCCTCGGGCAGTGCGTCGCAGGCGTCGGCGATGAGGCCCGAGGTGATGAAGCCGCCGGACAAGGCTTGGTCGTAGACGAGGCCGAGCACGCGGTGGCCACGCCGGCGGGCCAGGTCGATGCACATGCCCAGATGGGCCATGGCACGGTTGATGCCGAGAAGCTCATCGCGGCGGCGCAGTTGCTGGCCTTGGGTGTCGATCAGCAGCAGGATGGCGCGGCCGGGGTGCTGGGCCATCGTGTCCAGCACTGCGCGGGCCTGGGTCAGCGCGAGCTGCACGCCGATGGGTGCGTGGTTGGTCGTGCCGATGACGGCGATGGGTTCGCCGTCGAACTCGACCTCGCCGCGCAGGAAATCACCGTCGCGCGCGATGCCGTGATCGGCGCCGAAGAGTTGGGTTGCAAGCGTCTGCCAGTCCATCAGCGGGCTCCCAGGGCCAGCACGCCGGCCACGTCGAGGTCGGGCACGTGGGAGGCGCTCTGCACGCCGAGCGAAGCCCACAACGCAATGGCTTCGGAGCCGTCGAAAGTGAGCCGCGCACTCAGCCGCGCGTGCTCGGCTTCCAGCAGTTCCAGCGTGACCGGCCGCCCCGAATCCAGCGCCGCAATGGCTGCCGCGCGGAACTCGGCCACGTCGTCTTCCACCAGCACGTCGCAGTCGCTAGTCAGCCAGCGGTGCTTGCCGCCCGTGGTGCGCCACACCAGCGCGCGGTCGCGTGAGTCGAACTCCTCGACGCCATGCGAGGCCTCGATGACCTCGGGGCCGGACATGGCCAAGCGGCCCAGGTCGCTCATGACGATGTGGTCGGCACAGCGCGCGACGATGCCCATGCCGCCGAAGCAGCCATTGGCGCCGCCGATCAGCACGACGACCGGAATGCCGGCGGCGCGAACATCGAGCAGCGCGCGCATGACCTCGGAGACGCCGATGAGGCCGGCGTTGGCCTCGTGCAGTCGCACGCCGCCGGATTCGGCCAGCAGCAGCACGGCACGCGGCTTGTCACGCAGGGCGCGCTTGAGCAGGCCGACCAGCTTGGCGCCATGCACCTCGCCGACGCCGCCGCCCATGAACTGGCCTTCCTGCGCGGCGACGAAGACCTCGCTGCCTGCCAACGTGGCGCGCCCGATGGCCACGCCGTCGTCGAAGGAAGAGGGCACGCCGAGCTGGGCGAGGTGAGGGCTGGTCAGCCGCATGGCGGGCGGCAGCCACTCGTGGAAGCTGCCGGCATCAACAACCCCGGTCAGGCGCTCGCGCGCCGAGCATTCAGCGTAGGAGGTGATCACGGCTGCAGCTCCTGCGCGGCCTGGTCCAGCCGCAGGCTGACGACGGCGGGCGTGGCGCCCATGTCGTGGATGGACAGCTGCACGCCGGCGAGCTGATGGCGCTGGTGGAAGTCGCTGACGACGGCCGACCAGATGGTGCCGAAGCCGCGCGCCGAGGTTTCGATGTGGATGCGGCAGTCGCTGCCGGCCGCGGGCTCCAGCAGCACTTCGAGGTTGCCGGAGCCGACGACGCCGACCAGCACCGGCGTGAAGCTGCCGGCGGGCCGTGTGCCGGTGAAGGCGTAGTCCAGGGTTTCGAGGCCAGGGGTGGTCATCTTGTCCTCACCAGTTGCGGAAACGCTTGGGCGGGCTGTACAGGCCACCCGAGGCGCGCACGAGGTCGCGCATGCTGCGCGCGGCCAGCAGGTTGCGCGTGGCGTCGCGCGGATCGATGCCGAGGTCGGCAGGCCGCTTGATGACACCACGGTCGCGCAGGTTCTCGACCATGCACGCATCCCGCGCCAGACCCACCGCCGTGTAGCCCGCCACGCCGCGGATGGCCTGCTCGCGCTCCTCGTCGCTGCGGCACAGCAGCAGGTTGGCGATGCCTTCCTCGGTCAGGATGTGGCTGACGTCGTCGCCGTAGATCATGATCGGCGGCAGGGCCATGCCGGCTTGTTCCTGCAGCGTCCACGCGTCGAGGCGTTCGACAAACGCGGGCTGCATGTGCTCGCGGAAGGTCTCCACCATCTGCACAACCAGCTTCTGGCCACGAGGCGTGCCGGCGGCGCCTTGCCTTCCCGCACGGGCCTCGGCACCGGCCTTCAGCCACGCGGGGCTGGCGTGGCGGCGGCCGCGCGCGTCGGCGCCCATATTGGGCGCGCCACCAAAGCCGGTGATGCGGCCCAGCGTCGCGGTGGAGCTGTTGCCCTGCAGGTCGATCTGCAGCGTCGAGCCGATGAAGAGGTCGCAGGCGTAATGGCCGGCGGCCTGGCAGAAGGCGCGGTTGCTGCGCAGGCTGCCGTCGGCGCCGGTGAAGAAGACGTCGGAGCGGGCGCGGATGTAGTCCTCCATGCCCAGCTCGGAACCGAAGGAGTGGATGGACTCCACCCAGCCGGCCTCGATGGCAGGAATGAGAGCAGGGTGCGGGTTCAGCGCCCAGTGCTTGCAGATCTTGCCCTTCAGCCCCAGCGACTCGGCATAGGTGGGCAGCAGCAACTCGATGGCCGCGGTGTCGAAGCCGATGCCGTGGTTCAGGCGCTGCACGCCGTACTCGGCATAGATGCCCTTGATGGCCATCATGGCCATCAGCACCTGGATCTCACTGATCTGCGCCGGGTCGCGGGTGAAGAGCGGCTCGACGAGGTTGGGGCGCGGCGCCTGCACGACGAAGTCCACCCAGTCGGCCGGGATGTCGATGCGCGGCAGCACGTCCACGATCTCGTTGACCTGGGCGATGACGATGCCACCCGAGAAGGCCGTGGCCTCGACGATGGCCGGCGTGTCTTCAGTATTGGGGCCGGTGTAGAGGTTGCCTTGCGCGTCCGCGGCATGCGCGGCCACGAGGGCAACCTTGGGCGTCAGGTCGACAAAGTAGCGCGCGAACAGTTCGAGATACGTGTGGATGGCGCCGATCTCGATGCCACCGCTGCTGACCAGCTTGGCCAGGCGCGCGCCCTGCGGGCCGGAGAAGCTGAAGTCGAGCCGCTTGGCGATGCCGCTCTCGAACACGTCCAGGTGCTCGGGCAGGGCCAGCACCGACTGCACCATGTGCAGGTCGCGCACGCGCTGCGGGTCCACCTGCGTGAGCGACTGGGCGAGGAAGTCGGCCTGCTTCTGGTTATTGCCTTCCAGGCAGACACGGTCGCCGGGCTGCAGCACGGCCTCCAGCAGCGGCACGATGGCGTCGGTCGCCACGCGCCGGCCCTGTACGCCGGTGAGTTCGGCCGCCCGCGAGAGCCGCTCGCGGCGCTGGCGGTCGCGCAGGTTCCAGGCGGGAGCATTCATGGCCGGCTCCTCAATGCGACTTGGCGGCGACGCCCATGACCGCGTCGGGCAGGGCCGTCGCGATGCCCGGGAAGATGCAGATCAGCAGCACCGCCAGCAGCATCAGGACGACGAAGGGCAGCACGCCCCAGATGATGTCGCGCAGCTCGATGTCGGGCGCGATGTTCTTGATGACGAAGATGTTCAGCCCCACCGGCGGGTGGATGAGGCCGGTCTCCATGACGATGGTCATCAGGATGCCGAACCAGATCAGGTCGAAGCCGGCAGCCTTGAGCGGCGGCAGGATGATGGGCGCCGTCATCAGGATGATGCTGACCGGCGGCAGGAAGAAGCCCAGCAGGATGACCATCAGCAGCACCGCGGCCAGCAGCACCCACTTGGACAGCTGCATGCCGACGATCCACTCCGCCGCCGACTGGCTGATGTGCAGATAGCTCATCACATAGGAGAACAGCAGCGACATGCCGATGATGAGCATCAGCATCGTCGACTCCTTCAGCGTCGACTGCAGGATGGGTGCCACGTCCTTGGGCCGCCACACGCCGTAGATGACGGCGATCAGCGCCAGCGCCAGCAGGGCACCCAGGCCGGCGGTTTCCGACGGCGTCGCGAAGCCGCCATACAGCGCCACCATGACGCCGATCAGCAGCAGCACGAAGGGCACGACGCGCGGCAGCATCTCGAACTTCTGGCGGTTGGTGAAGGTCTCGTTGGCCAGCAGCGCCGAGGCGGCACCGGTGCGCTTGTATTCGGCCTCGGCCAGCGCGTACTCCTTGCGGTAGCGCAGCGCCGCGTAGCCGGCGAACAGCGCCACCAGCAGCACGCCCGGCATGATGCCGGCCAGGAACAGCCGGCCCAGCGACTGCTCGGCCGCCACTGCGTACAGGATCATCGTGATGGACGGCGGCAGCAGGATGCCCAGGGTGCCGCCGGCAGCGATGATGCCGGCCGCAAAGCCGGGCGAGTAGCCGCGCTTGCGCATCTCCGGGATGCCGGCGCTGCCGATGGCCGAGCAGGTGGCCGGGCTGGAGCCGGCCATGGCCGCGAACAGCGCGCAGGCGAACACATTGGCAATACCCAGGCCGCCGGGGATGCGGCCCATCCACACGTGCATGGCGGCGTACAGGTCCTGGCCCGCGCGCGATTTGCCGATGGCCGCGCCTTTCAAGATGAAGAGGGGAATGGACAGCAGCGTGATGCTGGCCATCTCCTCGTAGACGTTCTGCGTGACCGTGTCCAGCGCCGAGGCCGGCATGAAGATGGCCATGAACAGCACCGCGACGCTGCCGAGCGCGAACGCGATCGGCGCGCCCGAGAACATGAACAGCAGCGTGACGACGCCGAACAGCGAGCCGAGGACGAGCATGCTCATGCTGCGACTCCTGAATTGGATTTGAAGAGGCCGTTCACGCGCGCCGTGAGCTGCACCAGCAGCTGCAGGCTCAGCAGCGTCATGCCCACGGACATCAGGCCGTAGGGAATCGACAGCGGCGGGGCCCAGGAAGACGAGGTGGTCTGGCCGTCGACCCAGGCCTCGTGGAACAGCGTCCACGACTTCCAGGCGAAGAAGGCGCAGAAGGCGGTGCCCATCAGGTCCACGAGCATCAGGCGCAGGCGGTTCACGGCGCGGGGCAGCAGGCCGGCGATGGCCTCGATGCCGACGTGGCCGCGCAGCGACTGCACGAAGGCGCCGCACAGGAAGGTGGCGCCGACCAGGCAGAAAACCGCCGCCTCGTCCTGCCAATCCGTCGACGCCTTCATCACATAGCGCGACACGACGCTGTAGGTCAGCACGCAGGACGCCACCAGCAGGGCCAGCATGCCGAGCACGACCATGGCGTGGTTGATGAAGTTCAAGCCGCGCGCGATGGGGCGCAGCAGGGCGGGCGTGTCTGGGTCGATGCCGGCGACCGCCGCCGGTCCCATTTCGAATCCGTGACTCATGGCGTGCTCACAGCAGCTTCTGAGCGGCCTTGAGGATGGCGGCGCAGGATTCGTTCTTCTCGCCGAAGTCCTTCCACGCGGTGTCGCGTGCGATGGCCTGCCACTTCTTCAGCGTCGGCTCGTCCATGTCGTAGACCTTGGCGCCGGCCTTGGCGTAGATTGCGGCGGCGGTCTGGTCGTCGGCCTTGGCGGCATCGCGGGCAAAGACTTCCAGCTCGGCGCCCACCGCCATGACGATGTCCTGCTGGGCCTTGGGCAGCTTGTTGAAGACCTCCTTGGAGATCATCAGCGGCTCGAACATGAACCAGTAGGTGCGCTGGCGGCCCGAGGTCAGGTGCTTGGCGATCTCTTCGAGCTTGAAGGAGATGAAGCTGGTCGACGAGGTCATGGCCGCATCCATGGCGCCGGTCTGCATGGCGGCGTAGATCTCGTTGGACGGCAGCGTGATGACCGAGGCGCCGGCCTGCTTCAGCATCATGTCCATCTCGCGGCTGCCGCCGCGCACCTTCAGGCCCTTGGCGTCGTCCGGCGTCACCAGCGGCCGTGCCCGGCTGGCCACGCCGCCGGCCTGCCAGACCCAGCTGACGATGAGGACGCCCTTGTCGTCCAGCACCTTGGACAACAGCTTGCCCACCTCCGCCGTCTTCCACGCCGCGCCCTGCTCGTAGCTGGGCACCAGGGCCGGCATCAGCCCGGCATTGGTCTCGGCCACCTCGCCGCCGGCATAGGACAGCGGCACCAGGCTCATGTCCAGCGCGCCCTTGCGCAGGGCCGAGAACTGGGCATTGGTCTTCATCAGCGACGAGCCCGGGTAGACCGAGGCCTTCAATGCGCCGCTGCTGCGCTTCTCCACCTCGGCGGCGAACTTGCGGCACAAGCGGTCGCGGAAGTCGCCCTCGGTGAGCGTGCCGCTGGGGAACTGGTGCGAGATCTTCAGCGCGCCCGCCTGGGCGTGGGCGCTGGGCAGCCAGAGGGAGGTGGTGGTGCCAGCGGTGGCGGCCAGCCATTGACGGCGATTGAGGGTCACTTGATGTCTCCAGGTCCGCCATTCAGTGGCGGTATGCGGCCGCAGTGTGGGAGCGGCCCTCGGGACGATCAATCAACCTCGCCGGCCGACGTTTACGCCGACCGCAACGATTCTGGGTAAACCCTGAACGCGACGAACGATTTCACTGCGGGCGCCCCAGTGCCCAACTGCGCTCGCCCAGACCGTTGTCGGAGCCCGCGATGCGGCCTTGCGTGACGACGCCCTCGGCGGTCCACACATGCCCGGCTTTGGTCGGCGCGCTGGTGCTGCCGGTCGGGCAGCTGACGGTCATCGTCGAATCCCACAGCGTGGCCAGGTCCAGCTTGTAGCGCGCCGGGCTGGTGGATTCATCGACGATGAGCTGGCCGGTGGCCTGGGCCTGCGCGAGCGGGATGTGCGTGGGCGTGACTGTGTGTTGGCAGACCGGATCCACCACCGTGTAGAGGTGCTCGGCATTGCCGGTGGGGTGGTAGACGCGGCGGGTCGCGGTGCTCTGCGCGGCATCAAGGGTCCAACGCGTGTCGAGGTTGTACTTGTGGCCAGCCCCGAGATCGCCGACGAAGGCCTCCAGTTTGCCGACCCAGGCATCTTCGGTGACGCGGATCTTCGCGCTCAGCGCCAGACGGCGCCCGTTGCTGTTGTTGACGCTCTGGAAACGCAGCGTGAGCGGATTGGTGGCGGGCACCTGGGCGGGCGCGGTGTAGACGATGCCGGTCTGGGGCTCAAGGGCCAGCGTTCCCAGGGTGGCGGCGGGCGTGGTGCTGCCTTCCAGCGTCCACTGGCGCTGGAAGCCGGCCCTGGTATTCAGCACCGGCACCTGCACGTCGCGCAGCACCGGCGTGGGCAGGCAGAACTCCTCGCCAGTCTGCGTCTCACAGGGCTGGCTGCCGCGCATCACATAGATGCTGACGGGCACGAAGCGCTGGCTGCCGAGGGTGCGCACGCTGGCCGAGGCGGGCACGAGCTTGTGCGCTTTCACGCGCACGAACTGGCCCTTCACGCCGCGTACCGAGGTGGCCGCCGCACGGGCCAGCTGCGCGGACACCGCGGGCTGCTCCTCCACCCACAGGCTGGGCGGCAGGCTGACCTGCAACAGACGCTGGCCCTCGTCATGGGCGGCCAGCGGCAGCAGCCACCAGCTGCCATCGGCCTGGCGCAGCGCGATGCGGTCCTGCAGCACCTCGTCGACGTCCTCGTCGGCGCCGTAACGCATCGACAGCGTCAGCGTGCGGGCCGGGCGCTCGGGCAGGCTGAAGCTCAACCCCGGGCCGATGCCGTCGGCCAGCGGATTGGTGACGGGCTGCAGTGTCGCGGTGCCGGCCTGGCTCAGGCTGCCGGCGGGGAGGTCGAGCTGCAGGCTGCCGTCCGCCAGGCGCAGGCTGGTTGTCGTCGGCTTGTAGGGCAGCGGGATGCCCGCGCCCACGGCCGTCGGGGCCGCGGTCGTCAGCACCGCCTCGCTGCCGGTGCGGGCGGTTGCCGTGGCCAGCACGCTGCCGTCGGCGCGACTGAGGCGATAGGTGTAAGCGGTGTCGGCACCGAGCCCACTGTCCAGCCAGAGGCCCGCGCCGCTGTCCACCTCGGCGACGAGGGCGTAGTCGCCACCGTCTTCGCGGCGGCGCTCCAGGCGCCAGGCGGTACCCGCATTGCCGCCGGTCCAGGAGACGGTGGCGTGTTGCGCCGAGCCGGACAGCGCCGACATCTGCGCGTCGGGGGCCGGTGTGGACGGGGTGGGCGGGATTGTGGGCGTGCCCGGATTTCCGGGCGTGGCCGGGTCGGAACCACCGCCGCAGCCGGCGAGGATGAACAGGGCGGCACACAGGGGTGCCAGGCGTCGAGACGAGAACATGAGGGCTCCAGTAAGGTTGCGGCGGCGCGTCGGGGCTCAGAGCCAGTGGCGCATCAGCACGACGTCGAGGTCGCTGTTGCCGCTGGCTTCGCCGGCCTGCAGCACGCGCACCGTGGGCACGCGCTCGTCGGGCTGCAGGGCCAAGGCGCGGCCGCTGTCGGTGCGGATGCCGCTGGCCACCGCGGTGACGCGGATGCCGTTGGGTGAGAAGCCGGTGTCGCGGCTGCCGTCGGCGTTCAGGCGCAGCAGCACGGTGTCGGCGCTGGAGCTGTTGCCGGTGTACATCCAGCCGCCGAGCAGCAGCCGGCCGTCGGCCTGCTGCACGAGGGCGGTGGCTTCGTCCCAGTTGTCGGCGCTGACGGCGACGACGGCACGGCCCCCGGTGCCAAAGCTTGTGTCCAGGTTGCCGTTGGGCAGCAAGCGCACGGCGGCGAAATCGTGGTCGCGGTGGCCGGCCAGCACTAGCTTGCCGTCGGCCGTGACGACGACGCCGCGAGCGGCGCCGGTGATGCTGCCGAACAGGCTGCGCACGATGCCGGCGGTGCCAAAGCCGGCATCCAGCGTGCCGTCGGCGCGGTAGGCGGCGGCGATGAAGTCTCCCTCGCCGCCGGCGGCGACGATGCGCGACACGCCCGCCGCGGTCTGCAGCGCCAGCGCATAGATGGTCTCGCGCGCGCCGTCGCTGCCGATGGCGGTCAGCACCTTGCCGCCGTTGCCGAAGCTGGCGTCGAGGCTACCGTCGGCGTTGTAGCGGGCCATTGCGAAGTCGCTGCCGTTGGCGCCCTGGCTGCTGTCGCCGCCGAGGACGATCTTGCCGTCGGGCTGCAGCAGCAGGGCGTAGGCCTTGTCGGCGCCGTTGCCGAAGGAGGTCGTCACGAGGCCGCCGCTGCCGAAGCTCGTGTCCAGCATGCCATCGGCGTTGTAGCGGGCCAGTGCGAAGTCGTAGCCGGTGGCGCCCTGGTCGCTGCTGCCGGCAACGAGGATCTTGCCGTCGGCCTGCACGGCCACGGCCTGGGCCTCATCGCTGCGGCCGCCGTTGTTGAACGCGGTGCTGACCTTGCCACCGTTGCCGAAGCTCGGGTCCAGGCCGCCGTCGCGCAGGCGGCGTACCAGCATGAAGTCGGTGCCGGTGGTGGCACTGAAGACACCGAAGCCGGCCACGACGGCCTTGCCGTCGGCCTGCACCGTCACGCCGCGCACGTAGTCGTCGGTGATGCCGCCCGGCGTCACCAGCGTGCCGCCACCGAAGCTGGTGTCGATGTCACCCGCCTGGCCGCGCACCGTCACCGTCAGGGGCTTGCTGGCGTTGGCCGTGCCGCCAGCGCCCTTGATCGTGACGCTGGTCGGCAGCGAGTGCGGTGCCGTGGTGGCTGCCTGCAGCGTCAGCGTGCCGGCGTTGCTGCCGGCGGGCACGCTGAGCACCGCGGTCGCCGCACCGGCGGGCATGCCCTCGGCGCTGAACTGGATGGCATCGGTGAAGCCGGCGTCGCGCTGCACGGCGACGGCGACGCTGGCCTGCTGGCCCTGCCAGACGATGGCCTTGCTCGTGTCCAGCGTGAAGCTGAACCCAGCTGCGGCGGGCGGCGGTGTGGTGGGCGTCGGCGTTTGCGGCGTGGGAGCCGGGCTGCCGGTGGCGGCATCGGTGCCGCCACCGCCACAGGCGGTCAACGCAGCGGCGATCAGCAAGGAGAGGGGGAAACGGGAAGCAGTGGTGGTCATGTGGACTCCGGTCGATTGGGGTGGCGGCACTGTGCCGACCGGGTGCGCGGCTGCCATCCGCCCGACAGGCCATGGCGGCGCTCATCGGAGAGCCATGCATGCCACGGCCGCGATGGCTCTTCAGAGCGATGACAGCGCCCTGGCGGGTCGCAACACTGGCGCCTCGCTATCGCCATCCGTCGACCATGAATCCCTCATTCCGCTTCGACCTTCAGATGCCAGTCACCAAGGCCCTGCGCCTGTTCCTGAACGACACCTTGCCGCGCGCTGCTGCCGCGATGAGCACGTTGGCGCTGCTGGCCGTGCCGCAGCCCGCCGCCGCTGCCATCGACTGCTGGGTGGATGCGGAGCACCCCACCACGGCGGACCAGCGCCGCGTCACCGACCCCGCCGTCGCCCCGATGCGGCAGGCGCTGCAACGGGTCAACGCGATCCTCCATGCCCAGCGGGAACTGCACGAGCTGCCGCGCACGCGGCTGCGCAGCAGCTGGCAGGTGGGTGGCCAATGGGACGCACCCGCGCGCAGCGGCAGCCTGCTGCTGCGCGACCACCGCGAAAGCATGTGGCTGCCCGGCCGCTGCGACGTCAACCCCAAGGCCAACCGTCTCGGGCCGATGGCCGCGGTGGTGGTGGCCATCAACGCGCCCACCAGCTTCTTCGAGTCGCCCCACGCCGAGTTGCGCGACGAACAGCTGCAGGCCTGGCGAGAGCTGCCCGCCACCGGGCAACTCAACAGCTACACGCTGTACGGCGGCCATCAGCTGGTGTTCACGCGCGGTGGCCGCCTGCCTTGGGTGGCGGTGACCACCGCCGAGTACGTGGACTTCACGCTGCGCGACCTGAAGCGCCGCATGCAGGAGGACAGCAGCGCCCGCGCGGGCCTGCCGGCCGAGGGCGACACTGCCGCGCGCGAGGCCTTTGACGAAGCCCAGGTGCAGAAGGTGACCGCCGGCCTGCGCAAGGTGGACCCGGCCGCGGCCGAAAAGATGACTGTCGAGTTGCGCGACCAACTGCGCGCCACCCGCGAAGCCGAGGCACGCACGGCCCGCCGCAAGGCAGCCGCCGGTGTCGACGCCAACCCGCTGCAGACCATGCTTCGCCGCGTCGAGGTCTGGCGCGCCGGCCTGTCGCCGCAGCAACTGGCTGCGCCTGCGCTGCTGGGCCTGAACGGGCTGCACGACGCCGCCGTGCCGCTGGACCGCTACCCGCGCTTGGTCAAGCCCGACCCGGATTTTCCATGGGACCGCAACCACCCTGGCCGGCCGCAGATGCTGAAGGTGGCCGTGAATGGCGGCGACGTCTTCACCGAACCGATGCAGCGCGTGCTGCAGCAGCTCGACCTGAAGGCGCTGCAGGCGCTGGTCGATTGACCGAAGGTTCTTGAGAAGCGTGCCGACTCGGTGGGCGGCAGTCCCTACCCACCGTGCCCCGGCATCAACGGCGGCGGGAGGTTGGCTTCCAGCTCCGCCGTGTGGCTGCGGCAGGCGGCCAGCAGCGACAGCAGGTTGGGGTCACGCTCCCGCGTGCGCAGGAAGACGACACTGATCTTCTGCCTCATCTGGTAGCGCGCCGCCAGCGGCACGAGGCAGACGCTGCGCGGCAGCACGCCGCGCACGCGGCCGGGCAGCAGCGTGCAGCCGATGCCGCCGCCCACCAGGTTCATCAGCGAGAAGATGTCGCTGGTGGTCATGACGACGTTGGGCTCGAAGCCCGCCACCTGGAAGGCTTCGACGAAGCGGTCGCGCGTCACATAGCCTTCGTTCAGCGACACGAAACGCTCGTCCGCGCAGGCGCCCAAGTCCACCTCGGTCTGGCGGGCGTAGGCCGAGTCGGCAGGTGCGGCGAAGAAGATCTCGTCCTCGAACAGCAGCTGCGACTCGACGTCCGCCGCGCCCTCGGGAAAGCCCATCACCGTCGCGTCCACGGCGCCGTCACGCAGCTTGCGCAGCAGGTCGCTGTTGGAGCCCAGCACCAGCTCGGTCTGGATGTCGGGCTTGCGCAGGCGCAGCGCCATGATGAGGGCCGGCACGGTGCCGCTGGTCAGCGAGTACAGCGAGCCGATGCGGATGCGATCGGCCGCGTAGCCAGCGATCTCGCGCGTGGCGCGGATGCCGTGGGCCATCGCCTGCAGCACCTCGCGGGCCACGTCGGCCAGTGCGTGGGCCGCGTCATTGGGCTGCAGGTTGCGGCCCTCCAGCCGGAACAGGCTGCAGCGCGTGCCCGTCTCCAGAGAATGCAGCGCCCGGTGCACGCTGACCGCGCTGATGCCCAGCCGCTCCGCCGCCCGCGCGAGATTGCCGCTCTCCATGAAGGCCAGCAGGATCTCCAACTTGCGGAAGGTGATCTCTTCGTCGATGCGATGGAGCATGCCGGGCGTCCTGGGGCGGCGTCAGATGTGCGCTGCGGCCAATCCACCCAGCACGATGCCGATGCCGCCCGCGGCGATGGTGGCCCATTCCATCCAGCGGCGCTTGGTCAGCAGCGCGATGGCGGCCAGCGCGATGGACACCTGCAGCGCCGTCGTCGCCTGGGCCCAGCGGTGATGCATGTGCAGCTGCGCCTCGCTCTTCTCGTCGAAGTGCTTGGACTCGGCTTCCAGCGCCTCGGCAGCCAGCTTGATGTCGGCCTTTTCCTTCTCGTAGCGGGCGACCTTGTCGCGGTACTTGGTCTTGGCTTCTTCGCTAGGGCTCAGCTCCAGCGCGAGCTCCGCGAGGTTCTGCTTGCTGCTCTTGGACTGGTAGTAGTTCCACTGGTTGCCGGCCTCGGTCTTCTTGATGGCCGCATCGTTCTTCAGGATGCCGGCATTGGCCTGGGTCGCGCCGCCCATGTACGAGAAGCCGGCGCCGAGCGTGGCCAGGATGGCGGTGATGACGGCCAATTGGCCGGCAAAGCCCTTGGCATCGTGCTGGGCCGCATGCTCCAGCTCGTGCTCGTGCGGGCCGTGGACGTGGAAGCCGTGTCCGGACATGGGGTTACTCCTTGAGAACGTAGTCAACAAAATCGAAACGAAGACCGTTGGCGCCGGCGTGCGGCTCGCGTCGGTCTTCGATGAAGCGGTCGCGCGGCCAAGCCGGGAAATGCCGGTCCGCATCTGGGAAGACGGCATCCACCTCGGTCAGCGCCAGCTTGTCAGCCCGCGGCAAGGCCAGCGCGTAGATCTCGCCGCCGCCGATGACGCAGGCCTCGGGCGCGTCCTGGCAGGCGGCCAGCGCCGCATCCAGGCTCGCAAACACCTCGGCACCGGGCAGTTCGACCCCCGAACGGCTGATGACGAGATTGCGGCGGCCCGGGAGCGGGCGGAACTTCGGGGGTATCGAGTCCCAGGTCTTGCGGCCCATGACGACGGGCTTGCCCAAGGTCAGCGCCTTGAAGTGCGCCATGTCCTCGGGGAGGTGCCAGAGCAGCGCGTTGTTGCGCCCGATCGCGCCGTCTTTCGCAACGGCTGCCACCAGCGTGACCTTGCTCATACGGCCACCGGCGCCTTGATGGCCGGGTGCGGGTCGTAGCCGCTCAGCTCGAAGTCCTCGAACTCGTAATCAAAGATCGACGCCGGCCGGCGCTTGATCGTCATCGTCGGGTAGGGCCGCGGCTCGCGGGCGAGCTGGGCCTGCACCTGCTCGACGTGGTTGTCGTAGATGTGGCAGTCGCCACCGGTCCAGATGAAGTCGCCCAAGGCAAGGTCGCACTGCTGAGCCAGCATCATCGTCAGCAGCGCGTATGACGCAATATTGAACGGTTTTGCACTATCCGTCGAAACGGCGATTTCGTTATCCATGTGGGCGTGGGCAGGGCCGTTCCGAGGTTGCCGGATCTTACGGGTTACCCCTGGCTTCTTGGCTTCAGGTTCTCTCTAACGCTGAGTGTGGGCAACAGGGGAACCGCCCATCGGGCGGCTGTCCACACCCTTGTGGTGTGGGCAGCCCTGTTGTCCACACGCCCCTGCCACGCCCCGCTTTGTTGGAGCCTGCCTACACCGTTGCTTCGGTGCGAGCTTCCAGTCGGTCTGCGATGGCCCTGAGCTTCTTCGCCGTCACTTTAGGCGAGTCGCTAGACATCAGCTCGAGTTGCAGCCCCGCGAGCCACCGATGCCGGCGAGTCAGCTCTTCGGTGGCCAGCCTCGCTTCTCGCTGCGCGTTAAGACTGGCCCGTCGAGTGGCGGCTTCGGAAGTGCGCATCCTGCGGTCGAGCACATAGTCCAGGTAATGCTTCAGGGAGGATGGACTGGAATGCCCCATCTTGGTGGCCACGCGGGTGAGGATAGTTTCCACCCAGGAGGAGCCCGCTTCAAACTCGATGCCTTCCTCCAAGAACGCGTCCAGCATCGTCTCCACGCACTCGACTGCGAACTTCGCCCGGAGCCGATGCACGTTGGCTCGCTTCACGCCAACTTTGCGGAAAAGGCGGCCGACCAGTCCGGTGAGCGATCCGGCTTTCAGCACGTCGCCGTTGCCAGAAAGAAAGATCTCCTCAGGCTCTTTGTAGCTGGGGTTCTTCGCCTTGCATGCGGCAACCAGAGCCTTTCGAAGCGTCAGGTAGTGCTTTGTCTTCAAGAGACAGTCAGCGGACACCTTGAGAACGCCTTCTCCACCGCCCTTTCGGATGACAGCTATCGACCAGTCCTCCCCGCTTTCAAGCAGGTCCTCGAGTTGGTCCGGGTCGGGAAGCTGCGAGACGCGGATCTGTAGCAGCTCCGCCCGGCGGCCGCCGGTGTCGTGGGCCCAGCTCAAAATGGTCGAGTTCCGAATGCCGTGCCTAG
This sequence comes from Roseateles sp. P4_D2, assembly GCF_056401875.1. Lineage (NCBI taxonomy): Bacteria > Pseudomonadati > Pseudomonadota > Betaproteobacteria > Burkholderiales > Sphaerotilaceae > Roseateles > Roseateles sp. P4_D2. The sequence goes on along the minus strand of NZ_JBFUIM010000012.1, from coordinate 1,250 downwards.
CCTTAAGAGCTGCCCGATGCAGGTCCTCAATCTGGGCATCGGTCGGTGTGACGCGATTTCCGATCGAGCCGCCAGGTGTTCGGTAGAGCAGGGGCGTTATCCACCTTCCACTGCTGCTCCTCTTCGCACTGATAGCAAACTTGATGCGTCGCATGCTCTCTGGCAATGCGTCGCGCTCGTAGCAACCAACATGGTAGTCAAGAACCCCTTCCAGCTCACACCATTGGTAGTAGCTGAAGATGACCGTAAGCGAATCGTTTACACGCTCCTCCGAAACCTTCGTCACTTTCAGGAGATAGGTAGCCCACTTGATGAGGAAGCGGTCATCGACAAGATGCCAAGGGCGTTTTCGATGTCTGCAGAAGACAAGAAACGGACGAAGGGTGTCTGCGTACGTTCCAACAGTGCCTGGCTGGAGCGACCGGGCGATGAAGAGATGGCGTAGCCAATTGGCGGATGTCTGGTCGATGCCGTCAGCGAACGCAATGGTTGGGATGCCCGGATACGACACGTCGCCGATCACACAAGTCTCGTCCGTCATCAGTAGCCAGGACTGGTGAGAGCCTTCTTTGAGGGCGCGAGTCGGGACCTCGGGTAACGGGAGCCGCGACAGTACTTGCTGTACGCATTCCCTAAGAACGCGAGAAGCGTCGTCACCAAACAATCTGTCGATTTGATCAACGATGCTGCGAAGCTTCGTGTTCTGTGACAACGTTGAAACCGCGCAGCCCACCCGCGCGGCGAGTTCTTTGCGAGTCGGTCGGGCACTTCCGGCAGGAACATGACCGCGTAGCAGGTCAAGAATCAACTTTGCTCGCTCGACGAAGAGAGCAGCTTTGACTGAGTTCGCCGTCGTCTTCGACGGCGGGTCCCATAAGTTCCCGATGGTGCCCAAGGCGCTCAATTCTTGATCCTCGGGAACGCTGTCAAACCTTTGAGCTCGCGCCGAGCAGCGCTCAGATCGCCATTCAGAGCGGCCACTGTCTCATTCAGTGCAGCAACTGACCTGCCCCCAATCGCCGTACCAGTCATTGCGAGGGAGCCCTGGGGGTCAAGGGTATCGCCAGTGCGGCGGTTGAAGCTGAACCTTCCTCGACAGCCTGCTGCCGTTGAAGGCGTGCGAAGCACCTGGGTGGCATGCGGCCGATGCTCGAATGCGGCCGCACCTCGTTGTAGTCCTGTACCCAGGCCTGGATCACGACCCGGGCCTGCGCCAGCGTCTCGAACCAGTGCTCGTTGAGGCACTCGTC
>NZ_JBFUIM010000011.1:0-248107 GCF_056401875.1 Roseateles sp. P4_D2 | reverse complement strand
ACGCTGCCGACCAAGACAAGTCCCTGCCTCCCGACGCCGACGCCGAAGCGCCTGCCGCGCCCAAGCGGCGCCGCACGACGGCCAAGGCACCCGCCGAGACCGCCCCCGAGGCCGACGCGCCCGTGGCAGTGAAGCGCACCCGCCGCAAGGCCGCTGAGGCGGTGGTGGAGGAGGCAGCGCCTGCGCCCGAGGCAGCGCCCGCCGACGAGGCGCCTGCGCCGGCCCGCAAGCGCGCGCCGCGCAAGGCCGCCGCAGCTGAGGAGGCTGCGCCGCCCGTCGCCGCAGAGGCGCCCGCGCCTGTCGCGGTGCCCATCTTCACGTTGGCGGAAGAGGCGCCGGCCACGCCGGCCGCGGCGAGTGGTCAGGCGGATGACGAAGGGAGTGACGGCGAGGCGGGTGAAGACGGCGAGCGTGGCGGCCGAGGCCGCAACCGTCGCCGCAACCGCAAGGACCGTGCGGAGCGTCAGGATGCCCCGGTCGCGGGCGGGGATGAACTGCCCGGCGCGGTCGTGGCGCCCGAACTTGTCGAGGCCGCGGGGGCGCGGTTCGCCGATGTGCTGTCGGGCAATCTGGACGCCGAATCCGAAGGGCCGGTGGGTGAGCCGCCGCAACTGCGGCCCGAGGCTGACGAAGCGGTGGAGGAGGGCGTTGAGGGCGAAGCCAAGCGCGTGTTGGCGCCGGATGCCGATGCCCCCAAGCTGCAGAAGGTGCTGGCCCAGGCCGGCATCGGCTCGCGCCGCGACATCGAGGAATGGATTGCCGAGGGCAAGATCGAGGTGAACGGCGAGGTCGCCCATGTCGGCCAGCGCATCTCCTTCGGCGACCGGGTGCGCGTCAATGGCAAGGAGGTGCGCGTGCGCATCTCGCCGCCAAACCCGCGCATCCTGGCCTATCACAAGCCCACGGGCGAGGTGTCCACGTTCAACGATCCGGAAGGCCGCCCGACGGTGTTCCGCTCGCTGCCGCGCGTGCAGGGCCAGAAATGGCAGTCCGTCGGCCGCCTGGACATCAACACCGAAGGCCTGCTGCTGTTCACCAATTCCGGCGAACTGGCCAACCAACTGATGCATCCGCGCTTCGGCGTGGAGCGTGAGTACGCGGCCCGGGTGCTGGGGGCGCTGAGCGACGAGCAGCGCGCCAAGCTTCTCGAAGGCGTCAACGTCGAGGGCCAGGTGGCCTCCTTCAAGAGCATCGAGGACGGTGGCGGCGAAGGCGCCAACCGCTGGTATCGCGTCGTCATCACCGAGGGCCGCAACCGCGAAGTGCGCAAGCTCTTCGAGGCTGTCGGCATGGTCGTCAGCCGCCTGATCCGCATCCGTTACGGCACCGTCGTGCTGCCGCGGGGCTTGAAACGCGGCGTCTGGGTGGAACTGGGCGATGACGACGTGCGCGTCATCCGCCGCCTGGCCGGCCATACCTCCAACAGTGGCCAGGGCCAGAACTTCGGGCAAGGGCAGGGCAAGAGCCAGCCGCAACAGCAGCAGGGCCAAGGCAACAAGAACGATCGCAACAAGCGCCGCAACGACGAGCGCCACAGCGGCAGTGGCGGCCCGCGCCCGAGCCGCCCGCCCGAGGCGCCGCAGCCTCAGCAGGCCCGTCCGCCGCGCGAGGAGCGCGCCCCGCGCCGTGACGATGAGGAGGATGACGGCTTCATTCCGCATCACGTCAACCCGCTGGAGCAGACCTTCGACCGCCGCCATGCGACGAGCGGCAAGCGCGGCCTGCCTCAGGGCTTTGGCGCTGGCGGCAGCCAGCAGGACAACAGGCAAGGCAAGGGCGGTGGCAACAAGGGCAATGGCCCGCGTGAACCCGATCCGATGCAGACCTCGGTGGGCTATATCGGCGGTGACGCCTTCCTGCGCCGCGGCGGTGGCGGCGGGGGTGGCCGCGGTGGCAAGGGCGGCGGTGGTGGCGGTGGCGGTGGCGGTGGTCGCTCCGGCGGTGGCTACGGCGGACGTCGCTGAAACCGGGCAGGCGATACAACTAGGGTCATCCCTGCCCGCTACAATCACAGGCTTTGTCCAATACAGCCCTTCAGGAGAACTCCATGGCGATCGAAACCACCCTGTCCATCATCAAGCCCGATGCCGTGGCGAAGAACGTCATCGGCCAGATCTACGCCCGTTTTGAAGGCGCCGGCCTGAAGATCGTGGCTGCCAAGATGGTGCACCTGTCGCGCGTCGAAGCTGAACAGTTCTACGCCGTCCACAAGGCCCGCCCCTTCTTCAACGACCTGGTCAGCTTCATGATCTCCGGCCCGGTCATGATCCAGGCCCTGCAAGGCGAAGGCGCCATCCTGAAGAACCGTGACCTGATGGGCGCCACCGACCCCAAGAAGGCCGAGAAGGGCACCATCCGCGCCGACTTCGCCGACAGCATCGACGCCAACGCCGTGCACGGCTCCGACGCCGCCGAAACGGCCGCTGTCGAAGTGGCCTTCTTCTTCCCCGGCATGAACGTCTACGCCGGTCGCTGATCAAGCCCACCCCTACCGGCTGACGCCGGCCCCTCAAGGGGCACTGCTAGCGGCCTGGCAAAGCCAGTTCCGCTGCAGTCGCTAAGTAAGACACTAGCCGGCGACGGTGGGGCGCTTGGAGGTTTGCAATGGATACGGTCAACCTGCTCGGATTCGATCTCCCAGGCCTGGCCGCCTACTGCGAGCAACTGGGCGAAAAGAAATTCCGTGCGACCCAGCTGTTCCGCTGGGTCCACCAGAAGGGCGCGTCGGACTTCGACCAGATGTCCGACCTCGCCAAGTCCCTGCGCGAGAAGCTGAAGGGCCGTGCCCACATCGCGGCGCTGCCTGTCATTTCCGAACATGTCTCGACGGATGGCACCATCAAGTGGCTGTTCGATGTCGGTGCCGGCAATGCCGTCGAGGCCGTCTTCATCCCTGAGGACGATCGCGGCACGCTGTGCATCTCCAGCCAGGCCGGCTGCGCGGTAGGCTGCCGCTTCTGCTCGACGGGCCATCAGGGCTTCAGCCGCAACCTGACGACCGCCGAGATCACGGCCCAGCTCTGGTCTGCCGAGCACAACCTGCGCAAACGCCTCAACACGACGGAGCGGGTGATCTCCAACGTCGTCATGATGGGCATGGGCGAGCCGCTGCAGAACTATGACCAGCTCGTGCCGGCGCTCAAGACCATGCTGGACGACCATGGCTATGGCCTGAGCCGCCGCCGCGTCACCGTGTCGACTTCGGGCGTCGTGCCCATGATCGACCGGTTGCGCGAGGACTGCCCGGTGGCCATGGCCGTCAGCCTGCACGCGCCGACCGATCCGCTGCGCGACCAGCTCGTGCCGCTGAACAAGAAATACCCCATCGCCGAGTTGCTGGACGCCTGCAACCGCTACCTCGAGAAGGCGCCGCGCGACTTCATCACCTTCGAGTACTGCATGTTGCAGGAGGTGAACGATTCGCCCGAGCAGGCCCATGAGCTGGTGCGGCTGTTGAAGCACAAGGTCAACTGCAAGATCAACCTGATCCCCTTCAACCCCTTCCCGGCCTCGGGCCTCACGCGCAGCACGAATGCGCGCGTGCAGGCCTTTGCCGAGGTGCTGATCCAGGCAGGTATCGTGACGACGGTGCGCAAGACGCGCGGCGACGACATCGACGCCGCCTGCGGCCAGCTGGCCGGCGAGGTGCAGGACCGCACCCGCGCGCATATCCGCATGGTCAGGGCACCCGTCACGGTGGCCAAATCCACCTGATGCCCCCTGGTGCCACCTTCGAGGAATTGATGAAGCGACTGTTGATCGTTCTGGCCACCGCCCTCCTTGCTGCCTGCGCCGGTACCACCGCGCCCAGCGCCGACCGCGAGATCAAGACCGACTCGGACCAGACCGACGGCGACCGCCGCGCCGCGATCCGGCTCGAACTGGCCCAGGGCTATTTCTCGCGCGGCCAGTTCAACACGGCCCTGGACGAGCTCAAGATGGCGCTGCAGCTCAAGCCCGACATGCGTGAAGCCGTCAACCTGCGCGGCCTCATCTACGCCGCCATGGGCGAGCACCAGCTTGCTGAGGAGGCCTTCCGCCGCGCCCTGGTCGTCTATCCCAACGATCCCGACACGCTGCACAACTACGGCTGGTTCATGTGCCAGCAGCAGCGCTGGCCGACGGCGGACTCACTGTTCGACCAGGCCCTGGCCCAGTCCACTTATCGCGCGCCGGCCCGCACCCTGCTCGCCAAGGGCGTCTGCGAGGCCCGTTCGGGCCGCATGCTGGTCGCCGAGAAGACGCTGGCGCGCGCCTTCGAGCTGGACCCCGGCAGCCCGGCCGTCGCCATGAATCTGTCCGATGTGCTGTTTCGCAACCGCGAGCTGGAGCGTGCCCGTTTCTATGTGAAGCGTGTCAACAGTCAGCCCGAGCAGGTCAATGCCCAGAGCCTGTGGCTGCAGTTGCGCATCGAGCGCAAGCTCGGCAACAGCGGCACGGTGGACGATCTGGCCATGCAAATGCGCCGCAAATACCCCCAGGCCCCGGAGACCCAGTCCCTGGACGCCGGCCGTTACGACGAATAAGCCGTGACTGCGGCGCACAGCAAGAACGAGACGATGGAACCCACCACCGAGGGACTCGCCAGCCAGGCCGCCACCGCGGGCGCCTGGCTCAGGAACGCGCGCCAGCAGCGCGGCCTGCACATCGCCGCCCTGGCGGTCATGCTCAAGGTGCCGCAGGCCAAGCTCGAGGCCCTGGAGGCCGACCGTTTCGACGAGCTGCCCGACGCCACCTTTGCCCGCGCGCTGGCCACGGCCATGTGCCGGGCGCTCAAGGTGGACCCGGCACCGGTGCTGGTGATGCTGCCGCGCACGCGCGATCGCGAGTTCGACGTGCGCCCTGGGCTCAACCAGCCCTTCCGTGAGCGCGGTGCCGGCCCCATTGATGGCGGCGTGCTGGGCCTGGCGGCGCGGCCCGTCGTCTGGGGGCCGTTGCTGTTGCTGATCGCCGCAGCGGCCATCTACTGGATCCCAGCGGGCTGGTTGCCTGAACGCGGCGCCAGCGTGGTGGCTCCAGCGGCGTCCGGCACCGTTGTCACGGCGAGCGCGCCGATCGTCGAATTCGTGCCCGCACCCGCCGCCTCCGAACCAGCAACGACGTTGCCAGAACCCGTGGCATCTGCGCCGCTGCAGGTGCGTGATGTTGCACCGCCGCCCGCCGCCATGCCCGCCTCTGCGCCGCCGGTGAAGGCGACGGTCACCGCTTCGCCCGGCAGCGCGCTGCGCGTGACGGCGACGGCCGATACGTGGATCGAGGTTGCCGACGCCAAGGGCCAGCCGCTGCTGTCGCGGGTGCTGCGTGCGGGCGAACAGCAGGAGTTCACGGGCGCCGCGCCCTACAAGCTGCGCATTGGCAATGTGCGCGGCACCCAGGTCGAATGGCGCGGTGCCGCCGTCGACCTGGCGCCGCTAGCCAAGGACAACATCGCTCGACTGGAGTTGAAATGATGAGCGAATGGATCATCCCCGAGGCCGCACCTGCGCCGCGCAGGAGCCGCCAGGCCCGCGTGGTCTGGGGCAGCCGTGTCGTCACGGTCGGCGGCGACGCACCGGTGCGCGTGCAGTCCATGACCAACACCGACACGGTGGACGCCATCGGCACGGCCATCCAGGTCAAGGAGCTGGCGATTGCCGGCTCGGAGATGGTGCGCATCACCGTCAACACGCCCGAGGCGGCCGACGCCGTGCCCTACATCCGCGAGCAGCTCGATCGCATGGGCATCGACGTGCCGCTGGTGGGCGACTTCCACTACAACGGCCACCGCCTGCTGACCGAGCATCCGGCCATGGCCCAGGCCCTGTCCAAGTACCGCATCAACCCCGGCAATGTGGGCAAGGGCGACAAGAAGGACCGCCAGTTCGCCATGATGGTCGAGGCCGCAGCCAAGTACGACAAGGTCGTGCGCATCGGCGTCAACTGGGGCAGCCTGGACCAGGAGCTGCTCGCGCAGTTCATGGACGAGAACGCCAAGCGTGCCCAGCCCTGGGACGCCAAGCCGGTCATGTACCAGGCTCTCGTCGAATCGGCGCTGACGTCGGCCGCCTATGCCGCCGAGCTGGGCCTGAACCCCGACAACATCATCATCAGCTGCAAGGTCAGCGGCGTGCAGGACCTGATCTCGGTCTACCGCGAGCTGGCCCGCCGCTGCGACTACGCGCTGCACCTGGGCCTGACCGAAGCCGGCATGGGCACCAAGGGCACGGTCGCTTCCTCGGTCGCGCTGGGCATCCTGGCCCAGGAAGGCATCGGCGACACCATCCGCGTCAGCCTCACGCCCCAGCCGGGCGAGTCGCGTACCCAGGAAGTGGTCGTGGCGCTCGAGATCCTGCAGGCCCTGGGCCTGCGCCACTTCAACCCGAGCGTCACCGCCTGCCCGGGCTGCGGCCGCACGACCAGCACGACCTTCCAGGAACTGGCCAAGCAGATCGACGACTTCCTGCGCCTGCAGATGCCGGTCTGGCGCAACAAATACCCGGGTGTCGAGGAGATGAAGGTGGCCGTCATGGGCTGCATCGTCAACGGTCCCGGCGAGAGCAAGCATGCCGACATCGGCATCAGCCTGCCCGGCACCGGCGAGGCCCCGGCGGCGCCCGTCTTCATCGACGGCGAGAAGGCGCTGACCCTGCGCGGCGACAACATTGCGGCCGAGTTCCACGCGCTGGTCGAAAACTACATCGAGAAGCGCTTCGGCGCCACAGCCACGGCCTGAACCCGGATTCCATGAGCGAGACCAAGAAGTTGCAGCCGCTGCAAGCGGTGAAGGGCATGAACGACATCCTGCCGCCGGAATCGGCGCGCTGGGAGTGGCTGGAGGCCAAGATGCGCAGCGTGCTGCAGCGCTATGGCTACCAGAACGTGCGCGTGCCCATCGTCGAGCCCACGGCGCTGTTCGTGCGCGGCATCGGCGAGGTGACCGACATCGTCGAGAAGGAGATGTACGCCTTCGAGGACCGCGCCGACAAGCATGGCCAGGCCGAGCACCTGGCCTTGCGCCCCGAGGGCACGGCGGGCGTTGTGCGCGCCATGGTCGAGCACAGCTATCTGCGCGACAGCCCGCGTCGCCTGTACTACATCGGCCCGATGTTCCGCCGCGAGAAGCCGCAGAAGGGCCGTTACCGCCAGTTCCACCAGATGGGCATCGAGGCGCTCGGTTTTGCCGGCCCGGACGTGGACGCCGAGGTCATCCTGCTGGCCCGCACTCTGTGGCGCGAACTGGGCCTCATCGAAGGCCAGGACGTGACGCTGGAGATCAACTGCCTGGGCCAGCCCGACGAGCGCCGCGCCCACCGCGAGGCCTTGATCAGCTACCTCGAGCAGCACCAGGACGTGCTGGACGAGGAAGCCAAGCGCCGCATGTACGCCAACCCGCTGCGCGTGCTGGACACCAAGAACCCCGCCATGCAGGCCATGGCCGAGAGTGCGCCCCAGTTGCTGGACTTCCTGGGCCCCGAATCCCAAGCCCACTTCGACGGTGTGCGTGCACTGCTGGACTCGGTGGGCCTGGCCTACCGCATCAACCCCCGTCTGGTGCGCGGGCTGGACTACTACAACCTCACCGTGTTCGAGTGGGTCACCGACAAGCTCGGCGCCCAGGGCACGATCTGCGCCGGCGGCCGCTATGACGGCCTGGTGGAGCAGTTGGGCGGCAAGCCCACGCCAGCCGTGGGCTTCGGCATGGGCATGGAGCGCCTGCTGCTGCTGCTGGAGACGCTGGGCCTGCAGTCGCCCACGCTCGTTCCTGACGTCTACGCCGTCGTGCCCGACCCGGCCGAGTTGCCCCGCATCCTGCCCACGCTGGAAGCGCTGCGCGCGGCCGGTGTGGCCGTGCAGATGCACGCCGGTGGCGGCTCGTTCACGTCGCAGTTCAAGAAGGCCGACCGCTCGGGCGCGCGCTTCGTGCTGGTGTTCGGTGCCGACGAACTGGCCCGTGACGAGGTGAGCGTCAAGGCGCTGCGCGACGGTGGCGAACAGCACAGCCGGCCGCTCGCCGACGTGGCCTCCTGGGCCGCCGACCTCCTCCCCGCATAATCCCGGGCCTCCCGAGACCCTTTCCTGAAGTTTTCCCATGGCTGCCCATCTCGACCTCGAAGAACAAGAACAACTCGAACAACTCAAAGCGTTCTGGAAGCGCTGGGGCAACCTCATCACCTGGGTGCTGACCGCCGTCCTGGCCGCCTTTGCCGCCTGGCAAGGCTGGAACTGGTATCAGCGCGACCAAGCTGCCAAGGCCGCCGCGATGTACGACGAATTCGACCGCGCCCTGGCCGCCCAGGACGTCGACAAGGCCGCCATCGCCGCGGGCGACCTGAAAGCCCGTTACGGCGGCACAGGTTATGCGGCCCAGGCCGGGTTGCAGGTTGCCAAGCTGCAGCTGGACAAGGGCAAGGCCGACGACGCCAAACAGAGCCTGACCTGGGTGGCCGAGCAGGGCGCCGAGGGCGGCCCCTACCGCGACGTGGCCCGCCTGCGTCTGGCCGGCCTGCAGCTCGACGCCAAGGCCTATGACGAAGCCGGCAAGACGCTGGACGCGATCAAGACGACCGAATTCGCCGCCCTGGTGGCTGACCGCCGTGGCGACCTGCTGCTGTTGCAGGACAAGCGCGACGCCGCCAAGGCCGAGTACCAGAAGGCCCTGGCTGGCCTGGAGAAGACCCAGGACTACCGCCGCATCGTCGAGGCCAAGCTGGCGACGCTGGGTGTGCCGACCGCCGTCGAAGCCGCCGGAGCCGCGCAATGAGGCGGGTTGCCCTGATCTCGCTGCTGGCGGCTTCGCTGACCGGCTGTTCCACGATCAGCTCGACGTGGACCTCCTGGTTCGGCAGCGAGAAGGACAAGCCGGCTGCGCTGGAGACCCTGTCCGGCCCGGCCAGCGGCCGCATCGTCTGGAGCGCCAAGGGCGACAACATCGGCTTCCCGCTCAGCATCGCGACGCCTGGTGACCGCTTCGTCGTCGCCAGCAGCGATGGCAGCGTGCGCGCGCTGGCCGCCGTCGATGGCCGCGAGCTTTGGCGCGGCGATGTGGGCGCCAAGCTGTCGGCCGGGATCGGCAGCGATGGCCGCTTTGCCGCTGTCGTCAACCGTGACAACGAACTGGTCGTGCTGGACAACGGCAAGGTGGCCTGGAAGAAGGCCCTGCCGACGCCCGTCGTCGCTGCGCCCTTGGTGGCTGGCGAGCGTGTCTTCACGCTGACGCTGGACCGCCAAGTGCTGGCCTTCGACGCGCTGGATGGCCGCAAGATCTGGGAGCTGAAGCGCCCCGGCGAGCCGCTGACGCTGGCCAAGGCCGGTGTGCTGCTGGCCTACAAGGACACACTGGTGGTCGGCCAAGGCCCGCGCCTGGCCGGTGTCGACCCGGTCAAGGGCCAGTTGCGCTGGGAAGCCAGCGTGGCCACGCCGCGTGGCACGAATGAAGTCGAGCGCCTGGCCGACCTGGTTGGCCCGGCTGTGCGCCAGGGCGAGGTGATCTGCGCGCGCGCTTTCCAGTCCTCGGTGGGTTGCGTGAACGCCGAGCGCGGCAGCGCGCTGTGGAACCGCGTCGTCGGTGGCACCAACGGCATCGGCGCTGACGCCCAGGTCGTCGTCGCCGGCGACGCCTCCGACCGCCTGTCGGCCTGGAAGCTGGCCAACGGCGACCTCGCCTGGTCGGCGGACCAGTTCCAGCGCCGCAAGCTGTCCGAACCCGTTGTGACGGCCAAGCAGGTGCTGATCGGCGACTTCGAGGGCCAGGTCCATCTGATCGACCGCGACACCGGCAAGACGCGCTCACGCCTGGCCACCGACGGCTCGCCGGTCGTCACGATCGCGCTGCAGGGCGACACGGCCCTCGTTGCGACCAAGAGCGGCGGCCTGTTCGCGATCACCGCCGAATGAAACCTGTCATTGCCCTGGTCGGCCGCCCCAATGTGGGCAAGTCGACGCTGTTCAACCGCCTGACCAAGTCGCGCGACGCCATCGTGGCCGACTTCGCCGGCCTGACGCGCGACCGCCACTACGGCGACGGCCGCATGGGCGACCGCGAGTTCATCTGCATCGACACCGGCGGCTTCGAGCCCGACAGCAGCACCGGCATCGTCAAGGAGATGGCCAAGCAGACCAAGCAGGCCGTGGCCGAGGCCGATGCGGTCATCTTCGTCGTCGATATCCGCCTGGGTTTGTCGGCGCACGACAGCGACATTGCGCGCTATCTGCGCAGCGTCAACAAGCGCGTGCATCTGGCCGTCAACAAGGCCGAGGGCATGAGCGAATCGCCTTTGCTGGCCGAGTTCCATGAGCTCGGCATGGGCGAACCGCATCCGATCTCGTCGGCCCATGGCCAGGGCATCCGCAGCCTGCTGGACGCGGTGCTGGAGCCCTTCGAGGACGCCACCGAGGAATTCGGTGCCGGGCCGCAGCAGGACGGCGTCATCCGCCTGGCCGTGGCCGGCCGGCCCAACGTCGGCAAGAGCACGCTGATCAACACCTGGCTGGGCGAAGAGCGCCTCGTCGCCTTCGACATGCCGGGCACGACCCGCGACGCGATCTCGGTCGATTTCGAGCGCAACGGCCAGAAATTCAAGCTCATCGACACGGCCGGCCTGCGCCGCAAGGGCAAGGTCTTCGAGGCCATCGAGAAGTTCTCGGTCGTCAAGACGCTTCAGGCGATTGCCGACGCGCACGTCGTGCTGCTGCTGCTGGACGCGACCCAGGGCGTGACCGACCAGGATGCCCACATCGCCGGCTACATCCTCGACAGCGGCCGTGCGGTGGTGCTTGCGCTCAACAAGTGGGACGCCGTCGACAGCTACCAGCGTGAGACGCTGCAGCGCCAGATCGAGCAGCGTCTGACCTTCCTGAAGTTCGCGCCGATGCACAACATCTCGGCGCTGAAGCGCCAGGGCCTGTCGGCGGTCTGGAATTCGCTGGCCGACGCCTACGCCTCGGCCTACCGCAAGATGACGACGCCGGTGCTGACCCGCCTCATCCAGGAAGCCACGGAGCATCAGCAGCCCAAGCGCTCGGGGGTTTCGCGCCCCAAGATGCGCTATGCCCACCAAGGCGGCCAGAACCCGCCCATCGTCGTCATCCACGGCAATGCGCTGGACGGTGTCACCGAGGTCTACAAGCGCTATCTGGAAGGCCGCATCCGCGCGCACTACAAGCTGGTCGGAACGCCGCTGAAGATCGAGCTGCGTTCTTCGAAGAATCCCTTCGACGAAAAGACCTAGGCTGACCTCTGGAGGGCCTGAGACGCTGTGTTAAGGTCTTACCCGTAGTCCCCCATCCCCCCGAATAACTCGGAGCATACCGATGAGCAACAAAGGCCAACTTTTGCAGGACCCCTTTTTGAACCTGCTCCGCAAAGAGCATGTGCCCGTTTCGATCTACCTCGTGAACGGCATCAAGCTCCAAGGCCACATCGAATCGTTTGACCAGTACGTCGTCCTGCTGCGCAACACTGTGACGCAGATGGTCTACAAGCACGCGATCTCGACTGTCGTGCCGGGCCGTGCGGTCAACTTCCACGCCGGCGACGCTCCCGCGGACGCCTGATCCCCACCCCTTGTCCTCGACCTCTGCCCACGACGCGACGCCGCCCTCCGAGGCGGCGCGCGCCATTCTTGTGGGTGTCGATTTCGGTCGTCACCGCAACGCCCAGGGTTTTGACGAGAGCCTGGATGAACTGGCCCTGCTGGCGGAATCCGCCGGTGACACGCCCGTCGCCAAGGTCATCGCCCGCCGCCCGGCGCCTGACGCCGCCCTGTTCGTCGGCTCCGGCAAGGCCGACGAGATCAAGCTGCTCGTGCTGGCCCACCAGGCCCACACGGTGCTGTTCGATCAGGCCATTTCGCCGGCCCAGCAGCGCAACCTGGAGCGCGTGCTCGGCGTGCCCGTCGCCGACCGCACCGCGCTGATTCTCGAGATCTTTGCCGCCCGTGCGCAAAGCCACGAGGGCAAGCTGCAGGTCGAACTCGCGCGCCTGCAATACCTGGCCACGCGCCTGGTGCGGCGCTGGAGCCACCTGGAGCGCCAGAGTGGTGGCATCGGCATGCGCGGCGGCCCCGGCGAGGCTCAGATCGAGCTGGACCGCCGCATGATCGACGAGCGTATCAAGAAGACCAAGGAACGCCTGAAGCAGGTGCAGCGCCAGCGCGGCACGCAGCGCAAGGCGCGCTCGCGCAATGGCGTCTTCAAGGTTTCGCTGGTCGGCTACACGAACGCCGGCAAGAGCACGCTGTTCAACGCGCTGACCAAGGCGCGCGCCTATGCGGCCAACCAGCTGTTCGCGACGCTGGACACGACGACGCGCTCCCTCTACCTGGAGCAGGCCGCGGCCAGCGTCTCGCTGTCTGACACCGTGGGCTTCATCCGCGACCTGCCGCACAAGCTCGTCGAGGCCTTTCGCGCCACGCTGCAGGAGGCGGCCGACGCCGACCTACTGCTGCATGTCGTTGATGCCGCCAGCCCGGTGCTGGAGGAACAGATGGCGGAGGTCGAGCGCGTGCTGGCCGAGATTGGTGCGGCCGACGTGCCGCAGATCCTGGTTTACAACAAGCAGGATCTGCTGCCCGGCGATCAGCGCCCGCGCGAGATCGTCGACGCCGTGCTGCGCGCCAATGGCAGTACCGAGCCGACGCCGCGAGTCTTCGTCAGCGCCCTGGATGGCAGCGGACTTGCCGAGTTGCGCCAGCTGATTGCGACCGCCATGCAGGTCCAGCCCTTGATTCCCGACGAACGGGACCCACGTTTCGACACTGATTCGTCGGATCCCGAAACTTCTTCCTCAGACCCCTCCCAGGCATGAGCAGCACTCCTCACACCACGCCCCGCAGCACCTGGGCCCAGCGTCTGATGACGCCGGTCGCCCGTGCCGCGAGCCGGTTGCTGAACAACGGCCGCAACGACGGCCCGCCCGATCTCGATGAGCTCTGGCGCGAATTCAATCGCAAGCTCTCGGGCATGTTCGGTGGCAAGTCCAGCGGGCCATCCGGCCCCAGCGGCTCCGGTGGCTCGCCCGACATGAAGGGCGCCGGTATTGGCCTGAGCCTCATCGCCGGCGTTGTCGTTTTGGGCTGGCTGGCCAGCGGCTTCTTCATCGTGCAGGAAGGCCAGCAGGGCGTCATCACTTCCTTCGGCAAGTACAGCAAGACGGTCGAAGCTGGTTTCCAGTGGCGCCTGCCCTATCCCTTCCAGGCGCATGAGATCCAGCCGGTCTCGCAGCTGCGCCAGGTCGAGGTTGGGCGCAGTTCGGTCGTCGCCGCCACCGGCCTGCGCGACTCGTCCATGCTGACGCAGGACGAGAACATCGTCGATATCCGCTTCACGGTGCAGTTCACCATCCGTGACCTGCGCGACTTCCTGTTCGAGAACCGTGACCCCGAGCAGGCCGTGCTGCTGGCCGCAGAGTCGGCGGTGCGCGAGATCGTCGGCAAGAGCACGATGGATTCGGTGCTCTATGAGCAGCGCGACGCCATCGCCGCTGACCTGGTCAAGTCCATCCAGGTCCAGCTGGATCGCCTCAAGGCCGGCATCCAGGTCGTCAACGTCAATGTGCAGAGCGTGCAGCCGCCCGAGCAGGTGCAGGCGGCGTTTGACGACGTGCAGAAGGCCAATGCCAACCGTGAGCAGTTGAAGAACGAGGCCCAGGCTTACGCGAACGACAAGATCCCGAGTGCGCGAGGCGATGCCGCCCGGCTGCGCGAGCAGGCCGAGGGCTACAAGGCCCGTGTCATCGCAACGGCGGAGGGCGATGCGGCGCGCTTCAAGAGCGTGCTGACCGAGTACCAGAAGGCGCCCCAGGTCACGCGCGACCGCCTCTACATCGACGCGATGCAGCAGGTCTACACCAACGTCAGCAAGGTGATGGTGGACAGCAAGAGCGGCTCCAACCTGCTCTACCTGCCGCTGGACAAGCTGCTGCAGCAAGGCAGCAGCGGCACCGTGACCGTGTCGGCACCGCAGCCGACCACCGTGCCCGAGCCGCAGACGCTGCCCAGTGCCAACGACCTGCGCAGCCGTGACAACCAGCGCAGCCGCGACGGCCGCTGATCGAGGACCATCCGAATGAACCGTATTGCCGCCATCGTCGCCGGCGCCATCGTCGTCCTGATGCTGCTGTCGTCGATGCTCTTCATCGTCGACCAGCGCCAGTTCGCCGTCATCTATGCGCTCGGCGAGATCAAGGAAGTCGTTACCGAGCCGGGCCTGAAGTTCAAGCTGCCGCCGCCGCTGCAAAACGTCGTGCTGCTGGACCGCCGCGTGCAGACGCTTGACAGCACCGAGTCGCGGCCCGTCTTCACAGCTGAAAAGAAGAGCCTGGTCATCGACTGGCTCATCAAGTGGCGCGTCGCCGAGCCGCGCCAGTTCATCCGCAACAGCGGCGCTGACATGCGCAACGTCGAGAACCGCCTGGTGCCCGTCGTGCAGGCCGCCTTCAACGATGAAGTGACCAAGCGCACCGTCATCGCCGTGCTGGCCACCGAGCGCGAGAAGATCATGCAGGACGTGCGCAAACGCCTGGCCGACGAGGCCAAGCAGTTCGGCATCGAGGTCGTTGACGTGCGCATCAAGCGTGTGGACTTCGCGGCCAGCATCACCGAGTCGGTCTACCGCCGCATGGATTCGGAACGCAAGCGCGTGGCCGCCGAGGCCAGGTCCACCGGCTCCGCCGAGGGCGAGCAGATCAAGGCCGATGCCGATCGCCAGCGCGAAATCATCGTTGCCGAGGCCTTCCGTGATGCCCAGCTCATCAAAGGCGAGGGCGACGCCAAGGCCTCTGCCCTGTACGCCGAAGCCTTTGGCCGTGATCCCCAGTTCGCCCAGTTCTACCGCTCGCTGGAGGCTTACCGCGCCAGCTTCAGCAGGAAGAGCGACGTGATGGTGGTCGATCCATCCAGCGACTTCTTCAAGGCCATGCGGGGCTCCGGCGCCGCGGCCGCCGTCGCACCGGCGCGCAAGTGAACGAACTCCTCACCGCGCTTGCGCTGGTGATGGTCATCGAGGGGCTGATGCCCCTGCTCAGCCCGGCGCGCTGGCGCGAGGTCTTCAGCCGCATCCTGGCGATGAGCGATGGGCAGATTCGTTTCATCGGCCTGGCCAGCATCCTGATGGGTGTGTTCGGACTGCTCTGGTTGCGCTGATCTGAAGGCTGGGCCCGGGAGGCACCGGTAGAATGCCGTTTTTAACCGCCTGCCTTCGCCCATGTCCTCTGCTTGGCTGCTGCCCGAGCACATCGCCGATGTTCTGCCTTCGCAGGCGCGCCACATCGAAGAGCTGCGTAGAGAACTGCTCGACATGGCCCGCAGCTACGGCTGCGAGCTCGTCATTCCGCCGCTGCTGGAGCATCTCGACTCGCTGCTTTCCGGCACGGGCAGTGGCTCCGAAATCAAGCTCTTCAAGCTGGTTGACCAGCTCTCGGGCCGGTCGCTTGGCCTGCGTGCCGATACGACGCCCCAGGTCGCTCGCATCGACGCCCACCTGCTGAACCGCCAGGGCGTGACTCGCCTGTGCTACTGCGGGCCCATCGCGCACACGCGGCCGGATGGCCTCAACACCAGCCGCGAGCCCTTGCAGTTCGGTGTCGAGATCTATGGCCATGCCGGCCTGGAAGCCGACCTTGAGGTGCATGAATTGGCCTTGGACGCGCTGCGCCGAGCCGGCTTGAGCGACGTGATGCTGGACCTTGGCGATGCACGCCTGCTGCAAGGCGTGCTGGAAGGCATCAAGCTGGCTCCCGAGACGCTGGAAGCGCTGACGGCGGCGCTGGCCGCCAAGGACCTCTCCGCACTGGCCGCGCTGAGCGCGGGCATGCCGGCCGTCACACGCGATGCTTTGCTGGCGCTACCCAGTCTGTTCGGTGGCCGGGAAGTGCTGGCCGATGCCGCGCGCCGGCTGCCCGGTCACCCTCTGGTCCAGGCCGCCCTGGCCGACCTGGACTGGCTGGCCGGCCATCTTGCCGCTGCCCACCCCGAGGTGGCGCTGGGCTTTGACCTGGCCGATCTGCAGGGCTATGCCTACTACACCGGCATCCGCTTCGCCGCCTATGCCTCGGGCTGCTCCGACGCCGTGCTGCGCGGCGGGCGCTATGACGAGGTCGGTGCCGCTTTCGGCCGCCGCCGCCCGGCCGTCGGCTTCAGTCTGGACCTGAAGACGCTGGTGGCCCTGGTGCCGGCCACGCCTTTGCGCGCCGCCGTGCGCGCGCCGTGGGGCGAGGATGCTTCACTGCGCCAGGCTGTACGGGCCTTGCGTGAGCAGGGCGAGACCGTGGTCTGCGTGCTGCCGGGCCATGAGCACGAGGCCGATGAATTCGACTGTGACCGCGAACTGGTTCGCGAGCACACTGACTGGATCGTCCGCGCGCTTTGAGCGCCGGCGGCCCTTCCCAATCCAAAGCTAGCAGGCAAACAAGATGCAGAGCCAAACCGCGCGTGGACGCAATGTGGTCGTCGTCGGCACCCAATGGGGTGACGAGGGCAAGGGCAAGGTCGTGGACTGGATGACGGATCACGCCCAGGGCGTGGTGCGCTTCCAGGGCGGCCACAACGCAGGCCACACGCTGGTCATCAAGGGCGTGAAGACCGCGCTGCAGTTGATCCCCAGCGGCATCATGCGCGACGGCGTGGCCTGCTACATCGGCAATGGCGTCGTGGTGGACCCCACCCATCTGCTGACCGAGATCGAGCGCCTGGAAGCGGCCGGCGTCGAGGTGCGTTCGCGCCTGTTCATCAGCGAGTCCTGCCCGCTGATCCTGCCCTTCCACGTCGCCGTGGACAGGGCGCGCGAACAGCTGCGCGAGACCAGCGGCAGCGGCAAGATCGGCACCACCGGCAAGGGCATCGGCCCGGCCTACGAGGACAAGGTCGCCCGCCGCGCGCTGCGCGCCCAGGACCTGAAGCACCCTGAGCGCTTCGCCAAGAAGCTGCGCGAGCTGCTGGACCTGCACAACTTCGCGCTGTCGGGCTATCTGAAGGGCGAGCCGCTGGCCTTCGAGCCCATCTTCGAGCAGGCGATGAAGATGGCCGAAGCCATCAAGCCCATGCTGGCCGACGTCGGCTACATGATCCACAAAGCGAGCAAGGCTGGCGCCAACATCCTGTTCGAAGGCGCCCAGGGCACGCTGCTGGACATCGACCACGGCACCTATCCCTACGTGACGTCCAGCAATTGCGTGGCCGGCAATGCCGCCGCCGGCGCTGGCGTCGGCCCGCAGATGCTGCACTACATGTTGGGCATCACCAAGGCCTACACGACGCGCGTGGGCTCCGGGCCCTTCCCGACCGAGCTGGACTGGGAAACGCCCGGGACCGTGGGCTACCACCTGTCCACCGTCGGCCAGGAGCGCGGCACCGTGACCGGCCGCGCGCGCCGCTGCGGCTGGCTGGACGCCGCTGCGCTGAAGCGCTCCATCATCATCAATGGCATCACCGGCCTGTGCCTGACCAAGCTGGACGTGCTGGACGGCCTGACCGAGATCAAGATGTGCGTGGGCTACCAGCTCGATGGCAAGCTGCTCGACATCCTGCCGCTGGACGCCGACGAGATCGAGGCCTGCGAGCCCGTGTTCGAGACCTTTCCGGGCTGGCCCGAGACGACCTTCGGCGTCACTGCCTGGGACAAGTTGCCGGCCAATGCGCGCAGCTATCTGAAGCGCGTGGAAGAAGTCATCGGCGCGCCCATCGACATGGTCTCGACCGGCCCCGACCGCGAGCACACCATCGTGCTGCGCCACCCCTATTCGTCCTGAAATTCGCCCGACACTTCAAACCTATTCGACGGAGACCCCGCCATCATGCTGACCGACGACGGCAAACACCTCTACGTGTCCTGGGACGAGTACCACCTGCTGACCGAGCGCCTGGCCCTCAAGGTGCACGCTTCGGGCTGGCAGTTCGACCAGATCCTCTGCCTGGCCCGCGGTGGCATGCGCCCGGGCGACGTGCTGTCGCGCGTCTTCGACAAGCCCCTGGGCATCATGTCGACCAGCTCCTACCGCGCCGAGGCCGGCACCATCCAGGGTCGCCTGGACATGGCCAAGTACATCACCATGCCCAAGGGCGAACTGGCCGGCCGCGTGCTGCTGGTGGATGACTTGGCCGATTCGGGCGTCACGCTGAAGGCCGTGGTGGAGCGCCTGCGCGGCATGCCGTCCATCACCGAGTTGCGCTCGGCGGTCATCTGGACCAAAAAGGTTTCTGCCTACATGCCGGACTACTACTGCGAGATGCTGGAAACCTCGCCGTGGATCCATCAGCCGTTCGAGGAGTACGACGGCATGGGGCCGGAGCTGCTGGCGAAGAAGTTCGCTGTTTGAGGGGAACGAGGGCGTGGCACGACAGAACTCGGTTTGTGCCACCACTCGCCGAAGCGCCCATCGAGGGCGCATCGGCGGGGACTCGGTCACCTCCGGCGACCCCGGCAGGCGGCTTCGCGCTTGCAAGCGCGAAGCCTTCATCGAGGCGTCGGGCAAGCCGCGGGGCTTGCCCTCGGTCCTCGGTGACGTGCCCTTCGAGTCCTCTCCTGGGCGCCAAAAGACAAAAGGCCAGCACTTGCGTGCTGGCCTTTTGTCTTTTGTTTTGGTGCCCAGGAGAGGACTCGAACCTCCACGGAGTTACCCGCTAGTACCTGAAACTAGTGCGTCTACCAATTCCGCCACCTGGGCTAGTTGCTCAAGACTTCAAACGAAGTGCCTGGGCCGTTTCAGGAAAGCAAGGATCATATCATTAAAAACTTGAAGAACTCAAACCCGTCGACTAAGGGCGAAGGCGCCGGCCTGCTCGGCGAAGTCGAAGGCACGTTGCAGGGTCATCGCGATGGTCATGGTTTCCTGATCCCCGACGACGGTGCCGCCGACGTCTATCTGTCGTCGCAGGAAACGCATGCCGTCATGCACGGCGACCGGCTGCGCGTGCGCGTCGTGCGCTTCGACAAGCGCGGTCGTCCGGAGGGCAAGGTGCTCGAGATCCTCGAGCGCAAGAAGCGGCCGCTGATCGGCCGCCTGTTGCTCGAGTCCGGTATCTGGCTGGTTGCGCCTGAGGACCGGCGCATGGGCCAGGACATCCTGATCCCCAAAAACGGCATTGCCAACGCGACCGCAGGGCAGGTTGTTGCTGTCGAGTTGACTGAGCCGCCGTCGCTGTACTCGCAACCGGTCGGTCGTGTCGTCGAAGTGCTCGGCGAGATCGACGATCCCGGCATGGAGATCGAGATCGCGGTGCGCAAGTACGACGTGCCGCATCGCTTCAGCCCCGAAACGTTGACGCAGAGCGCCAAGCTGCCTGAGAAGCTGCGCGCCGCCGATCTCAAGCACCGCATCGACCTGCGCGACGTGCCGCTGGTCACCATCGATGGCGAGGATGCGCGCGACTTCGACGACGCCGTCTACTGCGAACCCTTCAAGCAGGGGCGTGGCAAGAAGGCCGTCGAGGGCTGGCGCCTGCTGGTGGCCATTGCCGACGTGTCGCACTACGTGAAGCCCGGCGAGCCGCTGGACGCCGATGCCTACGAACGGGCGACGTCGGTCTACTTCCCACGCCGTGTCATCCCGATGCTGCCCGAGAAGCTGTCCAACGGGCTGTGCTCGCTGAACCCGTATGAAGACCGGCTCAGCATGGTCTGCGACATGCTCGTGTCCACCGATGGCACGGTCAGCGCCTACCAGTTCTATCCGGCCGTGATCTGCTCACACGCGCGCTTCACCTACACCGAGGTCGCGGCCGTCCTGGCCAACACCCATGGCCCCGAGGCCGCCAAGCGCCGCGAGCTGGTGCCGCATCTGCTGCATCTGCACGAGGTCTACCGCGCGCTGCTGGCAGAGCGGGGCCGCCGTGGCGCCATCGACTTCGAGACCACCGAGACGCAGATCGTCTGCGACGACAACGGCCGTATCGAGAAGATCATCCCGCGCACGCGCAACGACGCGCACCGGCTGATCGAGGAGGCGATGCTGGCCGCGAACACCTGCTCGGCCGATTTCATCCAGTCGTCCAAGCACCACTCGCTCTACCGCGTGCACGAAGGTCCGACGCCCGAGAAGCGCACGACGCTGCAGAACTATCTGCGCTCGCTGGGCATTGGCATGGGTGTGTCCGACGACCCGACGCCGCGTGAATTCCAGGCGATCGCCCAGGCGACCAAAGACAGGCCCGACGCGCAGCAGATCCACACCATGCTGCTGCGCTCCATGCAGCAGGCCATCTACACCGGCACCAATTCCGGCCATTTCGGCCTGGCCTACCCGGCCTACACCCACTTCACCAGCCCGATCCGGCGCTATCCCGACCTGCTGGTCCACCGCGTCATCAAATGCCTGCTGGCGAGCAAGCGCTACACGCTGGACGCCAGCAAGATGAACGTGCCGCAGGCGCCCAAGCGCCCCGGCCGGCCAGCGCCGCCCAACCCGGCAGACGCCCGCAACGAGGCCGAGCGCTGGGAGGTCGTGGGCGCGCATTGCAGCGCCAACGAGCGTCGTGCCGACGAGGCCAGCCGCGATGTCGAGGCTTGGCTGAAGTGCCGCTACATGCGCGACCGCCTCGGCGAGGAGTTCGCCGGCACCGTCAGTGCGGTCACGTCCTTCGGCCTCTTCGTGCAACTGGATGCGCTCTACGTCGAGGGCTTGGTGCACATCACCGAGCTGGGCGGCGAGTACTACCGCTTCGACGAGGTGCGCCAGGAACTGCGTGGCGAGCGCACCGGCATTCGCTACGCGACCGGCGCCCGCGTGCAGGTGCAGGTCAGCCGTGTTGACCTGGACGGCCGGCGCATCGACTTCCGCCTGGTGCGCGACGCCGAAGACGCGCGCTCATCCGGGCGCGGCGGGGCATCCAAACCCACGGGCAAAGTCCCGGGCAAGACACCAACCCGCAAGCGCGCGCCCAAGACGGCCGTCGAGACGCTGGACGATGTGCGCCAGCAGGATCGCGACGTGAAGAAGAGCCGCAAGGAAGTCGTCGCGTCCCTGCATCCGGTCAAGGCCGCACAGCAGGCCGCCAAGCGCGCCGCCAAGAAAACGGCTGCCAAGGCCGCGCCGCGCAAGCGCCGCTGAGCGTCAGCGCAGCGCCGCCAGGCGCTCGATGAGCTCGCCGGCGCGCAGCACGCCGCCGTACTCGCCGGCGCGGCCGTGCGCGTCCACGCCGGTGCAGGCGATGGCGTGAGCCGTGGCGGATGGTTGCTGAGCCCACAGCCCGCCCAGCCAGCCGGCCAGCACGTCGCCGCTGCCGGCTGTAGCCAGGGCCGGGCCGCCGCTGGCGCAGAGCGCCGGCCGCTCGGCCGGTGAGGTGATCACGCTGCCCGAGCCCTTGAGGACGACGGTGCAGCCCAATTGCAAGGCCAGTTCCTGCGCAGCGGCGAGGCGGTCGGCCTGAATGGCGGTTGTGCCGCGATTTAGCAGGCGGGCGGCTTCGAGCGGATGTGGCGTCAGCAGCGTGGAGCCTGCTGGCCTTGTGCGCACAAGGGACTGCAGAGTTGTGTCGGCAGCGATGGCGTTCAGCGCGTCGGCATCGATGACGAGGCGCGGCAGCGTTTGCAGCAGTGAGGGCAAATGGGGTGTGATGGCGTCGCCAGCGCCACAGCCGATGACGCCCACTGCCTGGGGCAGCTCCGTGAGCCGGCCGCGCATCAACTCGAGCCAGCCGGAGTCAGCGACCTCGGCGGGGCCGAGCCCCAGCAGGTCCAGATAGACCCGTCCCGCGCCACAGGCCAGGGCCGCGCGGGCGGCCAGCCGGGCGGCGCCCTGCATACCCGGTGCTCCGCCCACGACCAGCACCTGGCCGTGGCTGCCCTTGTGGCTGGTCGGGCTGCGATGCAGGGCAGCGCCCGGGCCGAGCAGGTCGGCCGTGGGCGACTCGTCGGGTGCAATGCCCAACTCGTCGAACCAGATCCGTCCTGCGTGCGCGCGTCCCTCGCCGGTGAAGAGGCCGGGCTTGAGCGTCAGCAGTGTCAGTGTGTGATCGGCGCGCACGGCGCGTTCGCCTGCGAGCTGGCCGGTGTCGGCGAGCAGGCCGCTGGGCAGATCAACGGCGAGGACGGGTGCGCCGCAATTGCCCATTGCGACGATGGGTGCCAGCAGCTCGGGTGAGGGCGCGCGATTCAGGCCCAGGCCAAGCAGCGCGTCGATGACGAGAGAAGGGCACTGCGGCGCGTCGTGGCTCACGTGGGTCGGAACACCGACCTCGGCCAACCGTCGCGCGGCAACATGGCCGTCGCCGCCGTTGTTGCCGGGGCCGCAGACCACCCATACCGGGCCTGCGCCCCGGCGCAGCGCCAGGGCGAGCTTGGCGACGGCCAGTCCTGCGCGTTCCATCAGGTCGGGCGAGTGGGCGAGCGCGCGCGCCTCAATGCGCCTGCTGGCCGCTACATCGAACAGCGGCAGCGTGGAGGTCGTGGGCAGCACCGGATGCATGCCCATGAGCTTAGAGCAGTCGTTGCGGCCCGAGTGCGGCGATGTCCAGCGCGGGTGCCAGCCCGGCGATCTGCTGGGCCAGGATCTGGGCGCTGCCACAGGCCAGGCCCCAGCCCAGTCCGCCTGGCGAGATGTTGAGCCACAAGCCCGCGCGACCGCCGCTGCCAAGCACGGGCAGGCCATCGGCCGGCAGCGCGCGGCGGCTCTGGCTCTGCTGCACTTGGCTGTGCAGCACCGAGCCAGGGAACCAGTGTTGCAGGCCGCGGTGCAGGGCTTCGAAGTCCGGGGTCACTCGGGTTCGGGCGCCGGCGACGGTGAGGCCGCCGGTCACGCGTACGCGCTGGCCGGTGCGGGCAATGGCCAGGCCCAGCGTCGGGTCGATCCAGCCAGCCTTGGGGCCCAGGTCGGGATGGGCTTCGAGCAGCCGCAGCGGTGCCGTGACCGAGGCTTCGTGCTGCGCCGCCAGGGGCAGGCGTTGGCCCGACAACGTGGCGGCGTCCAGGCCGTTGCACAACACCACAGCGTCGAAGCGTTCGTCCTGAGCGCCGGGCAGCTGCGGCAGGGTGTCTCCGGCGTCGCGCTCGGTGCCGCGGATCGGCGCCTCCAGCGGCGGTGTGTACTCGTGGCGCAGCATCAGGCCGGTGCCGTCGGCGGCGATGGCGATGGCGCGCACGGTGGTGTGGAAGCGAAACCCTGCGCCCAGGCGCTGGGCTTGCAGGCGCAGTTGCTGGGCGAAGAGGCGCGGATTGCCGGCACCGCCGCGGGCGAAGGCCAGCGCCGCGGCCAGCGGGGCGTCAGCGTTCAGGCCGGGTTCGCGCAGCCGAGCCTCGCCCGCCTCGATGAGCTCGACCTGCAGGCCCAGGGCCTTCCAACCCGCCAGTCGGGCCTGGGCGGTTGCGACGCGCTTGGCGTCAGTCAGCGCGACGAGAAGGCCATCGGTCGCTTCATCGTCCAAGCCCAGTGCGCGGCGCAGGTCAACGGCACGGGCCAGACCCAACTGGCTCAGCGCAACAAGTTGGCCTGCTGCGTCACCCGTGCTGCGCCCCGCGCGCCAACGACGAAGTCGAAAGGCCAGAGGTGCCGGTGACGTGGTGTCTGCCAAGTTGGGTGTAAAGGGCGAGAGCAGGGCGTTGCTGGCGAAGCTGGCCTGCTCGGCGACGCTGCCGCCGCGCTCGAAGACCTGCACCTGGAGCCCCAAGGCGGCCAGTTCGTAGGCCGTCGTCACACCGGCCAGGCCGGCACCAACCACCGCGACGCGGCGGGTCAAGCGCACACCCGGAGGGACGCCCTGACGGGCAAGCTTGCGGCCGCTGCAAAGCGGCGTCGGCTGGGAAAGGCCATGGGTTTGTGTATACTCTGCGGGTTTTGCCGGGGGTGCTGCGCTGTTTTAGGCGTTGCAAGACTCGGCAGAACGGTTGTGAGGGTGTTGTGGCTGAACTTCTCGGTCGCCACCGTCGCAACAAATCGCAAACCGGCCACTCAAAGGTGTTGTAGTTTGCGGCCTGGATTTCGCTTGAGAAACAAGCGTTTCCAGATGCTGCAACGCAATTCGGGCCGGATTTTAGACACAACCTTCGGAGTAAGACCCATGTCTGTCACGATGCGCGAGATGCTGGAAGCCGGCGTCCATTTCGGCCACCAAACCCGCTTCTGGAATCCCAAGATGGCCCCGTATATCTACGGCCATCGCAACAAGATTCACATCATCAACCTCGAGAAGACGCTGCCTGCGTTCAACGACGCGATGAAGTTCGTCCGCTCGCTGGCTGCCAAGCGCGGCACCATCCTGATGGTCGGCACCAAGCGCCAGGCCCGTGAAGTCGTCGCCCTGGAAGCCCAGCGCGCCGGCATGCCCTACGTCGACTCGCGTTGGCTCGGCGGCATGATGACCAACTTCAAGACGGTCAAGACCTCGCTGAAGAACCTGAAGGACATGCAGGCCCAGATTGACGCCGGCACCCAGCCCGCGATCAAGAAGGAAGCGCTGATGTTCCAGCGCGACATCGCCAAGCTCGAGAAGAACATCGGCGGCATCCAGGACATGACCGCACTGCCCGATGCCATCTTCGTCATCGACGTCGGCTATCACAAGATTGCCGTTGCCGAAGCCAAGAAGCTCGGCATTCCCGTCATCGGCGTGGTGGACACCAACCACTCGCCCATCGGCATCGACTACGTCATCCCCGGCAACGACGACTCGGCCAAGGCTGTGGCGCTGTACGCCCGCGCCGTTGCTGACGCCGTGCTCGAAGGCAAGGCCAACGCCACGAACGAAGTGCTGGCTGCGGTTGCTCCCGCCGGCGACGAGTTCGTCGAGGTCTCCGAAGAGGCTTAAAGCCCTTCCGCCCTGCATTTGAAAGGGGCCGCGAGGCCCCTTTTGCCAACCGAAATCTGGAGAAGAGAAATGGCTGCTATCACCGCAAGCATGGTGGGCGAACTGCGTGCCCGCACCGACGCCCCGATGATGGAGTGCAAGAAGGCGCTGACTGAAGCCGAAGGCGACCTGGCCCGCGCTGAAGAGATCCTGCGCGTCAAGCTCGGCAACAAGGCCGGCAAGGCTGCCTCGCGCATCACCGCCGAAGGCATCGTCGCCTCGGCCGTGGTCGGCGGCAATGGTGCCCTGATCGAAGTCAACTGCGAGACCGACTTTGTCTCGAAGAACGACGCTTTCCTGGCCTTCGTGAACGCGCTGGCCGGCCTGGTTGCTGAAGCCAACCCGGCTGATGTGGCTGCGCTGTCGGCGCTGCCGCTGTCCCAGGAAGGTTTCGGCCCGACGGTGGAAGACGTGCGCAAGGGCCTGATCGGCAAGATCGGCGAGAACATGTCGATCCGCCGTTTCCGGCGCTACAGCGGCACCAAGCTGGCGTCCTACCTGCACGGCACCCGCATTGGCGTGATGGTCGAGTTCGAGGGTGACGACGTCGCCGCCAAGGACGTTGCCATGCACGTGGCCGCCATGAAGCCGGCAGCGCTGTCCAGCGCCGAAGTCTCGGCAGACCTGGTCGATAAGGAGCGCCGCATTGCCACGGAGAAGGCTGCCGAATCCGGCAAGCCGGCCGACATCGTCGCCAAGATGGTCGAAGGCTCGGTGCAGAAGTTCCTGAAGGAAGTCAGCCTGCTGGACCAGGTCTTTGTGAAGGCTGCCGACGGCAAGCAGACCGTGGCGGCCTACCTGAAGTCGGCCAACACCACGGTCAAGGGCTTCACGCTCTACGTCGTTGGCGAAGGCATCGAGAAGAAGGTCGACGACTTCGCGGCCGAAGTGGCTGCCCAGGTGGCAGCTGCTAAGGGTCAGTAAAGACGCTTGCGAAATCGTACGAAATGAAGGGGCGCCAAGTTGGCGCCCTTTAAACTTGCGGCCCACCATAGGCCCCCCAAACCTGAGGACACCATGCCCGCGTACAAGCGCATTCTGCTCAAACTCTCCGGCGAAGCCCTGATGGGCGACGACGCCTATGGCATTAATCGCGCGACCATCGTTCGCATGGTGCAAGAGATCCGCGAAGTGACGCAGATGGGCATCGAGGTGGCCGTCGTCATCGGCGGCGGCAACATCTTCCGCGGCGTGGCTGGCGGCTCGGTCGGCATGGACCGCGCCACCGCCGACTACATGGGCATGCTCGCCACGGTCATGAACTCGCTGGCCCTGGCCGACACGATGCGCCAGGAGGGCATGACTGCCCGCGTGATGTCGGCCATCGCCATTGAGCAGGTCGTCGAGCCCTATGTGCGCCCGAAGGCGCTGCAATACCTCGAAGAGGGCAAGATCGTCGTCTTCGCTGCCGGTACCGGCAACCCCTTCTTCACAACCGACACGGCTGCGGCGCTGCGTGGCGCCGAAATCGGCGCCGAGATCGTGCTGAAGGCCACCAAGGTCGACGGCGTCTACTCGGCCGACCCGAAGAAGGACCCGACCGCCACGCGCTATGCGCGCATCAGCTTCGACGAGGTCATCACGCGCAATCTGCAGGTCATGGACGGCGCCGCCTTTGCGCTGTGCCGCGACCAGAAGCTGCCGATCAAGGTTTTCAGCATCTTCAAGCCCGGCGCACTGCGTCGCGTGGTGCAAGGCGAGGACGAAGGCACGTTGGTGCACGTCTAAAACCTTAGTCAGTTGGGGGCAGAGCTACTGTCTGACGCTCGGGCGGTCTGTCCCGCAAATTCATAGGTATCGATCATGAGCATTGCCGACATCAAGAAGAACGCCGAGGCCAAGATGGCCAAGTCGGTCGAATCCCTGAAGAACGACCTGCACAAGATCCGCACTGGCCGTGCCCACCCCGGCATCCTCGACCAGGTCAGCGTCGACTACTACGGCGCCATGGTGCCGATCTCGCAGGTGGCCAACGTGACGTTGCTGGACGCGCGCACCATTTCCGTCCAACCCTGGGAAAAGGGCATGGGCGCCAAGATCGAGAAGGCCATCCGCGAGAGCGATCTGGGCCTGAACCCGGCGTCCCAGGGCGACCTGATCCGCGTGCCGATGCCGCCGCTGACCGAAGAGCGCCGCCGTGACCTCACCAAGGTCGTGCGCAACGCCGGCGAGGACGCCAAGGTGGCCGTTCGCAATCTGCGCCGTGACGCCAATGAGCATGCCAAGAAGATGCTCAAGGACAAGGAAATCGGCGAGGACGACGAGCGTCGCAGCCTCGATGAAGTGCAAAAGCTCACCGACCGGGTGATTTCGGAGATCGACAAGCTGATCTCGGGCAAGGAAGCCGAGATCCTGGCGGTTTGAGCGCCGTGCTCATGGCGCAAGACCGCCCGGCGCCGCCGCGCCATGTGGCCATCGTCATGGATGGCAATGGCCGCTGGGCCAAGAAGCGCTTCCTGCCGCGCTTCTTCGGCCACAAGGCCGGCGTGGACAGCCTCGTCAAGGTCGTCCAGGCCTGCATCGACCGCGATATCGAATACGTCACCGTCTTCGCCTTCTCCAGCGAGAACTGGAAGCGTCCGAGCGACGAGGTCTCGGGCCTGATGGGCCTGGTGCTGGCTGCGGTGAGCCGCTACCTGGCCAAGATGGGTGCGATGGGCGTGCGCATCCGCATCGTCGGCGACCGTGACGCCGTGTCTGACAAGCTGCGCAACGCCTGGAACGAGGCCGAGACCAGCACCCTGCACAACACCAAGCTGACGCTCAATGTCGCCTTCAATTACGGCGGCCGCTGGGACATCGTGCAGGCCTGCAAGGCCGCGATCAAGGCGGGTGTGAAGCCTGACGAGCTGACCGAAGCCAAGCTGTCGGAGTTCATGGCCATGAGCTATGCGCCCGACCCCGACCTCTTCATCCGCACCGGCGGTGAGGTGCGCATCAGCAACTTCCTGCTCTGGCAGGCGGCGTATACCGAATTCGTGTTCTCGGACTGCCTGTGGCCCGAGTTCGGCGAGCGTGAGCTGGACGCGGCCATTGCGGCCTTCCACGAACGCGATCGCCGCTTCGGCGGTGTCAAAGAGGTGGTATGAGCCCACCCCGTACCGGCTTCGCCGGCCCCCTCAAGGGGGCACTGCCAGTGGCCCAGCAAAGCCGGATCCACGGCAGTCGCCTCGGCAATGCCTTGAAGGAGGCGTAATGCTTAAGACCCGCGTCATCACCGCCGTCGTGCTGCTGGCCGTCCTGCTGCCGGTGCTCTTCCAGGCTTCGCCCTGGCCCTTTGCCTGGGTCACGGTCGTCATGATGGGCGCGGCCGGCTGGGAATGGACGCGGCTCAACGGCCTGCCCGGCACCGGTGCGATCGCGGGCGGTGTGGCGCTGGCGCTGGCCTGCGTATGGACGCTGCTGCTCGGTGGCCTGAACGCGCCGCCGGCCTGGATCTGGTCGCTGGCCAGCCTCCTGTGGGTGCTGGGCGGCGCCTATGCCTTGCGCGCCGGCCCGAGCGGCTGGCCGCGCATCGCGCGCGGCGCGCGGCTGGCCCTGGGCGCCGTGCTGCTGTGGGGTGCCTGGCTGGCCATCGTGCAGGCCAAGGTGCATGGCGTCAATTTCATCCTGTCGGTGTTCTGCCTCGTCTGGATGGCCGACATCGCCGCCTATTTCGGTGGCCGCACCTTCGGCAAGCGCAAGCTGGCGCCCAGCATCAGCCCGGGCAAGAGCTGGGAGGGCGTCTGGAGTGGCCTGGCCGGCGTCATCCTGCTCGGCTTCATCTGGGTGCATGTCATCGACGTGAAACTGGCCGTGGATTCGCCCAGTCTCTACACGCTGCTGGTCCAGCGCCATGGCTGGGTGTCGTTGCTGGCTCTGGTCTTCCTCGGCGCGATGAGTGTCGTCGGCGATCTGTTCGAATCGCTCGTCAAGCGCGCCACTGGCGCAAAGGACAGCAGCAACCTGCTGCCCGGTCACGGCGGCGTGCTGGATCGCATCGACGCGCTGCTGCCCGTGTTTCCCTTGGCGCTTGCCTTGATCAGCTTATGAACCGTCGCCAACGCGTCTGCGTCCTCGGCTCGACCGGCTCCATCGGCGTCAACACGCTGGATGTCCTCTCACGCCACCCAGAGCGCTATGAAGTCGTTGCGTTGAGCGCGATGAGCCGAGTTGACGAGTTGCTCGCCCAATGCCTGGTGTGGAAGCCGCGTTTCGCCGTCATGCCCGAGCGGGACGCTGCTGGCCGCCTGCGCGAGCGGCTGCGTGAAGCCGGCAGCCGTACCGAGGTGCTGGACGGCGCTCAGGCGCTGGCCGACATTGCCGCCCATCCCGAAGTTGATACCGTCATGGCTGCCATCGTCGGCGCCGCCGGCCTGGCACCGGCCATCGCCGCGGCGCGCGCCGGCAAGCGCCTGCTGCTGGCCAACAAGGAGGCCATCGTCGTCGGCGGGGCCCTCTTCATGCAGGCGGTGGAAGAGGGCGGAGCCACGCTGCTGCCCATCGACAGTGAGCACTCGGCCATCTTCCAATGCCTGCCCGAGGACCGTGCGGCCTGGCATGAACGCATCGACCACATCGTGCTTACGGCCTCCGGCGGCCCCTTCCGCAGCCGCGACCCGGCCACATTGGCCGACGTGACGCCGAACCAAGCCTGCGCCCACCCGAACTGGGTCATGGGCCGCAAGATCTCGGTCGACTCGGCGACGATGATGAACAAGGCGCTGGAGGTCATCGAGGCGCGTTGGTTGTTCAACCTCGTGCCCGAACAGATCAAGGTGCTGATCCACCCGCAGAGCATCATCCATTCGATGGTGGTCTGCCGTGACCAGTCGGTGCTGGCCCAGCTCGGCACGCCCGACATGCGCGTGCCCATCGCCTACGGCCTGTCCTTCCCCGAGCGCATCACGTCTGGTGCCAGCCGCCTGGACTTGCTGACGACGCCCAACCTCACCTTCGAGGAGGCCGACGCCGTGCGCTTCCCCGGCTTGCACCTGTCCTGGCAGGCCCTGCGCGCGCCGGAAGGCAGCACCACGGTGCTGAATGCGGCCAATGAAGTGGCGGTGGATGCCTTCCTGAACGGCCTTCTGCGCTTTGACCGGATCCACGCGATCAACTCGCAGTGTCTGGCCGACATCCAGCCGGGCGATTGCGCCAGCATCGAAGCGCTGCTGGCGCTGGACGCCCGCACCCGAGAGCATGCCAGGAGCCTGCTGTGACGATGACGTTGGGCATCCTGCTGGCGCTGGCGGTGCTGATCCCCATCCATGAATGGGGCCACTACCGCGTGGCCCGGGCGTGTGGGGTCAAGGTGCTGCGTTTCTCGATCGGTTTCGGCCCGGTGCTTTGGCGTCGTATCGGCCGCGGCGGCACCGAGTTCGCGCTCAGCGCCATCCCGCTGGGCGGGTATGTGCTGATGCTGGACGAGCGCAACGCGCCCGTAGCGCCGCACGAGCGCGAGCAGGCCTTCAATCAGCGCCCGCTGCGCCAGCGCGCCGCCATCATTGCGGCCGGGCCGTTGACCAACTGGCTGCTGGCGATCGTGCTGTTCGCCGTGGTGGCCTGGATGGGCATCGACCAGCCCAAGGCCTTGCTCGGTACCCCGACCAGCGGCTCCTTGGCGGAGCGAGCTGGTCTGCGTGCGGGTGACACCGTGCTGGCTGCCTCCGACACGGAAGGAGAGTGGCAGCCCGTCCGGTCACTGCCCGACCTGCAGGCGGCGATGCTGCGCGCCCAGGTGCTGGGCGAAAGCCTGCACCTGTCGGTCAGTGACGCCCATGGCCGTTCGCCGCGCAGCGTGCGCCTCGAGACCGAGCGCCTGGTGGGCCGCGCGCCGGATGCGCAGCTGATTGCGGACATCGGCCTGACGCCGTTTTCGCAGCCGGTGATCAGCCGCGTGGCTGACGGCGGCGCGGGGGCGGCGGACGGCCTGATGGCAGGCGATCGTGTGCTGACCATCGATGGCCGTGCCGTGCCCGACGCTGCCTTCCTGCGCGATGCCATCCGCCTGGCGCGCGATGGCGACACGCCGCGCACCATGCAATGGCGGATCGAGCGAGCCGGCCAGGTGCTGGAATTGGCAACGACGCCGCGCCTGGTGCAGGAGGCGGGCCAGCGCGTGGCGCGGCTGGGCATTGGCGTGGGGTCGTCGCTGGAGCGCGTGAGCATCAGCTACGGGTTGGTCGACGGCCTGTGGCAGGGCGTGACGCAGAGCTGGGACATGGCGGTCACCACCGTCCGGATGCTGGGCCGCATGCTGACCGGCCAGGCCTCGTTGAAGCTGCTCAGCGGGCCGCTCACCATGGCCGAGGCGATCGGCGATGCCGCCAAGGCCGGGCCCAGTTACTACCTGGAACGGCTTGCGCAGATCTCGCTCGGCCTGGCGATTCTGAACCTGCTGCCGCTGCCGATGCTCGACGGCGGGCACCTCATGTATCATCTTTTCGAGGGTTTGAGTGGCCGCCCCGTCTCCGAATGGTGGCAACGGCAACTGCAGCGCGCTGGCGCGCTGATCCTGATGCTGATGATGGCCTTGGCCCTTTCCAACGACGTCGCCCGCCTCGCGGGCTGGCACTGACACTCCCCGGTTCCCATGTCCTTTCCTTTCAGTTCGGGAGCGAAGCGTCGCCCCTTCCGCCTCGGCTTGCTGGCTTTGGCTGTCACGGGGATGTTCCAGTCGGGGCTAGCCTGGGCGGCAGATCCCTTCGTGCTGAAGGACATCCGCGTCGAAGGCCTGCAACGGACCGACCCGGGCACCGTGTTCGCGTCGCTGCCCTTTCGCATCGGCGACACCTACAACGATGAAAAAGGCGCTGCCGCGCTGCGTGCCCTGTTCGCCACGGGCCTGTTCAAAGACGTGCGCATCAGCATCGACGGCAATGCCGTCGTCGTCATCATCGACGAGCGCCCCATCATCGCCAACGTCAACTTCGTCGGCCTGAAGGAGTTCGATACCGAGGCGCTGACCAAGTCGCTGAAGGACGTCGGCATCGGCGAAGGCAAGCCCTTCGACAAGGCCTTGGCCGACCGTGCCGAGCAGGAGCTCAAGCGCCAGTACCTCACGCGCAGCCTCTACGGTGCCGAGGTCACGACGACGATCACGCCCATCGAGCGCAACCGCGTCAACGTCAGCTTCAATGTGACGGAGGGCGAGCCGGCCAAGATCGCCGAGATCCGGATTCTGGGCTCCAAGGTGTTCTCCGAAAGCACGTTGATGGGCCTGCTCGAGCAGACCACTACCGGCTGGCTGACCTGGTACACCAAGACCGACCGCTATTCGCGGGCCAAGCTGAACGCGGACCTGGAAACCATCCGCAGCTATTACCTGAACCGCGGCTACCTGGAGTTCGCCGTCACCTCCACGCAGGTGACGATCTCGCCGGACAAGCAGAGCATCAGCATCGCCATCACGGTCAGCGAAGGCCAGCCCTACACCGTCACGGGCGTCAAGCTCGAGGGTGATTACCTGGGCCGCGAGGAGGACTTCAAGCACCTCGTCTTCCTCAAGCCCGGCCAGGCCTACCAGGGCGAAGCGGTGGCCAACACCACGCGCGCCTTCAGCGACCTGTTCGGCACCTATGGCTATGCCTTCGCCCGCGTCGACAGCCGCCCCGACATCAACCGCGAGACCGGCCAGGTCGTCGTCACCTTCGTCGCCGAGCCGCAGCGTCGCGTCTACGTGCGCAAGGTCATCATCTCCGGCAACTCGCGCACCCGTGACGAAGTCATCCGCCGCGAGTTCCGCCAGTTCGAAGCAGCCTGGTACGACGGCCAGAAGATCAAGTCCTCGCGTGACCGCGTCGAGCGCCTGGGTTACTTCAAGGACAAGGAAGTCAGCATCGACACCCAGGAGGTGCCGGGCGCCCAGGATCAGGTCGATGTCATCCTGACCGTCGTCGAGCGCCCCACCGGCGCCATCACGGTCGGTGCGGGCTACTCCAGCCAGACCAAGCTGTCCTTCACCGGCTCCATCCGCCAGGACAACGTGTTCGGATCGGGCAACTACCTCGGCATCGACTTGGCCACCGCCCGCACGGGCCGCCAGGTGCAGGTCAGCACGGTCGACCCCTACTTCACGGTCGACGGTGTGTCGCGCTCGCTCGATGTGTTCTATCGGACCACGCGCCCGATCAACACGCTGGGCGAGGAATACCAGTACGTCACCAAGGGCGGTGCCATCCGCTTTGGCGTGCCCTTCTCGGAAATCGACACCGTCTTCTTTGGCCTTGGCTACGAGCAGACCGACATCACGACGTCCAAGGGCCTGCCCAACAGCTATCTGCTGTTCGTCAACCAGTTCGGCCAGCGCAGCAATTCCATCCCATTCACCATCGGCTGGCAGCGTGACAGCCGCGACAGCGTCATCTCTCCGCTCAAGGGCAAGTACCAGCGCGTCAACGTCGAGACCAGCGCCATCGGCGACGCCCGGTTCGCGCGTATCAACCTGCAGTACCAGCAGTATTTCGAGGTCACGAACAAGATCACGCTGGGCATCAACAGCGAACTGGGTTGGGGCGTGGGCCTGGGCGGCAAGCCCTATCCCATCTTCAAGAACTTCTACGGCGGTGGCCTGGGCTCCGTGCGCGTCTTCGAGGCCGGCTCGCTGGGCCCTGTGGACCCGACCGGCTCCTACATCGGCGGCAACCGGCGCTTCAACACCAATGCCGAGCTCTACCTGCCGGTGCCCGGCAGCGGCAACGACAAGAGCTTCCGCATCTTCGGCTTCGCCGACCTCGGTGGTGTCTGGGGGCCGGACGCCAAGCTCAACTGGAACACGCTGACCAACGGCAAGGACAATGAGGGCCGCGACATGCTGCGCATGTCCGCCGGTATCGGCCTGTCCTGGATTTCGCCGATGGGCCCGCTGCGGCTGAGTTACGGCAAGCCCGTTCGCAAGGCGCGGACGGATAGAATCGAAAAATTCCAATTCCAGATCGGGACTGCATTCTGATGATGAGCAAGCTCTTGCAATCGATGGCCCTGGCCGCATCGATGATGGTGGCCACCACGGTGGTGCAAGCCCAGGAACTGAAGATCGGCTACGTCAACAGCGAGCGCGTGCTGCGCGAGGCCAACTTGGCCAAGGCAGCCCAGGTCAAGCTGGAGACTGAGTTTGGCAAGCGCGAGAAAGACCTGCGCGATCTGGAGACCAAGCTGCGCGGCGCTGCCGAGAAGCTGGAAAAGGACGCGCCCACGCTGTCCGAAGCTGAGCGCAACCGCCGCCAGCGCGACATCGTCGAGCAGGAGCGTGACTTGCAGCGCAAGCGCCGCGAGTGGCAGGAAGACCTGACCCAACGCAAGAACGAGGAGCTGTCGGCCGTGGTCGAGCGCGCCAACAAGGTCATCAAGCAGATCTTCGATGCCGAGAAGTACGACCTCATCCTGCAGGACGCGATCCACTTCAGCGCGCGTGTCGACATCACCAAGAAGGTGATCGACGCGCTGAACGCGCAGAAGTAAGTCGCCAGTTCCATGAGCTCGACGACCGTCGCGCTCTCCGAGTTGATCGCCGCCTTGGGCGGCGATTTGCTTGGTGGGCCCGACATGCGCATCACGCGTATCGCGCCGCTTGACGAGGCTGACGACACGAGCATCAGCTTCCTCGCCAACCCGCGTTACCAGGCCCAGCTGGCCACCACGGCGGCCGCCTGCGTCATCGTTGCGCCGGCTTTTGCCGAGGTGGCGTCAGCGCGTGGCGCGGCCATCGTTACGCCCGATCCCTATCAGTACTTTGCGCGGCTGACGCAGTGGTGGGCAGCGCGCACGCGCCCGGCCCCGAAGGCCGGCGTGCACGCCAGCGCCGTGGTGTCACCCGATGCAAAGCTGGGGCAGGGCGTCGAGATCGGTCCGCTGGCCGTCATCGAGGCTGGTGCCGTCATCGGCGACCACGCCCGCATCGGCGCTCACTGCGTCGTCGAGCGCGAGGCGGTCGTGGGCGCGCACACACGGCTGGCGCCGCGCGTCGTGCTGGGCTATGGCTGCCGGATCGGCGTGCGTGGCCTCGTGCACGGCGGCGTGGTCATCGGCGCCGACGGTTTCGGCTTCGCGCCCAGCAAGAGCGGCTACGTGAAGATCGAGCAGCTCGGCAATGTCGCCATCGGCGATGACGTCGAGATCGGCGCCAACACCTGCATCGACCGCGGCGCGCTGGCCGATACCGTCATCGAAGACGGCGTCAAGCTCGACAACCTGATCCAGATCGCCCACAACGTGCACATCGGTCGCAACACGGCCATGGCCGGCTGTTCGGCGGTCGCCGGCTCGACAAGGATCGGTGCGAACTGCACCATTGGCGGCGCGGCCAACATCATCGGCCACCTGACCATCGTCGACGGCGTGCACATCTCCGCCGCCACCACCGTCACCCGCAGCATCACCGAGCCGGGCGTCTACAGCGGCCCCTATCCCTTCGAAGAGAATTCGAGCTGGCAGAAGAACGCGGCCACCTTGCGACAGCTCAGCACCCTGCGCGAGCGCGTGCGCGCGCTGGAGAAGAAATAAATGAACGAACCGACCCAGACCTCGACCCAGACTCAGGCCACCGTCCCGACGACGATGGACATCCACGAAATCCTCAAGCGCCTGCCGCACCGCTACCCCATCCTGCTGGTGGACCGCGTCGTCGAGCTGATCAAGGGCGAGCGCATCCGCGCCATCAAGAACGTCTCGATCAACGAGCCCTTCTTCCTCGGACACTTCCCCCACCGCCCGGTCATGCCGGGCGTGTTGGTGCTGGAAGCGCTGGCCCAGGCCGCGACGCTGCTGGCCATCGAGACCGTGGGCATCGTGCTGGACGAGAAGTCGGTCGTCTACTTCGCCGGTATCGACGGCGCCCGCTTCAAGCGCCCGGTGGAGCCAGGCGACCAACTGGTGCTGGAAGTGACGCTGGGCCGCGCCAAGGCCGGCATCTACAAGTTCAATGCCCGTGCTCTGGTGGGCGGGCAGTTGGCCGCCGAAGCTGAACTGATGTGCACCATGCGCCGCATCGAAGCCTGAGCCTTTCAACGATGGCCATCCACCCCACCGCCATCGTCGACCCCGCCGCCGAGTTGGACTCGTCGGTCGAGGTCGGTGCCTATTCGCTGATCGGCCCGCACGTGAAGATCGGCGCCGGCACCAAGGTCGGCCCGCATGTCGTCATCGAAGGCCACACGACCATCGGCCGCGACAACACCTTCTTCCAGTTCAGCTCCATCGGTGCTGCCAACCAGGACAAGAAGTACGCGGGCGAGCCGACGAAGCTGGTCATCGGCGACCGCAACACGGTGCGCGAGTTCTGCACGCTGAACATCGGCACCGTGCAGGACCGCGGCGAGACGACGGTCGGCAACGACAACTGGATCATGGCCTACTGCCACCTGGCCCATGACGTCGTCGTCGGCAACGAGTGCGTGCTGGCCAATAACGCCACGCTTGCGGGCCATGTACAGGTGGGCGACTGGGTCACCATTGGCGGCCTGACCGGCGTGCTGCAGCGCATGCGCATCGGCGACCACGCCATGATCGGCTTCCAGGCCCATGTGGCCCAGGACGTGCCGCCCTTCATGACCGTGGACGGCAATCCGCTCGCGGCGCGTGCGGTCAACATCGTCGGCCTGAAGCGGCGCGACTTCAGCAGCGAGCGCATCGGCGTCATCCGCCAGATCTACAAGCTGCTCTACCGCAGCGGCCACACGCTGGATGAGGCCAAGGCCGGCATTGCAGCGCTGCGTGGCACGGAAGCGGGCGCGGCAGATGGTGACATCGACCTGATGCTGAACTTCCTCGCCGCCTCCACGCGCGGCATTGTTCGGTAGCCCAATGCAGACCGCGCCCCGCCTCGGCATGGTGGCCGGCGAGGCCAGCGGTGATCTGCTGGCCGGCCTGCTGCTGCAGGGTCTGCGTGCCCGCTGGCCGGCGCTGACAGCGCAGGGCATCGGTGGGCCGAAGATGATCGCCCAGGGCTTCGAGACCTGGTGGCCGCACAGCAAGCTCTCCATCTTTGGCTATGTCGACGCGCTGCTGAACATCCGCGAGCTGCTGTCCATCCGCAAACAACTGGGCATACGCCTCATCTCGAACCGGCCCGATGTCTTTATCGGCGTTGACGCGCCCGACTTCAACTTCGGCCTGGAAACGCGGCTGCGCGAGGCCGGCATCAAGACGGTCCACTTCGTCTGCCCGTCCATCTGGGCCTGGCGGCCGGAGCGGGTCGTGAAGATCAAGGCGGCGGCCGATCACGTGCTGTGCCTTTTCCCCTTCGAGCCTGAGATCCTGCACAAGGCTGGCATCGGCGCAACCTACGTGGGCCATCCTTTGGCGGATGCGATTCCGATGGAGCCACCACGCGCCGCAGCGCGTGAGGCGCTGGACCTGGCCGAAGCCGACACCGTCATTGCCCTGCTGCCTGGTAGTCGCAAGAGCGAGATCAACTACATTGCGCCGGCGCTGATCGGTGCGGCGAAGCTGCTCGCCGGGCCCGGCCGCCGCTTTGTCATGCCCGTCGTGCCGGGCCTGCGCGGTCTCATCGAGCCCATGCTGACGGGGGTCGACATCCAGCTCATCGACGGCCAGTCCCACACGGCCCTGGCGGCCTGCGACCTGACGCTGCTGGCCAGCGGCACCGCCACGCTGGAGGCGGCCCTGTTCAAGCGTCCCATGGTCATCGCCTACCGCATGAACGCGCTGAACTGGTGGCGCATGAAGGGCCGCGGCCTGCAGCCCTGGGTGGGCCTGCCCAACATCCTGGCGCGCGAGTTCCTGGTGCCTGAATTGATCCAGGACGCCTGCACACCCGACAACCTGGCGCGGGAGGCGGAAGGCCTGCTTGCCGATGCAGCGCGCCGTGCCGCCCTGCACGAGCGCTTTGTCCAACTTCACGAGCTGCTGCGGCAAGACACCGCGCAGCGTGCCAGCGATGCCATCGCGACGCTCATCCAAGCCTGAACAGGTGTCCCTCGACTGGACACCGCCCGGCCTCGTCGCCGGCGTGGACGAGGCCGGACGCGGGCCGCTCGCGGGCCCGGTGTTCGCGGCGGCCGTCATTCTGGACGACCTGCAGCCCATCAAGGGCCTGGCCGACTCCAAGGTGCTGACACCGGCCAAGCGCGCGCGGCTGTACGACGAGATCCGTGCCAAGGCGCTGTGCTGCTGCATCGCGCATGCGACGCACGAAGAGATCGACCGCATCAACATCCTGCAGGCCACGATGCTGGCGATGCAGCGCGCGGTGACGGGCCTGCGGCTCAAGCCAGCGCTTGTGCGCATCGACGGCAACCGGTTGCCGGTGCTGGCCGTACCGGCAGAGGCCATCGTGCAGGGCGACGCCACCGTGCAGGCCATCTCGGCTGCAAGCATCCTCGCCAAGGTGGCGCGGGACCTCTTTTGCGAGCAGATGCATGCCAGCCACCCGCAATACGGCTTCGCCGCGCACAAGGGCTATGGCACGCCGGAGCACCTGGCGGCACTGAAGGCGCACGGCGCCAGCCCTTGGCACCGCCGCAGCTTCGCGCCGGTGCGCGAGGTCTGCATTGACGTGACGATCAATCCGCTGGCATGAAGCTGGACCACATCACCTCGCGCGACAACCCGGCGCTGGTTCGGCTGCGAAAGCTGACGGCGGACGCCAATGGCTACCGCAAGACCGGCAGCGTCTGGATCGAGGGCGACCACCTGCTGCGTGCGGCCCTGCAACGCGGCTGGCAGCCGGCCCTGGTCGTGCTGACGGAAACAGCGATGCAGGAGGCTGCCCTGGCCGCGTTGGCCGAATCCGCACCGCGCGCTCTGGTCGTGCCGGTGGCGCTGTTCAAGGGCCTGAGCGGCCTGGAATCGCCGGCGCAGATCGGCGCCGAGCTGACGCTGCCCGCGGCCTCCCAGATCGACGCCAATGCCGCCAGCGTGGTGCTGGACCGCCTGCAGGACGCCGGCAACGTCGGCGCCATCCTGCGCAGCGCGGCGGCCTTTGGCGTGCGCCAGGTGCTGGCCCTCAAAGGCACTGCGGCGCTGTGGTCGCCCAAGGTCGTGCGCGCAGGGCAGGGCGCCCATTTCGGCCTGCGCCTCGTTGAAGGCCTGGCGGCCGATGACCTCGCGGCGCTGCATGTGCCCATGATCGCGACCAGTTCCCACACCGAGCATGTGCTGCATCGCGTCGCCTTGCCCTCGCCTTGTGCCTGGGTCATGGGCCACGAAGGCCAGGGCGTGTCGCCCGAGCTGATGGCCCGCTGCGCGCTGACCGTGGGCATCCCGCAGCCAGGCGGTGAAGAGTCGCTCAATGTGGCGGCGGCGGCGGCGATCTGCTTGTACGAGAGCGAACGGCAGAAGGGCTGAGAACGCGCGGAAGCTTTGCCTTGTGCCGGGAGCCACTGGGCTGACCCCTCGATTGCCGCTTGCAATCGAGAATGATTCTCATTACAGTGACTTGATGCTCACTGATTCCTATCCGCCAAAGCCTGCGGCACAGCCGGAAGCTGTGATCCTGGGCAGAGGCCAGGCCCGCCAGATCGACAGCGCCACGCTGCTCGGCCCCATGGGCGAAGTCTTCATCGTGCATCAACAGCAGGTCTACCGCCTGCGCATCACGTCCCAGGGCAAGTTGATCCTGACCAAATAGCCCTCGCTCGTCATACCGCGCCAGCCAGCCGTCGCCCGCCCGCGCTTCTCCCCTGGAGACTCCCGAATGGCCGACACCTGCTGCGCTGTGCATGCCGCGCTCCCCTCCCTCACCGGCTCGCGCCGGCGCCGCCTGTGGGAGCTGGGCAGCCATGCCCACTGCCCCGTCATCGGCGTCTGCGTGCCGCTGGAACGCGTGCGCATCCTGGCCAGGAAGCTACTGGTGCTGCAGGGCGACGAGGACGACTACACGCTGCATTGCAGCCTCGTCACTGCAGCCGCGCGCCGCAACGCGGTGTCCGAGTCGTTGCAAAAGGATCTGGAGCAGCGCTTCGCGCTCGACGTGCGCAACGCCGCCCAGGCCAAATGCCGCGAAAGCCTGATGAGCTGGTGGCGCAACCGCGCCGTCCAGGGCGAAATTGCCGGCGCGCTGTGGGCCACGCTGACGCACGCACGGTGCGACGAATGGCTGGAGATGCGCGTGCTGGGCCAGGTGCACATGCTGCAGCACCAGGTCGGCGCCGCGCAGCGCATGGACTTGGCTGCCCACCGTGAGCTGTCTGCCGAACATCAGGCGCTGGCGCGCGACTATGCCGAGGTGCAGCAGCGCGTGACTGGTTGGAGCCTGGAGCGCGCCCGCGAGCAGCAGGCCTGGGAGCAGGAGCGCATGCAGTTCCGCGCCACGCAGATCGGCCTGCAGACCCAACTCGCCCAGGCGCAGGAGCAACTGCTGCATTGGCAGGCCGCGCGCCCCGATCTGCCCGAACGCGAGGCCCTGCGCGAGCGCCTGGCCGAACAGTTGGAGCGCAACCTGGCGCTGCAACGCGAGGTCAACCGACTCGCGTCGCGCACACCGGCGGTGGCGGATGCCGCCGAACCCGCCGCCGCATGGGTCGAACAAGAGGTCCGCGTTGAGACCGTGAAGCTGGAGCACCGGGTCGTGCTCTGCGTCGGTGGCCGCAGCGGCAGCGTGCCCCAGTACCGTCAGGCCGTGGAAGGCTGTGGCGCGCAGTTCCTGCACCATGACGGCGGCAGCGAGCACAAGCCAGCCCAGCTGGAGCCCCAGCTCGCCGCGGCCGATCTCGTCATCTGCCAGACGGGTTGCATCAGCCATGACGCCTACTGGCGCGTGAAGGACCATTGCAAGCGGCACGGCAAGCGTTGCGTCTTCGTCGAGACGCCCAGCCGCAGCGCGTTTGAGCGCGCGCTTGCCCTGGCGGCGGCCGAAGAAGGGGCAAATACGGCGGTCTGAGGGGAAGCCCCCAGCGGGCGGGCAAACTGGCTGTCGCAAACTGCAATTGTTTGCAGCCGGAGACTGTCATGCCCCCCGTCGCCTCTCCCCACCAGCTCGCGCGCCGCGCCATCGCCCTCGTCCTGGCCGGTGGCCGCGGCTCGCGGCTCAAGCAGTTGACTGATTCGCGCGCCAAGCCGGCCGTCTACTTCGGCGGCAAGTTCCGCATCATCGATTTCGCGCTGAGCAACTGTGTCAACAGCGGCATCCGTCGCATCGGCGTCGTCACGCAGTACAAAAGCCATTCGCTGCTGCGCCACATCCAGCGTGGCTGGAGCTTCCTGCGCGCCGAGCTCAACGAGACGGTCGACCTGATGCCGGCCCAGCAGCGCACCGACGATGAGAGCTGGTACCGCGGCACGGCCGATGCGGTGTTCCAGAACCTGGACATCGTGCAGAGCACCGGCGCGGACTACATCGTCGTGCTGGCCGGCGACCACATCTACAAGATGGACTACTCCAGCATGCTGGTGGATCATGTCGCCACAGGGGCGGGTTGCACCGTTGGCTGCATCGAGGTGCCCAAGGGCGAGGCGAGTGCCTTCGGCGTGATGGCCGTGGACGACGAGCGCCGCATCACGGCCTTCAAGGAAAAGCCCGCCGACCCGCCCTGCATCCCGGGCCGCGATGGCGTCTGCCTGGCCAGCATGGGCATCTACATCTTCAACGCCGACTACCTGTACCGGCTTCTGGCCGAAGACCTGGCCGACCCCACCTCCAGCCATGACTTTGGCAAGGACGTGATTCCCAAGGTCGTTACCGAGAACCGCGCCGTGGCTCACCCCTTCGGCATGAGCTGCATCATGAATCCCAACGGTGCCACGCCCTACTGGCGCGACGTCGGCACGCTGGACGCCTTCTGGGCCGCCAACCTCGACCTGGCCTCCATCAGCCCCGAGCTCGACATCTACGACACCGACTGGCCGATCTGGACCTACCAGCGCCAGCTGCCTCCGGCCAAGTTCATTCCCGACCACAACGGCATGCACGGCATGACAGTCAACACCATCGTCAGCGCAGGCTGCATCGTGTCGGGCTCGCATGTCGTGCAGTCGGTGCTGTTCAACAACGTGCGCATCCGCTCCTTCTGCAACATCCACCAGTGCGTGCTGCTGCCCGGCGTTGAGATCGGGCGGCATTGCCGGCTGACCAAGGTCATCGTCGATCGCGGTTGCGAGATCCCCGATGGCCTCGTCGTCGGCGAGGACGCGGTGCTGGATGCCGAACGCTTCGAGCGCACGGAAAACGGCGTCGTGCTGATCACCAAGCAGATGCTGGCCAGGCTGTGACCAGAGTTCTGCAGGTCAGCGCGGAACTCTTC
Source organism: Roseateles sp. P4_D2 (assembly GCF_056401875.1). Lineage (NCBI taxonomy): Bacteria > Pseudomonadati > Pseudomonadota > Betaproteobacteria > Burkholderiales > Sphaerotilaceae > Roseateles > Roseateles sp. P4_D2. Next base: position 206,181 of record NZ_JBFUIM010000011.1, on the reverse strand, counting down.
CCGCTGCTGAAGACGGGCGGCCTGGCCGACGTGGCTGGTGCGCTGCCTGCGGCGTTGGCCGCTGCAGGCGCGGAGCCGCGCCTGCTGGTGCCGGGTTTCCCGGCCATCCGCGATTCGTTGACCCTGGAATGCGCCGTCGTTCCCGTCGCACTACCGTGGAGCGAGGGCAGGGCAGCGCTGCTGCGCGGGCGGCTGCCGGGCTTCGACATGCCCGTCTATGTACTGGACGCTCCTGGTCTTTTCGACCGGCCCGGCAACCCTTACGCGGATGAGAGCGGCGTCGCATACGCGGACAACCACCGTCGCTTCGCGCTGCTGGGCCTGGCGGCTGCCCGTCTTGCCGAGGGCGTGGATGCCGCCTGGCGTCCGCAGATCGTGCACGCCCATGACTGGCACGCGGGCCTTGCCTGCGCCCACATCGCCGCCAGCCGCTCGCGCCGCCGCACCGAGGCGCGGACGGTCTTTACCGTGCACAACCTGGCCTACCAGGGCCTGTTCCCGGCCGACCATTTCTGCGATCTCGGCTTGCCACCCCAACACTACGCGGTCGAGGGCGTGGAGTTCTATGGCCAAGTCAGCTTCATGAAGGCCGGCCTGCATTTCGCGGACGCGATCACCACGGTCAGCCCGAGCTATGCACGCGAGATCCAGACGCCCGAGCAGGGCTGTGGTCTGGACGGCCTGCTGCGCCATCGCGCCGAGGTGTTGCACGGCATCCTGAATGGCGTCGACTACGGCGTGTGGTCGCCCGCCCACGACCGCAGCATCGCACGAGCCTATGACGTCGACAGCGCCGAAGACAAGGCCGTCTGCAAGGCCGCGCTGCAGCGCGAATGTGGGCTGGATGTGAAGGCGCAGGCGCCGTTGTTCGGCGTAGTCAGCCGCCTGACCGAGCAGAAGGGTCTGCCTCTGGTGATCGAGGCGCTGAACGACCTGATCGACGCGGGTGGGCAGCTTGTCATTCTTGGCAGCGGCGACGCCCGCCTTGAAGCAGCGTTTGGCGAAGCCGCCGCCAGGCACCCGGGCCAAATCGCCCGCCGCATCGGCATGGATGAAGGGCTGGCACACCGCATCTATGCCGGCAGCGATGTGATGCTGGTGCCCAGCCGCTTCGAACCTTGTGGTCTCACCCAGCTCTACGGCCTGAGCTATGGCACGCTGCCGTTGGTGCACCGCGTCGGTGGGCTGGCCGACACGGTGGTCGACTGCACGCTGGAAGACCTCGATGCCGGCGCCGCCACGGGCTTTGTCTTCAACGCCTTCACGGCCGACGCCTACCGTCGCGCGCTGCGCCGTGCCTTTGCGTTGTGGAGCCGGCAAGAGTGCTGGGGTCGCGTGCGCTTGGCGGCGATGCGACAGCACTTTGACTGGAACGCCGCCGCGCAACGGTATGCGGATGTGTATCGCGGTGTGCTGGGTCGTTGATGTGAAACTGGACTGCGCACAGACAAGCGACTTCATGCGAGGCCTGTCCCTGTTTCTCGGGCACCAACTCGACTCAATGACCGGTGATTTCAGGGACGGGAGCGTCACCTGCTTGATCGCCACGACGAGGACACGGCTGCTTGAGCACTGTGAGTCCTATGGCTGGACGGCTGCACATCTTCCAGGCATCAAGCCGACATCTTGCGTCGTGATTCGGAAGCCCAATATGCAACCGGAGTTGTGGGTGCGATCGCGATATCGCGGGTATCGAAAGGCCTTCCGGCTTTTCCTGTCCGAGTGGGGCGGAATCGGCGATGACGGCATCCCGCACAACCTGCAGGTGGATCACCTGCATCCGGCCTCGCGGTTCACGCCCAAGAACGATCACTACTTTGTGCGCCTCGCCCTCATCGAGCGAGGCGTCAATGCGTCGTACGGAGCGGGCTTCGAACGCTTGTTGTATGAGCGTGAGCGTGAGAGAGCGCTTTCCGGTGGCGTGCATATGGATTGGATGGCCTACCTGAAAGTGCGCGGTATTCGTTTGCCTGCCAAAACTGCAGGGAAGGCCGTTTGGAAGGCCTGGTCCTGGCAATGCGCCAAATCACTGGGTCCCGAAGGCTTCGATCCAGTTTTTACATACGTCGGGCTGACGACGATGCTCAACCTGGCCTTTCTGAACATCTGGCGCCCGCTTCCGCCTGACGACGCTTTCAGGCCCGAGGTCGAGGCGCACCCGTCCTATCCTTGCGCGCCTCAACTGGCAGAGGTTTGACGTGGTCGCGAGGTGCCATGGCGCGGCGTGTCACGATGCAGCCATTCCTACCGTCAAATGGCCAGCGCGATGACTCCAACCCCAATCAGCGCGGCGCCGGCGATACGCCAGCCTCGTTCGCCTTCGCCCAACAACTGCCCGCCCAGCAGTGCCGCAAACAGCATAGACACCTCGCGCGCTGGCGCCACGCGTGACAGCGGCGCCTCGCGCATGGCCATCAGCACCAGGATGTAGGCCAGCGGCCCCAGGCCTGCGACGGCAAGCACGCCGCGCCATGAGCGGCGCAGCTCCGGCCAGAAGCTCTGCGGGTTGCGCAGCAGCGTCGGCAGTTGCAGCGGCACGCGCAGCACATTGCCGAAGTAGTCCAGCATCAGCGGCGACACGGCCAGCACCTTGACGGCATAACCGTCCAGCACCGTGTAGCCGGCGATCAGCGTGCCGGTGGCGGCGCCCCAATAGACGCCGCGGCGGCGGCGCATGGCTGCCTCGGCATCGTGGTCCACACCGCGGCCGATCAGGCGCGGCCCCATGGTGATCAGCAGGATGCCGCCGACGACGCCGGCCAGGCCCAGCGCGCCATGGACGCCCAGGTGCTCACCCAGCAACACGACGGCCGCAAGCGCCGACAGGAAAGGGCCGCTGCCGCGTGCGACCGGGTAGACGACGGTCAGGTCGCTGGCCCGGTAGCCAGCGATGAGGCAGTTGAAGTAGCCCAGGTGGACCACGGCGCTGGCGGCGACAAAACCCCAGGCCAGCAGTGACCAGTGCGGCAGCTCATCCAGGCCGACCCAGAGCACAGCAGGCAGCCACAGCACCACCACACCGAGCGCACAGCTGAAGACGAAATGCGTGCCCCCGCCCCACTTCTTGGCGGCGAGGTTCCAGACAGCGTGGAGAAGGGCGGCGGTGAGGACCAGTGCGAGCGCGTGGAGCGGCATCAGTACATCAGCCTGTCCGGGCGGATGTCGCGCAGGATGGTCGTCGCGATCTCTTCGATGGACTTGTGCGTGGACGACAGCCAGGAGATGCCGTCGCGTTTCATCATGGCCTCGGCCTCGTTGACCTCGTAGCGGCAGTTCAGTACGTCGGCATATTTGCTGCCGGGACGGCGCTCGTTGCGGATGGACGAGAGGCGCTCGGGGTCGATGGTCAGGCCGAAGCACTTGCGCTTGTGCGGCAGCAGCGGTGCGGGCAGCTTGCGGCGCTCGAAGTCCTCGGGGATCAGCGGGTAGTTGGCGGCCTTGATGCCATGCTGCATGGCCAGGTACAGCGAAGTCGGCGTCTTGCCCGAGCGCGACACGCCGACGAGGATGACGTCGGCCACGTCGAGGTTGCGCGCCGACTGGCCGTCGTCGTGGGCCAGCGAGAAGTTGATGGCCTCGATGCGGTCGTGGTATTCCTTGCTTTCGGCCACGTCTGAGAAGCGACCCACGCGGTGGTTGCTCTTGATGCCGAACTCGTCTTCCAGCGGCTCGATGAAGGTGCCGAACATGTCCATGACGCGGCCCTGGCAATGCTCGCGCACGATCTTGAGCACGTCGCGGTCCACCAGCGTCGCGAAGACGATGGGCCGCTGGGCCTCGCGCACGGCGACTTCATTGATCTCAGCGACGACGGCGTGCGCCTTCTCGGCCGAGTCGACGAACGGCCGGCGTACATGGCGGGCCTTGATCGAGAACTGGGCGAGGATGGAATTGCCGAAGGTCTCAGCGGTGATGCCGGTGCCGTCAGAGACGAAGTAAACGGTTCTGGCGGTCATGGCGGCATTCCATCGAGTTACGGCGCGGCCATGATAGCCAGCACCCTGCTTTCGCCCTGCAACCTCGGACACATGGATCACATCTTCCAGGTCGTGCGATTGATCTCCTGTGCGGTGGCTTCGTCGCTGCTCACGCGGGCATCGTGCACAGCCAGGGCTCCCTTGGCCTGACCCGCATCAGTCGGCCGTCAACGTTTTCATGCCACCCCGAAAGAGGGGACACGGCGCCGAGAAGGGACTTATTGCACATCCCCCCGCCGTACCTGGATGAAACCCGAGGCCTAGAATCCGCGGCAATTCATCGCGATCAGCCCATGCGCGCCTCCCTCCTCCTCAAAGAATCCAGAAATGGACGGAGCTGCGCCTGCCTTGAGCATCTTGGCTCGGCACTGGGCGTGGACGACGCGACGACACCGGTTTTTCAACCTCCCGGAGTTTCCCCATGTCCACCCTGTTCGAGGCGACCGCCCTGGTCGTACCGTTTGAGAACCTGAGGATGAGCGATGTCGAGGCAGTTGGCGGCAAGAACGCCAGCCTCGGCGAAATGATCTCGCAGCTCGCCGCCAGCGGCGTGCGCGTCCCCGGAGGGTTCGCCACCACGGCGCACGCCTTCCGGCAGTTCCTCAAGCACGAGGGGCTGGACGCGCGCATCGCGGCGCGCCTGGCCACGCTCAACACCGACGATGTCCGCGCGCTGGCCGAGGCCGGCGCCGAGATCCGCGGCTGGATCGAGAACCAACCCTTCCCGGCCGACCTGGAAGCCGGCGTGCGCTCGTCCTTCGCGCAGCTGACCGCCGACAACCCAGGCGTCTCCTTCGCCGTGCGTTCGTCCGCCACGGCCGAAGACTTGCCCGACGCGTCGTTTGCCGGCCAGCAGGAAACCTTCCTGAACGTCGTCGGCATCGACGAGGTGCTGCACAAGATGCGCGAGGTGTTCGCGTCGCTCTACAACGACCGCGCCATCAGCTACCGCGTGCACAAAGGCTTTGCCCACAACGACGTGGCACTGTCCGCTGGCGTCCAGCGCATGGTGCGCAGCGACCTCGGCTCGGCCGGTGTCATGTTCACCATCGACACCGAGAGCGGCTTCCAGGAAGTCGTCTTCATCACGTCCAGCTACGGCCTGGGCGAGACGGTGGTGCAGGGCGCGGTGAACCCGGACGAGTTCTACGTGCACAAGCCGGCGCTGAAGGCCGGCAAGCTGGCCATCATCCGCCGCAACCTCGGCTCCAAGCTGATTCGCATGGAGTTCGCGTCGCCCGAGGAAAAGGCCGCTGCCGGCAAGCTCGTCAAGACCGTCGACACGGTGCCCGAGCAACGCAACCGCTACTCGCTGAACGACACCGAGGTGACCGAGCTGGCGAAGTACGCCCTCATCATCGAGCAGCACTACGGCCGCGCAATGGACATCGAGTGGGGCCGTGACGGCGTCGACGGCAAGATCTACATCCTGCAGGCCCGCCCGGAGACGGTGAAGAGCCAAGCTGCAGGCCAGGTCGAGCACCACTACAAGCTCAAGGCCCACAGCGCCGTGCTGGCGGAAGGCCGCGCCATCGGCCAGAAGATCGGCACCGGCCCGGTCCGCCTGGTTGATAGCGTGGCCGAGATGGAGCGCGTGCAGCCCGGCGACGTGCTCGTCACCGACATGACCGACCCGAACTGGGAGCCGGTCATGAAGCGCGCCAGCGCCATCGTCACCAACCGCGGCGGCCGCACCTGCCACGCGGCCATCATTGCGCGCGAGCTGGGCATCCCGGCCGTGGTCGGCTGCGGCGACGCGACCGAGAAGCTCAAGGACGGCCAGCTCGTCACGGTGGCCTGCTCCGAGGGCGACACCGGCTATATCTACGACGGGCTGCTCGAGACCGAGATCAGCGAGGTGCTCCGCGGCGAGCTGCCGTACTGCCCCATCAAGATCATGATGAACGTCGGCAACCCGCAGCTGGCCTTCAACTTCGCGCAAATGCCCTCTGGCGGCGTGGGCCTGGCGCGGCTTGAGTTCATCATCAACAACAACATCGGTGTCCACCCCAAGGCCATCCTGGACTATCCGAACATCGATGCCGACCTGAAGAAGGCCGTCGAGTCCGTCGCCCGCGGCCACGCCTCGCCGCGCGCCTTCTATGTGGATAAGCTGGCCGAAGGCATCGCGACGATTGCCGCCGCCTTCTTCCCGCGCCCGGTCATCGTTCGCCTCTCTGACTTCAAGAGCAACGAGTACCGCAAGCTCATCGGCGGCAGCCGCTATGAGCCGGACGAAGAGAACCCCATGCTGGGTTTCCGCGGCGCCTCGCGCTACATCAGCGGCGATTTCCAGGACGCCTTCGCGATGGAGTGCGAGGCCCTCAAGCGCGTGCGCAAGGAAATGGGCCTGAACAACATCGAGATCATGGTGCCCTTCGTGCGCACCGTGAAGCAGGCCGAAAAGGTCGTTGCGATGCTCGCGGAGCGCGGCCTGAAGCGTGGCACGGACGGCCTGCGCATCATCATGATGTGCGAAGTGCCGAGCAACGCCATCCTGGCCGAGCAGTTCCTGGAGCATTTCGACGGCATGTCCATCGGCTCCAACGACCTGACGCAGCTCACACTCGGTCTGGACCGTGACTCGGGCCTGGAGCAGCTGGCCGGCGATTTCGACGAGCGCGACCCGGCCGTCAAGGCCATGATCTCGCGCGCCATCCGCGCCTGCCGCGCCACCGGCAAATACATCGGCATCTGCGGCCAAGGTCCCAGCGATCACCCGGACTTCGCCGACTGGCTGGCCGAGGAGGGCATCGTGTCGATCTCGCTGAACCCGGACACGGTGATCGAGACCTGGCAGCGCCTGGCCGCCAAGTAAAGCGCCAAGCAAGTCTTCGCGATTGACGACCAGCCCGGGTTCTCCGTAAGGGGAATCCGGGCTTTTTATTGCCATGATCGCGGCCGTGTCCGCCAGCCCCCTGCACCGCCGCTATTTCCTGTTCGCACTGAGCTTCATCGCCCTGGTGGTCGGCCTGGGCCTGGGCGAGCAGCGCGGCCTGCCCAAGGTCTGGATCGGCTACACCTTCCTCGGCGCGACTGTCGCCGTCTACGCCGTCATCGGCATCCTTTGCCGCACCACCGACCCGGCCGAATACTTCGTCGCCGGCCGGCGCGTGCCGCCGCTGTACAACGGCATGGCCGCCGGTGCGGACTGGATGAGCGCGGCCACCTTCATCGGCCTGGCCGGCACGCTCTACGCCAGCGGCTACGCGGGCCTGGCCTATGTGTTGGGCTGGACGGGTGGCTTCGTTCTCGTGGCGCTGTGCATCGCGCCCTATCTGCGTCGCTTCGGGCAATTCACGCTGGCGGACTTCCTCGCCGAACGCTTCGACAGCCGCGCCTTGCGGCTGGTGGGAGCCGGTGCCGCCATCCTGGTGTCCTTCGTCTACCTGGTCGCACAGATCTACGGCGTCGGCCTCATCACGACGCGGCTCACCGGCCTGGGCTTCGAGGTCGGCGTCTTCGTCGGCCTGGGCGGCGTGCTGGTCTGCTCCTTCCTGGGCGGCATGCGTGCCGTCACCTGGACCCAGGTGGCCCAGTACCTGATCATGATCCTGGCCTACCTGGTGCCGGTCATCTGGCTCAGCGTCAAGCAGACCGGCTGGCCCCTGCCGCAGCTCGTCTACGGCCAGCAGCTGCATCAACTGGCCGAGCGCGAGCGTGAGCTGATGCGCGATCCGGGCGAGCTGCAGGTACGCGCCATCCACCAGCGGCGTGCCGATGCAGCCGCCGCGCGCCTGGCCGACGTGCCCCAGGCGCTGGCCGACGAGCAGGGCAGGGCGGCCGCTCAGGTCGCCGCGCTAAAGGCCGAGGGCGCGCCGCTGGCCCGCATCCAGGCCGCCGAGAAGCAGCGCGCCGCGCTGCCGCGCACAGCCCCCGAGGCCGAGGAGCGCTGGCGGCGCGAGCAGGCGGGGGAGGCTCAGCTCGCCCAGCCGCTGTCCGGCCTCGTGCCCCATATGCAGCCCTTTGCAGGCAACCCCGACGGCAGCCCGCCCGAGCGCGAGCAGGCCAGCGCGGCACGCCGCAACTTCATCGCCCTGGCCTTTTGCCTGATGGTCGGTACGGCCGGCCTGCCGCATCTGCTGACGCGCTACTACACGACCAGCTCCGTCGCGACGGCGCGCCAGTCGGTGGCCTGGTCCCTGGTCTTCATCTGCCTGCTCTATCTGACGGCGCCGGCCCTGGCCGTCATGGTCAAGACCGAGGTCTTCAACAGCCTGGTGGGTACGTCCTTCGACCAGCTGCCTGCCTGGATACGCCAATGGCAGCGCGTCGACCCTACCCTGCTGTCGGCCGTGGACCTGAACGGTGACGGCCGCCTGCAGCTGGGCGAACTGCGCCTGCACCCCGATCTCGTCATGCTGGTCATGCCCGAGCTGGGCGGCCTGCCCTATGTCATCTCGGGCATGGTGGCAGCCGGTGGGCTGGCGGCGGCGCTATCCACCGCAGACGGCCTGCTGCTGGCCATCTCCAGCGCGCTGTCCCACGACCTTTACTACAAGGCCATCAACCCAGAGGCCTCGCGCACACGGCGGGTCACCTTGTCCAAGGCGCTGCTGCTGGCGGCGGCGCTGGCGGCGGCGGCGGTGGCATCCAGCCGGCCGGCGGACATCCTGGCCGTCGTCACGGCCGCTTTCTCCATCGCCGGCTCGACCTTTTTCCCGGCCCTGGTCGCCGGCGTGTTCTGGCGTCGCGCCAACCGCGCTGGCGCCCTGGTGGGCATGTTGACCGGCCTCGTCGTCTGCCTGATCTATCTCGTCATCGCCCACCCCGGCGCGCGGGCTCTGATCGGCCTGCCCGGCCCGGCGACATTGATCTGGGGCATCCAGCCGGCCTCGGCCGGCCTCTTCGGCGTGCCCGCCGGTGCGCTGGTCCTGGCCCTCGTCAGCCTGCTGACAGCCGCGCCCAGCCAGCGCGATCGTGATTTCGTCGACAAGCTGCGCAGTCGGCCGGTGGCCTGATCAACGAGAGTGAAGGGGCGGCGATTTGGTCATTCACCCCTTCCGGGCTAGAATCCTTGGTTCCCCCTTGCCGTACCGCGTGTAGACGCCGTGGCGCGGCTTCCTCAGACCGGCAACCCTGTCGGGCTGGAATCCACAAGGAGTAAATATGCGTCACTACGAAATCGTTCTGCTGATCCATCCGGATCAAAGCGAACAAGTTCCGGCCATGCTGGAGCGCTACAAGGGCCTGATCACCACCGGTGGTGGTGTCGTGCACCGAGTTGAGGACTGGGGCCGTCGCCAGATGGCTTACCTGATCCAGAAGCTCGCCAAGGCCCATTACTTGTGCCTGAACATCGAGTGCAGCAAGGAAGTCCTGGCTGAGCTCGAGACTGGCTTCCGCTTCAACGACGCCGTGTTGCGCCACCTCACCGTGGTTCAGGACAAGGCCATCGCGACCCCCTCGGTCATGATGAAGGCCGTCGAGCGCGAAGAAGCCCGCAAGGCGCCGCAACCGCAAGAAGCGGCCTGAGCACAGGTCATCGCTAAAGAACCAGGTTTTTCGAGCAGCGTGCCCCTGGCGTGAACCAGCTTCACCTCCAGGCGCAGATCCAGCAACTCGGACAAGTTCGCTACACACCCGCCGGGCTGATGGCCCTGGACGCAAGCCTCAAGGCCGAGTCCGAAGTCATCGAAGCCGGCAAGCCGCGCAAGATCTCGCTGGAGATCAAAGCGGTTGCGGTGGGCGAGGTGGCCAAGCAGTTGCAGGCGCTGGGAGTCGGTGGCATCGCGGTCTTCCGCGGTTTCCTGACCCACCAGCGCAACGGCCGGGGCTTTATCGCCCACGTCACCGAGATCGAACCCGCTGCTTCCTAGAACCCGGAATTGATTGAATCCGGATAGATTTAACAGAGGTCCTCTATGCCCCCGCCACGTGGTAAAGGTCGCTTCTCCAAAGACAAGAAGCCCAAGCGCAACCAACAATCGTTGCTGTTCCGTCGCAAGCGTTTCTGCCGCTTCACCGTCGCCGGTGTCGAGCAGATCGACTACAAGGACATCGACACGCTGCGCGATTTCATCTCCGAAAACGGCAAGATCACGCCCGCTCGCCTGACCGGTACGCGCGCCTTCTTCCAGCGTCAGCTGACGGTGTCCATCAAGCGCGCGCGCTTCCTGGCCCTGCTGCCGTACAGCGACCAGCACAAGGTCTAAGGAGCTGACGACATGCAAGTGATCCTGCTCGAAAAAGTGTCCAACCTCGGCAACCTCGGCGACGTCGTCAAGGTCAAGGATGGTTATGCCCGCAACTTCCTGATCCCGACCAAGCAGGCGCGCCGCGCCACCGAGTCCGCGATCAAGGAATTCGAAGTCCGCCGTGCGGAACTCGAAAAGGCCGCCGCCGCCAAGCTGGCCGAAGCCCAGAAACTGGGTGAAGCCATCGCCGGCAAGACCGTGCGCATCGCCCAGAAGGCGGGCGTTGACGGCCGCCTGTTCGGCTCGGTGACCAACGCCGACGTGGCCGAAGCGCTGACCAAGTCTGGCAGCGCCATCGCCAAGTCGCAGGTGCGCCTGCCCAACGGTCCGCTGAAGACCGTCGGCGAGTTCCCGGTCCAGGTCGCGGCTCACACCGACGTCGTGGTCGAGATCACCGTCCAGGTGGTTGCTGAAGCCGAGTAACGTCGGAGTAAGCGCCCTTGCGCTGCGGCGTCTGACGCCGCAACATTGAAGAAGGCCGAGGCCCCACAGGGTTTCGGCCTTTGGTTTTTCTGGGACGAGTTTTCCCGCTTCGTCCACCGTCTGCTCCCAGTTCGTTCACAGCTTTATCCACAGGCATGTCCGCGATCTTTCCTGCTTCTTCTTCCGCCGCGCCGTATGACGACGAGGTCGCACGCCTGCGCGTGCCACCGCATTCGGTCGAGGCCGAGCAGAGCGTGCTCGGTGGCCTGCTGATCGACAACTCGGCCTGGGACAAGGCGGCCGACCTGCTGACCGAGACCGACTTCTATCGCTTCGAGCACAAGCATGTATACGCAGCGGTCGGCAAGCTGATCAACGCGGGCAAGCCGGCCGACGTCGTCACCGTCTTTGACGAACTGACCTCGGTGGGGCGCGCCGAGGAATGCGGCGGCCTGGCCTATTTGAACGCGCTGGCTCAGAGCGTGCCAAGTGCCGCCAACCTGCGCCGTTATGCTGAGATCGTTCGCGAGCGGGCCATCCTGCGCAAATTGGTGGCCACCAGCGACGAGATCGCGACCGCCGCGATGAATCCGCAGGGCCGTGCCGTCACGCAGATCCTCGACGAAGCCGAAGGCAAGATCTTCCGCATCGGCGAGGAGGGCTCGCGCAGCCGCCAGGGTTTCCAGAGCATGGATCAGCTCGTCGTGCAGCTGATCGACCGCGTCAACGAGCTGGCAGAGAGCGGCGCCCAGGACGTGACCGGCGTGCGCACCGGCTTCTACGACCTGGACCGCCAGACCGCCGGCCTGCAGGGCGGCGACCTCATCGTGCTCGCCGCGCGCCCGTCCATGGGCAAGACCGCGTTCGCGGTCAACATCGCCGAGAACGTCGCCATCAACGAAGGCCTGCCCGTCGTCATCTACTCGATGGAAATGGGTGCCGCACAGCTCGCGTTGCGTATGGTCGGTTCGATCGGCCGCATCGACCAGAGCCATCTGCGCACCGGCCAGCTGAAGGACGACGAATGGGGGCGCCTGTCGGAGGCCGTCGACAAGCTCGGCAAGGCCAGCATCTTCATCGACGAGAGCCCCGGCCTGTCGCCCAGTGAGGTGCGCGCCCGTGCACGCCGCCAGGCGCGCATCTGCGGCCAGCTCGGCCTGATCGTCATCGACTACCTGCAGCTGATGAGCGGCAACGGCGGCGGCAGCGAGGAAAACCGCGCGACGGTGCTGGGCGAGATCTCGCGCGGCCTGAAGGCCCTGGCCAAGGAGCTGAAGTGCCCCGTCATCGCCCTGTCGCAGCTGAACCGCTCGGTGGAGCAGCGGCCCGACAAGCGGCCGATGATGTCCGACCTGCGTGAGTCCGGCGCCATCGAGCAGGACGCTGACATCATCATGTTCATCTACCGCGACGAGTACTACACCAAGGACGAGTGCAAGGAGCCGGGTGTCGCCGAGATCATCATTGCGAAACAGCGTAACGGCCCGGTCGGGACAGTCAAGCTGATGTTCCAGCGGATGCACACCAAGTTTGAGAACCTCGCACCTGGGTATGTGGGTGTGGAGCGTGACGAGTACTGAGGCGCGCGCTATTTCTCGGCCAGATTGGCCACCAGCAGGATGAGCTCGGCCACGTCGAACGGCTTGGCCAGATGGGCCTGGAAGCCGGCCAGCAGCGAGCGCTTGCGGTCCTCGGCCCGGGCGAAGGCCGTGAGGGCCAAGGCGGGGATGCGGGAGTTCCGCGTCTCGGTCGCCCGCAAGGTACGGATCATCTGATAGCCGTCCACGCCGGGCATGCCCACATCGCTGACGATGACGGTCGGCCGTGACAGCTGGACGGCCTTGAGCAACTCCTGCGCCGAGGCAAAGGCCACCACCCGGGCCCCCTGGTCCTCCAGGATGCGGCACAGCAGGCTGCGTGTGTCCTGCTCGTCGTCCAGCACGAAGATGTGCACGCCGTCCAGCTTGGGGAGGGCGAGGTTCTCGCTGGCCCGTGCATCGGCAGAGGCGGGATCCTCGTCACGCTCTCCGGCCGCCTGAAGGGCGGACAGCGGCAGCCTGACGAAGAAGCTCGCGCCCCGGCCCTCGCCGGCGCTCTCGGCGCGGATGTTGCCCCCGTGCAGTTCGATGAGCTGCTTGCAGATCGCCAGGCCCAGGCCCAGGCCGCCGTGGGCCCGCGAGGTGGAACCGTCCTGTTGTGTGAAGCGATCGAACACCTGAGGCAGGAAGGCGGCCGGGATGCCGATGCCGGTGTCGCTGACACTGAATTCCACCTGGGAGTTGACGCGCTGCAGCAGCACCTGCACCCGGCCGCCCGCGGGCGTGAACTTGATGGCGTTGTTCAGCAGGTTCCACACCACCTGCTGCAACCGTCCGCTGTCACCGTTGACCATGGCCGGGCCGGTATCCAGCAGGGATTGCAGCTCCACCCCCTTGGCCGATGCTGACGGAGTGACGGTTTCGACGGCCGCCTGGATGACGTTGGCCATGCTCAGTTGCTGCAGGTCCAGCCTCAGCTTGCCGGTCATGATGCGGTTCAGGTCCAGCAGGTCGTCGATGAGCTGCACCTGGGCACGCGCATTGCGATCGATGACCTCGATGGCGCGCTGCAGATTGACGCGCTCATCGCCCGGCTTGGCCCGCAGCAGCACCTGGGTCCAGCCGAGGATGGCCGTCAGCGGCGTGCGCAGTTCGTGCGACAGCGTGGCGAGGAACTCGTCCTTGATGCGCGTGGCGCGCTGGGCGGCAATGCGCGCATTGCGCTCGGCGTCCAGGATTTCCTCGTGTTCGCGGTTGGCGATTTCCATGGCCTCGATGCGCATGCTGGCCGTCAGGTCGCGCGTCAGCTTGGCGTAGCCGATCAACTGCCCGGTCTCGTCCCGCAGCGCCGTGATGCTCACCTGGGCCCAGAAGCTCGTGCCGTCCTTGCGAAGCCGCCAGCCCGTGTCGACGAAACGCCCGATCTCCTGGGCCTGCTGCAGCTCGTATTCGGGCCAACCGCTTGCGCGCACTTCGGGCGGGTAGAAGATGGAGAAATGCTCGCCCAGGATGTCCTCGGCGGCATAGCCCTTGATGCGCTGCGCGCCTTCGTTCCAGGACGCCACGCGGCCATTCACGTCCAGCATGAAGATGGCGTAGTCGGCCACGCCCTCGACCAACAGCCGGAAACGCTCCTCGCTGCGCTTGAGCGCCTCCTCGTGGTTGCGCCTTTGCGTCAGGTCACGCGTGACCTTGGCGAAACCCACCAACCGTCCCGTCGGGTCGCGCATCGCCGTGATGACGACATTGGCCCAGAACAGCGAGCCGTCCTTGCGCACGCGCCAACCCTCGTCCTCGAAGGCGCCTTCGCGCGCGGCCATCTCGAGTTCATGAGCAGGCAGCTGCCGGGCCAGCGCCTCCGGCGGGTAGAACCGCGAGAAATGGCTGCCGATGATCTCGTCCGCCTTGTATCCCTTGAAGCGTTCGGCGCCGGCGTTCCAGGTCAGCACATGGCCGGCGGGATCCAGCATGAAGATCGCATAGTCGCGCACGCTGTCCACCAGCAGGCGAAAACGCTCCTCGCTGCGCTGCAGGCCTTCGTCATCGACTTTCAAGTTCGTCCTTCCGTGTTGAGGGCGGTCCAGGGGCAGGCAGTGTGCCCGTGTCTCGTCCGACGTCATGTGCCGGGCGGCCCTTCGTCCTTGTCCCGGCGGGCAGGCTTCTTCTCGTCGTATCGCAGTACCGACAACTTGCCGTCGCCCTCCAGGTAGGCCGCCCGCACCGCGCCGACGTCCTCGACGCCAGCCTGGCGCAATTGGGCCTCCAGATCCTCGCGCGTCAGGAACTCCTTGCGCAGATTGCGGCCCAGCACGCGCCCCGCCTTGACGAGCTGCAGTGGCGCAGGCTCGGTGAGCTTGTGCACGAGGGGCCAGCGGCAACTGGCCCAGTCCAGCGCATAGTTCCAGAACACCAGCGTAGCGACCAGGATCCAGCCCTCGGCCACTGTGTCGTAGCTGCCCGACATGGCGTTCTGCGAGGCATCTGCGATCACGACCACCATCAGGACGTCGGCGACGCCGAAGGAGCCGGGGTCGCGCCGCAGCACGAAGCGAAAGATCAGCAGCAGGAACCAGTACATCAGCGTGCCCCGCAGCATCAGCTCCAGTGGCGACACGTGGATGGCGAAAAGCCCCGAGACGTCCATGTTCACCTCCTCATCTTGTCGGGATTGAAGGGTTGGATGCGGACGCTGCTCATGTGATGGGCGATGGGCAAGCCGTGTGCCTGGCGGCGTTCCGAAGCGTTGGGCAAAAAGAGAACGCTCGACGCGAGGCGTCGAGCGTTCCGCCGTTGGCCTGTTGAGCGGCCTGTTGAGGCTACAGCTCCTGGCTTCCGACCGTTCAAATCTAGTCGCCGGCGCGTGGGCCAGCCATCTCGCCGAGGCCGCGTGGAGATGTAGGTCGTGGCCTACGCGTAGTCGGCGCGATCAACGCACCAACGTTTCGCGCGACTCGGGTTGCAGGCTGTCTCGCCGTGCCAGCGCCGGGAAGACCTTGAACCAAAGCGCGACGATGGCCACCGTGCCGATGCCGCCGAGCAGCACTGAGCCGACCGGGCCAAGCAGGGCCGCCGTTGCGCCGGACTCGAACTCGCCCAACTGGTTGCTCGCGCCGATGAAGACCGAATTCACGGCGCCGACGCGGCCGCGCATCTCGTCCGGCGTCTCGAGCTGCACCAGGGACTGGCGGATGACGACGCTGAACATGTCGGCCGCACCGCTGACGGCCAGCACGGCGAAGGCGACCAGGAAGGAGGTCGTCAGCGCAAACGCGATCATCGTCAAGCCGAACACCGCCACGGCGCCGAGCAGCCAGTGGCCGGCGCGGTGTGCGATGGGGTGGCGGGCCAGCCAGACGCCGACGACGACGGCGCCCAGGGCCGGGGCCGAGCGCAGCAGGCCCAGCCCCTCGGGGCCGGTGTGCAGGATGTCGCGCGCGAAGATGGGCAGCAGGGCCGTGGCACCGCCGAGCAGCACGGCGAACAGGTCCAGCGAGATTGCACCGAGCAAGACGGGCCTCTGCCAGATGAAACGGATGCCGGCCGTCAGCTGCGCCAGGTCGGGGGCCGCACGGCGCAACGGCGCAGCGCGATGGCGGATCGTCAACACGCTGGCTATCGCCGCGGCGAGCAACAGCAGCGAGACGCCGTAGACGATGGCCGCGCCCCAATGCGCCGCATCGCCGCGCGCGGCAGCACCCGTCGCCCAGGGCCCGAGCGCATAGAGCACGCCGCCCAGGGCCGGGCCCGCAATGATGGCCACCTGCATCGACGAGCTGGCCGCCGCCACGGCACGGGGCAGCAGCATGGGGGGCACAAGCGTCGGCATCAGGGCCTGCTGCGATGGCATCTGCAGTGCGCGGGCGCAGCCCAGCAGCACGGACAGCATCAGGATCATGTTCGGCCCCACCCAGCCACTGGCGCTGGACAGCGCCAGGCAGGCCGCGGCAACGAGTTGCAGGCCCAGGCTGGCGGCCAGCAGCAGGCGCCGGTCGTGCTGATCCACGACATGGCCGGCCGGCAAGGTGAGCAGCAGGGCAGGCAGGAATTGCGCGAGGCCGACCAGGCCCAGGTCCCAGGCGCTGGAGGTGAGGTCGTACATCTGCCAGCCCAGGGCCACCATCAGCATCTGGTTGGCTGCGCCGCCGGTCACGCGGGCCCCCAGCAGGCGCATGTAGTCGCGCTGATCGCGCAGTCGGGCGGGGGTGCCGGGAATCGCTTCGAGAGGCATTGGGCGGACGAGGGCACCTGCCAAAAGGGCAAAAGTCGCCAAGGGGAAAGCGGGCGGATTATCTCGGCCGCGTTCTCGCGGTCGCGGCTGCGTTTCAGGAGCCCGGCTTGCAGTGATCGCCGGTGAGTGTCCAGCGCTCGGTCAGCGTCGTCGTCCACGTCACGCCACTGCCGCCTTGGGCGGCTTGCAGGGCGGCCAGTTGCTGGCGCGCGGCGGCTGCTTCCTCCGGCTTGCCGTTGCGGATGGTGGCCTCGATCTTTTCGTAGACCGGCGCCATCGCGGCGGCCCGGCCCTGGGCCGAGGGCAGGGCCGCGATCGCCGCGCGGGCTTTGGCGGCCTCGGCTGGCGACAGGCCCCGCTCGACCATGGCCAGAGCAGCCGCGGGGTCGCTGCCACCGCCTCCCGGCGCGAGCGTGAGGCGCATCTGCCGCTCCCAGGTCTTGGCGTCGAGCTGCTTCCATTGCTCCTGCAGCCGGCCGGCCTGGCACTCGGCCTGCAGCAGGGTGCCGCCCTGTGCCGGCCACCAGCGTGTCTTGCAGCGGTCGGGCAACTGGTTGGGCGGCACCGAGGCAGCCGGCACGCACCAGGTCACCGGCTCGGTGCCGGCATAGGTCTGTTGGTGGGAGCGGCCGTCGGCCCGCGTGGTGATGAAGCGGTTGCCGTTGCTGCCGTCCCAGCGCTCGACGCGTTCGACCAACAGGGGGCCGCTGCCGCTGCGCATGGTGGCTTCGCCATCGATGCGGTAGTGCCCCGGGGTCGGCAGGGGTGAGGCGGCGCCGCAGGTCGCGGCCAGGGCAAGAAGCAACAGCGGCCAGGGCCGCGCAAGTGGATGGGGCATCGGGCGGACTCTACGCAAGGCGTGTCACGCCACCATCCCGAGGAGGCGCGGGGTTTGCCTGGAATATCGTCAAAATACTGTATATATTTACAGTATGTCGCCTGCTCCCACCCGCATTGCCGCCGCCCAGCCGGCCCTCGTCCCGATCGACTCCATCAAGGGCCGTGGCACGGCCACCGCCATGCCCCATCGCTTCGAGCAGCGCGAGCGTGAGCAGTACGACGACGGCTGGGGTTCGCTGGACCAGGAGGCCGGCGAAGAGCATGTGCCGGTGGCCACGCAGATCATCGAAGAGCACGCCAAGAAGATCGTCACCAGCAACCAGTCGCCCGACATCTCCTTCGACTACTCCATCAACCCGTATCGAGGCTGCGAGCACGGCTGCATCTACTGCTTTGCGCGGCCCACGCACAGCTATCTGAATCTGTCGCCGGGGCTGGACTTCGAGACCCGCATCGTGGCCAAGGTCAATGCGGCCGAGCGTCTGCGTGAAACGCTGGCCGGTGCCAAGTACGTGCCCAAGTCGCTGGTGCTGGGCACGGCCACCGATGCTTACCAACCGGGTGAACGCAAGCTGGGCATCACGCGCCGCATCGTCGAGGTGCTGGCGGAGTGCAGCCACCCGTTCTCGGTCGTCACCAAGAGCAGCGGCATCGAGCGCGACCTGGACCTGATCGCGCCGATGGCCGCCCAGGGCCTGGTGTCGGTCTATCTGTCGGTGACGACGCTGGACAACGACCTCGCCCGCATCCTCGAGCCACGCGCTGCGGCACCCGCGCGGCGGCTGCGCACCATCCAGGCACTGGCCGAGGCTGGCGTGCCCGTGGGCGTCAGCGTGTCGCCCATCATTCCCTTCATCAACGAGCCCGAGCTGGAACGCATCCTCGAAGCCGCTGCTGCGGCCGGGGCGAGTTCGGCGTTCAGCATCCCGGTGCGCCTGCCCTGGGAGGTGAATCCGCTGTTTCAGGACTGGCTGCAGCGCCACTTCCCCGACCGCGCCGAGCGTGTCATGGCGCGCATCCGCGACATGCGCGGCGGCAAAGACAACGACGCTCGCTTCGGCACGCGCTTTACCGGCGAAGGCGTGTGGGCTCAGCTGCTGCAGGCGCGCTTCCAGCGGGCCGTCCACAAGCTGGGCCTGCGCAACAAGCGGCGGCCGGTGCAACTGGCGCTGTTCACACCGCCACGCAAACCGTCAGCGCAGGGGAGCCTGTTCTAGCGCCGGCAGCCGGCGAGCAAATCCCAATCGGCCTTGTAGACGTCCGACCGAGCGCCCACCCAACCCATCGCGGTGTGGAAGAGGTTGTCGTGCGAGGCGGGCTTGTCGCGCAGGCCTTGCAGGCAGCCGGGCTTCAGCGACGCAGCCAGCCCTCCACCCTCGGGCACCCACAGCACCATGGGCACATGCGTTTGCTCGGCCGGCGCCATGGCATAGGGCATGCCGTGCAGATAGAGGCCGTTCTCGCCCAGCGACTCGCCGTGGTCAGAGACGTAGAGCATGCCCACATCGAAGGCTTGTTGCGCCTGCAGCCAGGCGATGCTGCGCGCCAGCAGCCGGTCGGTCGTCACCAGGGTGTTGTCATAGCCATTGACGACCTGCTCGCGCGGGCACTGCTGCAGCGCGTTGCTCTTGCACTCGGGCTGGAAGGGCTTGAGGTCGGGCGGTGAGCGCTTGAAGTAGGCCGGGCCGTGACTGCCCATCTGGTGCATGACGAGGACGAGGCCACGCTTCACACGCGCCGGATCCAGCGCCGCGATGCGTTTGTCCAACTCATGCAGCAAAGCTTCGTCGAAGCATTCTTCGCCATCGCACAGGCCCGCCGGCAGCGGAGCCGCGCCTTCAGGCAGCTTGGCTGTTGAGCTGTTGGGCACGCGGTCGCAAAGGCCTTTGCAGCCGCTCTGGTTGTCCAGCCACAGCACGGCCAGGCCGGCGCGTTGCAGCACGTCGAGCAGGTTTTCCTGCGTACCCTTCACGTCGCCAAAAGCCTCGCGGCCCAGCGGCGAAAACATGCAGGGCAGGGAGGCCGCCGTGGCGGTGCCACAGGAGGTGACCTGGCGCAGGCTGATCAGATTTGAGCTTGGCAGCTTGGCCAGCTCCGGGTTCGTTTGCCGTGCGTAGCCGTTCAGGCTGAAGTTCATGGAGCGCGCCGTCTCGCCGACGACGAACAGCAGCAACGGCGGCCTGGCCCCTTCCGCGCGCGGCAGCAGCCGGGCGTCGACGCCGATGACGGCGGGCGGGCCGCTGGGTGCGGCCTGGCGGCGCAGCGCGGCACTGCTGATCGAATAGACCGCGTTCAGCGGCGTGACCATGTAGCGGATGGTCTTGTAGTTGCGCATCGTCGATGACAGATCGGCAAACACGCTCAACGCCAGCAGCACCATCGCGACGAGGCCGAGGCCAAAGGCGACGACGTTGCCGCCCAGGCGCTTTGGCAGGGCCTGCCGCGGCGCGGTGGGCCGGCGCAGCAACCACCAGGCGGGCAGGGCGCCCAGCAGTCCGATGCTGACGAGCAGCCGCCAGCTCAGCAGGTCGCGCGTTTCGCGCACGTCGGTCTGCACCATGTTCGTGACCATGGTGGGGTCGAAGACGATGCCGTAGCTGCCGATGAAGTGGGCCAGCGCGCCGGCGCTCAGCAGCAGCACGACGAGCAGGCCCTTGATGAAGCGCGGCCAGGCCAGCAGGCTCAGCAGCGCGCCGGTCGCGGCGGTGACCATGCCGGCAAAGGCAAGGATGAAGAAGGGGCGCACATCGGCCATGCCGTGCAGTTGCTGCCACAGCGGCCAATTGGCCAGCAACCCCATCCACAGGGCGGCCAGCCAGGCCTGGGTGAGGGGACGCGAGGTGTCGGGCTGGAACCAGGCCAGCAGGCGCTTGAGCAAAGGCATCAGGAGGCGGAAAGAGGCGGAAAGAGGCGGCGACGCATTCTCGCGGCCCCGCGCGGGCTGGCGTCTCGGGTGATACGTGGCCGACAGCGCCGGGTCAGCTCAAGCGGCGATTTCGGCCGTCGCCGCGCGCAGCGTGACGCCGCCCGCGGCCCGCGCCTTGCCTGGCCCGCCGCCCATGGGCTTCACATAGCGCCCGTGCAGGTCGTCGATCTGTTCGGCAAGGCTTGAAGCGCCTTCGATCTTCTCGGCATGGCGTTTCAGCACCAGGCCGGCCATGTCGATGAGCTTGGCGTTGCGCGTGGCCTCGCCCTGCTGGATCAGCAGCTCGACGGCCACCTTGGCACTGCCGCGCAGCGAGTGGCGCATGGCCGTCTCGGCGACATTGAAGATCTGCTGGTGACAATCGCGGAACTGCTCGGCCGCGCCCTGGTGGCCTTCGGACATGGACACGAGGATCTCGGTGCTGGCCTTGGCCGAGCAGTAGCGCGTGCCCAGGCCGCGCAGAATGGGCATCATCTCTTCAAGCTCGACCTCCTGGCTGGACAAGCGTATCCACAGCGCCGTCAGCAGCGAGGCCGCCTCGAGGTCGAAGTTGCCGCTCTGGGCATGCTCGGTGACCTCGCGTGCCATGACCAGGGCCTGGCCGACACGGCGCTCCAGCAGGAAGGCCAGGCCGCGCAAGACCAGGTCAAAGCGCTGCAGCCGGATGGAGCCCGGCGCGCGTTCCAGCGCGGCGGCCAGCGCGTCGTGGGTGTACTTGAAGCCCTTGTGGTCCTTCGCGTCAAAGCGCATCAGGCCGATCAGCACGAGGCTGAGCATGTCGAAGAGCTTGGAGCGCAGGCCCTGGGACATGGCGCGCTCCAGCATCTTCAGCGCCTCGGCGCGCTGGCCGGCGTAAAAACCCAGTGAGCCGCAGCGCTGCAGGCGCAGCAGGCAGCCGGGCGTCAGCGTCGCGGCGGTCTGATAGGTCTTGAGTGCCTGGGCGAGGTCGCCCTGTTCCATCTGCACATGGCCCATCAGGTCATGCGAGTCGGCGTAGTCGGGCAGGTCGCCGGTGAGGTTTTCCAGCGTGCGGCGCGCGGCCTGCAAATTGCCGCTGGCCACCTCGGTACGCGCCACGCCCAGTCGCGCCCAGGGCACGGTCTTGGCAGCGATGATGGCCTCGTACAGCGTGCGCGCGTCGTCGAAGCGCTTCAGCCGCAGCAGCAACTCGGCACCGATGCGCGCGGCATAGAGCCAGTACTTGTCCTTGGCATCGAAGCGCGCCAGGCAGAGGTTGGCAGCGGTCTCGAAGTCCTGGTTCTCGATGGCCTCGAAGATGCCCTTGAGCACGCGCTTGCGGTGGCGCGCACTGGCCAGGCGCTCGGCGAGGTTGGCGCTGGTGTAGGGCTTGATGAGGTAGGCGTCGAGCGCGGCTTCAGCGGCCTCGGCCACCTTGGCGTACGTGGCCTCGCTCGTCACCATGACGAAGACCGTGGAATAGGGCAGCAGGCCTTCACGACGGAGTTCGTCGAGCAGGTCCTGGCCCGAGGTGTCGCTGCTGTCGAAGTGGTAGTCGCACAGCACGATGTCAAACGTCTGATGCTCCAGCATCACCCGCGCATCCTTCACGCGTGGCGTCTGGCGCACGGTGCCGACACCCAGGTCGCGCAACTGCGCCGACATCAGGCTGCGTGAGTTGGCGTTGCTGTCGATGATCAACGCCGACGCCGTCTGGATGGTCTGGTCCATCAGGAACATGCGGCCTCCCGCCCCGGCGCCGGGCCGTGGATTTTGATCGGGAGACGCGCAGAAGAAGTCACTTATGAGTCATTGGGGTGACAGTCGACGGACTTTAGGGTTTATGAGTCAAGTCGGGAGATCTCGTTTACTCGCTCTTTTGGTGCGCGGCGTGATTTACGACGCAGGCGGGCTGCGCGTGACAGGCGTAAAAAAGCCGCGGCTCCTTGCGGAAGCCGCGGCTCTGACCGGTTTGGTGCTCGCTTACTTGAACAGGTCCTTGACCCGATCCGTCCAGCTCTTGGCGTTGGGCGAGTGGCGCTCGCCCCCTTTCTTCAGCGACTCATCGAGCTCCTTGAGCAGCTTCTTCTGATGCTCGGTCAGCTTGACCGGCGTCTCGATGGCGATGTGGCAGTACAGGTCGCCCGGATAGCTCGAACGCACGCCCTTGATACCCTTGCCACGCAGCCGGAAGGTCTTGCCGTGCTGGGTGCCTTCGGGCAGTTCGATCTCCGCCTTGCCGCCGAGCGTGGGGACTTCGATGTTGCCGCCCAGGGCGGCGGTGATCATGGACACCGGCATCGTGCAATGCAGGTCATCGCCATCGCGCTCGAAGATCTCGTGCTGCTTGATGCGGATCTCGATGTAGAGGTCGCCGCTGGGGCCGCCATTCACGCCCGGCTCGCCATTGCCCGCCGAGCGGATGCGCATGCCCTCGTTGATGCCGGCTGGGATCTTCACTTCCAGCGTCTTCTGCTTCTTGACCTTGCCCTGGCCGTTGCAGGTGGTGCAGGGGTCGGGAATGATCTTGCCGCTGCCGTGGCAGTGCGGGCAGGTCTGCTGGATGCTGAAGAAGCCTTGGCGCATGTGCACCGTGCCCGAGCCCTGACATGACCCGCAGGTCTTGGCGCTGGTGCCAGGCTTGGCGCCGGTGCCGCCACAGGTCTCGCAGCCTTCCCAACTGGGAATGCGGATCTGCGTTTCCTTGCCGCGGGCGGCTTCCTCGAGCGTGATCTCCATCGCGTAGCTGAGGTCACTGCCGCGGTAGACCTGCTGGCCGCCGCCCGCACCACGGCGCTGGCCGCCTTGGCCGCCAAAGATGTCGCCAAAGATGTCGCCGAAGGCCTCGGCAAAGCCGCCAAAGCCTTCCGCGCCCGGGCCGCCGCGGCCGGCGCCCATGTTGGGGTCGACGCCGGCATGGCCGTACTGGTCATAGGCCGCGCGCTTTTGCGCGTCGGACAGCATCTCGTAGGCCTCCTTGGCCTCCTTGAAGCTTTCCTCGGACTTCTTCGCCCCGTCGCCCTGGTTGCGGTCGGGGTGGTGCTTCATGGCCAGCTTGCGGTAGGCCTTCTTGATGTCTTCCTCGGTCGCGTTTTTGGCGACGCCGAGGATTTCGTAGTAATCGCGCTTGGACGCCATCGTCTTCTTTCAAGGGCAAAGGCCCGGGCACGCTTGTCGCGGTCCCGGGCCAGGGGTCATGCGGGACTTACTTGCTGTCCTTGACTTCCTTGAACTCGGCGTCCACGACGTTGTCGTCGGCCGGGCGCTTGGCTTCACCTTGCGGTGCGGCCTGGGGCTGTTCAGCACCACCGGCGCCTGTGGCCGCTGCCGCAGCGGCCTGCGCGCCTTGTTGGTCAGCGTAGATCTTTTCGCCCAGCTTCTGGCTGGCCGTCATCAGCTTCTCGGTCTTGGCCTCGATGTCGGCCTGGTCGTCGCCCTTGATGGCTTCTTCCAGGTCCTTCGCCGCGGCTTCGATCGCTTCCTTCTCGGCCGCTTCGAGCTTGTCGCCATGCTCGGTGACCGACTTGCGCACGCTGTGCACCATGCCGTCGGCCTGGTTGCGGGCCTGCACGAGTTCGACCTTCTTCTTGTCCTCGGCCGCGTTGGCTTCGGCATCCTTCACCATCTTCTCGATCTCGGCCTCGCTCAGGCCCGAGTTCGCCTTGATGGTGATCTTGTTTTCCTTGCCGGTGCCCTTGTCCTTGGCGCCGACGTGCAGGATGCCGTTGGCGTCGATGTCGAAGCTGACCTCGATCTGCGGCGTGCCGCGCGGCGACGGCGGGATGCCTTCCAGGTTGAACTCGCCCAGGCTCTTGTTGCCTTGCGCCAGTTCACGCTCGCCCTGGTAGACCTTGATGGTCACGGCTGGCTGGTTGTCGTCGGCGGTGGAGAAGGTCTGCGCGAACTTGGTCGGGATGGTCGTGTTCTTCTTGATCATCTTCGTCATCACGCCGCCCAGGGTCTCGATGCCCAGGCTAAGCGGGGTGACGTCCAGCAGCAGCACGTCCTTGCGCTCGCCGCCCAGGACCTGGCCCTGGATGGCGGCACCGACGGCCACGGCCTCGTCGGGGTTCACGTCACGGCGCGGTTCCTTGCCGAAGAACTCCTTGACCTTGTCCTGCACCTTGGGCATGCGGGTCATGCCGCCGACGAGGATGACGTCGTCGATGTCGGTCAGCGCAACGCCAGCGTCCTTCACCGCGGTGCGGCAAGGCGCAATCGTGCGTTCGATCAGCTCGTCCACCAGCGACTCCAGCTTGGCGCGGGTCAGCTTGACGTTCAGGTGCTTCGGACCGGTCGCATCTGCCGTGATGTAGGGCAGGTTGACGTCGGTCTGCGACGAGTTGGACAGCTCGATCTTGGCCTTCTCGGCGGCTTCCTTCAGGCGCTGCAGGGCCAGCACGTCCTTGGTCAGGTCGACGCCTTGTTCCTTCTTGAACTCGGTGACGATGAAATCGATGATGCGCTGGTCGAAGTCCTCGCCGCCCAGGAAGGTGTCGCCGTTGGTCGACAGCACTTCGAACTGCATCTCGCCATCGACGTCGGCGATCTCGATGATGGACACGTCGAAGGTGCCGCCGCCGAGGTCATAGACGGCGATCTTGCGGTCGCCCTTGCCGTGCTTGTCCAGGCCGAAGGCCAGGGCCGCGGCGGTGGGCTCGTTGATGATGCGCTTGACGTCCAGGCCGGCGATGCGGCCGGCGTCCTTGGTGGCTTGGCGCTGGGCGTCATTGAAGTAGGCCGGCACCGTGATGACGGCTTCGGTCACTTCCTCGCCGAGGTAGTCCTCGGCCGTCTTCTTCATCTTGCGCAGCACTTCGGCCGAGACCTGGGGAGGCGCGAACTTCTTGCCGCGCACTTCCACCCAGGCGTCGCCGTTGTCGGCGGCGGCGATGGTGTAGGGCATCAGGTCGATGTCCTTCTGCACTTCCTTCTCGGCGAACTTGCGGCCGATCAGGCGCTTGACGGCATACAGCGTGTTCTTCGGGTTGGTGACCGACTGACGCTTGGCGGAGGCGCCGACGAGGATCTCGCCGTCTTCCTGGTAGGCAATGATGGACGGCGTGGTGCGGGCGCCTTCGGCGTTCTCGATGACGCGCGTGGTGTTGCCTTCCATGACGGCCACGCACGAATTCGTGGTGCCCAGGTCAATGCCGATGATCTTTCCCATTTGGAACTCCTGAAGATTTGTTGGATGTATTCGATTTGTGGATAACTCGCCGTCCTTCAAGGGCGGCAGGCTGTGAATTAGTGGGGACAGAGCATGTCGCTTCGCGCCAAGGTCTGTCCCCAGGTCCTTAGCGAGGCGCCGACACGGTCACCAAGGCCGGCCGCAGCACGCGGTCGGCGATCAGGAAGCCCTTCTGCAGCACCGCGACGACCGTGTTGGCGTCCTGGGTCGGTGCCGGCACTACGGAGATAGCCTGGTGCTGGTGCGGGTCGAACTTGGCGCCTTGGCCGGGGTTGATCTCCACGACCTTGTTGCGCTCCAGCGCGCTGGACAGCTGGCGTCGCGTGGCGTGCACGCCTTCCAGCACCGTGTCGACGCTGGCGCTGGGCGTGGCGATGGCCGCCTCCAGGCTGTCCATCACCGGCAGCATGGCCTCGGCGAAGGCTTCGACGGCGAACTTGCGGGCCTTGGCCACGTCCTCATCCGCGCGGCGGCGGGCGTTCTCGGTCTCGGCCTTGGCACGCAGATAAGCGTCGCTCATTTCGGCGAGGCGCCCTTCCAGCTCGGCAATCTTGATTTCGGGGTTCAGCTCGGCGGCCGTGGGCTCGGCGGCGCCGGCTGCGTCTTCGGGCAGGGGGTTTTCGGTCGTCATGGCAGAAAAGGAGGGGATCGCGTCGACATGGGGCGCGATGCCCTGGTTTCAAGAGGGGAGATTCAAAACGGATTATCCGGGTCAACCCGGATCTTCATCATCCAGCGAGACGGACCATCGGTCCCAGTCTGCCAAGCGGCGCCGGTCCTGCTTTGTCGGACGACCTTGCATGATCGTGTCGGCCGGTTCCGGCGCCAGGCGGCGCGCCTCGGCGGCCGCCTCCCGGGCGGTGATGCTGGCCTGGGTTTCGGCGTACAGGGCCTGGGCTTGCGGCGCCGGGCCACGCAGGTTGGACAGGCCCAGGACTTCGACCTCGCGGCTCAGCGTGCCGATGCGGATGCTGAGCAGGTCGCCGACCTTCACGTCGCGCGCCGGCTTGACCGGCTGGCCGCCCACGCGCACGCGGCCGAGATTGATCTCGTCGACGGCAAGGGCGCGGGTCTTGTAGAAGCGCGCGGCCCAGAGCCATTTGTCCAGGCGCATCGAAGTCGGGGAATCGGGCACGGGCGAAAAAGGTCCTCAGGTTTAGGGATGATTGTCGCCAAGCCCGCCGGTAGCGTTGCGCAGCCCGATAGGGGCGCTGCTTGGGGGAGGTTCGCAATGAAAAAGCGTGCGTGGGTGGGCCGTGCAACGGCGGTGGCGGCGATGCTGGCCTGCGGGGCGGCGACGGCGGATGTGATCGTGACGGGGGCCTACAGCGTCTACCCGACTTTCACGGCGCCCGGACCGGGCGATACCAACCTGGGCGGCAACACGCTGGGGCTGGGCGGCAACGGCACGGCGCAGCTGCTCGTCAATGGTGGCTCGCGCCTGAGTGCAGCCTCGGTGCGCTTCGCCGACGGCGGCACGGGCATCGCGACGGGCCTGGTCACTGGCGCCGGCTCGCTGCTGACGATCAATGGCAACGGCAGCACCAACCGGCTGGAGCTCGGCGCCTGGGGCCAGGGGTCGCTGACCATCGCCGACGGCGCCACGCTGGACGCGCGCGCCGACAGCGCCCGATGCCTGCTGGGCCCGCAGTGGTGCCACAACTTCATCGGCAATGCCGCCGGCAGCGACGCGACGCTGACCGTCACCGGCGCCGGCTCCAGCGCGAGCTTCCTGCGCGCCTTCGTCGTCGGCGGGCTGGCAGTGTTCCGCCCGCCGATCGAAACCTTCACCTTCGGCACGCCGGGTGGCATCACGCGCGGACGCGTCGAGGTGCTGGCGGGCGGCCTGCTGACGACCGACGGCGGCTCGATCGGCGTCGCGCCGGGCGGCTCCAGCCCGCTGGGGAGCGAGCGCAGCTTTGCCTCGGTCGTCGTCGACGGCGTCGGCTCGATATGGCGAGTGACCGGCCCGACGCTGGGCAACGGGTCTGCCTTCATCAACCTCGCCGAGCACGCCAATGCCTGGGGCACGCTGGACGTGACCGGCGGCGGGCAGGTGCAGATCCAGGGCCGCGCCGGCATCTACAACGGCATCAACGTGGGCTCGACCGGCGGGCGGGGCGACATGCGCGTGGCCGGCGCCGGCTCGGCCGTCGTCTATAGCGGTGACGCTGGCTATCTGCAGGTGGGGCGCAACAACGCCACCGGCCTGCTGCAGTTGCAGGACGGCGGCCAGGTGAGCGGCCTGTTCTACGTGGCCATCGGCCGGGACGGCGGGCATGGCGAGCTGCAGGTAGACGGCGCGGGCTCGCAGCTGCGCATCGACGGCCTGGGCTCGGCCGCCGCCAACGGCGTCCTGACCGGCCCGGTGCTGGATGTCGGGCGCAATGGCACGGGGCGGGTCACGGTCAGCAACGGCGGCCGCATCGATCTCGTCGCCACCACGGCCCAGCCCTCGGGCACGGCGCTCAACCTCGGTCGTGAGGCGGCTTCGTCCGGCACGCTGAACATCAGCGGCGCCGGCTCCGTCGTCTCCATCTCGGCCGCTTCGGTGCTGCCGGGGGGAGGCGCCGGCGAGGCCTTCAATCCCATCATGCGCGTGGGCCGCGACGGCTCAGGCTTCCTGAACATCAGCGCGGGCGGCCAGCTGATCCTGGACGGCCAGGCGGTGTCCACCGCGACCAACTCGCGCAGCACCAGCCTCTACATAGGCGGCACCAGCGACACCCAGCCCGGTGGCCGTGGCGTGGCCGTGGTGACCGGCGCGGGCTCCGAAATACGCCTGATCGGTACCGACAGCTATATCGGCGTCGGCCACGGCCCTCAGAGCTTCGGCCAGCTGACGGTGGCGGACAACGCGCTGGTCAGCGCCATCGGCATGAACGTGGGCCGCTCCGGCGGCGTGGGCGTGCTCAGCGTGGACCATGCCAGCCTGAGCTTCAGCGGCCAGCAGACCGGCAGCACCTTGTCGGGCGCTTTCCTGTCCATCGGCCGCTCTGATGGCACGGGCGTGGCGACGATCACCAACGGCAGCCATGTGACGCTGGTCAACGCGGGCAGCGCGGGGGCATCGCTCAACCTCGGCGGCACCAGCGTGGGCCCGGGCGGCGACGGCACTCTGACGCTGTCGGGCGCTTCCAGCATCAGCATCCAGGCCGCACCGGGCCAGAGCGCGATGACCATCGGGCGCGAAGGCACCGGGCTGATGCGCGTCAAGGGCGGCAGCAGCGTGGACGTGGCCGGGGGCGGCATCTTCGTCGGCCGCCTCGGCGGGTCGGACGGCACGCTGCTGATCAGCGAGGGCTCCAGCGTCAGCGCTAACTGGATCGGCGTCGGCCGCAACCGGACCGCCGGCGGCTCGGTGGATGGCGGCACGGGCACGTTGGTGGTCAACAACAGCACGCTGACCGCGAACACCATCGTCATCGGCACCAACGGCTTCCTCGGCGGCAACGGCACCATCATCGGCGCGGTGACCAACTACGGCATCTTTAGTCCGGGCAACTCGCCTGGCCAGATGCGCATCGACGGCAGTTTCACGGCCGCGGCCGGCAGCCGCCTCATCATGGAGGTGCAGGCTGACGGCAGTGGTGGCTGGCGCACCGACAGCGTCGTGTTCGGCAATGGCACGGCCCTCGACCTGAGCCATCTGAGCGTGGAGTTCCGCTTCCTGGGCAATACCGATCCGAATGCCTTCCAGGCCAGCGGCGGCTTCAACGTCGACACCTTCTTCCAGACCTCGGGCGGCCAGGGTCTGGGCCATCAGGCCTTCGCCGGGGCGAGCTTCAGTGCCCGGGCCGATGCCTACCAGTTCACCAGCTTCAGCTTCAGCGCCAATGACGGGGCGGTGTTCACGGCGGCCGCCGTGCCCGAGCCGGGCGCCGGCGTGATGGCGCTGGCCGGGCTGGCAGTGCTGGCCGGCGTGGTGCGGCGGCGGCGCCGCTAGTTCTTGGCGCCTGCCGCCAGCGCGCGCTGGCGCTGCAGGGCCAGGGTGTCGGGATGCGGGGCTTCACCGGCCCAGCCCTGCAGGTGGCGCTCGGCCAGCTTGGCCAGGGCGCGGATGCCGGCCGGGTGGTCGTTCAGGCAGGGGATGTAGGCAAAGCGTTGGCCACCGGCGGCCAGGAAGGCGGCGCGGGCTTCCTGGGCAATCTCTTCCAGCGTCTCCAGGCAGTCGACCGCGAAGCCGGGGCAGATGACGTCGGCGGACTTGAGGCCGCCCTTGGCCAGCTTGACCAGCGTGGGCTCGGTGTAGGGCTCCAGCCACTTGGCCTTGCCGAAGCGGCTCTGGAAGGTGACCAGCCATTCACCGTCTCGCAGCCCCAGCGCCTCGGCCAGCAGGCGGCCGGTCTTCAGGCATTCGCAGTGGTAAGGATCGCCGAGGTGCAGGGTGCGCTCGGGCATGCCGTGAAAGCTCATGACCAGCTTGTCGCCACGGCCCTCGCGCTGCCAGTGCTCGCGCACGGTCTGGGCCAGGGCGGCGATGTAGCCCAGCTCATCGTGATAGCGGTTGATGAAGCGCAGCTCGGGCAGGTGACGGGTCCGCAGCGCCCAGCGGGCGACGTCGTCGATGACGCTGGCGGTGGTCGCGCCCGAGTACTGCGGGTAGGCGGGCAGCACCAACACGCGGCGCACGCCTTCGCGCTTGAGGGCGTCGAGCGTGGCGGCAATGGCAGGCTGGCCATAACGCATCGCGAAAGCGACGCGCGCGCGGCCGCCCAATGCGCCTTGCAGCAGCTTGGCCTGCTTTGTTGTCCAGACCTTGAGCGGCGAGCCCTCGGGCGTCCATACCGTTGCGTACTTGGCCGCTGACTTGGCCGGCCGCACGCGCAGGATGATGCCGTGCAGGATGGCCAGCCAGATCAGCCTGGGGATCTCGACAACGCGCGGGTCGGCCAGGAACTGGGCGAGGTAGCGGCGCAGGGCAGGGGCATCGGGCGCGTCGGGTGTGCCGAGATTGCACAGCAGCACGGCCACATCCGGGCCAGCGGGCGCGACGCCGTGGCGCTGCGGCGGTTCGGGAAGAAAGGCCATGAGTCAGCGCCTGGAGCGAGGGCCGCCGAAGGGCTGGGGCTCGGTGTCGTAGAAGTGCAGCACCTCGAAGCGCACGATGGGCGACTGCTCGTCCGTGGGCATGCCGCCCAGGCCGATGACGCCACTGCCGTGCAGCGTGCAGCTGCCGCGCTTGAGGCTCAGCAGCTCGCCCGAATCACCGAAGCGCACATACGTGCCGTTATAGGACAGGTCGGTCAGCTCGAAGCTGCTGCCTTGCCAGTCGATGCGGGCATGTGAGCGCGACACGCGGGCGTCGGTGATGCAATAGGTGGCCTGCACGCTGCGGCCCAGCACGATGGGCATGGCACCGATGTCGAAGACGCGGTCCAGGTCCTGCCAGATCAGGCGCATGCCGTCCGGCTCGGTCGAGCGCATCGGCTCGCCGAACTGGGTGGCGGTGTCGTCGGCGCTGACCAAGGGCGCTGCGTCCATGCGGTAGACGTGTACAGGCTCGACGCGGCCGCGCACCGAGATGCGGTCCAGGCTGCGAAAGCGCCCCTTGGACGCATGGTGCAGGCCCGTCAGCACCTCGGCGGTGATGAGGATCTCGCCGTCGCCGGCATGGTCGATGAGGCGGGCGGCGACGTTGACGGCGTCACCGAAGCAGTCGCCGTTGAGCTCGACGACCTCGCCACGCGCCAGCGCCACTTGCAGCCGCATGGCCAGCATGGGCGGGTTGCTCTGGCGGCGCGCGCGTTGCACGGTGCGTTCGAGCATTTCCTGCATGCGCTGGGCGGCACGCACGCCATCGCGCGGCGTATCGAAGGCGGCCATCAGGCCATCGCCCAGAGTCTTGATCAGCTGGCCGCCGCTTTCCAGCACGGCTTCGCTGATCTGGCCGACTGTCTGGGTGACCATGCCACTGGCTTCGGCATTCCCGAGGGCCTCGTACAGCCCGGTGCTGCCGCGCAGGTCGGCAAAAAGGACGGTGCGCTCGCGGATCGCGGTCATTGGGGCAGTTTATCGACGTAAGAAAGGCCGGACAGGCCGGCCTTTGTTGCGAATACAGCGATTAGAGGTTGTCGAGGTAGGTACGCAACTTGTCGCTGCGGCTCGGGTGCTTCAGCTTGCGAATCGCCTTGGCCTCGATCTGGCGGATGCGCTCACGCGTCACGTCGAACTGCTTGCCGACTTCTTCCAGCGTGTGGTCGCTCTGCATCTCGATGCCGAAGCGCATGCGCAGCACCTTGGCTTCGCGCGGCGTCAGCGAGTCGAGGATGTCCTTCACCACGTCGCGCAGGCCGGCCTGCATGGCCGCTTCGATGGGCGCCGTGTTGTTGGTGTCCTCGATGAAATCGCCCAGGTGGCTGTCGTCGTCGTCGCCGATCGGCGTTTCCATGGAGATCGGCTCCTTGGCGATCTTCATGATCTTGCGGATCTTGTCTTCCGGGATCTCCATCTTCTCGGCCAGCGTCGGGGCGTCCGGCTCATAGCCGAACTCCTGCAAGTGCTGGCGCGAGATGCGGTTCATCTTGTTGATCGTCTCGATCATGTGAACCGGGATGCGGATGGTGCGGGCCTGGTCGGCAATGCTCCTCGTGATGGCCTGGCGGATCCACCACGTCGCGTACGTCGAGAACTTGTAGCCGCGGCGGTATTCGAACTTGTCCACCGCCTTCATCAGGCCGATATTGCCTTCCTGGATCAGGTCCAGGAACTGCAGGCCGCGGTTGGTGTACTTCTTGGCGATGGAGATCACGAGGCGCAGATTGGCCTCGATCATTTCCTTCTTCGCGTCACGAGAGGCCTTCTCGCCCTCGTTCATCTTCTTGTTGATGTCCTTGAGGTCGTCCAGCGGCACCACGGCCTTGGCCTGGATGTCCGTCAACTTCTGCTGCAGCTCCTGCACCGGCGGCAGGTTGCGGCTCAGGATGATGCTGTACGGCTTGCCGGCGGCGACTTCCTTCTCGGCCCACTTCAGGTTCAGTGCGTTGGGCGGGAAGGTCTTGATGAAGTGCTCTTGCGGCATGCCGCACTTGTCCACCACGATCTTGCGCAGCTCGCGTTCATAGCGGCGCACGTCGTCGACCTGGCTGCGCAGGATGTCGCACAGCTTCTCGATCGTCTTGACCGTGAAGCGGATGGTCATCAGCTCCTGGCTGATGGCTTGCTGGGCCTTGTTGTACGGGATCGACTTGTAGCCGTCTTTCTCGAACGCCTTGCGCATCTTGTCGAAGGCAGCGGACATCGAGTCGAGCTTGACCAGGGCGGCGTTCTTCAGCTCTTCGAGCTTCTTGGTCAGCGCCTTGGAGCCGCCGTTGCCGTCGTCATCGTCTTCCTCGTCGAACTCGTCGAAGTCTTCCTCGGCCACGTAGTCGTCGGCCTCGTCTTCCGCCACGAAGCCGTCGACGACGTCCGAGATCTGCATCTCGCCAGCGCGGATCTTGGTGGCGAACTCGAGGATGTGGGCGATGGTCGTCGGCGAGGCCGAGATCGCCAGCATCATGGCCTGCAGGCCGCCTTCGATGCGCTTGGCGATCTCGATTTCGCCTTCACGGGTCAGCAGTTCGACCGTGCCCATTTCGCGCATATACATGCGCACCGGGTCGGTCGTGCGGCCGAACTCGGAGTCCACCGTCGACAGCGCAGCTTCGGCGGCTTCTTCGGCCTCTTCTTCGGTCGACGTGGCCGTGGTGTTGCCCTGGATCAGCAGCGTGGCGGCGTCGGGCGCCTGCTCGTAGACCGCGATGCCCATGTCGTTGAGCATGGAGATGATGGCCTCGAGGATTTCCTCGCTGACCAGCTTCTCGGGCAAGTGGTCGTTGATCTCCTGGTGTGTCAGGAAGCCACGCGTCTTGCCCATCTTGATGAGGGTCTTCAGCTCGGAGCGGCGCTTGACGGCTTCTTCTTCCGTCAGCGCGGTCTCTTCCAGGCCGAATTCACGCATCAGCGCGCGCTCCTTGGCGCGGCTGACCTTCATGCGCAAGGGCTTGGCCTTGACCGTTTCTTCCTCGACCGCAGCCACTTCCTCGACGACTTCGGCCTCTTCGCCTTCGATTTCGGCCTCGATGTCGGAGAAGTCTTCCTCGTCCTCGGCTTCCTTCTTGCTGCCGACCTTCTTGGTCTCGGTGGCCGCCTTGGGTTTGCGGCCGCGCTTGGGCTTGTCCTCTTCGGCCACGGCGGTCTTGGCCGTCTTCGTGGCAGGCTTGGCCGCCGCCTTCGCGGTCTTGGCGGGCGCCTCGGCAGCGGCCTTCACGGCCGTCTTCTTCTTGAGTTCTTCGGCAGGAGCGGGGCTGGCCTTGGGCGCGGTCTTCTTGGCGGTCATGCAGGTCCTTCGTATTTGCGCGGTCAATTCAGAAATGCGGCAGCCACCGCGGCCAACCCGGGCTCGGCGTCAAACCGGCGGGGCAGGGGGCGGTGGCTTTCGTCGTCAAGGTATCAATCAGCGAGTGATCGAGGGACCCTGGCGTGGCGCGAACAAGCTGGCGTGATCGTTTGGTATGCAGAGCTGGCGGATGTTTTGGCCATTAAAACCCTGATGGGTTACCCAGTGTCGCTGGGTGGCCGGGGCCGGCATCTCTCTGCCGTCACTCTTGTTGACGCGCGCGGAAAACGCAAGATTATCAGCCATTTGCGGCCGAATTGCAAAACTGTGACAGGTAAACCCTAGCTTTGCACGCCATGGCGCTCGCGCAACCGGGCCAACGCCTCCAGCGCCAGGCGCCGTTCCTCGTCGGTGGCGCCGCTGCCGCCGGGCAACGCGGCAGGGGCTCGGGACCGCAGCGCGGCGATCGCGCTGGCGAGGTCGCCAGCCGGGTCGGACTCCTCGATGCCCAGTTCCTGCACGCTGCGCACCAAGCGATGCACGGCCTCGGCATGGCCTTCCGCCGCCAGGCCGGCCTGGACGACGGCCCAGGGGCTGGCGCCGTGGTGGGTCAGGTGGCGTTCCAGCCAATGGACGAGTTCGCCATGGCCGCCGGGCAGGTCGTGCAGCAGGACGCGGTCCTCGTCGGGCAGGCTGTCCCAGAGCTCGCTGTGCTGCAGCAAGAGTCGGGTGGCGTGGTCGGCGGCGGTCGCCGGCGTAACCCGCGGACCGGCGGGGCGAGGCTCGGCATCGCGGCGCGACTTCCAGTCGCCTTTGCCTTTCCATTCCCCCTTCGGCTTCCATTCACCTTTGGGCTGCCAACGCGGCTTTTCGGCGGGTGCCGCCGTCTCCTTGGTGGCACCCGCGGCAGGTGCGGGTGCGCCCAGCCACAGCGCTTGCAGCTCGGCCTCGGGCAACTGCCCCTGGCGGGCGAGTTCGCCGAGCAGCTGGCGGCGCAACAGACCTTCCGGCAGCAGGGCCCAGAGGGGCTTGGCCTGGTTCAACATGCGGGCGCGGCCTTCGGGTGTGCCGAGGTCGCAGCCCTCGGCGGCGACCGTGATGAGCTGGCGCGACAGCGGCACGGCACTCTCGATGCAGCGTTCGAAAGCCTCCGCGCCTAGCTCACGCACATAGGAGTCCGGGTCGTGCTCGGTGGGCAGGAACAGGAATTTGACGGCGTGGGTTTCGGTCGCGTGGGGCAGGGCGGCTTCAAGCGCCCGGCCGGCAGCGCGGCGGCCAGCGGCGTCGCCGTCAAAGCTGAAAACGACCATGTCCGTATGCCGGAAGAGCTTGTGCACATGCTCGGCCGTGCAAGCCGTGCCCAGCGTTGCAACGGCATTGCCGATGCCGTATTGAGCGAGGGCGACGACATCCATATAGCCTTCCACGACCAGGGCATGGCCGCGCTGGCGCATTGCCTGGCGGCCTTCGTAGAGGCCGTAGAGTTCGCGGCCCTTGATGAAGACGGGCGTCTCGGGCGAGTTCAGGTATTTGGGCTCGCCCTTGTCCAGCACACGGCCGCCGAAGCCGATGACCTCGCCTTGCACGTTGCGGATGGGAAACATGATGCGGTCGCGGAAGCGGTCGTAGCGCTTGGCATCCTCGCCGGGCTCGACGTCGGGCGAAATCACCAGGCCGGATTCGACGAGTTGCGGATCGTCGTACGAGGGGAAGCCGCTGGCCAGCGACCGCCAGCCTTCGGGCGCATAGCCAAGGCCGAAACGGGCCGCGATCTGGCCGGTCAGGCCGCGGCCCTTCAGGTACTGGACGGCCCGGGGCGCCTGGCGCAACTGGGCCTTGTAGAACTCCGCCGCGCGGGCCAGCACATCGGTCAGGCTCTGCTGCCTGGCTTTGTCGGCTTTGGCGCGCTCGCGCTGTTCGGGGCTGCGTTCGTCCTGCGGCACCTGCATGCCGACCTGCTGGGCCAGGTCCTCCACCGCTTCGACAAAGGTCGCGGCGGTGTGTTCCATCAGGAAGCCGATGGCATTGCCGTGCACGCCGCAGCCGAAGCAGTGGTAGGTCTGGCGGCTTGGGCTGACGATGAAGCTCGGCGACTTTTCCCCATGGAAGGGGCACAGACCCTTGTGGTTGATGCCCGCCTTTTTCAGCTCGACATGGCGACCCACCACGTCGACGATGTCGACGCGGGAGAGCAGGTCCTGAATAAAGCCGGGCGGGATCACCCGTGGATTTTAGAGATTGGCCTGGGACGGGCTGCGCAACTGCGCAATCCAGTCGCTGTTGGCAAAGGCTTGTATCCAGCCCGGCAGGGCCGGCCCGGGCATGGCCGCCGCGATGCCGTTGCCTTGGCCGAGGCGGCAGCCCAGGCGCAACAGCTCGCGCGCATGGGCGCGGCTCTCGACACCCTTGGCCAGCACGGCACAACCGATATTGCGCGCCAAGCCGATGACGCTCTCGACGAGCGACAGGTCCTGGGCATCGCCCAGCATGCCCTGCACATAGCTGCGGTCGAGTTTGAGGGTGTCCACAGGCAGGCGCTTGAGTGAACTGAGCCGCGAGTAGCCGGCGCCGAAGTCGTCCAGCGCAATGCCAATGCCCAGACCCAGGCAGCGCTGGATGAGGGCTTGGGTGGCGACCGTCTCGACCAGTGCGTCGGACTCCAGCACGTCCAGGTGCAGCAGATGGGCGACCTCAGGCGACTGGCGCTGGATGAGTTCCTGCAGGCGCTGCGGGAAGTCGTGGCGGCGCAGCTGGCGGGCGCCGACGTTGACGCTGACCGGCAGACCCTTGCCATCGTTGACACCGGCGCGCAGCCAGGCCATCGCCTGCGCCAGGGCCTGCTCGATGACCCAGTCGCCGATCTGCACGGCCAGGCCGGTCGCCTCGACCAGCGGCAGGAAATGCGCCGGTGCGAGCAGGCCGCGCTCGGGGTGCTGCCAGCGCAGCAGGGCTTCCACACCCATGACCTGGCCGCTGCGCAGGTCGATCTGCGGCTGGTAGTGCAGCAGCAGTTCATTGCTGTCCAGGGCGCGTTGGAGTCGCGCGACGGCAATCATGCCGGCCTCATCGCGCTGGTCCAGCGTCGGGTCATGGAACTGGATGCCGCCGCGGCCTGCATGTTTGGCGCGGTAGAGGGCGTGGCCGGCGTGGCGCAGCAGCGTTTCCGGGTCGGCGTCGTCCTGGGGATAGAGGGTGGCGCCCATGCTGGCGCCGATTTCAATGGCCAGGCCGTTGCCGACACGGTTCTCGCGGATGGCGACCGGCGTGGACAGCACCGCCAGCAGGCGGTCGGCGGCGCGCTGGGCCTCTTCGGGCGTCTGCACGCGCATCAGCACGGCGAACTCGTCGCCATGCAGCCGGGCCAGCTGGTCGGCGGTATCTGGCGCGGCGCCACGCGAGCCGCGCAATGTGGCTTGCAATCGGCCACTGAGTTGAAGCAGCACGGAATCCGCGACAAGCTGGCCGTGCTCCGCGTTGACGCGGGCGAAGTCGTCGAGGTCGATGAGGCCGACAACGAGCCTGAAGCCGTCGCGGTTGGCCGCGACCAGGGCCAGCTGCAGCCGCCGCATGAACTCGTCGCGGTTGGGCAGGCCGGTGGCGACGTCAAAGCGCAGGCTGCGGCGCAGCAGGTCCTGCTGGCGCAGGCTCTCGCCGAGGTCGGTCAGGCTGAGCAGCCGCCACCTCGGGCTGACGCCGTCGGGCTCCGGCACGGGGCTGAGTTTGGCCGAGAAGACGTGTCGGCCGCCGTCCTCAAGCTCGGCCTGCAACTGGCCGCTCCATGACAGGCCATCATTCAGCGCTGTCTGCAGCTCGACGGTCTCGTGGCCACTGCGCTGCAGATTGGGGATGCTCAGCGGTGTGGCCGGCCGGCCGACGAGAGCCTCGCGCGGTGCATGCAGGATGTCGCAATAGGCTGAGTTGACCTCGACGACGCGCCACTGCGTGTCGATGACAGCCAGACCCTCGCTGGCCTGCTGGAAGAGGGTGGCCGACATGCGCTCGCGTTCCTCGGCCGTGTGGCGCCAGCTGACATCCGCCAGCGTTGCGATGAGGCCACGCGCGCGGCCCTGGCGGTCGCGCAGCGGGACATGGGCCTGCAGCTCATGCCAGCGCCAGTCGCCGCCGTCGGCCGCCAGCCGCAGCGACACACCCAGTTGGTTGAGCTGCGGGTCGGCCAGCAGCTCGCGCAGCGCACGGCGCACCGGTTCGCGGTCGCGCGGGTGAGCCAGGCGTACCCAGTCCAGCGGCGCACTGCCGGCTGCGGTGCCGTCGACGGGCGTCGTCAGGGCCTGCCAGCGCGCCGACGCGTGGCGGCGGCCCTCGGGCAGGCGCCACTCGGCCAGGGCCAGGCCCTGGGCATCCAGGGCGCTGCGCCAGCCGTCCCGGTCGCGCAACTGGTGGTGGCTCAGCGCGATAAGGACCAGTGGCAGCAAGGCGAAGCCAGCGCCCAAGGCATAGGAGAGCAGGGCCGGCGGCGCGCTGAGTGCCCACAGACCCAGCAGGCCGGCACCCAGCATGGCATTGGCGCGAGGCGAGGCTTGCAGGGCATGCAGACAGAGGAGCAGATGTGGCAACAGCAGCGCGGCGCCGGCCTCCGGCAGCCAGATCAGGGCCGCCTGGGCAAGAACGGCCGCTGTGGCCAGCATGCGGGCGGCCCAGCGGCCGCCGCGGCGCGGGCGTTGGGTGCTGGCCTGCAGGCAGGTACCGGCGCAGAGCAGCCCAAAGCCCCAGGCGGCCGCGAGTTCCAGCGCGCCACCAAGCGCGCCGCTTCGGGTCAGTCCCGCGGCCATCGAGGCTGCCAGTGCGAACAGGCCAGCCAGTACCGGTGCGGCCAGTCCACCCAGCAGGCCGAAAAGAAGGACTTCGCGGCGACCAGTGAGCCGGCCCGTCAGGCGCAGCCGGCGCATCAGCGTGCGATTCAAAGCGATCGCGAGCAGGGGCAGGGCCAGCGCCGTGAGCACGGGTGCCGAGATCAGCAGGTCCAGTGCTGCTGCCGGATCCGCGGGCGAGCGCGCCAGCAAGGGCAGCCCGGCGCCCAGCAGCAAGCCCGCCATGACCAGCGGCAGCACCCAGGCGCTCAGCCGCCATAGCGTCAGCAGGCCCAGAGCCGCCAGCAGCATGGGCACCAGCAGGTCCTGCGCTGGCATGGCCGCAGCGGGTTGGGGAATGCGCAGCAGAGGCGGCAGCGCATCGGCGGCGAGCCCCCAGGCGGTAACCAGGCCGCCCCCCAGGCCGGCCAGCGCGGCCAGGCCGACGCGGCGCAGACGGCGCCAGCCGCGGCGGCGGTCATGGATGCGGCGCGGGCCAGGTGGCAGGGTCGTGGAGGGCGGCGCCTGGACGCTCAGGTCCGGGGCGTGTTCGTCGGATTCCGGGTGGCCGGAATGCAGATCCATGGCCGGGGCCTCAGGCCGATACCTGGGTCAGCGCGCGCACGCAGGGCGCTGGCCAGGTGAATGGGTGGCAAAAATCCGGCATCGCCGCAATCTCGTCGCCGCCATAGCGCGACGATCCCTGGGAAAACCCCAGGCACAGGGTCGCTGGCAGCGTGACGAAAGGCATGGCGCAGTTTAGGCGGGACCTGCACCAAAAAGGAAAAGGGCCATCCCGTAGATGGATGGCCCTGGTCGGCCGCGCCAGCGGGCGCCGGCAGCGGGAATCTGTTCAAACCCCGCAGTCAAATCGCCGGCGTATGCCGGGCAATTGGCCTGCAGGAATTGCCGGTCAGACGGAGAAATCGGTCAGCTTGGCACCGCCTGCAACGGCAGCCTTGAGCCATTTGGGCTGCAGGCCCCGGCCACTCCAGGTTTCACCGGTGGCCTGGTTGCGATACTTGGCGGCCACCTTGGACACCTTGGCCGGCTTGGGCGTGCGCGTGCTGAGGTCGGCCACCGTCAGGCCATATTCGCTCATCAGGGATTTCACCTTGGCCACCGCTTCGCTGCGTTCGCGGTCCTTGGTTTGGCTGATCTGTTGATCAAGTGCCTCGCGCTGGGCCAGGAGTTCTTTCAGAGTGGACATGCTGCTATTCCTCTTGCGATTTGAGCGGGGAGACTCGCGACATTGACCGCCGCGGCCCCGGAGCCTTGGGGCCGATTGACCGCGAGTATCTCCGTAGGCGAATTAAATCCCGACGGGCAGCATAAATGCAAGAGTTTTCGTTGGTCGGTTGCGACGAGTTTCTTGCTGGTTCGGGCTATTTGCCGATTTGGCGGGGCCGGCCGGCGTTCTGCTGCGACGGCAGCCTTGCAAAACTGAAAGAGAAAAGGCCGGCGACTTGCGTCCCGGCCCTGCACATATGCGGTGATTTGCGCTTATTCGTTGGCCGGCGGCACGTAGCCGGCCACTTGTTCCGCACCGGTACCAAAGAAATTGTTGGTGGCTGCATCACCTGCGCTGCGCGCAGATGAGCATCCCCCACAGTTTTTCACCTGAGCTGCGCTCAGGCCGATGGCGGTACATAGCCCGCCACCGCTTCGGCACCTGTGCCGAAGAAAAACTGTTCAGCCTGGCGCATCAGGTATTGGCGGGCACGCTGGTCGGCGAGGTTGAGGCGGTTTTCATTGACTAGCATGGTCTGATGCTTCATCCAGGCCGCCCAAGCTTCCTTGCTGACGCTTTCCCACACCTTCTTGCCGAGTTCGGTATGAGCCGGGTAGGGCGGGAAGTCCAGCCCTTCGGCTTCCTTCTTCAGATAGGCACATTGAACGGTGCGGGGCATGGCGGACTCCTACAAACACGAGAAATGAGAAACGGCCGGCACTTTAGCGCGGCGGCCGTTTGGGCGAACCCGGCGGGGCTTAGTTGAATCGTTTGACCAGCACCAGCGAGCGCCGGTCCCAGTTGTATTTGCGCTTGCGCTCTTCGGGCAGCCATTCCGGGTCCACCTGCTGGAAACCGCGCTTGATGAACCAATGCATGGTGCGCGTCGTCAGCACGAAGATGCTGTCCAGGCCCTGGGCCTTGGCGCGCTGCTCGATTCTTTTCAACAGGCGGTCGCCGTCGCCCTGACCTTGTACTTCGGCGGAGACGGTCAGTGCGGCCATCTCGGCGGTGCGCGCCTCGACATAGGGGTAAAGGGCGGCGCAGCCGAAGATGACGCCGTCGTGCTCGATGACGGTGTAGAGCTCGGCGTCGCGCTCGATCTCGGTCCGGCTGCGCTTGACGAGGGTGCCGTCGCGCTCGAAGGGTTCGATGAGCTGGATGATGCCGGCCACGTCGTCGGCGCTGGCCTCGCGCAGGCTTTCCAGCTTCTCGTCGACGACCATGGTGCCGATGCCGTCGTGGGTGTAGACCTCCTGCAGCAGCGCGCCGTCCACCGCGAACGGGATGATGTGCGAGCGCTCGACGCCGGCGCGGCAGGCCTCGGCGCAATGGCGCAGGTAGAACGCGACGTCGGTCGGCTGGGGCGCCGGGCCGGCCTTGGCCAGCATGCGGTCGGCGTCGGCCACGGCCAGCTCGGTATCGATGGGGCTGTCCGGGTCGTCCGGGTTCTCGGGCACGCCGTCGACCTCGCAGACGAACAGCAGCTTGTCGGCCTGCAGCGCGATGGCTGTGGACGTGGCCACGTCCTCCATCGACAGATTGAAAGCCTCACCCGTGGGTGAGAAGCCGAAGGGGGACAGCAGCACGATGGCGCCAATGTCCATGGCGCGCTGGATGGCTGCGGCGTCGACCTTGCGCACCAGGCCTGAATGCTGGAAGTCCACGCCGTCGACGATGCCGACCGGCCGGGCGGTCAGGAAATTGCCGGAGACGACGCGCACCGTCGCATTGGCCATCGGCGTGTTGGGCAAGCCCTGGCTGAAGGCCGCCTCGATCTCGAAACGCAGCTGGCCGGCGGCCTCCTGGGCGCAATCCAGGGCCACGGCGTCGGTGATGCGGCGGCCATGGCTGAAGCGGGGCGTCTGGCCCTTGGCAGCGAGTTGCTCGTTGACCTGGGGCCGAAAGCCGTGCACCAGGACGATCTTGATGCCCATGGCATGCAGGATGGCCAGGTCCTGCACGAAGGCATTGAGCTTGCCTGCCGCGATCAGCTCGCCCGGCATGCCGACGACGAAGGTCTCGCCGCGGTAGGCATGGATATACGGCGCCACGGCGCGGAACCAGGGCACGAAGGTGTGGGGAAAGACAAGACCGGTCATGGGCCGAATTGTCGCCCGTGACGCGGGTCACTTGACGCTGTCATGTTCGGCTCCGACGATGGCCGCCCCACCACCCGGAGACCGCGATGAAGGACTATCAAGACGTCTACATGACCCCCGGCGCCTTCAGCTGGAATGAGTTGGGCACGCCCAACCCCAAGGCCGCCTGCGAGTACTACGGCAGCCTGTTTGGCTGGACCTTTGACACGATGAACATGGGCCAGGGCGATTACCACGTCATCAAGGTCGGTGACGTCGCTGTCGGTGGCGTCATGACGCCGCCGGCACCCGGCCCGGCCATGTGGGGTGCCTATGTCACGGTCGAGTCCTGCGACGCGACCGTCGAGAAGGCCAAAAGCCTCGGCGGTACGGTCTGCGCCGGCCCCTTCGACATTCCGACGATCGGCCGCATGGCCGTGTTGCAAGACCCGCAGGGCGCCGTGATCCAGGTCATCAGCTACTTCCCGCGCAGCGAATAAAGCGCTTGCGGGACAATCCCGCCGCAATGACAGCTCCGAATCCCGAGAGCCGGCCCGTGAAGCCGGCTCTCTCCATTTCATTCCCTGAATCCCTGCCGGTCTCCGCGCGGCGCGATGAGATCGCCGCGGCGATGGCCGAGCACCAGGTCGTCATCGTCTGTGGCGAGACCGGCTCCGGCAAGACCACCCAGCTGCCCAAGATCGCGCTGGCGATGGGGCGTGGGCGCATCAACGGCGGCGGCCTGATCGGCCACACCCAGCCGCGGCGCATTGCCGCCAGCAGCGTGGCCAAGCGCATCGCCGAGGAGCTGAAGACGCCGCTGGGCGACGTGGTGGGCTACAAGGTCCGCTTCCAGGATCGCCTCACCAAGACCGCATCGGTCAAGCTGATGACGGACGGCATCCTGCTGGCCGAGACGCAGAGCGACCCGCTGCTGCGCGCCTACGACACCCTCATCATCGACGAGGCCCACGAGCGCAGCCTCAACATCGACTTCCTGCTCGGCTATCTGCGTGAGCTATTGCCGCGCCGGCCCGACCTGAAGATCGTCGTCACGTCGGCCACCATTGACGCGGACCGGTTTGCGCGGCATTTCGAGTCGAGCAAAGGTCCCGCGCCGGTGCTGACGGTGTCGGGGCGACTATTCCCGGTCGAGCAGCGCTACCGGCCCTTCGAGGAAAGCCGCGAGTACGACCTGAACAACGCGATCACCGACGCGGTGGACGAACTGTGGCGCGAGGGCGGCGGCGACGTGCTGGTCTTCCTGCCCGGCGAGCGCGAGATCCGCGAGGCGGCCGAGGCGCTGCGCAAGCACCACCCGCCGGGGGTGGAGGTGCTGCCGCTGTTCGCGCGGCTGTCGCAGGCCGAGCAGGACAAGGTCTTCGAGCCGCATGGCCAGCGCCGCATCGTGCTGGCCACCAATGTGGCCGAAACCTCGCTCACAGTGCCGGGCATCCGCTACGTCATCGACCCTGGCCTGGCGCGGGTGAAGCGCTACAGCTACCGCAACAAGGTCGAGCAGTTGCTGATCGAGCCGGTCAGTCAGGCGGCTTCGAATCAGCGCGCGGGCCGCTGCGGCCGCGTGTCCAACGGCATCTGCATTCGCCTGTACGGCGAGAAGGAATTCAACGAGCGGCCCAAGTTCACCGACCCCGAGATCCTGCGCAGCAGCCTGGCCGGCGTCATTCTGCGCATGAAGGCGCTGCACCTGGGCGAGGTCGAGCGCTTCCCCTTCCTGGAGCCGCCGCGCCCTAAGGCGATTGCCGACGGCTATCAGCTGCTGGCGGAGCTAGGCGCCACCGACGACAACAACGAGCTGACACCGCTGGGCAA
Organism: Roseateles sp. P4_D2; assembly: GCF_056401875.1. NCBI lineage: Bacteria > Pseudomonadati > Pseudomonadota > Betaproteobacteria > Burkholderiales > Sphaerotilaceae > Roseateles > Roseateles sp. P4_D2. Next base: position 162,633 of record NZ_JBFUIM010000011.1, on the reverse strand, counting down.
GGAACTGTCGCGCCTGCCGCTGGACCCGCGCGTGGGCCGCATGATCCTGGAGGCCAAGAACCGCGAGGCGCTGTCCGAGGTGCTGGTCATCGCGTCGGCGCTCAGCGGCCAGGACGTGCGCGACCGGCCGATGGAAGCCGCCCAGGCCGCGGACGAAAAGCACAAGAAGTTCGACGACGAAAAGAGCGAGTTCAGTGGCTATCTGAAGTTGTGGAAGTGGCTGGAGGAATCGAAGGGTGGCGGCACCGAGCACAAGCTCAGCAACCGCCGCCATGAGCAGCTGCTGCGCGAGAACTTCATCTCGCCGCGCCGCGTGCGCGAGTGGCGCGACGTCTACTCGCAGCTCCACACCGTCATTGCCGAGCACGGCTGGCGGCTGAACCAGAGCCCCGCCACCTACGAGCAGCTGCACCTGTCCATGCTGGCCGGGCTGCTCGGCAACATCGGCCAGAAAAGCGACGACGAGGACTGGTATCTCGGCGCGCGCGGCATCAAGTTCTACCGCCACCCTGGCGCCCACCTGAGCAAGAAGCCGGGCCGCTGGATCGTGGCCGCCGAGCTGGTCGACACCTCGCGCCTGTACGGCCGCGGCATCGCCAACATCGAGCCACAGTGGCTGCCGCCCATCGCCGGCCATCTGATCAAGACCCAGCTGCTGGAGCCGCACTGGGAGAAGAAGGCTGCCGAGGTCGTGGCGCTCGAGCGCGCGACGCTCTACGGCATCGTGCTGTACAGCAACAAGCGCGTGAACTTCGGCCGCGTGGACCCGAAGGCGGCGCGCGAGATCTTCATCCGCGAGGGCCTGGTCAATGACGACCTGCCGGATGACCTCGTGCGGCAGCTGCCCTTCCTGGCCCACAACCGACGCCAGATTGCCAAGGTCGAGGCGCTGGAGCACAAGTCGCGCCGCCAGGACGTGCTGGTCGACGACGAGCTGATCTACGCCTTCTACGACGACAAGCTGCCGGCGAACGTGTTCTCCGGCGCGACGCTGCTGAAGTGGTGGCGCGAGGCCAGCAAGAGCGACGACAAGCTGCTGCAGCTCAGCCAGGACGAGCTGATGCGCCACGAGGCGGCGGGCGTCACGAGCGAGGCCTTCCCCAAGGTCATCCGCCTGGGCGGCGTGGACTGCGCGGCGACCTATCTGCACCAGCCCGGCGACGCCCGCGACGGCCTGACGGTGACCGTGCCCATCTTTGCGCTCAACCAGGTCAGCGAGGAACGCGCCGAATGGCTGGTGCCGGGCATGCTGGCGCAAAAGGTGACGGCGCTGCTGAAGAGCCTGCACCAGAAACCGCGGGCGCGGCTGACGCCGCTGCCGGATTTCGTCGCCGAGTTCATCGAGCTGCAGCCGTTCTGCCAGGGTGGACTGGTGGACACGCTGCTCAGGGCCGTGAAGGACCGCAGCCAGATCGCCGTGCAGCGCAACGACTTCAAGCTCGAGCAACTGGCGCCCCACCTGTTCATGAACTTTCGCGTCGTCGACGAGCATGGCCGCCAGCTCGGTCAGGGCCGCCAACTGGCGGCGCTAAAGGCGGAGCTGGGCGGGCAGGCGAGGTCGGCCTTCCAGGCGCTGGCGGCATTGAAGCTACCCGCCGCGGAACCTGCTCCGAAGCCGCAACCCGAACGCGGCATCCGCGCCGAGATCGTCAAGCCCGCGGCACCCGTGCGCGATGCCGCTCAGGCCTATACGGACTGGACCTTTGGCGAACTCCCCGAGCTGCTCGAAGTCCAGAAACCGGGTTCTGGCGGCCAGACGCTGATCGGCTTCCCGGCGCTGATCGACAAGGGTGCGCATGTGGAGATCGAGGTCTTCGACGAGCCCGAGGTCGCCGCCGCCAGGCACCGCGCCGGCCTGCGCCGGCTGATCGCACTGCAGCTCAAGGAACCTTTGAAGTTCCTGGAAAAGAACATTCCCGACCTGCAACGCATGTCCGTGCTCTATATGGGCCTGGGTACGGCCGAGGACCTGCGTGACCAGATCATCGGCGTGGCCCTGGACCGCGCCTTCCTGGCCGACCCTCTGCCGACCGATCCGATCAGCTTCAAGAAGCGCATTGAAGAAGGCCGCAGCCGCCTGAATCTCATTGCGCAGGAAGTGGCCCGCGCTGCGCATGCCGTGCTGCAGGAGCTGGCCAATGCGAGTCGCAAACTGAAAGACTCTCGGCCAGCCAAGGATGTCGGCGATGACATCACTGCGCAGTTGCAGCGCCTGGTGCCCAAGCGCTTTGCGCTGGACACGCCCTGGGCCCAGCTGCAGCACCTGCCGCGCTACCTGAAGGCCATCACCGCGCGCTTGGACAAGCTGCGCGCCGACCCGGACCGCGACGCCAAACTGATGAGCGAGGTCAAGCCGCTGGAGCAGCGCTACACGCGCCGCATGGCAGAGCTGAAGGGTGTTCGCGACGCGAGGCTCGACGACTTCCGCTGGCAACTGGAGGAACTGCGGGTGAGCCTGTTCGCGCAGGAACTGCGCACGCCGCAACCCGTCAGCGTGAAGAGGCTGGACAAGGTTTGGTCTCAGCTGACGGGCTGAGATCGAACCTTGCGGCGCAGACTCACTTGCCGCAGGCAAGTTATGTCGCAGCCACAAAGTCTGGAGTCAGCTCACAGCCTGAAGTCGAATCGCGGCGACGGCCTACGCATCAGGCGCAATGCCGGTGTAAAACGGACACGATCCGGGCCAAGATGTGAGCTGATGCACGCAAGACCTGGACTGCCAGGGAATTCCGTCGCATTTCGACGCTTGCCTGCAAGCTGGACCCTCCTGGCCTGGAGTCCAATGCAGGGAAACCATCTGTTACAGCCCACCCACGTCTGCCGTGCCTGATTCCAGTTCCAGCCCCGCCGCCCCACCGCCGAAGAGCTTTGGCCGCTTTGAGCTGCGCGCGTTGCTGTCCAAGAGCGCCCGCAGCCTGATCTGGGGCGTCTTCGACCCCCGCCATGGCCAGGAGCTGATGCTCTGCATGCCGCGTGACAAGCCCAACAGCGCGGCCGCGCTGGAGCATTGGCTGCGCATGGCCCAAGGTGCCGAGCGGGTGCAGCACCCCAACCTGGCACGTCCGTTCGAGATCGGCCAGATCGAGAACTGGCCTTATGTGGCCTACGACCGCGCCCTGGGCGAGACGCTGGACGAGCGCCTGGCGCGCCAGAACGCGCCCCTGCCCATCGACGCGGCCGGCTGGATTGCCCAGTTGCTCGAAGGCCTGGCCTTCGCCCATGAGGCCGGCCACGCCCACCGCGACATCCAGACCGCCAGCCTCGTCATCGACGCCGGCGACAAGGTGCGCCTCATTGGCCTGGAAGTCGCGCAGGAGGTCTTCCCGGCCACGGTGGATTTCAACGCCGTGACGCGCCGTGCGGTGCGCGAGTCGGCCGAGGAGGACGTGCTCTGTGTCGGTCTGCTGCTCAACCGCATCCTCAGCGGCAAGCCCGTGCTGGAGGAGAACGACCTGCAGCACGTCGTGCAGCAGATGCAGCCCCTCGGGCGTGAAATGGTGCGCCTGGGCTGGGAGACGCCTCACCCCATCGCCGACCCGCTGCGCGCCATCTGCAACCGGGCGACCGAGCGCCAGCTGCGCCAGCGCTACCACCTGGCGCGCAGCTTCTGGCGTGCACTGGACGGCTGGCGCACCTCGGCCGCGCACGACAGCGGCGGCCCCGTCGCATTGCTGATGGACAAGCTGCAGCGCATCGGCCACCTGCCGACGACGATGACCGGCTTGCACCGCTTCACGGGCGGTTCAGGCCTGGAGTCTCAGCATGCCAGTGCGCTGTCCGAATTCGTGCTGAAGGACATGGCCCTGAGCCTGGAGCTGGTGCGCCGCGTGAACAACGCGCTCAGGCAGAGCGGCCACCACGGCGAAACGGTGCTGAACATGCAGCGCGCCATCCAGATGCTGGGCCTGGACGGCGTGCAGCTCGCGGCCAACGCGCTCAAGCCCTGGCCGGGGCCGCTGGCGCCGATGGCTGCCGAGATGCTGCGCCAGCTGATGGCTCGCGTCACCAAGGCTGCCCAGGTCGCGCAGGCGCTGCGCCCGGCGGGCTATGACGGCGAGGTCGTGCACCTGATCACGGTCATGCAGAACCTGGGCCGCCTGCTGCTGCAATACCACTTCCCGGATGACGCCCAGCAGATCCGCCAGCTGATGGTGCCGCCCGAGCCCACCGAAGAGCAGCCCAACCCGCCCGCGATGAGCGAGCAAGCGGCGGCCTACGCCGTGCTGGGCTGCGACCTGGACGCCATGGGTGCCGCGGTGGCGCGGCACTGGGGCCTGGGTGACGAGTTGCTGCAGATGATCCGCCGCCAGCCGCTGGACGGCGCCGTGCATCCGGCGCGCAGCGATGCCGATGCCATCCGCCTGACCTGCAGCTTTGCCAACGAACTGATCGACGCCCTCGGCCTGCCCGAGGCGCGCCGCCGCCCGGCGCTGGAAGCCGCGACGCGGCGCTATGCCAAGGCGCTGGGTGTCGGCCTGCGCGAGGTCATGGAAGCCTTGAACCCGGGCGCGCACAAGCCGCCTGCGGCCGCGCCGGCCGACGATGGCGCGCCGTCGTCCTCGCTGCGCGAACGTCTGTCCGCCCGCGGCGGCTCCTGAGCTGGATTCATGGCCGACGACGACCTGCCCCCCCAACTCGGTCGCTTCCGTCTGCTGCAGCGCCTGGGCGAGGGAGCGCAGGCGACGGTCTGGCTGGCCCACGACCCGTTGCTGGACCGCGAGGTCGCCGTCAAGCTGCTGAAGGCCCAGTTTGCCGATTCCAGCGAGCCCGGCACCCTCGACGAGTGGCTGCACGAGGCCCGCGCCGTCAGCCGGCTGACCCACCCGAACATCGTGCCGGTCTTCGAGGCCGACGCCCAGGGTGGGCGTTCCTATCTCGTCTTCGAATACGTGTCCGGCGGCACGCTCAGCCAGCGCCTGCGCGCCGGCCCCCGCCCGACGGCGGCCGAGGCCGTCACCCTCATGCTGGGCATCCTGGACGGCCTCACCGCAGCGCACGCCGCCGGCCTCGTGCACCGCGACCTCAAGCCCAGCAACATCCTGCTCGACGCTCGCGGGCGGCCGCGCGTGATGGACTTCGGCATCGCGGCGCGGGTTTCGACCGACACCAACGCACCGTCACGCATCGTCGGCACGCCGGGCTATATCTCGCCCGAGGCCGCGCGCGGCGCGCCGCCGCATCCGCAGATGGACGTGTTCGCTGCGGCCGTCATGCTGGCCGAGATGCTGAGCGGCCAGCGCCTCAACCACGACCCCGATCCCTGGCGCACCATCCAGCGCGTGCAGACCACCGACCTCATGCTGCCCTCGGGCCTGGACAGCAGCGTGGACGACGCCTTGCGCGCCATCGTGCAGCGCGGCCTGGCGCGTGAGCCATCGGCACGCTGGCCGAGTGCGGCCCTGCTGCGCGACGCACTGGCCGCCTGGCTGCGCCCTGTCGCCGAGCCCGACGCCGAGGCCCAGGACGCGCCGGTGCTGGACTTTCTGCTGCGCCGCATGCGCCACAAGAGCGATTTCCCGGCGCTGTCCGACGCCATTCAACGCATCCAGCGCCTGACGCAGTCCGAGAACGAAAGCCTGGCCAGCCTGTCCAACGAGATCCTGAAGGACGTGGCGCTGACGCAAAAGCTGCTGCGCCTGGTCAACACGGCCCAGTACCGGCACGCCGGTGGTGGCGGCATCAGCACGGTGTCGCGCGCGGTGGCCCTGATCGGCTTTGCCGGCATCCGCAACCTGGCGCTGAGCCTGGTGCTGCTGGAGCGCATGGAGAACAAGGGCCACGCCAAGCGGCTGCGCGAGGACTATCTGCGCTCGCTGATGGCGGCGTCGCTGGCGCGTGAGCTCTGTCCCAACCCGCGCGAGGCCGAGGAGGCTTTTCTCGGCGCGATGTTCCATCACCTCGGCCGCTCGCTGACCGAGTTCTATTTCCCCGAGGAGGCCGATGCCGTGCGCCGGCTCGTCAGCCCGACTGAAGACGGCCAGCCCGCCATCAGCGAGGCTGCCGCGTCGGCCCAGGTGCTGGGCATGAGCTACGAGGCCCTGGGCCTGGGCGTGGCCAGGCAATGGGGCCTGCCCGACAGCCTGCAGCGCGCCATGCGCCGACCGGTCGGCGAGGCGCCGCAGCGCCTGCTGGAAGACGGCACCGAGCGCCAGCGCTGGCTGGCCCGGGCCAGCAACGACATGGCCGACCTGATCCTGAACACGCCGCCCGAGCAGGCGCACGCCAAGCTGCGTGCCATGGCCCAGCGCCACTCGCGTGCGCTGGGGCTTAGCGCCGAGACCTTCGAGAAGGCTGCCGACACCGCGCGCCAGCATCTCGCGCAGATGACCGAGGCGCTGGAGCTGCACCTGCCCAAGGATTCGCGTGCGCAGCGCCTGCTGGCGCCGCTGACACCGTCAGCGCATGACTCGCTGACCGCGCACGAACTCGCGCCCACCCAGGTGCTGGAGCGCACCCAGGACCAGCGTGCAGTCTCACCCGCCGATCAGGCCACGCAGCTGCTGGCCGCCGGCGTGCAGGACATCACCGACGCTATGGTCGAGCAGTTCCAGCTCAATGCCGTGCTGCGCATGATCCTGGAGACCATCTACCGGGCGCTGGGCTTCCGACGTGTCCTGTTCTGCCTGCGCGATGCGCGCGGCCAGGCCCTCACCGGGCGGCTCGGCGTGGGTGCCGATGTGGAGCGCCTTGCGCCGCTGCTGCGCATCGACCTGACGGCCCAGCCGCTGGACCTGTTCGCCGCCGTCTGCCTGAAGGGCGCCGACACGCTGATCCAGGATGCGCGTGCCGCCAACATCGCCCCGCGGCTGCCGAGCTGGTTCCGTGGCGAATTGCAGGCGCAGAGCTTCCTGCTGCTGCCGCTCATGCTGAAGGGTTCGCCCCTGGGGCTCATCTACGCCGACCACGCTCTGGCCGGCGCCGTGCAACTGGGCGAGAAGGAACTCTCCTTGCTGCGCACCCTGCGCAACCAGGCCGTGATGGCCTTCCGCCAAGCCACTGGCTGAGGCGCGTGCGGCCCTAACGCCGCTGTAGGGCAAATCCCACACCGCTTGAGGCCCCACGCTGACCGGTGCCGCACCGGCCCTCCGACTGGGGCCAGGCCCTCCGTCGCGAATACTCGTTAGGCATCCTGAGAGAACCCGAACCGGCGGGTGGCGATGCTCGAACGCCGGGTATGTCAAACAACAGGAGTTCGTATGAATCACCATTCGATGAATGGCCGAGGGGTCGTGTTGGCGGTGCTTGCCGCTGCCGCACTGGCCGCATGTGCCACGACGGGCGACGCCCCGAAGGAGCAGATGGCGGTGGCCAATTCCGCTGTCGACCAGGCCAGCGGCAATGCCGCAGAAGCACCCGCGGAGCTGTCCACGGCCCGCGACAAGTTGGCCCGTGCCAACGTCGCCATGGCCCGCAAGGACTATGTGGCGGCCCGCCATCTGGCCGATGAAGCCGCGGCCGATGCGGCCCTGGCCCAGGCGACCGCCCGCACCGCCCGCTCCAGCCGCGCGCTGGCAGAGGTGCGCGAAAGCATCCAGCAGTTGCGGGCGCAGCTGAACCGTTCCTGATTCATTGAAAGGATTGCCATGACTTCCCCTACCCGATTTGTTTCGACACTGACCGCCCTGGCCGCTGCAACCGCCCTGTTCGCGGGCTGTGCCAGCGCCCCCACCGTCACGCCCGCCCTGCAACAGGCACGCTCCAATGTGCGCAGCGCCGAGGCTGACCCGGCCGTGCTGAAGTACGCCTCGCTGGACGCCAAGAAGGCCGCTGATTCGCTGCGCCGAGCCGAAGAGCTGAGTGCCAAGCGCGAGTCGCCCGCTGACATCGACTCCGCGGCCTATGTCGCATCGACCCAGGCGCGCACGGCGATGGCCATCGGCCGCGCTGCCACGGAAGAAGAGGCCATCAAGTCCGCCGAGGCCGACCGCGAACGCGCCCGCGCCGACGCCAATGCCAACCGCGCCAACGTTGCCCAGAACCAGGCCGCCAACGCTCAGATCGCAGCCGCCAATGCCAATGCCGACGCCAACGCCGCTCGCCAGCAGGCGGCCGCCGCCAACGTGGACGCCGCCCAGGCCCAGGCCCAGGCTGCCGCACTCGCGCAGGAACTGGCCGATCTGCAGGCCCGCCAGACCGACCGCGGCATGCTGGTCACGCTGGGCGACGTGCTGTTCGAGTTCGGCCGCGCCGAGATCAAGCCCGCCGCGCAGACGTCCATCGCCAAGCTGGCCCACTACCTGACCCAGCATCCCGACCGCCGCGTGCTGATCGAGGGCTTCACCGACAGCGTCGGCAGCGACTCGGCCAACCTGACGCTGTCGCAGCGCCGCTCGCAGGCCGTGGCCGAAGCGCTGCGCGCCCAGGGTGTCGACCCGACCCGTGTCGCGACCCGCGGCTATGGCGAGGCCTACCCGGTGGCCAGCAACTCAAGCACGTCCGACCGCGCAATGAACCGCCGCGTCGAGGTTTACATCTCTAACGATAACCAGCCGGTCCGCGCGCGTGGCTGATCGCCACATTGCGCCACATCGCTGTCATCACGCATCACAGGAGATTGAGATGACCCAGTACCACAGCTCACGATGTCGCCTGGCCACCGCCTGGCTGGCCGCCGGCCTCATGGCCATTGGCGGCATCGCCCAGGCAGCGCCCCGGGCCAAGAACGTCGACCCTCAGCGCCTGCAGTACGAGCGCGAACGGGCCAACTGCATGACCGGCCAGACCAACCAGCCGCGTGACGTCTGCCTGCGCGAGGCCGGCGCGGCCTATGCCCAGGCGCGCCAGGGCAAGCTGATCTCGCCAGGCGACCGTCCTGAGCAGTGGGCGGCGAATGCGCTCAAACGCTGCCAGGCTCAGCCCACCATGGAAGATCGCGAGATGTGCGAACGCCGCGTGCGCGAAGGCCAGGTTGTGGGCAGCGTGGAGGCCGGCGGCCAGATGACGACGCTGACCGTGCGGACCGTCGAAACCCCAAAAAATCCGGGTTGATCGCCGGGTTGATCGGAACGCAATGAAGACTGGGGGAGGGTGACGAGCCTTACCCCCGGCACTGGTTGCAACGCTTAGGGCTGCTTGGTTCCCCACCTGACCCGGTTGGGCGCGCTTCCATGCGGGGAGGCCCGTCGAGCGAGATTCTAACCGGGGAGAAATTGTCGGTTGATCGAAAGGTCCATCGCGAGGGTCAGCAGAGCCAGTGCGGTGAGATAGCCCAACAGATGCAGGCGCGCCTGGCTCATGGCCCAGTGGCCGCAGATCATGTAGCCCACGAGCGCGATGAGCTTCGCGCCCAGCCACCAGTCGCGGATGGGGTGGTAGCCGATGGAACCCCACAGGCTCAGGCCCGTGACGACGAGGCAGGCATTCACGCCGAAGACGAGCACCAGCAGGCGGGCGTCCTTGGCGAAACCCTGCAGCTGTGGGCTGCCGAACTGGACCAGCAGGCCGCGCACGAAGAACAGGCTCACGCTGCACCAGGCCAGCAGCACATGCCACTGAATCATCTGCGTGTAATACCAACTCATGGAGCCCCTCGCCCGGTCTCGCCGCGCTGAACGCGGGCGACCCCGGTCGGTCCCCCGAGGGGACGGCGATGCTTGCGGCATCGAGCCGCAAGCACATCGCCATGGCGGGCCGGCTCGGGAGCGGCCCAGCGCTCGGCCCGTGGAGCGTCACGCCACATATCAGCGCAGGTGTAGGTCGTCTTCGCTGAAGCGGATGTCCAGCGGCTCGATCAGCAGTTGCTTCTCGCCCGCTTCCACCGTGCCGGCCACCCAGGCCTCAATGCCGCAGTCGCGCGCCACCTGCGCAGTGCGCTCGGCGTCCTCGGCCTTGACGAAGATGGCAAAGCCCGCGCCCATGTTCAGCGTCGAATAGGCCTCGCGGTCGTCCTGGCCGGCTTGCTTCTGGATGAAGTCCAGCACCGCCGTCTTGGGCGGCACGGTATGGATGCGGTAGGTCAGCTGGCTCGGGTGGCGCAGCAGCTTGCGCCAACCGTGGCCGGTGATGTTGGCGCAGTAGTGCGGCGCGATGCCGGCCTTCCACAGCGCTTCGGTGACGGGCGAATACAGGGCCGTCGGCGCCAGCAGGGCCTCGCCGTAGCTGACGCCCGGCTCGATCTCGGTGAGGTAGCCCTGGGGCAGGCGCTCGGCCAGCTTGCGAGCCAGGCTCAGGCCGTTGGCATGGATGCCGCTGGAGGCCAGCAGCACGATGGCGTCGCCGGCACCGAGCTTGTCGCCCACCGACAGGCGTTCCTTCGGGTTGATGAGGCCGGTACAGGAGGCGGCCAGGTCGATGCGGCCGTCCTCGACGATGCCGGCCAGCGCAGGCGTCTCGCCGCCGCCCCAGGCCACTTGGCAGGTATCGCAGGCGGCCTTCCAGCCGGCCACCAGGGCCTGCGCTCGCTGGGCGTCGCCGAACCAGTCGCTGCCGCCGGCCGCCCAGTAGGCCTGCACGACCAGCGGCGTGGCGCCGACGGTGATCAGGTCGTTGACCGCCATGGCGATGGTGTCCTGGGCGATGCCGGCGAAGAAGCTCTCGCCCGTCAGCTTGGCCATCTCGTCGGCCACCAGGGTCTTGGTGCCCAGGCATTCGACGATGGACGCAAGGTAGAACGGCCCCACGTCCACGACATAGGCCGATTCGCCGCGAGAGGCCTTGACCTCGGTGAAGCCGTGGCCGGCGAGGTGGGTCGCCGTGGCGGCGGCGGCGCGCTGGGCCGTGATCTTCAGCGGGTCGATCAGGTCGTAGTTGACGCCGGCTTGGTCGTAGGTGAGGGGGGCTGCGGTACTGGTCATCCGCCAATTATCGACGGAGGGCCCCTCATAGAATGACCGTCATGAGTTATCAGGTCCTGGCCCGCAAATACCGCCCGCAGAGTTTCGAGCAGCTCGTCGGGCAGGAGCACGTCGTGCAGGCCCTCGCCAATGCACTGACGCAGGGGCGCCTGCACCACGCCTATCTGTTCACCGGCACCCGCGGCGTCGGCAAGACGACGGTGTCGCGCATCCTCGCCAAGAGCCTCAATTGCACCGGGCCGGACGGCACAGGCGGCATCACGGCCCAGCCCTGCGGCGTCTGCCATGCCTGCCGGGATATCGATTCGGGTCGCTTCGTCGACTACGTCGAGCTGGACGCGGCCTCCAACCGCGGTGTCGAAGAGATCTCGCAACTGCTCGACCAGGCCGTCTACAAGCCGGTCGTCGGGCGCTTCAAGGTCTACATGATCGACGAAGTGCACATGCTCTCGAACACTGCCTTCAACGCGATGCTGAAGACGCTGGAGGAGCCGCCCGACTACTTGAAGTTCGTGCTGGCGACGACCGATCCGCAGAAGGTGCCGGTCACCGTGCTGTCGCGCTGCCTGCAGTTCAACTTGCGGCCCATGGCGGCGGCGGACGTGCAGATGCACCTGGGCAATGTGCTGGGCGCGGAGAGCGTACCGGCCGAACCGGGCGCGCTGCGCCTGCTGTCGCGTGCGGCTCGCGGCTCGATGCGCGACGGGCTGTCGTTGACCGACCAGGCCATCGCTTTCGGCGCGGGGTCGCTCACTGAAGCCGGCGTGCGCCAGATGCTGGGCAGCGTCGACCGCGGCCATGTCGTCGCCATCGTGGATGCGCTGGCCGCGGCGAGCGGTGAGGCCGTCGTGGCCCAGGCCGATGCGCTGCGTGGCGCGGGCCTGTCGGCCGCCGGCACGCTGGAGGACCTGGCCACGCTGCTGCAGCAGATGGCCCTGGCCCAGGCCGCGCCGATGGCGCTGGACGATGCCGACACCGAAACCGCCGAGATCCGCCGCCTGGCTGCTGCCTTGCCGGCCGACGAGATCCAGCTGATGTACAGCATGGCCCTGCATGGCCGCGCCGAGCTGCATCTGGCGCCAGACGAATATGCGGGTTTGTTGATGGTGCTGCTGCGCATGCTGGCCTTCCGGCCGGCCGGCACGAGCCCCAAGCCCATCAAGGCCGCGGCCCTGGTGAGGCCGGCGGCAGTGGCCAAGGCGGTTGTCGCCGTGCCGCTGCCCAAGGTGGCGCCACCGGCGCCGGTGGCGGTGCCCAAGGTTGTCGCGCCGGTCCCGGTGGTCGCGGCGCCCGTGGTGGCCGAGCCGGCAGCCCCCAGGCTCAGCGACCGACTGCGCCCGCGCCCGGTCGAAGTCGAGGCGCAGGCCGATGACGACATGGATGGCCCGCCGCCCGACGATGCGCCGCCGCCGTGGATGGAAGCCGATGACGCGCCCGTGTCGACCGCCGCTGCCCGCGAGCCCGAGGCGCCGCGCCGCGCCGAACTGCGCGAGACACCCGAAGGCGCGCAATGGGCCGAGCGCATCGCGGCCCTCAACCTCGTCGGCATGACGGGCGAGCTGGCTCGCCAGGCTCAGGCGCTGGGCTGCAAGACCGCTGAGGGCCGTGAGGTCTGGACGCTGCGCGTCGAGCGTGAATCGCTGCGCGCGCCGGCCCTGGTTGCCAAGCTCGAGTCGGCCCTCGAGGCCAGGCTCGACATCGAGGCCGGCGTGGCCGAAGACTCCATTGCCCTGCGCACGGTCGCCCGCGCCGAGGCCCAGCAGCGCGCGGCCGAGGATCTGGCCGCCCAGCATCCGATGACGCGCACACTGCTCTCCCAATTCCCTTCAGCGCGCATCCTGCCGGGCTCCGTGCAGCCGCTGACTCTCACTCCATAGACAAGGACACGATCATGATGAAAGGCCAACTCGCCGGCTTGATGAAGCAAGCCCAGGCGATGCAGGACAACCTGAAGAAGGCGCAGGACGAACTCGCCAACATCGAGGTCGAGGGCCAGAGTGGCGCCGGGCTCGTGAAGGTGCTGATGACCTGCAAGCACGAGGTTCGCCGCGTGACCATCGACCCCAGCCTGCTGGCCGATGACAAGGACATGCTGGAAGACCTCGTCGCCGCCGCCTTCAACGACGCTGCCCGCCGCGCCGAGGCGACCAGCTCCGAGAAGATGGGCAAGCTGACGCAAGGCATGCCGATGCCCCCCGGCATGAAGTTCCCGTTTTGATCTCGACTTGACCGCGCTCGAGACCCTCATCGAGGCGCTCAAGCGCCTGCCCGGCGTGGGCCAGAAGTCGGCCCAGCGCATGGCCTACCACCTGCTGCAGCATGACCGGCTGGCCATGCCGCGTCTGGCTGATGCGCTGACGGCGGCGGGCGAGCACATCAAGCATTGCGAGCGCTGCCATACCTTCAGCGAAACGCCGATCTGCAGCGTCTGCGCGGACGCCGAGCGCGACGCGCGGCTGCTGTGCGTCGTCGAGACGCCGGCCGACCAGGCGGCGCTGGAGCGCACCGCGTCCTATCGCGGCTACTACTTCGTGCTGCTGGGGCGGCTGTCGCCGCTCGATGGTGTGGGCACGCGCCAGATCGGCGCGGCCGAATTGCTGGCGCGGGCGAGCGAGGAAGGTGTCGAGGAAGTCATCCTCGCCACCAGCTTCACCGCCGAGGGCGAGGCCACGGCCCATGTACTGGCCGAGGCGCTGCGCGCCCGGAGCATCAAGTCGACGCGGCTTGCGCGCGGCGTGCCGGTTGGCAGTGAGCTCGAATACGTGGACCTGGGCACCATAGCTCATGCCTTGACTGATCGACGCTGAGGAAGCCCGGATGACGATTGCCCAACTCTGCCTGCTCGTCGCCTGCCTGCTGCCCCTGGGCTGCACATTCCTGGCCAAGTCCAAGGGCTTCGGCAAGCGCAGGCGTGATGGCGGTTTCGACAACAACCAGCCGCGCGAATGGCTGGCCAAGCTCGACGGCTGGCAGGCGCGGGCCAACGCGGCCCAGGCCAACAGCTGGGAGGCCCTGCCCATCTTCGTCGCCGGCCTCTTTGTCGCCCATCAGCACCAGGCCGCGCAGGGCAGCGTGGATGCGCTGGCCGTGGGATTCGTCGCTGCGCGCCTGGCCTTCATTGGCCTCTATGTGGCGGACCGCGCCTCGCTGCGCTCACTGGTGTGGGCTGCAGGCCTGGCGGCCTGCGTCGCACTGTTCCTCGTTCGCTGAAACAAGGCTCAAGGCGTGGCCGCGGCCACGACGGTGCGGCCCTTGCCGCCCTTGCCCTTGGGCTGCGCCTTGGCGGCCACCTTCACGACCTTGGCGGGCGTCGCCTTGGCCACCGGTGCCTTGGCCGGCGAATAGGCGGTGTAGACGACGACGGCCTGGCCCGGCTTGAGGCGGCCGTTGGCGGCCAGCTTGTTCCACTGCGCCACCTGCTCGCTGCGCACCTTGTAGCGGGCGGCGATGGTGGCCACGGTGTCAGCCTTGCCGGCCTTGTGTGTCACGCGGCGCAGCGGCGGCGCGTCGGGCGCGAGGTTGAGCGCGGCGGTGTCAGCCAGGCGCTCGGACACGTCGGCGACGATGTGTTCGCCGCGCGGCACCAGCAGCGTCGAACCGGCCTTCACGAGCATCTTGGGCGGAATCTTGTTGATGTCGCGCAGCAGCGCTTCGCTGGTGCCGGCACGCTTGGCGGCCTCGCCCGGGCTCATGGTCTTGGGCACGACCCAGGCCGTCCAGCTCGCGAGCGGGCCGCTGTGGCGGGCCAGGTTCTCGGCGAAGGCACTGGCCTGGTCATAAGGCAGCAGCACCTGGGGCGTGGCGGCGGCCAGGATGACCGGCTTGTTCATCTGCGGGTTGAACTGCTGGAAGGTTTCCAGCGTGATGCCGGCAAGCTGGGCGGCCAGGGCCACGTCGATGTCGCGCTCGATCTTCACGCTCAGGAAATACGGGTGGTTGGCCACCACCGGCAGCGTCAGCGCATAGCGATCGGGTGCGAAGACGATGTTCTTCACCGCCTGCAGCTTGGGCACGTAGTAGCGCGTTTCATCGGGCATCTTCAGGCTGGCGTAGTCGGTCGGCAGGCCGAGCTTTTGATTGCGCGCCACCGCCTTCTGCACATTGCCCTGGCCCCAGTTGTAGGCCGCCAGCGCCAGATGCCAGTCACCGAACTGCTTGTGCAGGCGGCCGAGGTAGTCCAGCGCGGCGCGGGTGGAGGCCAGCACGTCGCGTCGGTCGTCGCGGAAGATGTTCTGCTTGAGATCGAAGTCGCGCCCGGTGGCGGGCATGAACTGCCACATGCCGGTAGCCTTGGCCGTCGACACGGCGTGCGTGACGAAGGCGCTCTCCACGAAGGGCAGCAGGGCCAGCTCGGCAGGCATGCCGCGCTTCTCGACTTCGTCCAGGATGTGGAAGAGGTAGCGGCTGCCGCGCGTCGTCATGCGCTCGACGTAGTCGGGGCGCGCGGTGTACCAGGCCTCGGCCTTGCGCACCCAGTCGTCGTCCAGGTCCTGCAGCTGGAAGCCCTTGCGCACGCGGGCCCAGAGGTCGGCGTTCACATCCGGCGCGTCGAGGTCGACCTTCTCGCCAGGGCGCAGGTTGTCCTCGAGCAGCTCGGCCGCGATGGCGCGCACCGGCGCGGGTGCCGCGAGCGTCAGCGGCGCGGGGGCAGGTTCAGCGGCAACGGGGAGTGGGGTAGGCGGGGTGTCGAGGCTGGCGGGATCGACCGGAGCGGTGGTGGCGCAGGCGGCAAGCAGGGCAGCCAAAAGGATCGGAGAAAGGCGCGCGAGCGCCTTGGGAGAGAGTCGGTGAATCAGGGTCATCGGAATCCGTTCTTCCATTCGCGCAGGGTGGCGAACACATCGACCGGGCTGGGCGCGGCCGGGAGTTTGAGGGGGGCGTGGCGGCGAGCGGCCTCACGCAGAGCGGCTTCGGTACAACGCAGGAAAGGGTTGATGCGCACCTCGTTGCCGATGCGGCCGGGCAGCGTGGGCCGGCCGGCGGCGCGTTCGGCCTCGCACCAGGCGGCATAGGTCGCCAGCGCCGCGTTGGCCGGGTCCACCTCGCGCGCAAAGCGCAGGTTGGACAGGGTGTATTCATGGGCGCAACAGACCTGGGTCTCGGACGGCAGCGCGGCCAGGGATTGCAGCGAGGCATGCATCTGCGCCGGCGTGCCTTCGAAGAGGCGGCCACAGCCGGCGCTGAAGAGGGTGTCGCCGCAGAAGAGCAGGGGGTCGCTGCCAGGGACGTCAGCAGCAAAGTAGGCGATGTGACCCGCGGTGTGGCCGGGCACGTCCATGACGGCGAACTTGAGGCCGAGCAACTCGACCGCATCGCCGCCATGCAGGCGCTGTACTGGCTCAGGCAGCTCCTCGTGGACGGGGCCGTAGATGGGGCCTTGCAGGCGCGGCCGCAGTGCGTCGACGCCACCGACGTGATCGCCATGGTGGTGGGTCAATAGAATGCCCGCCAGCGTCAGGCCCCGGGCATCCAGCGCCGCAGCCACCGGCGCGGCGTCGCCGGGGTCGACGACGAGGGCCTCGCGGCCGTTGTCCAGCAGCCAGAGGTAGTTGTCGTCGAATGCAGGAAGCGGCGTGAGCGTCAAACTGAGCGTCAATGGCGCCAACCCATGACAGATAAAGCGCCGAGTATAGATTTGACAGCCTGGCTGCAAACCCCGCCCGGGCACCATCTGCTTGCCTGGGAGCAGGCCCAGGTCGACGCAGCCGTGACCGATTTGTTCGGGTTTCACGCCTTACAACTCGGCCTGCCCGAACTGAACGGTCTGCAGACCAACCGCATGCCCCACCGCTGGCTGGCCGGTCGTGACCTGCTTTGCGATTTTGACGCGCTACCTTTCGAAAGCGCCAGCCTCGACCTCGTGCTGCTGCCGCACGCGCTGGAGCTGGCGCCCGACGCCCACGCCTTGCTGCGCGAAGTCGAGCGCGTGCTGCGGCCCGAGGGGCGGCTCATCGTCTTCGGCCTGAACCCGGCCAGCCTCTGGGGCCTGCGCCAGAACCTCGGCCGCCTCAAGCGCCGCGGCGAGCCCTATCTGCCCCGTGATGGCGACTTCATCGGCTACTGGCGGCTGCGCGACTGGCTCAAGCTGCTGAGTTTTGACGTCGAGGCGGCGCGCTTCGGCATCTATCGGCCACCGCTGCGCTCCGAGGCGTGGCTGCAGCGCTGGCGCTGGGTCGACGGCATCGGCTCGCGCTGGTGGCCGGTGCTGGGTGCGGTCTATTTCATCCAGGCGGTCAAGCGCGTGCACGGCATGCGCATGATCGGCCTGGCCAAGAACTCGCGTGCAGCGGCAAAAAAGGCGCCCGCCGTTGCGCTGAACAACCACCACAAAAAAGAATGACCGAACCGACCCCCAAGCCCACCACCCTTATCAAGCGCCCGCAGGTCACCATCTACACCGACGGCGCCTGCAAGGGCAACCCCGGCCCTGGCGGCTGGGGTGCCTGGCTGAGCAGCGGCGGCCACGACAAGGAGCTCTTCGGCGGCGAGCGCGAGACGACCAACAACCGCATGGAGCTGACCGCGCCCATCGAGGCCCTGGCCTCGCTCAAGCGCAGCTGCGACGTCGTCGTCTACCTGGACAGCGAATACGTGCGCAAGGGCATCACCGAATGGATCATCAACTGGCAGCGCCGTGGCTGGAAGACGGCCGACGGCAAGCCGGTCAAGAACGCCGACCTCTGGCAGCGGCTGGACGCGCTGCGCAAGTTGCACACGGTCGACTGGCGCTGGGTCAAGGGCCATGCGGGCGACCCCGGCAACGAGCGCGCGGACATGCTCGCAAACAAGGGTGTCGCCTCCCTCAGTAAAGTCCGCGCCACCTAAGACAGAAACCGCCTCATGAAGCTGCTGCCCTTGCTGTTCGCGCTGTGTGTTGCCGGCGCTGTCCAGGCCCAGACCTACACCGTGGTGTGTGCCAAGACCGCCTGCGGTCACCTCAAGGTCACCGAAACGGCCACCCGCCTCGAGACCGACTACAGCTACCGCAACAACGGCCGCGGGCCCGACCAGAAGGAGGTGCTGGAACTGGCCGCAGACGGCACTTGGGCGGCCTACCGCACCGAGGGCGTCTCAACCTACGGCGCGCGCATCGACGAAAGCTTCGAGCTCAAGGACGGCCGTGCCAGCTGGCGCTCGCCGGTGGACCGCGGCGACAAGCCCGGCGTGGGCCGCGATCTCGTCTATCTGCCCGTGCAGGCCAGCCCGGCCTGGGCCGGCCGCCTGGCGCGCACCCTGCTGCAGCGCTCCGACCACCGCGCGGCCGCGTTGCCGGTGGGCCAGATCAGCATCGAGCGCGTGCAGACGCTCAAGCCGGCCGGTGCCAGCTTCGAGGTTGGCCTGTACGCCATCGACGGCCTGGACCTCGATCCCAGCTACCTCTGGCTGCGCGAGGACAACCAGGCGCTGTTCGCCCAGGTCTCGCCGGGCTGGGGCGGCACGCTGCTGCAGGGCTTCGAGGCCGAGATGGACCGGCTGTCCGACGTGCAGAAGGCTGCTCAGCTGGCGCGGCTGGAGCGCCTGGCCAAGACCCTGCCCAAGCCGCTGCCCGGCCTGACCGTCATCGAAGGCGTGCGCTGGTTCGACTCGCAGGCCGCCGTGCTGCGCGGGCCGTCCGATGTCTACCTGCTCGAGGGGCGCATCGCGGCAATAGCCAAGCCCGGCAGCCTGAAGAACGCCGAGCCGGCCCAGCGCATCAGCGGCAAGGGCCGCACCCTGCTGCCGGGCTTCATCGACATGCACTCCCACCTGGACGCCAGCGCGCTGCTGCTGAACCTGGCCGCGGGCGTGACGGCCGTGCGCGATGTCGGCAACAGCAATGCCGACCTGGCCGAACTGAAAGGCCGCATCGAGCGCGGCGAGGTGCTGGGCCCACGCATCGCGGCCAATGGCTTCATCGAGGGCAAGAGCCCGTTCTCTTCGCAGTCCGACTTCGTGGCCGACAACCTGGACGAGGCCCTGGCCGCCATCGACTGGTACGCCGCCCACGGCTACCGCCAGCTCAAGCTCTACAACTCCATCCGCCCCGAGTGGGTCAAGCCCATGGTGGCGCATGCGCGCTCGCTGGGCCTGCGCACCGGCGGCCATGTGCCGGCCTTCATGACGGCGCGCCAGGCGGTCGAGGCGGGCTATGACGAGCTGCACCACATCAACCAGGTCACGCTGAACTTCCTGGTCAGCAAGGGCGACGACACGCGCACCCTGCTGCGTTTCAACCTGCCCGGCGACAAAGCGGCCGACCTCAAGCTCAATGACCGCCGCACGCAGGACTTCCTGGCCCTGCTGAAGAAGAAGGGCACGGTCGTCGACGCGACGATGACGGCCTTCGAGGCCCAGTACACGCAGCGCCAGGGGCAGCCCAATCCCAGCTATGCGATGGTGTCCGCGAACTGGCCGGCTGTGCTGCAGCGCAGCTATCTGTCGGCCGAAGTCGACATGGACGACACCAAGGCCCGGCGCTGGGGCGCGAGCTGGAAGGTCATGATGGACTTGCTGCGCCGCATGCATGCAGCCGGCATCCCGCTGGTGGCGGGTACGGACGCAACGCCCGGCTTTGCGCTGCAGCGCGAGCTGGAGCTCTACGTGCAGGCCGGCATCCCCGCCGCGCAGGCGCTGAAGATCGCGACCTGGAACGGCGCCAGATACAGCGACCGCCTGAGCGAGATCGGCAGCATCGAGCGCGGCAAGCGCGCCGACCTCGTGCTGATCGACGGCGACCCGGTGGCCGACATCCGCGCCATCCGGCGCATTGCGCTGGTCATCAAGGGCGAGCAAGCGCTGTCGCCCTCGGCCCTCTACCAATCCATGGGCATCCTGCCCTTCGTGCCCGCCGCGGAGATCATCAAGTGAAGCCGGAATTGAAGCGATTGGCCGCACTGCTGCTGGCCCTGCCGCTGATCGCACAGGCCGACACGACGCTGCGCTTCTGCGCCGCCGGCAGCCCCAAGACCTTCGACCCGGCGATGACAGACAGCGGCATCGACCATGTCGCCCACATGCCCATCTTCAGCAACCTCATCGAGGTCAAGCGCGGCACGGATCAATTGATTCCTGGCCTGGCAACGAGCTGGAGCATCAGCCCCGATGGCCTGGCCTACACCTTCGAGCTGCGCCGAGGCGTGACCTGGCATACCGTCGAAGGCTTCAAGCCGACGCGCGAGTTCAATGCCGACGACGTCATCTTCACCTTCGGCCGCCTGCTGAGCCGCGACAGCGCCTTCGCCAAGGCCCTGCCCAGCGTGTCGCCCTATGTGATGTCCTTCGGCTGGGAAAAACTCATCGCCAAAGTTGAGAAGCTGGGCGACCACCAGGTGCGCATCACGCTGGCCGAGCGCGACGCGTCCTTCCTGTCGGCGCTGAGCTTCGCCTTCACGATGATCCAGTCGGCCGAGCTGGGTGCCCAGCTGCTCAAGGCCGGCACGCCGCAGCGCATCACGCAGATGCCCGTCGGCACCGGCCCCTTCCAGTTCAAGAGCTTTCGCGCCGACAGTGTCATCCGCTACGTGAAGCACCAGACGTGGTGGCGCAAGGACGAGAGGCCGCGCGCCGACCAGCTCGTCTTCGCGATCACGACCGATGCCAGCGTGCGCGCCCAGCGCCTCAAGCGCGACGAATGCGACATCGCCTACCCGGTCGGCCCGGCCGAGCTGGACGAGTTGAAGAAGGACCCCAACATCAAACTGGCGACAGCGGCCGGCATGAACATCGGCATCCTGGCCTACAACACCAAGCGCCCGGCCCTGTCCAAGGTCGAGGTGCGCCAGGCCCTGGACATGGCCATCGACAAGGCGGCCATCGTCCGCACCGTCTACGGCGACGCCGGCGTGCTGGCCAGCAGCGTCATCCCGGCCGCCAACTGGGCCCATGACGCCACGCTCAAGCCCGTGCCCTACGACCCGGCCAAGGCCCGTGCCATGTTGCAGAAGGCCGGCGTGCTGCCACTGGACATCACGCTGTGGGCCATGCCGGTGGTGCGCCCCTACAACCCCAACGGCCAGCGCATGGCGCAGATGATCCAGTCGGACTGGGCCAAGGTCGGCGTCAACGCGCGCATCGTCACCTATGAGTGGGGCGAATACCTGCGCCGCATCGATGCCGGCGAGCATGACGCCGCGCTCAGCGGCTGGAACGGCGACCCCGAACCCGCCAACACGGCCGGCCAGCTCGCCTGCGGCTCCGCCAGCGGCAGCTTCTGGTGCAACCCGACCTACGACAAGCTGCTGGCCGAAGCCAGGCAAGCGTTGAAGCAGGAAGACCGCAAGGCCATCTACGCCAAGGCCCAGCGCATCGCGATGACGGAGCTGCCCTGGACACCCATCGCCCACGGGCGCTTGGCCGTGCCCGAGCGCGCAGCGGTCAAAGGCTTCATCCTGGATCTGGATGGCGGCATGTATTTCGACGGTGTGACGCCGCGCTAAACAAGGAAAACGAGATGAGTATCAAGAGCGACAAATGGATCCGCCGCATGTGCCAGGAGCACGGCATGATCGAGCCCTTCGAGCCCGGCCAGGTGCGCGAGCAGGACGGCCGCAAGATCATCAGCTACGGCACCTCCAGCTACGGCTACGACATCCGTTGCGCGCCCGAGTTCAAGGTCTTCACCAACATCCACTCGACGGTGGTGGACCCGAAGAACTTCGACGAGAACAGCTTTGTCGACATCAACAAGGACGTCTGCATCATCCCGCCCAACAGCTTTGCGCTGGCGCGCACGATGGAGTACTTCCGCATCCCGCGCAATGTGCTGACGGTGTGCCTGGGCAAGAGCACTTATGCCCGCTGCGGCATCATCGTCAACGTGACCCCCTTCGAGCCCGAGTGGGAAGGCTATGTGACGCTGGAGTTCAGCAACACCACGCCGCTGCCGGCCAAGATCTACGCGGGTGAAGGCTGCGCCCAGGTGCTGTTCTTCGAGAGCGACGAGGTCTGCGAGGTCAGCTACAAGGACCGCGGCGGCAAGTACCAGGGGCAGGTGGGGGTGACGCTGCCCAAGGCATGAACTTGACAGCCCCTCGTCCGGTCTCGCGCCGCTGAACGCGGGCGAACCCAGCCGGTCCCCCAAGGGGACGGCGATGCTTGCGGCATTGAGCCACAAGCACATCGCCAAGGCGGGCCGGCTTGGGAGCGGCCCGGCACTCGGCCCGCAAAGGCTCACCCACCTATCACCGCCAGATATTGGACTAACCCGATCCGACCCGCCCGCATCACCCGCTTGTGATTCCAGCGAAACAAGGGCGCCAGCACCGGCGCCAGCCAGCGCAGGATGCCTGGCGGCAGCGTGACGCGCCAGACGAAGGTGACGTCGGTATGCCCGCCCGCCTCCGGCAGGGCTTGCTTCATCAGCCAGATGCCTTCCCCTGCCAGCGTGCCGCCCGCCCGGGCGCGCAGGCGCTCTTCGCGCAGCACTTCCGTCACCTCCAGCACCAGGTGCAGCCGGTAGCCCAGGCCGGTGCGAAAGGTCAGTTGCTGCTGGCGGCCCACGCCCTGGGCGTCGCCGTCGACGAGGCGTTTCACGGCGACGACCCCTGGCCACCACAGCGGCCAGTGTTCGGTCTGGGTGATGGCCTGCCAGACACGGGGGACCGGCGCATCCAGGCGCCAGTGGCTGACGAGGTCAAAAAAGGCGACTTGAGGCATGCAAAGGGGATACGCCAGGCTACCCAGGGTAGATGCCTAGGTTTACGCTGCATCCGGAATTCTTACCGCTGCGTATCAGCCTTACATGACCTCGACCATCGCCACCCCCGCCCAGGCCCGCGCCATCCGCCGGCGCCTGCTGGAGCGCGTGGCCGACACCGACGACAGCCACCTGACCGTGCCCGCGGGTGCGGCCGGCTGGCAGCCTTTCGGCGACGGCGTGCAGATCAAGGTCTTGCATGAGAACGAGGGCATTCTGAGCTATCTGCTGCGCTTGGCGCCCGGCGCCCGGCTCGAGGCCCACCGCCACCCGGTGGATGAGGAATGCCTGGTGCTGGAAGGCACGCTCAAGGTCGGCAGCCAGATCGAGGTTGGCCCCGGGGGCTACCACCTGGCCCGCGCGGGCAGCCTGCACGCCAGCATCAGCACCGAGACGGGTGCCACCATCTTTCTGCGCGGCGCCGAGCCGCATGCGGACCAACTGTTGGTTTGAGGACATCACATGACCCTGCCACACCCCACCGAAGCTGTCGACGAGCCACCCAATGCGGCGCTGCTGTTCGACGACGTCGAGCTGCCGGACGCCGATATGGAAGAGGGCGGTGCCATCGAGGCGGCTGCCGCCAAGCCCGGCTGCCCGTCGCTGGACGATGCCCAGCTTGCCGCCTGGATCGAGGGCATCGTCGACCACGACGAGCGCGCGTTGCTGGCCCTGTATGAAGCGACGCTGTCGCGCGTCTACGGTCTGGTGCTGCGGCTGGTACGCCGCAGCCAGCTGGCTGAAGAAGTGGCCGAGGAGGTGTTTTTCCAGGTCTGGCGCCAGGCGCCGCGTTTTGACCCCGAGCGCGGTCGGCCGTTGACCTGGCTGCTGGGCATGGCCCGCTCGCGCGCCATCGACGCGATCCGCCGCGAGGCTCGCTTCCAGCATGAGGAGCTCGACGAAGAGAGCGTGCCGTTGTCGGCGCCCGCGGCCGAGTCCGGCGACGAGCTGCTGTCCGTGGCCCAGGGCCATGCCGAACTGCATCGCGCCCTGCTGCTGCTCAAGCCCCAGCCGCGCCAGCTCGTCGCGCTGGCCTTCTTCAATGGCCTGTCGCATGAAGAGATCGCCAGCCAGACCAGCCTGCCGCTGGGCACCGTCAAATCCCAGATCCGCCGCGCCTTGATCACACTGCGCGAGGCCTTGGGCGACACTGGCGCGCATGCGCTGCCGGCCTGAAGGGAGGACGCCATGACGACGCTGCCCCCTACCTCCAAATCCGCCCCCGAATCCAGCCCCGAATCCGATGCGGGTGACGACATGACGCCGTTGCTCAGTGAACCCTTTGCAAGCGCCTGGGCGGCCCCCGCGTCGCCCGGCCGCCTCGGTGAACGCCTGAGCGGCCGCCTGCAGCAATCGCTCGACGCCGAGCGCGGCATGGTCACCGTGCGCCGTCGCCGCACCGAGCCCGAGGCGCTGGCCGACGGCGTCCATCAACGCTGGCTCTACCGTGCCCCCGAGGGCCAGGCGTTGCGCCCGGGCGAACCGCGTGCGGCCCGCGTCATCGAGCTGCAGCCCGGCGCCCGCCTGGACCTGGCCGCTGCCGGCGCACGCGAATTCCTCGTCGTGCGTGGCAGCGTCGATGTGGATGGCGAGCTTCTGGGGCTGCGCGACTTCCTGCTGCTGCCCGCCGGCAATACGCCGCAGCTCGCCACCCGCGATGGCGCCCATGTCTTCGTGCGCGAGGCCGAGGGCCACGCCAGCGAGCGCACGCTGGTGCGCGACGCCGAGGCCGGCTGGCCCGAGTTCGCGCCGGGCATTCGCCGGCGCGTACTGTGGGCGGGCGGCGGCCAGGCCGCGCTGCTCTACCGCGCCGACCCCGGCGCCAGCGTGCCCGTGCACAGCCACGGCCATGACGAGGAATGCCTGATGGTGCAGGGCGAGCTCTTCCTCGATGACGTCCTGCTGCAGCAGGGCGACTACCAGCTCGCCCCCGCGGGCACCGGCCACCGCATCACCGAGACTGACACGGGCGTCATCATCTACGCGCACGGCGATCTCGACCTGCAGTTCACTTGAGCGGCATCAGCGCGGACAAGCCCGGTCTTTTCGGGCTTTATCCGGTCTTTGTTTTGCCGAGGCCCCGGCACGATGGCAGCCATCACAGCCAAGCTGTCCGAGGCCCGTCATGCTCATCCCGCTGCACCTGATCCCCATCCCCGCCGACGAACCCCGCGGCCTGGGCGACCCGGGTCATGCCTGGAGCGGCCTGAAGATCGCGCAGGGCGTCAATCTCGGCGACATCCGCGCTCTCGGCCTGACGGTGGCGGGCGCCACCAGCGGTCCGGTCAACAGCCGCGACCTGCTGCGCTTTGGCCAGCTGATGAACGATGCCGGCCTGGCCATCAACCCGACGCGCATGCTCTACGACCGCCAGTACGCCTACGAGCGCCTGGCCGACGGCCACGCCAGCGACCACCCCGGCCTGCGCGAGCTGGCGTTGGACCTGTTCGAGGCTTATCAATCCGCCGGCGAATGGATCGGTATGACGCATTGAGGGGCTGACCGTCCCCTGATCGCGGGGCTTCCCGCCAGCCGAAGCCTGCCTTTCCTCACCCCGGGGATTTGCCGCCCCCGAGTTACCCTCGCGGTTTCGTCTTTTTGCCGAACCGCTCCATGACACGTCACTCTCTTTCGCTGCTGGCCCTCGCGGCCCTGGCCGCAGCCACCGCCCATGCCGACGAAGGCATGTGGATGCCCAAGCAACTGCCGCAGATCGCCAAGAGCCTGAAGGCTGGCGGTTTGGCCATGGACCCGGCCAAGCTCAAGGACCTGACCGACTTTCCGATGGGTGCCGTGGTGTCGCTGGGTGGCTGCACGGCCAGCTTCGTGTCGCCCCAGGGCCTGGCGGTGACCAACCACCACTGCGCCTACGGCAGCATCCAGTACAACTCCAAGCCCGACCGCGACCTGCTGAAGAACGGCTTCTACGCCGCCACGCTGGCCGATGAACTGCCCGCCGCGCCCGGCAGCCGCATGTGGGTGACCGTGGACCTGAAGGACGTCAGCGCCGAGATCCTCAACGACAAGACCCGTGCCCTGACCGGCAAGGCCCGCACCGACGCCATCGAGGCGACCGAGAAGAGCCTGGTCGCCGCCTGCGAGGCCGACAAGGGCCACCGCTGCAACGTCTACGCCTTCTTCGGCGGCCTGCAGTACCAGCTGATCAAGCAGCTTGAGATCCGCGACGTGCGCCTCGTGCACGCGCCGGCCACCGGCGTGGGCCTGTTCGGCGGCGACGCCGACAACTGGGTCTGGCCGCGCCACACCGGCGACTACAGCTTCTACCGCGCCTATGTCGGCCCGGACGGCAAGCCGGCCGAGTTCAGCAAGGACAACAAGCCCTATCTGCCCAAGCATCACGTGAAGATGGCGAGCAGCCCCCTGAACGCCGGCGACTTCGTCATGGTGGCCGGCTACCCGGGCCGCACCGACCGCCACCGCCTGCCCACCGAGGTCGACTTCGCCTTCGGCTGGCAGCAGCCGACGCAGACCCGCGTGATGGGTGAGGCCATCGACCTCATCAAGGCCGAGACCGCCGGCCGCCGTGATGGCGAGATCAAGATGGCCTCGCGCATGCAGGGCCTGCAGAACTACTACAAGAACCTGCAGGGCCAGCAGCAGAGCTACGACGGCAGCGACATCCTGGCCCGCAAGAAGGCCGAGTTCGACAAGCTCAAGGCCTGGGTCAACGGCTCGCCAGAACGCAAGGCCCGCTATGGCGCCGATGTCGCCGCGGCGCAAAGCCTGCTGGCCGAGCGCGAGGCCATCACGCGCGCCGAGCTGCTGGCCAATTTCATGACGCCCGCCCTGCTGACTTCGGCCCGCCAGCTCTACCTCGTGGCGCAGGAACGCGCCAAGCCCGATGCCGAGCGCAAGTCCGGCTACCAGGAGCGCGACCTGCCGCGCCTGCGCGCCGCCCAGCAGACGCTGGACCGCCGCTACGACGAGCAGACCGACAAGCGCCTGGCCTCGCACTTCCTGGCCCAGTACCTGGCCCAGCCGGCCAACACGCTGAACCCGGCCTGGGTGGATGCATACGGCCTCAAGACTGGTCAGGACGAAGCCAGCATCCGTGCCCAGCTGGACAAGCTCTACGCGGGCAGCAAGCTCTCCGACACCGCCGTGCGCATGGCCTGGCTGGACAAGGACGTGGCGGCCTTCAAGGCCAGCGACGACGCCTTCATCAAGGCCGCCGTCGCGCTGTACGACGATGATCGCCGCCTCGAAAACCGCGA
Organism: Roseateles sp. P4_D2; assembly: GCF_056401875.1. NCBI lineage: Bacteria > Pseudomonadati > Pseudomonadota > Betaproteobacteria > Burkholderiales > Sphaerotilaceae > Roseateles > Roseateles sp. P4_D2. The sequence goes on along the minus strand of NZ_JBFUIM010000011.1, from coordinate 135,931 downwards.
CAAGGAACTCGGCGGCAAGCTGCAGAAGGCCTATGCCGGCGTGCAGCAGGCCATGATTGACTACCACGCCAGCCGCGGCGAAGCCGTCTACGCCGATGCCAACAGCACGCTGCGCATCAGCTACGGCAAGGTCGAGGGCCGTAACCCCGGCACCGACGGCAGCACCTGGACGCCGTTCACGACGCTGCGCGGCATCGTCGCCAAGCACAAGGGGCCCGACGAGGCCGGCGGCGAGTTCAATGCGCCCGCCGAGCAGCTCGCCGCCATCAAGGCGCGCAACTTCGGCAAGTACTACGTGAAGGGCCTGGACTCGGTGCCCGTGAACTTCCTGTCCACGCTGGACACGACCGGTGGCAACTCCGGTAGCCCGGTGCTGAACAAGAACGCCGAACTGGTGGGCCTGTTGTTCGACGGCACGCTGGACGCGGTGATCTCGGACTGGAGCTTCGACCCCAAGATGGTCCGCAGCATCTCGCTGGACGCGCGCTACATGCTGTGGCAGATGAGTACCGTCGACAAGACGACGCGGCTGCTCGACGAGATGGGTGTGAAGTAAGCTAGCGCGTCCAATGCAAACCGGCCTCCAGGGGCCGGTTTTTCGTTTTCATGCGGACCGAGCGCCGGGCCGCTCCCTAGCCGGCCCGCGTAAAGCGATGTGCTTGCGGCTCAATGCCGCAAGCATCGGCATCCCCGCGGGGGCTGAGGCCGGACACATGGCGCCCAGTGGGCGGCATGTGCCTGCCGAAGGGCTGCGGTGCAAGCCGCAGCGCGGTCTGCAAGACCGACTGGACTCGCCCGCGTTCAGCGGGGCGAGACCAGGCGAGGGGCTTCATCACTCCTTGACGACGGCTTCCACCTGGATGCGCAGGTTCACGTCCATCTTGAAGCCCCAGTCCTTGCCCGCCGTGAGGCCGAAGTCCTCGCGGTTGAACGTGCCCGAGGCGTCGGCGCCGCACCAGTCGCGCTTGAACAGGGGGTGGGGCATGCACTTGAGCTGGTGGATGGTCAGCGTCATCGGTTTGGTGCGGCCGTTCAGCGTCAGCTCGCCGACCAGCTTGGCCGGCACAGCGCCCTCGAAGCGGCCCTTGAAGCTGGCGCCGGGGTTCTTGGCGACATTGAAGAACTGCTCGCCCTTTGCCCAGGCATTCATCGCCTCCAAGCCGAAGTCGATGCTGGCGAGATCCATCTGCACGTCGACGCTGCCGCTGCCATTGGCCTTGTCGTAGACGATGCTGCCCGCGTTCTTCGTCAGCTTGCCGCGCCAGTAGGACATGCCCATGTGGTCGGCCTCGAAGCTGGGGTAGGTGTGGGCCGGGTCGACCACATAGGTGGCCGGCGCGGCCTGGGCCAGTGTGGCGGCGAACAAGACGGGGAGCAGGGTCAGTCGGTTCATGGGAGTCTCCGGTGAAGGGTGATGAGAGGCGCTTGCCTGACACTATGACGAAGCGGGCCGCGCGATTTCGACAGCAGCCTGCAAATTTCCCTGCCCCATGATCGCCCGTCGCCTCCTCACCCTGCTCGCGCTCGCCCTTGCTGCCTGTGCACCCCTGAAGCCCCAGCCAACCACCGAGAAGCGCTACAGCGCCGCCGAACTGCTGGCGCTGCGCCCGGCCGATTTCAGCTGGCCCGCCATGTCGACGGCGGGCGAACGTGCTCAGCGCGAGGCGGCCCTGGCCGACATCCGTGCCCGCATCGCCCTGCCGCCCGGCCCCGAGCGCGACGCGGCGCTGCCCAAGCTGTTTGACCTGGTGGCGCAGTACAACCTGGAGATCGACGCCGCCCGGCCGCTGCTGCTGCAGGCCCTGCCGACTCTGGCCAGCCGGGACGTGGACTACCAGCGTGCGCTGTTGACCGCGGCGCGTGCTCTGTACGCGGCCCCGAACGAAGCTGCAGTGCAGGCCGCGTTGCAGCCGCTGCTGACCCAGCTCACGGCGAGCAAGCCTTTTGCCATCGCGGCCTACACGCTGAAAGCGATGAACCCCGGCTACGCGGAATTCATCCGCGACCTCGTGCCGCGCCAGTTCCCGCAGTGGCGCGACGACCCGCGGCTGGTGGCGTTGATGGACGACGTGGCCCCGGTGCGCATGGCCCAGCCGCCGCTGGCCGACCTGCTCGCCGCGCCGCTGCGCCCGGGCCTGCCCGTCATCTACAGCCTGCAACGCCCCGGCCGCGTCGACATGGGCCTCGTGCTGGTGCGTGCTGCCGACGGCCGTTTCGTGCGCGATGCGCGCGGCCAGCTCTTCGCCCAGCCCCAGCTGGCGCTGTCACGCAGCGGCCTGCCCGGCACCATCACCAATGGCAACACGCCGCAGGGCGTCTTCACCATCGTCGGCGCCGGCACGGCCACCAATCCCAACATCGGCCCCACGCCCTATCTGCACAGCAAGCTGCCCGTCGAGGCGACGGTGGCCGAGTTCGAGCATGCCGACACGCCGGCCGCCTGGAGCGAGGCGCTGTACGAGAGCTTTCTGCCGCCCAGCTGGCGCAGCTTCGCCGCCATCAAGGAAGCCTGGCTGGCCGGCCGCGCCGGGCGCGACGAGCTGCTCATCCACGGCACGACCCTCAATCCGGCCTACTACGCCGGCACGAGCTACTTTCCCGGTACGCCGCAGCAGGGCTGCATGATCTCCAACGAAGACTGGGACCCCGCCACCGGCCGCCTTCTTGCCAGCCGGCAGCTGACGCTGGCGCAGACCTATGCGGCCGCCAGCCCGCGCAATGACCTGGCGGGCTATCTCGTTGTCGTCGAGCTGGCGGGCGAGGGGGCCGTGAGCCCAACCGAGGCCGCCGCGCTGGTGCAGGCGGCCGGACGATGATGGAGACCGTATGCGAACCTGCGTGATTGCCGCCTTGGCTCTTGCTCTGGCCATGCCTTGCGCCGTGATGGCGGAGGACGCCGCTCCCAAGCTCACGCCCAGTGCCGATGGCCAAGAGCTGATCGACGCTGCCACCGGGCTGGCCTGGTCACGCTGTGTGGAGGGCAGGCACTGGGATGGTCGGCGCTGCGACGGCGAGATCAAGCTCTTCACCCATGCTGAGGCGCTGGTGTCGGCCCGCACACGCAGCGAGGCCGAAGGCCGGCTCTGGCGCGTGCCCCGCGCGCAGGAGTTCAAGCGCCTGCCCGAACACATCGGCGGCAAGCAGCAAGCCGCCGTGCTCATGCCCGATGCGCCCAGTGGCTGGTACTGGACCAGCACCGTGCGCATCGAGAGCGAAGCCGTGAACACCTACAGCTACGCCAACGTGCAGCGCGGCACGACCGAGCGGCAGGTCGACCGGCTGTCCCCTCAGACGGGTTGGGTGGTGGAGCAGCCTGGCGGCGCGGTGCGCAGCAGTCCCAAGCGCGAGAAGCAGCTGGTGCGTCTCGTGCGCACGCTGGCGCCCTGACGGGCTCCTTCAGCGGGGAACTCAGGTAGGACGTGCCCGATGTGACGTTCGCCTCGCCGGTAAAGTGGTCGCCACCACGTTTTCCCGGTTCTGCCATGTCACTGCGTAGCCTTGCGATTGCGACGATTCTTCTTGCCGCACTCGGCCTGGTCTGGCAGAAGCAGGAACAGCTGCAGGCATGGCTGGGGGCAGCGCGCGCGTCAAGCACATCGGCACCGAGCCTCGGCGAGCCGTTGGTCGCCGCCCGCCCGGCGGCCGATGCTGCTACCTCCACGTCGGCCAGGTCCCGGCCGGCAGGCTTGCGCAAATGTGTCAAAGGCCAGCAGGTTTCGTATACGAATGTCGAGTGCCCGCCCGGCCACCAGGAGCTGGCCGTGACAGCAGCGCCCGTCAACGTGCTGCCGGCCACGCCGGTCAGCAAGCCGGCCGAATTCAGCAGCGGACCGTCGTCGCTTCACAAGGCGTTGGACCTGACGCGTGACGACACGCTGAGGGAGCGGGTTATAGAACGGGCAGTCAACGGGAACCGCTGAAGTGGAGCAGCCGCCAGCTAAAGTCTCAACATGACTAGACAAGCTACCACCCCCCGTCTGGCCGGCCACAAGCTGGTCGAGGCGCTGATTGCCCAGGGCGTCGACACGGCCTTCGGCGTTCCTGGCGAGTCCTACCTCGCCGTGCTCGATGGCTTCCACGAGTACGCCGACAAGATCCGCTTCATCGCCTGCCGCCAGGAAGGCGGCGCGGCCTTCATGGCCGAGGCGCAGGGCAAACTGACCGGGCGGCCCGGCATCTGTTTCGTGACCCGGGGCCCGGGCGCGACGAACGCCAGCATTGGCCTGCACACGGCCTTCCAGGATTCGACGCCGATGATCCTCTTCATCGGCCAGGTCGCCAGCGATCAGCGCGACCGCGAGGCCTTCCAGGAGGTGGACTACCGCCAGATGTTCGGCCCCGGCACGCTGGGCATGGCGAAGTGGGTGGGCGAGGTGCACGACGCCGAGCGCCTGCCCGAGTACGTGGCACGTGCCTTTCACACCGCCATGCAGGGCCGGCCCGGCCCGGTTGTGCTGGTGTTGCCCGAGGACATGCTGACCAAACCCATCACGGCGCCCGTGCTGCCGCCCGTGCGTCCCGCCGAAGCGGCGCCGACGCCGGCCGCCCTGGCCGAGCTGTGCGAGCGCCTGGCAGCGGCCAGGAAGCCTTTCGTTATCGCCGGCGGCGGCGGCTGGACGCCTGAGTCCACCGCCGCGCTGCAGGCCTTTGCCGAGGCGTGGGGCTTGCCGGTGGGCTGCGCATTCCGCTTCCAGGACCTGTTCGACAATCGCCACCCGCTGTATGCCGGTGACGTGGGCATCGGCATCAATGCCAGGCTGGCCGCGCGCGTGAAGGAGGCCGACCTCATCCTCGCCATCGGCCCGCGCCTGGGCGAGATGACGACCGGCGGCTACACGCTGCTGCAGGCGCCGAGGCCCGCTCAAGCGCTCATCCACATCCACGCCGGCGCCGAGGAGTTGGGCCGCGTCTACACGGCCGAGCTGCTCATCAACGCGAGCATGAGCGCGGCCGCCCCGGCCCTGGCCGCGCTGGCCCCGCCCGCCAACATTCCCTGGCGTGCATGGGCCGAGGCGGCCCATGCCGACTACGAGGACAACCTCGTGCCCGTGCCGGTGGCGCCGCTGGACATGGCCGAGGTCATCCGCCTCATTGATGCCAAGCTGCCCGAGGGCACCATCTTCACCAACGGCGCCGGCAACTACAGCGGCTGGCTGCACCGCTTCCATCGCTACACGGCGCTGCACCGCGAGGGCCGAAGCCAGCTGGCACCGACCTCGGGCGCCATGGGCTATGGCGTGCCCGCCGCGGTCGCTGCCTCATTGCTGCAGCAGGACCGCTGGGTCGTCAACATCGCCGGCGACGGCGACTTCCTGATGACGGGCCAGGAACTGGCCACGGCCACCGGCTACGGCGCCAAGAAGCTGCTCGTCGTGGTCGTGGACAACGGCACCTACGGCACCATCCGCATGCACCAGGAGCGCGAGTACCCGGGCCGCGTGTCGGGCAGTGACCTCTTCAACCCCGACTTTGCCCAGCTCGCCGAGGCTTTCGGCTTCGTGGCCTTCAAGGCCGAGAGCACGGAGCAGGTCGGCCCGGCGCTGGATGCGGCAATCGCGGCGGGCCGGCCGGCGCTGATCCACCTGCGCCTGTCGGCCGACGTCAGCACCTCGCGCACGACGCTGACCGCGATCCGTGAATCGGCGCTGAAGGCCGGTCACGCTTGAGCTGACATTGCACGCGGCGGTGCAAAACGGCGCGACCCAAGAAAAAACGGCGGCCCGAAGGCCGCCGTTTTGGCGTGAGCTGATGCTCTATCAGGCGCGGCGACGGCGCACCAGGCCCAGGCCCAGCAGCGAACCGGCGACGAGTGCCAGGCTGGCCGGCTCGGGCAGCTGACGCACTTGTTCCTTGGTGCCGATCGTGAAGCTGTCGAAGGCGAAGATGTCGCCGGAGCCGACGGTCGACAGGAAGCGAATCCGGTCGAATTCTTCAGAGGCGTTGGAGGCGATCAGGCCGAAGTACAGGACGCTGCCGTCAGCGACGTTCTGCGCTGCGGTGGTGACGACTTGCGAGCCGACCACGACGCCGCCCTTGGAGAGTTCCAGCGTCAGGGTGCCGCCGAAGTCGCCCAGGTCAATGCCGTAGAAGCCGAAGGCTGCCAGGGAATTGGTGAAGTCGACTTGGAAGGGGCTGCCGCCGCCGGCAGACACTTCCCAGTAGCGGGTGCCACCGGGGACAGAGTAGCGGCCAGCGCCGTTGGTGTTGCCGGCGGTGTTGGTGGCGACAGAGCCAGCGCCGTTCAGCGTGGCGGTGCCGGCAGCGCCGAAGTCCAGGGCCAGCGGCGCGCCGCCAGCACGGGTTTCGAAGTTTTCCGTGCCAACGCCGACGAGGTTGCTCTTGAAGCTGGTTTCAGCAGCCATCGAGTTCGTGGGAGCGACTTGTGCGCTGGCATTGCCGTTGTTGTCGACGCCGGTGAAGACGAGGTAGGCGTTGGCGCTGCCAGCGGCCATCAGGCCTGCGGCAAGTGCCACGGAGGTAAGGAACTTGGTCATCGAGAACTCCCTTGAGGGTTGCTGAAGATGCGGAAAAAACCGCCAGACAACCTCCTTTAGCACCACCCGTGCCAAGTTACCTAAGTCATTGTTGGTACACACTAATTCCTATTCACGGGTGTGTCCGAATGAAATGACTGTCAATGTTTTCGACATAGATATTCTAGGGGGGTGGGAATAAATGATGACCTTGCGCGGGCCAGCATACGGCCACGTGGAGCAGCGCGCGCGGGAGCGCGGCGACGACAATCCCGGCATGCCTGCCATCGACCTCCCACTGCGCGGCGAGTTCATCGAACTCGACAAATTGCTCAAAGCCACCGGCCTGGCCGACAGCGGCGGCCAGGCGCGCGCGCTGATCACGGCCGGTGAGGTCAGGGTGGACGGCCAAGTCGAGTTGCGCAAGACGGCCAAGATGCGCGCCGGCCAGCTCGTTGAGTTTGGCGGCCAGCAGGTCAGGGTGATCCAGGGGCCGAGCGGCGATTGACTCGGCCGGCATGACGGTGAGGCGTTCATCGTGCGAGCGGCCGACAACGTTGCCTGCGGGTTCGCCTCGCCCCCTGAACAAATGCCCTCAGGGATTGCCCGGCGTTGACCGTCAATCCCAAAAACGAAACACTGTTCCAACTGCTCGCTGAGCCGAAACCGCTGACCGGATACCGCCGGGTGGCCGGGGTTTCGTCAGCCGACGCAGTGCGAGGCGCCTGCTGTGCCCGCTCCCCTGTTTGACGCCCAAGCGAGCCGGTGCCGCGAGGGCCGAAGCGCCATCTCGGCCTGCCGCCGATCCCCCGTCCCCTGCCATTGCTGAAGCGCTGCGCGCCTGACCCCTGACGGGTCGGTGCCAGGCGGGCCTGCGCCTGCTTCCTTGCGAACGCTCGAGCCCAGGGGGCGGCATGCCCAACAAAGACAAAGCGCGCGCTGTACGAGCGCGCCAGGAGACATGCCATGACCCCAGTCCACCGAATCAGGGGGCTAGTGCCCCCCGTGAGCGGCAAAACGGCCGCAATCGAGGCGAAACGCGGAGCCAGGTTGGACACCTGGCGAGCAGTTTCAACGACGAGTGCGGCCGTTTTGCCGCTCACCCTTCGGGCCGAGCCGGGAAAGGGGGCAGGGCGGTGTTGCGGCTCTAGCCCAGGCTCCCAGCCTGTGCTGCAAGCCGCGCCTACCCCAGCCCCCTTTCTCGACTCGGCGGGGGGCGCTAGTCCCCTGATTCGGTGGACTCGGCCCAAGCTGGGCCTGCTGGCCTCGTCCATCTCGCTTGGCCTGTTGGCCTGCGGGGGCGGCCAGGAGAACCCCGCGAGCATCGCCTCGCCGCAGTCGAGCGAGCAGGCCTCGGCTAGCCGCCTTGATGCACCGGCAGCCAGCAACGAGACGGCAACCGCCAAGGCCCTGGCGGTGCGTGACCCGCGCCCGGTACCGCCGCCGCCCGCGCCGGTCATCGACGCCGTCAACCTGACCGACACGACCGCGCCGCTGCTCTTCGACGTCGGCACGCGCAGCTACGCGGCGCCGGTCACCATCAGCGGCCTGCACAACCCGAGCAACTATCGCGCGGCGCCCAAGCTGCCGGCCTGGCAGTTCGCCACCGTCGACCCGACCGGCGGCCAGCTGACCTTCGAGCGCGAGACGGCACCCGACACCGGCTGGCACAACCAGTCGCGCAAGGGCAGGGTGCTGGTCACTGGGGGCTCCTCGGCCGCGGCCAACCGCATCTACACGGTCTTCAACAAGGAGCAGTTGCTGGCCGCGCTGCGCGAGGCGAAGAACCAGCCCAAGATCATCCGCGTCGTCGGCCATATCGACTTCCGCTGGCGCGATGGCAACACGGTGTTCGAGGAGTACACGGGCTTCCTGGACCAGAAGAACGGCGGCTCCTTCTCCATCCCGTCCAACACGACGCTGGTGGGCATCAACGACAGCAACGGCCGCCCGGCGCGCATCACCGGCACCCAGCTGCTGATCGGCATCGAGGCCGCACTGGCGCCCGGCGGCGACCCCGAGGCCGATTTCAAGACCTGGGTCGCGGCGGGCAAGGACCCGGAGGCCTACCCGACCTGGACGCGCAACATCATCCTGCGCAACCTGGCCATCGACACGCCCTGGGACGTCAACCCCGAGGACAGCGACAACGCCTACATGGACGGCCTGACTGTCACGCGCGGCCAGCAGATCTGGCTCGACCACGTGACCATCAGCGATGGCGACACGCCCGATTCGCTGGCCAGCGACACGCGCCACGACGGCGCGCTGGACGTGGTGCGTGGCAGCGACTACGTGACCATTTCCAACAGCGTCTTCAGCAAGCACCACAAGAACAGCCTGATCGGCAACGGCGACTCCGGCCGCGCCTGGAGCGACGCCGGCCGCCTGCACGTGACGCTGACCGGCAACTGGTGGAACTACGCCTACAGCCGCCTGCCGCTGGTGCGCTTCGGCCAGCTGCACATGTACAACAACCTCGTCACCGGCAGCACGACGACGAGCGACAACGACATGAAGTTCGGCTCGGGCCTGGACGCGCGCTACCAGTCCGACGTCATCAACGAGAACAACTTCTACGAGTTCACCGGCCTCAAGCCCAAGGAGGTCTGCGGCAAGCTGGCCGGCGGCAAGGACGCGATCTCGATGCGCAGCAGCGGTCATCGCTTCATCAGCGACAAGGACGACCTGGGCAAGCCGATGACCGCCGTTGTCGACATCGAGCTACAGGGCTGCGAGGGCGTGCCGGTGGCGCAAAACTGGGTGCCGCCGTATGCCTACACGCTGCGCACGGCCGACGCCGCGCGCGGTGCCGTGCAGGCGGCGGCCGGTGCCGGTCGCGTGGGCCTGTTCGCCGCACAGGGCCCCGTGCCCGCGCCGCTGCCCGGTTCGCCGGCGCCCAGCCCATCCCCGACGCCCAGCCCGACGCCCAGCCCCGCACCCAGCCCATCGCCCACGCCGGCGCCAGCCCCGACACCCGCGCCCAGTCCGTCGCCCAATCCGCCGCCCTTGATTCCAGGCACGGCCTGCACCGTGACCCTGCCTTGCAGCACGGGCAGCGGCGAGCAGGCCATGAGCCCGCTGGTCACCGCCATCGTGCCCGCTGCCGCCTATGTGCAGGCCACCGGCACCTACACGCTGTCCGGCGCCGGCGCCATCAACACCGGCAGCCCCTACACCTTCAACTTCAAGTACACGGCGCTGACGGGGGACTTCACCTTCACGGCCCGCGTCGTGACGCAGGGCGGCAACGCCGACTCGGCGCGTGCCGGTGTCGTCGCGGCGGATGGCATCACGGGCAGCCCGGTCTATGCCTGGACGGCGCGCTACTCGACGACCGGCGAGATCCGCGCCGCCATCAACGGCAACAACAAGTCCAACCTGGCTGGCTTTGCAGCGTCCACGCCGCCCGTCTGGGTGCGCGTGCAGCGGCGCGGCAATGCGCTGTATTCCGCCGCGTCCACCGACGGCGTGACCTGGGCCGAGAAGACCAACGTCAACGTGACGGCCGCCAGCCTCTACGTCGGCCTGGCCCTCTCATCGGGCAGCAACAGCGCGGTCGTCACGGCCGATTTCGACAACGTCAGCATCGTCGGCGGCGGCCGCTGAAAAAAGGAGACCACAACATGCGATTCCGACTTCAACCCCTGGCCGCGCTGCTGCTCGGCCTCGCCGTGGGCGCGGCCCAGGCCGGTGCGACGAACGAGGTGGCCTATGCCTCGCTCGGCGGTGCCGCCGTCACCTTCTCCGAGCTGACCGATGGCGCTGCCATCGATGGCCTGCTGAGCAGTGGCGGCATGCAGTTCGGCGAGCGTTTCGCGGGCCAGGAGCTGGCCGTGGCCAAGGCGCCGCGGCCGGGCGCAGTGGCGCAGGACTGGTTCGACGACCTCAGCATCGGCGCGCCCAGCGTGGGCCTGACGCTGCTGGCCGGCGCAGCCGGCGCCAACCTCGGCGCCTACAACTATGGTGACGCCGACGGCCTGGCCCTGTTCGGCGTCGGCCCGCAGGCCGGCGCGGCCGACGGCTTCGGCGCGATCTCGGCCCGCTTCGCCTCGCCCGTGTCGGCCCTGGGCTTGCAGCTGCGCGATGCCGACGGCGGCGCGATCACGCTGAGCCTGTACCGCACCGACGGCAGCCTCATCCAGGCCGTTGATCTGAGCGGCCGCAGCGATGGCCGCTATGCCTTCGCACGCACGGGCGGGGCGGCCGACATCGCCGGCTTCTCGCTGACCAACCGCGACAGCTACTACGGCGTGTCGCTCGACAACCTCGTGCTCGCCGCCGCACCCGTTCCCGAGCCGGGCTCGGCCCTGCTGGTCCTGGGCGGCTTGCTGACCCTGGCCGTCGGACGCCGGCGCGCCCGCTGATTCCAACCACGACAACACAACGGAGACCATCCATGAACAAGCCCCTGACCCTGATCGCCCTGGCCGCCGCTTCCATCGGCACCGTCCAGGCTGCGAGCACTTCGCTGACCAACACCCAATTCGCCTTCACCGGCGTGAACGGCAACACGACGGTCGGCGGCTGGTCCTTCGTCAGCTTCGTCGACATCGCCGCGGGCACGACGATCTACTTCACCGACACCAACGTGCTGCAGACGACGCCGGCCGCCGGCGTGTTCTCGACGACGGCAGAGACCTTCTGGTCCTGGACGGCCAGCGCCAAGGTGAATGCAGGTACGTCGGTGGCGCTGCTGGGCACGGGCGTCAACGGCCAGTACGCGGCCAAGTCCGGCGCGGCCGGCGGCACTGCCAACGGCGTGGTCGTCAACCTGAACGGCGGCGCGTCAAACATCTCCAGCGGCGGCGACATCCTCTACGCCTTCCAGGCCGCGTCCTATGCGACGAACTACCAGGCCTCGGCCATCACCTTCCTGGGCGCACTTTCCAACCGCGGCACCTACACCTCGTCCGACAATCCCACTGCCGCGACCGGCCTTTCCGGCATCCAACTGCGCGAGTACAAGGTCGACGCCGCGACGGCGACGCGCTACACGCAGTTCACGGCGCAGGTCACGACCAACGACGCGCCTTTCAGCTCGATGGCGCAACTGAAGTCAGCCCTGGCCGTGAACGCCAACTGGACGACCGTCGCCGGGTCCAACTCGACGCCCATCGTCGCCGACGTGCTGGCCGTCACGGCCGTGCCCGAACCCGAGAGCTACGCGTTGATGCTGGCTGGCCTGGCCGTCATGGGTGGCGTGGCGCGCCGGCGCCTGCGGGGCTGATCAGCGGTAGCGTGCGAGCACCCGCTCCACGCTGCCGTCGCTGACGAGGCGGTCCAGCACCGAGGCCAGCTCGGCGAAGGGCACACCCGAGCGTGGCGAGAAGGCGCAGCGCGCGTCGAACTGATTGATGACCCAGGCGATGCGCACCGGCGCGTTCGGCTGCTCGCGCAGGAAGAACTGCAGCGAGGTTTTCTCCACGAGCGCATACCGCACCTTGCCCGCGGCCAGCCGCCGCAGGTTGGCCGCCATGCTGGGCACGTCGCTGCGCCTGAACCATTTGCCCAGCGCCTGCTCTGCCCGCGGATAGCTGTAGCCCTGCACCGTGCCCAGGGGCTGGCCGGCGACCTGCTCCAGCGTCTTGAGCGCCGGGGCGTCGGCATGGGCTGCGACGAGGCTGGCATCGGGAATGAGGCCGCGCGTCCAGCGGAAGTCGCCCTGCAGCCATTCCGGCAGCACGAAGCAGACGGCGTCGGCCTCGCCGGCCAGCAGGGCGGCGCTGACGCGCTTGCCCGCCATCGGCACAAAACTGACCGGGCGGTCCAGGCCGGCGGCGATCAGCTCGCCGAGGTCCTTGACCATGCCGCCGACCAGGCGCTCGTTGGCGTCGAACTCTGCGATGGGCAGGGCGTTGTTGGTGGCCGCAACGAATCGCAGCGGGGGTGGTGAAGGCAGCGGCTGCCCCGTCGCCGTGCCCGCGAGCACGGTGGCCAGCAGCAGCGCCGCCAGCCGCCTCACGGTCTGAGCAGCTCCAGCAGCCGCTCCAGGCCGCCTGTGTTGATGGCGATGCGCGCCTGTTCGCGCACCTTGGGCTTGGCGTGATAGGCCACCGACAGGCCCGCCGCGCCCATCATGGGCAGGTCGTTGGCGCCGTCGCCGACGGCTATTGATTGGTCGGGCCGGCAGCCAACTGACTCGCAGCTCTGCAGCAGCATCAGGCGCTTTTGCTCGCCGTCGCAGATGTCGCCCCAGTCCTGCATGACGACGCGGCCGGTGAGGGCGCCATCGACGATCTCCAGCTCGTTGCTGCGCACGAAGTCCATGCCCAGCTCGGCTGCGACGAAGCGGGTGAAGAAGGTGAAGCCGCCGGAGACGAGCACGAGCTTGAGCCCGGCCGCCTTCAACGCCGCGCACAGCTCGCGCGCACCGGGGTTGAACGTCAGCCGCTCGGCCAGCACGCGGTCCAGCACGGTCGCCGGCACGCCCGCGAGCAGGGCCAGGCGGCGGCGCAGGCTGTCCTTGAAGTCGGTGATCTCGCCCCGCATCGCCGCTTCGGTGATGGCGGCGACTTCGGAGCCCTTGCCGGCCAGTGCGGCGATCTCGTCGATGCACTCGATGCTGATCAGCGTCGAATCCATGTCGAAGGCGGCAAGCTTGAAATGGGACAGCGGCGGCAGCGCGGGGCCGTCGCGCAGGACGAGGCCGTCAGAAGCGGGGGAGGTCACGGAGTCAGGATAGGGCAGGCCATCAATGGGCCGCATTATCCCGATGCGCTCATGCGCGGCGCCGGGCAAGCAAAAGCGCGAGACCGCCCAACAGCAGCGCGGCGCTGGCCGGCTCGGGCACGGGCGCCGTCTGCAGGTCGAGCTGGAAGAAGGCCTGGCTCGCCAGTGGCAGGCCGCGCATGTCGACCTGCACGCTGTGAGCGGTGAAGCTCAGCCGTGACGCGTCCAGGCCGGCGATGCCATTGCTCGTCAGCTGTACGCCGGTGATGGCGGTGCCACTGCCGAACAGGCTTTCGAAGCGGAAGTGGTTGACGGCAATGTTGTCGAAGCCGCTGCCCGGGCCGGTGTAGTCATAGCGGACGCTGCTGTCGCCGAAATCCAGGGTCTGGGTCGGCGACGTCAGCACCTGGCAGACCTGGGCGGCGCCCGGGCAGCTCAGCTCGGTGCCGGCGCCGACAAGGACGCTGTCCTGGGTGTGAAAGACGGTTGTGCCGTTGTCGAAGTCATAGCGCAGGTCCACCGTCGTGCCCTCCAGGCCGGCGGCGCTGGCCAGGGTGGGCAGCAGGACTGCAGCAACAAAAGCCAGCTTCTTCATCGCGATGCTCCGGTCGGCAGGGTGGCGCAGTCTAGGCAGGGACGCGGGCGCAGGCAGCCCCTAGCTTGAGACGGTGCAGAGACGCTGGTCGCGCAGAGTCCGCCACGTCCTCAAGCCGTGGAGTTCGCTCATGTCTCGCCTCGCCTCTGTTTCTGTCGCCGGCCTCGCGCTGGCGCTCGCCACGCATGCCGCCGCCTCGGGCCTGAGCCTGCAGGTCGGTGACTTCCATGCCGCCGACTGGAGCCTGATCCAGATCACCGACGATGGTCCGGCAGACGCCAACATGGTCATCGACGCCAACCTGGGCAACCCGGGCTCGCATTGGGTGATCAGCTATGTCACGCCGAGCAGCCCCGGCCTGTCCAGCTCGATGAACCGGCTGGGCGCCTTCTATACGGCGCTGGCCTACGACCCGGCGCAGTTGGGCGCGCTGCAGAAGCTGGAATTCAGCGCCGACATCCGCGGGCTGTCCAGCAGCTTTGCCTTCGACACGCTTGGCAGCATCCGGCCGGCCCTGATGCAAAACGGCGTGACCTACACCGTCATCGGCAGCGACCTCGTGACTGGCAAGGCAATGATCAAGCCCGACTACCTGTCGCAGCAGTGGTCCTTCGTGGCCGCGGCGGCCGACTGGGTGCCACCGGTGGCCGGGTCCGCGCAGCGCCCCGACTTCAGCGCGGGCGCCCTGCCGATCTACGTGGGCTTCCGCTACACGCTTGGCACCAGTTGCAACAGCGTCAACGGCTGCACCGGCGGCAGCGCCTTCCTCAGCCTGGACAACTTCTCCGCCACGCTGACGCCGGTGCCCGAACCCTCGGCATGGCTGATGTTGGCGGCCGGCATCGGCTTGCTGGTATTGCGCCGCCGCCGCGCTTGACCGCGGGAAGCGCCACGGCACACTGCGCGCCATGCTCAAGCTGCTGGGAGCGCCGGCCTGGCAGGCCGATGCCGCTGAAAGTCTGCCTCTGCCCGCCACACTGCCGGGCTGCCTGCTGATCCATCTGGCCTGCCTGGGCCACTGGGTGGAGCGTGGCCAGCTTGCGGCGCTGTTCTGGCCGGATGCCGAGCGCGAACAGGCCCGGCACCATCTGCGCATCAACTTGCACCGGCTGCGCCAGCTGCTGGCCGGGTTCGGCCAGGCCGATGCCTTGGTGGCCGAGCGGCAGCGCGTCTGTCTCCAGCTGCCGCACGACCTGGCCTTGCTGGAGATGGCCTGCGCCGAGGCCGACGGCGCCGAGCTGCTGGCCCGTCCGGCCATGGCCTGGCTGCAGGGTTTCAGGTTTGCCGGCTTCGACGAGTTCTGGCGCTGGGCCGACGACCATGGCGCGCTGCTGCAACGCCGCTGGGACGAAGCCGCTCGGCGCGCTTTGCAACGCGCCGGCACCGCAGCCTGGCAGGCGCCGCTGCGTGTGCTGCTGGAGCGGGGCGGGGCGCCGCCGACCGAAACCGATCAGGCGCTGTGCGGCCGCGCTGAATGGCTGGGCCAGATCCGCCGCGAGGCCGCGCCGGCGCTGGTGCTGCTGGGCGAGGCCGGCGTGGGCAAGACCAGCGTGCTGAAGGCGGCCTTCCCCGGCGCCCCCGTGCTGCAAGGCCGCGAGGGGCTGGCGGAGATGCCTTACCGGCCCGTCGTCGAACTGCTGCTGCCGCGCCTGGACACGTTGCGGGCGCTGCTGCGCCAGCCCGAGCGCGGCCTGGCCGCCTACCGGTTGGACCTGGCGCGGCTGCTGCCCGAGCTGGCCATCGACGAGCCCTTGCCGCCGCTGGACGCCTTGAGTGCCCGTGCCCGGCTGCTGGAGGGCCTGGCGCGCGTGCTGGAGGCGCTGGGGCCGCTGTTGCTGGTCGATGACCTGCAATGGGTGGACGCGGCCAGCCTGGAGCTGCTGGCCCTGCTGAGCCACCGCGGCCGGCTGCGCTGGCGCGGCGCCGCGCGGAGCGAGGAACTGCCGGCCGAGCACCGCGACTGGCTGGCCCGGCAGCAGGACGTTCGTTGCCTGGCGCTGCCGGGGCTGGCGCTGGAGGCTGTGCAGCAGCTGCTGAACCGCGCTGGCCAGAGCGCCGCCGACGCTCCCGCGCTGCTCGCGGCCAGCCACGGCAATGCCTTTGTGCTGGGTGAGCTGCTGCGGGCCCGGGCCGACGGCGCGCCCGTGTCCCCGCGCGTGCACGAGTTGCTGCTGCGGCGCTGGCAGGCCCTGAGCCCGGCAGCGCATGGCCTTGTCGGCGCAGCCGCCGTGCTGGCCCGGCCGCTGCCGTTGGCGGTGCTGGGCAGCGTGGCCGCGGTGCCCGATGCCGAATTGCTGCCCGCGGCCCGGTCGGCACTGCAGGCCGCGCTGCTGCGCGAAGAGCCCGACGGCGCCCTGCAATGCCGGCATGACCTGGTGCGCGAAGCGGTTCTCGTGGTGCTGCCGGCCTTCGAGGCGCAGGCGCTGCGACAACGGGCCGCATTGGCGCTGGGCGCGCGCGCGGAAGGCGCCGCCGAGCCCTTGGCCGTGGCCGCGCTGTGGCAGGGCGCCGGTGAGGCGCAGACGGCGCTGGCCTGGCTGCACCGCGGCGCGGCCCAGCAGAAGCTGCGCGGCCGCTACGACGAGGCCCAGGCGCTGTGGCAGCGCGTTGCCGCCGAGTCGCGCGAGCCGGCGCTGGCGCTGCAAGCCCGGCTCAGTCTGGCCGAATGTGCGCTGCTGCATGACCTGCCTGCCGGTCGCCAAGCGCTGCAGCAGGTGCTGGAGCTGGCCGGCGCCGTGGCCGACCCGGCGCAGCGCGAGCAGATCCAGGGGCAGGCGTTGGCCGGCCTGGTGGACAACGCCGTGTTCTCGGGCGACCTGGCGCATGCCGCCACGCTGGCCGAGCGCCTGCGGCCGCTGTTGCCGCGGCTGCCGCTGGCCGAGCGCTGCAATGCCTGTGAGGTGTTGATCGAGCTGGCCATGCGCGAGCCCGACATCCCGGCCGCCTGGGCGCTGCTGGGCCAGCTGCGCCAACTCGCACCGGCGCGGCCCTCGCTGCTGAGCTACGAAGGCCAGATCCACTGGTTCGGTGGCCAGGTGCGGGCCGCGCGCGATGCCTTCGAGCTGCTGCTGGAGCGCCATCCCGACTACTGTCGGGGCCTGACCATCGAGAGCGACCTGGGCGTGATGCTGCAGGCGCTGGGCGAGCTGGATCGCGCCGAACAGATGGCGCGGCGCAGCCTGCTGAGCTGGCAGGGCGTGGCGCATACCGAGACCTTGTCGCTGCTGATGCTGGGCCTCACGCTGACCAGCGCCGGCCGCTACGGCGAGGCGCGCGGCGTGCTGGACCGCGCGCTGGAGCTGGGCCGCTCGCAAGGTTCGGCCCTGTTCGAGGCCGAGGCGCTGACGCGGCGCGCGCGGTTGTACTGGCAGAGCGGCTGCCTCGATCTTGCTGAAGCCGACTTGGGCTTGGCCGAGCCCTTGCTGGCGAGCAGCCGCGACCCGCTGCGCGTGTCACACCTCGCCTGGCTGCGCGGCCTGCTGCGCGAGGCCCGCGGCCTGCCGCACGACCCCACTCTGGCCGAACGCTTGCGTGCGCTGCTGCCACGCAGCCAGCATCCGCTTGTGCATATCCGCCTGGCACGGCTGGAACTGCTGGCCGGCGATGCGGCTGCTGCCGCCCGCCAGGTGGCCGTCGCACGCGACGCCGGCCTGCTGGAGCCGCTGGCCGAGGGGCTGCTGCTGCAGGCCGAGGGGTTGCCGGCGCGCGACGCGCGGCCCTTGCTGCTGGAGGCGGTGGAGCTGGCGCAGCGCCAGGGCTTCGCCGAGCTGCTGAGCCGCGCCGATGCGGCGCTGCGCGGGCTGGCGCCGGTTCAAGGACGCTAGGGCTATTCGGTCTTGATTGGCTGGCCCAGCAGTCGCAGCACCTCGCGCACGGCCTGGGCGCGGTCCTGCGGGCTGGAGAGCTGCTTCTCGACACGCAGCTTCTCGTTACCCACCAGCTTGATGTTGCGGTTCTTCTGCACCAGCTCGATGACGCGCATCGGGTCGATGGGTGGGTTGGGGCGGAAGTTGATGTTGATCAGCGCCGGCGCCGCGTCGATCTTGCTGACGCCATAGGGCTTGGCCAGCACGCGCAATCGGTGGGTGTCGAAGAGGGTCTGGCCCTGCGTGGGCAGCTTGCCGAAGCGGTCGGTGATTTCCTCCAGCATGGCGTCGATCTGCTCGTTCTTCTCGGCCGTGGCCAGGCGCTTGTAGAGCGACAGCCGCACCTGCACGTCGCCGCAGTAGGCATCGGGCAGCAGGGCCGGGGCGTGCAGGTTGATCTCGGTGGTGGCGGCAAACGGCGACAGCAGGTCGGGCTCGCGGCCGGCCTTGAGGGACCGCACGGCTTCGCTGAGCATGTCGTTGTAGAGCTGGAAGCCCACCTCCATCATGTTGCCGCTCTGATGCTCGCCCAGCATCTCGCCGGCGCCGCGGATTTCAAGGTCGTGCATGGCGAGGTAGAAGCCCGAGCCCAGTTCCTCCATGGCCTGGATGGCGTCCAGCCGCTGCAGGGCTTGCTTGGTCAGGCCCTGCATGTCCGGCACCATCAGGTAGGCATAGGCCTGGTGGTGGGACCGCCCGACGCGGCCGCGCAGCTGGTGCAGCTGGGCCAGGCCGAACTTGTCGGCACGGGCAATGATGATGGTGTTGGCGCTCGGCACGTCGATGCCGGTCTCGATGATGGTCGAGCAGAGCAACAGGTTGTGCTTGCCGGCCACGAACTCGCGCATGACGCGCTCCAGCTCGCGCTCGGGCATCTGGCCGTGGGCGATGACGATGCGCGCCTCGGGCACCAGCTCTTCGAGCTTCTGGCGCCGGTTCTCGATGGTCTCGACCTCGTTGTGCAGGAAATAGACCTGGCCGCCGCGCTTCAACTCGCGCAGCACCGCCTCGCGGATGGTGCCGCTGCTTTCGGCGCGCACAAAGGTCTTGATGGCCAGGCGGCGCTGCGGCGCGGTGGCAATGACGCTGAGGTCGCGCAGGCCTTCCAAGGCCATGCCGAGCGTGCGAGGAATCGGCGTGGCCGTCAGCGTCAGCACGTCGACCTCGGCGCGCATGGCCTTCATCGCCTCCTTGTGGCGCACGCCGAAGCGGTGTTCCTCGTCGATGACGAGCAGGCCGAGGCGGTTGAACTTGACCTCGGCGGACAGCAGCTTGTGCGTGCCGACGACGATGTCCAGCGTCCCGTCGGCGATGCCCTCCATGGCGGCCTTGATCTCCTTGGCCGAGCGGAAGCGGCTCATCTCCGCCACCTTGACCGGCCAGGCGCCAAAGCGGTCGACGATGTTCTGGTAATGCTGCTCGGCCAGCAGCGTGGTGGGCGCCAGGATGGCGACCTGCTTGCCGCCCATCACCGCGACGAAGGCCGCGCGCAGCGCCACCTCGGTCTTGCCAAAGCCCACGTCGCCGCAGACCAGGCGGTCCATGGGCTTGGGGCTGATCATGTCCTGGATGACGGCGTGGATGGCGGCGCGCTGGTCGGGCGTTTCCTCGAAGCCGAAGGACGCGGCGAAGGCTTCGTAGTCGTGGCCCGAGTAGCGGAAGGCGTGGCCCTCGCGAGCAGCGCGGCGGGCGTAGAGGTTGAGCAGCTCGGCGGCGGTGTCGCGCACCTGCTCGGCGGCCTTGCGCTTGGCCTTCTCCCATTGGCCCGAGCCCAGCTTGTGCAGCGGCGCTTCCTCGGCGCTCACGCCGGTGTAGCGGCCGATCAGGTGCAGCTGGGCCACCGGCACATACAGCGTCGCCTTGTCGGCGTACTCCAGGTGCAGGAACTCCGAACTGCCGTCGCCCACGTCGATGTTGACCAGGCCCTGGTAGCGGCCGATGCCGTGGTTGATGTGCACGACCGGGTCGCCCACCTTCAGCTCGGAAAGGTCCTTGATCAGCGCATTGACGTCGCTGACCTGCTCCTGCTTGCGCCGCCGCCGGGTCGTCGGCATCGTCGCGAACAGTTCCGTCTCAGTGAAAAGCTGAACGGGTTGCTGCGCGTCGTTCCAAAAGAATCCCGTCGCCAGCGGCGCGGCGGTTATTGCGTATTTCTCGTCGCCGGCCAGGAACTCGGCCAGGTCCTTGACCGACGGCGGTTCGATCTTGCTGTCGCGCAGCTGCTCCAGCAGGCTCTCGCGGCGGCCTTCGCTCTCGGCCAGCAGCAGCACGCGGTGCGGCGTCGCCTTCAGGTGGGCGGCCAGGCGGGCCAGCGGTTCCTGCACGCCGCGCTCGACGCTGATGTCGGGCAGAGGCCGGGCGAAGTCCACCGGCTCGCCGCCGCGCACCGACAGCACCGCGTGCGGCTTGGTCAGGCCGAAGAAGTCCTCGGCCGTCAGGAAGATCTCTTGCGGCGGCAGCAGCGGCCGCTCGGGGTCGTGCTGCAGGAAACGGTGGCGCTCCTTGGTGTCGGTCCAGAAGCGCTGGATGGCTTCATCCACCTCGCCGTGCAGGGCCAGGCCGGCCTCGCCACCGAGGTAGTCGAAGACCGTGGCCGTCTGGTCGAAGAACAGTGGCAGGTAGTACTCGATGCCACCTGAGGCGATCCCCTCGCCGACGTCGCGGTAGATGCGCGCCTTGCTCGGGTCGCCGTCCATCTTCTCGCGCCAGCGTTCGCGGAACTTCTTGCGCGCCACCTCGTCCATCGGGAACTCGCGGCCGGGCAGCAGGCGCACTTCGGGCACGGGGTAGAGGCTGCGCTGGCTGTCGGGGTCGAAGGTGCGGATGGAATCGACCTCATCGCCGAACAGATCGACGCGATAGGGCACGGCAGAGCCCATGGGGAACAAGTCGATGAGGCCGCCGCGCACGGCGTACTCGCCCGGCTGCACGACCTGGCTGACGTGGGTGTAGCCGGCCAGCGTGAGCTGGGAGCGCAGCGAGGCCTCGTCCAGGCGCTGCTTCTGCTTGAAGTTGAAGGTGGTGCCGGCCAGGAAGCTGGGCGGCGCGAGGCGCGTCAGCGCGGTCGACGCGGGCATCAGCACCACGTCGATGCTTTTCGTTTTTTTGCTTTGCAGCAGCTCCCACAGCGTGGCCAGGCGCTCGGAGATCAGGTCCTGGTGGGGGCTGAAGCTGTCGTAGGGCAGGGTTTCCCAGTCGGGGAAGACGGCCACCTTGAGCTCGGGCGCGAAGAATTTCAGCTCGTCTTCCAGGCGCTGCGTGTCGCCCGGCTCGGCCGTGAAGATGGCGGCCATGCGACCGGCATCCCGCTGCTGCTGCACGAAGCGCGCGAGCAGCAGGGCGTCGGCCGAGCCGACGGGGCGGGGGTGGGTGAACTTCTTGCCCGGCGCAATGGCAGGCAGCGATGGCAGCGTCATGGAGCTCTACAAACGACAACAGCCCCGAAGCGGGGCAGGGGCCTGTTGACACCACGGCGATGGGCCGCGTTGTGACCAGAAAGGCCGCGAGCAAGGCGCAAACCGCAGCCGGGTCGGTCATCCGGCGAGGATTTGCAACGCCGAGCGCGGCCTTTCTGGCCACAACCCTCCGGGAAGGCCAGCTGCCAGGACCACTCTGCGTTGCAGCGCTTGCCCGCACATGAGTGCGGCCGGCGCGCTGCGCCTTGATTGGCCCTGGCGGCTGGCCTTCGCGGCCCATTGCCGTGG
The DNA here is from genome assembly GCF_056401875.1 of Roseateles sp. P4_D2. Taxonomy (NCBI): domain Bacteria; kingdom Pseudomonadati; phylum Pseudomonadota; class Betaproteobacteria; order Burkholderiales; family Sphaerotilaceae; genus Roseateles; species Roseateles sp. P4_D2. The sequence goes on along the minus strand of NZ_JBFUIM010000011.1, from coordinate 114,621 downwards.
TGTTAACAGGCCCGCGATTCTAGGGAAGCCATGCCCTTTGGCTGTCAGCAGGTCTATGGCTAGCATCGCGCCACCTCGAAACTGGAGACCTCATGCGTCGTCGCCTTGCCCTGAGCCTGCTTGTCGCAAGCCTGCCCGCCTGGGCCGCCCCTTCTGAGAGCGAACGCTTCCACCAATGGCTGGACGCCCAGTGGGAACTGACGCTGCAGCGCCAGCCCATCCTCGCCACGTCCCTCGGCGACCCGCGCTACAACGACCGCCTCATCGACACCACGACCGCGGCCTACCGCGCCCAGGCCAAGCGCGAGTTGCAGGAGCAATTGAAGGCCCTGGCCGGTTTCAGCAAGGCCAAACTGGAACCCAAGGACCGCGTCTCCTACAGCATCCTCAAGCTCGACCTGGAGCAGAACCTGGCTGGCGAGCGCTTCCCGGACTGGATGCAGCCCATCAGCCAGATCGGTGGCCTGCCCAGCTTCCTGGCGCAGATGGGCACGGGCCAATCCATCCAGCCCTTCAGGACGACCAAGGACTACGACGACTGGCTCAAGCGCCTGGCTCTGGCGGTGCCCCTGTTCGACGGCAGCATTGCCAATATGCGCGACGGCCTCAAGGCCGGCGTGACCCAGCCGCGCGCGGTCATGGAAAAGGTGCTGCCGCAACTGACGGCCCTGGCCGTGACCGACCCCGAGAAGAGCTTGTTCTGGGGGCCGATCAAGAACGTCCCCGAGGCTGTGCCCGCCGCCGACCGCGAGCGCATTGCGGCCGAGATGCGCAAGTTGCTGTCGACGGGCGTGTTGCCCGCCTATGCCCGCCTGCTGGCCTTTGTGCGCGACGAGTACATGCCCAAGGCGCGCAAGAGCACGGGCTGGTCGGCCCTGCCCGACGGCAAGGCCTGGTATGCCCACCGTGTGCAGCAGTCCACCACGCTGAAGCTGACACCCGACCAGATCCATGCCATTGGCTTGAAGGAGGTCGCGCGCATCCTCGGCGAGATGGAGGGCGTGCGGAAGGAGGTCGGCTTTCAGGGCGACCTGAAAGGTTTTTTCAAGTACCTGCAGGACGACCCCAGGTTCTACTTCAGCAAGCCGGAGGACCTGCTCAATGGCTACCGCGACCTGCAGAAGAAGATCAACGGCCTGACGCCCAAGCTCTTCGACATCCAACCCAAGGCCGACTACGAGGTCAAGGAAGTCGAGGCCTTCCGCGCCGAGAGCGCCGCCGGCGCTTCCTACCAGAACGGCACGACCGACGGCTCGCGGCCGGGCGTGTTCTACGTCAACACCTTCAACCTGAAGGCCCAGCCCATCTTCGGCATGGAGACCCTGTCCCTGCACGAAGCCTCGCCCGGCCACCATTTCCAGATCTCCATCGCGCAGGAAGATGCGACGCTGCCGGCCTTCCGCCGCTTCGGCAGCAACTACACCGCCTACGTCGAAGGCTGGGCGCTCTACGCGGAGAGCCTGGGCAAGGAACTCGGCCTCTTCACCGACCCCTATCAGTGGTACGGCCGTCTGTCGGACGAGCAACTGCGCGCCATGCGCCTGGTGGTGGACACCGGCCTGCATGCCAAGGGCTGGACGCGGGAGCGAGCCATTCGGTTCATGCTCGACAACTCCTCCATGGCCGAGAGCGATGTCGTCTCCGAAGTCGAGCGCTACATCGTCTGGCCCGGCCAGGCGCTGGGCTACAAGATCGGCCAGCTGGAGATCACCAAGCTGCGTGCCGAGGCGACCCAGGCGCTGGGCCCGAAGTTCGACGTCAAGGGCTTCCATCGCGTCGTGCTGACCGCCGGCCAGGTGCCGCTGCCGGTGCTGCGCGAGTTGGTCATGGAGTGGGTCGCCAAGCAGCGCTGAGCGCGGCGGCGGATCTCCGCCAGCGGCGGCTGCGCGGCGTCATGCTCGGCGGAAATCCGCCGAAGTGACGGGGCGTGCATCGCGCGCCACCCTGGCGCACGGCCACGCACGGTCTTGGCACGCAAGCTGCTCATCCTGGGGCACACAACCCAGGAGACAAGCCCCATGTCAGCGATCTATCCCCCGGCTTCGGCCGCTGTGGCGGCAGCGCCCGACCGCATCGAGTTCAGCCGCCTGAAGGCCATCCTCGTCGGCTCCCTCGGCAACCTCGTCGAGTGGTACGACTTCTACTGCTACGCGGCCTTCTCGCTCTACTTCTCGTCGTCCTTCTTCCCATCATCCGATCCGGTGGCCCAGTCGATGTCGACGGCGGCCATCTTCGCGTTGGGCTTCTTCATCCGGCCCGTCGGTGGCCTGCTGTTCGGCTACATCGGCGACCGCCACGGCCGGCGCCTGGCGCTGATGGCCTCGGTGCTGCTGATGTGCGGCGGCTCGCTGCTGATCGCCTGCTCGCCCACCTACGCGGCCGTCGGCGTCTGGGCACCAGCCATCCTGCTGTTCGCGCGCCTGCTGCAGGGCCTGAGCCTGGGTGGCGAGTACGGCTCCAGCGCCACCTATCTGTCGGAGATGGCGACGTCCAAGCACCGCGGCTTCTATGCCAGCTTCCAGTACGTGACGCTGATCGGTGGCCAGCTGACGGCGCTCGTCGTGCTGCTGGTGCTGCAGAACTTCGTGCTCGACGCCGCCCAGCTCAAGGCCTGGGGCTGGCGCATTCCCTTCTTCATCGGCGCGCTGCTGGCCATCGTCGCGCTGATCATGCGGTCCGACCTGCCCGAGACCCAGGCCTTCCAGGCTGAGAAGAAGCGCAACAAGGACCGCATGGGTGGCTTCAAGCTGCTGCTGCAGCACCCGCGCGAATGCCTGATCGTCATCGGCCTGACCATGGGCGGCACGCTGGCCTTCTACGTCTACACGACCTATATGCAGAAGTTCCTGAAGCTGTCGGTGGGCCTCACCGACGCGCAGACCACGGCCGTGTCCGCCGCCAGCCTGGTGTTCGCGGCCCTGCTGCAGCCAATCTACGGCGCGCTGTCGGACCGCATCGGCCGCAAGCCGCTGCTGCTGGGCTTTGCGGTGCTGGGCACGATCTTCACGGTGCCGCTGCTGACGGCGCTGCGCCATGCCCAGGGGCCGTGGGAAGCCTTTGGGCTGATTGCCTGCGCCTGGCTCATCGTCAGCGGCTACACCTCCATCAACGCGGTCGTGAAGGCCGAGCTCTTCCCCGCTTCCATCCGCGCCACCGGTGTCGGCGTGCCCTATGCCATCGCCGTGTCGGTCTTCGGCGGCACCGCCGAGTACATCGCGCTGTGGTTCAAGCAGCAGGGCATGGAGAGCGGCTTCTATTGGTACGCTACCGCGGTGATCGCCTGCTCGCTGCTCGTCTATCTGTTGATGCGTGACACGCGCCAACACTCAAGGATCGATGCCGAAGCTGCCCACCACTGACGCAAACAAGCCGGCCCGCTGGCGACGCAGCCTCGGGCTGTTGTTGCTGGTGGTGCTGGGCGGCGCAGCGGTCGCGTACGCGGCCTGGCGGCTGTCGCTGGACCTGGCGCTGGCGCAGACCCGTGACGACGCGCAGCGCCATCTGCGCTTTGTCGCGCACGAGCTGACCGGCGCGCTGGACAAGTACGAGGCCGTGCCGCAGGTGCTGGCGCGCCATCCGGCGCTGGCCGGGTTGCTGGCCGTGCCGTCATCCCAGGCACGCGCGGCGGAAGTCAACGTGTTGCTCGAAGGCGTTGCGCAAGACGCCTCCGCAGCGGCCATCTTCCTGATCGACGCGCAGGGCCTGACGCTGGCCGCCAGCAACTGGCGCGACCCGCAGACCTTTGTCGGCCAGAACTACGCCTACCGGCCTTACTTCCGCGACGCGATGGCGCAGGGCGGCGGCCACTTCTATGCGCGCGGCTCGACAACCGGCACGCCGGGCTACTTCATCGCCCACCGGCTGCCCGGCCCCACGGCGGGCGTCGTCGTGCTGAAGGTGTCGCTGGACGAGATGGAAGCCAACTGGGCCCGCAGCGCCGGCGAGCTGATGCTGGCCGACGCGCGCGGCGTGGTTTTCCTGGCCAGCCGGCCGGAATGGAAGTACCGCACGCTGCAGCCGCTGTCCGATGCCACGCGCAAAGAGCTGCACGACACCCAGCAATACGGCGACCTGCCGCTGCCTGCGCTGGGGCGCGAGCCCTCACGCGCGGCGACCGAACTGCGCATCGAGCGCATCGCCACGGCGGCTGCCAAGCTGCGCGCCCTCGTCACCGAGCAGCCGGTGCAGGGGCGCGGCTGGACGCTGCTGTCTTTCACCGAGATCCGCGGTGCGGAGCAGATCGCCGCCGGCCGTGCCTGGGCTGTCGCCTTGGGCTGGGTATCGCTGTTGCTGACCTTGGCCTACCTGCAGCTGCGCCGCCGCCGCGCCCGTGAGCGCCTGGCCGCCCAGGGCGCACTGCGTGCCGCCTACGACAGCCTGGAGACGCGCATCGCCGAGCGCACACGCGAGCTGCAGGCGCGCGTGGACGAACTTCATCGCACCGAGCTGACGCTGCGCGCCACGCAGGACGACCTCGTGCAGGCCGGCAAGCTCGCCGTGCTGGGCCAGATGGCCGCCAGCATCACGCACGAGATCAACCAGCCGCTGGCGGCGCTGCGGGCGCTGAACGACAACGCCCGCGTCTTCCTCGAACGCGGCATGCAGGCCGACGCCGAGACCAATCTGCAGTCCATCGACAGCCTGACCCAGCGCATCGCTGCCATCGTTGGCCAGCTCAAGGGCTTTGCGCGGCGCGACGAGTTGCGCGTGCAGCCGGTGGTGGTGGCGGAAGCCTTCCAGGCCGCGGTGGCCCTGGTCAGCGCCGAGGCGCGCCGCCAGCGCGTCAAGCTCGATTGCCTGCCCGTGCTCGAAGGCCTGGCCGTGCTGGGCCAGCAGGTGCGCATCGAGCAGGTGCTCGTCAACCTGCTGCGCAACGGCATCGACGCCAGCGCCGAGAAGGGCGGCGGCACGGTGATGCTGCAGGCCGATGTCGATGTCGATGCCGGCCAGGCGCTGCTGCGCGTGAGCGACGACGGCTCCGGGCTGAGCGACGACGTGCAGGCGCGCCTGTTCGAACCCTTCTTCACGACCAAGCGCCGCGGCGATGGCCTGGGGCTGGGCTTGTCCATCTCGGCCTCCATCGCCAACGCGCTGGGCGGCTCGCTGCAAGGCGGCAACCGACCGGAAGGCGGCGCGCAGTTCACCCTCAGGCTGCCCATCACACAATCACCGCATGGCGTCGCCTGAACCCACCGATGTGCTGCTCGTCGAGGACGACGAGCACGTCCGCCTGGCCACCACGCAGAGCCTGCGGCTGGCGGGCTTGCAGGCCCAGGGCGTGGACTCGGCCGAGGCGGCGCGCGCCTGGCTGCAACCCGGCTTTGCCGGCATCGTCGTCTGCGACGTGCAACTGCCCGGCGACAGTGGCCTGGCGCTGCTGCAAGGCCTGCGCGAGCAGGACCCCGAGCTGCCCGTCATCCTCGTCACCGGCCACGGCGACATCGGCATGGCCGTGGAGGCGATGCGCGACGGCGCCTGGGACTTCATCGAGAAGCCCTTCTCGGCCGAGCACCTCGTCGAGGTCGTGCGCCGCGCGCTGGCTCAGCGCCGCCTGGTGCTGGAAAACCGGCGGCTGAAGGCCCAGCTTGCCGGCGGACCCGCCGACGGCTTGCTGGGAGCGAGTGCCGCGATGGAGCAACTGCGCACGCTGATCGCCACCCTCGGTCCGGCACGTGTAGACGTGCTCATCCACGGCGAGACCGGTGCCGGCAAGGAGGTTGTCGCCCGCGCCCTGCACGCGGCCAGTGGTGCGACCGGTCCTTTCGTCGCCATCAACTGCGGCGCCCTGCCCGAGAGTGTGTTCGAGTCCGAGATCTTCGGCGCCGAGGCCGGGGCCTACACGGGAGCGGCCAGGCGCCGCATCGGCAAGCTGGAGTTCGCGGGCGACGGCACCGTCTTCCTCGACGAGATCGAGTCCATGCCGCTGGCGCTACAGGTCAAGATGCTGCGGGTGCTGCAGGAGCGCAGCGTCGAGCGCCTGGGCGCCAACACGGCCGTGCCGCTGGCCTGCCGTGTTGTCGCGGCGACCAAGGTGGACCTGCTGGAGCTGGCCAGGGAAGGGCGCTTCCGCGAGGACCTGTTCTACCGCCTGGACGTGGCCAGCATCGCGCTGCCGCCGCTGCGCCAGCGCCGTGAGGACATCCCGCTGCTGCTGAGCCACTTCTGCGCCCAGGCCGCCGAGCGCCTGCAGCGCCCCGTGCCGGCCTGGAGCGCCGCCCAGCTCGCCGCTTGGGCGGCGCGCGACTGGCCCGGCAATGTGCGCGAGCTGCGCAACTTTGCCGAGCGCTGGGTGCTGGGCCTGGTCAGCGAAGCCACACCGCCCAGGTTGCCGACGCCCAGCGAGCCCGCCGCCCTGCCGCAAGCGCCGCTGGACGAGGCGCTGGCTGCCGTCGAGCGGCAGTGGATCGTGCAGGCCTTGCAGGAGAGCGGCGGCAATATTGCCAAGGCCGGCGAGCGCCTGGGCCTGGCGCGCAAGACCCTGCACGACCGCATCCGCCGCCTCGGTCTGGACGCCGACGCCTATCGCTCGAGCTGAGGCGCGCCGGCACCGCCAAGCAGTTCCGCGTCGTGCACATCAGCCCGCATGGCGATGGCGGTGCCCGCTTCGAGATGGCGCGCATCGCTTTGGGCAACTAGAAGCGGCTGGCCCTGGTCAGTCCTTGCCGCCATCCAGCAGGGCATCGCGCAGCTGCGTGTCGGCCGGCGAATCGCCGAACCAGATGCGCAGCACCAGCGTGAAGAACTCGTCGTCACCGACCGGCTCGCCCTGGGCCTGGCCGGAGATGTAGAACTGCGTCCCCTTGCCCGGCACGAAGTCCATCGCGAAGGTGTCGCCGGGCAACAGCTTGGGCTTGCCCGAGAAGATCTCGATGAGCCGGTTCGTGGCCAGGGTGTGCCGGGTCAACTGCTGGCTGGGCGTGTTGTCGCTGATGCCGCGCAGGAAGAGCCGGCCCAGGTCGGTGCCGGGCAGTTCACGCAGTGCGGTGAACTGCAGCCGCTTGGCGCCCGGCAGCGCAAACAGCTCTGCCGCCGTGCTGACATGTTTGCTCGCGTACAGGCCCATGTCGTAGGCCTTGAACACGAGGCGCACGCGCGTGCCCTTGCCATTGAGCTGCAGCGTGCTGCCGCCCAACTGGGCCGTGGGTGCGAACTTGCTGACCGTGGGCGCGGCCGTGGCTTGCAGGCACAGGGCCGTGCCGGCGATCAAAGCGGCGCCGCGGGCGCGCGCCACCAGCATCTGAAGCTGAGTCATGTCTCTCCTCCAAGTGGAATGTCTTCTCGCACCGGGCTGTCCGGCGTGGCGTCGGCATTCTGCGGGCAGGAGGTGACACCGTTGTCACCGCTGGAGGCCTGAGCCTTCGGATTTCAAGCGTGAATCCTCACCACCCGCGCGGGCCGGCCCACCGCCTCGCGGGCGCGCAATTGGCCGCACCCGCCTTCCACGTCCTGGCCGGCCGAGTCGCGCAACTTGGTCAGCACGCCGCGTGCGCTCAATTCAGCGGCGATGGCCCGGGCGCGTTCCCAACTCGGCCGCGTGAAGGGCAGGCCTTCGGCGCTGTTGAAGGGGATCATGTTCAACAGGCCATAGCGGCCCTTGAGCAGGCGCACGATGCCGTCCAGCTCCTCGGGCCCGTCGTTGACGCCGTCCAGCAGCGTCCACTGGTACTGGATGGGATAACCGCTGGATCGCGCATAGGCGTCGGCCGCCTCGACGAGTTCCTCGGGCGTGAGCCGTGGTGCGCGCGGCAGCAGCTCGGCGCGCTTGGCGGCGTCGGTCGTGTGCAGGGACAGCGCCAGGGCCGGCTTCACCTCGGCCTCGTTCAGCGCGGCGAAGGCGCGCTCATCGCCCACCGTCGAGAACACCAGCTGCTTGTGCGCGAAGCCACCCTCGCGGCCCAGCAGCGTGATGGCGTCCAGCACATTGGCCAGGTTGTGCGAGGGTTCGCCCATGCCCATGAAGACGACCTTGCGCAGCTTGAGGTTCTTGCGCCGGGCCAGCACCACCTGGGCCACGATCTCGGCACTGCCGACCTGGCGGATCAGCCCGTCCACGCCCGTCATGCAGAAGCGGCAACCCACGGCGCAGCCCACCTGGCTGGACACGCAGACGCCGTCGCGTGGCAGCAGCACGGTCTCCACGGTCTGGCCATCGTTGAGGCCCAACAACAGCCGAGCCGACTCGCCATCGCCGCCGGCGTGCTCGCTGCGCAGCGTGACGAGGCTGTCCAGCTCCGCCATCAGTCCCGGCAGAGCCGCCATGACCGCCTTGGGCAGGAAGCCCTGCAACGGCCGTTTGCCCCCTTCCAGCGGCAGCAGGCGCACCCAGTGGCGCAGCACGCGGCTTTCGTGGTCGGGGTTGGCGCCGAGCGCACGCAGGCGCTGGCGGAGGTCGGCAATCAGCATGGGAACGGAGGTGACAACAGCCTGGCGATTGTCGGCGCTATGCTGGATCGACCCTTTTCACGAGGAGACACCATGGCCAAGCCCGAGAACTGCGCCCCCGAAGAATGGGCCGTCCGCTGCGACCTCGCCGCCCTCTATCGCCTGGCGGCCCTGCACGGTTGGGACGACCTGATCTTCACCCACATCTCGGCCCGCGTGCCCGGCCCCGAGCATCACTTCCTCATCAACCCCTACGGGATGATGTTCGAAGAGATCACGGCCAGCAGCCTCGTCAAAGTGGATCAGGCCGGTGAGAAGGTCGCGCCCAGCGACTACAACGTCAACCCGGCCGGCTTCATCATCCACAGCGCCGTGCATGAGGCCCGCGAGGACGCGAAGTTCGTCATGCATCTGCACACGGTGGCCGGCGTGGCGGTCAGCACGCAGCGCGAAGGCCTGCTGCCGATCTCGCAGCACAGCCTGTTCCCGCTGGCCAGCTTGAGCTATCACGGCTACGAAGGCGTGGCGCTGAACCCCGACGAGAAGGTCCGCCTGGTCGCCGACCTCGGCAACACCTCGCTGATGATGCTGCGCAACCACGGCCTGCTGACCCTGGGCCGCAGTGCGGCCGACACCTTCCTGAAGATGTTCATGCTGCAGCGCGCCTGCGAGATCCAGATCGCGGCTCAGGCGGGCGGCGGCGAGCTGATCCGCATCCCGCAGCAGATCCTGGCCGGCATCCGCGCTCAGAGCGACAAGGTCATGCGCGGCTCCGGGGCCGAGCTGGCCTGGCCGGGGCTGCTGCGCCGCCTGGCGCGCCAGAACCCCGGACACGACGACTGAGCCTTGGTCCCGCAGCCGGGCTGAGAATGGCGGGGATGACTGATCCCCGCTTGTTCGCCCTCGTTCCAGCCGCTGGTATTGGCGAGCGCTCAGGCGCCGCCGGCCCCAAGCAATACGTGCCCATCGCCGGTCGCCCGATGCTGGCGCACACGCTGGCTGCGCTCGCGTCCGTGCCCCGGCTGGCGCAGACGCTGGTTGTCTTGTCACCTGGCGACGATCGCTTCGAAACCGCTGTACCTGGCTACGCTGGCTGGGTTGCTCGCGTGGGTGGCGCAAGCCGCGCCGAGAGCGTGCTCGGTGGCCTGGCCGAACTGAGGCGACGTGGTGCGACCGACAACGACTGGGTGCTGGTGCATGACGCCGCCCGCTGCCTGCTGCGCCCGCACTGGGTCGATGCGCTGATCGATGCCTGCGAGCACGACGCCGTCGGCGGCCTGCTCGCCCAGCCCATCGCCGATACGCTGAAGGCCGGCGACGCCGACGGACGCGTCACGGCCACCGTCGACCGCCGCGACAAATGGGCTGCGCAGACGCCGCAGATGTTCCGCCTTGGACTTGTCGAGCGCGCGCTGACGGCGATCGGTGCGGCTGCAACGGACGAGGCCAGCGCCGTCGAAGCCATGGGCTTGGCGCCGCGCCTGGTGCGCGCGTCGATGGCCAACTTCAAGGTGACCTGGCCCGAGGACTTCGAGTTCGCCGAGCGCTGCCTCAGAGTCTGAGTTCCAGATCCTCGCCGCTGAGGAAGTCCCCATTCGCCGGCACGTCCAGCCCGCGTTCCAGCTTGCCCTTGAGTTTGAGCTTGGCCGCCTGTTCGGGCGCGATGCGCAGCCGCAGTGCGCCGGGCGTGACCTGGTGGAAGAGGTAGTAGCCGTCGGCCGAACTGGTGGTCGTGGCGATGACCTCGTCCTTGCCGTTGACCAGTTCCACCTGGGCGTCGCCGATGCCGCGTTTCTTGCCGCCGGCTTCGACCAGATAGATGGTGCCTTCGACCTCGGAGCTCAGCACGACCGGGAACTCCAGTTGCTCCACACGCCCGGGCCGCGGCAGAACGCGCACGCCGGGTGTCAGCGGCTTCCACTGCGGGTCCTCGAGCGTGGCGGGGTCGAGCGCGATGTCGGCATAACGGCCTGGCGCCAGGCGGTTCAGCAGCGCGACGCCACCGGTGTCGGTCAGTCGCGGGTGGCGGCCGCCGCCGTTGAGCAGGAAGCCGGCATTGGCCACGAAGTCCTCGCCGGGGTCGCGGATGCCGTTCATGTTGCGGTCGACAAAGGCGCGTGCCGACACGGCGCCGCTGCCGGCCAGCGGCTGGCCATCGAGTTGCCAGCGACCGCTGCGCGGGTCGCGGTCGAGGGCCACGAAGAGCTGCAGGCCCATGGCGAGTTCATGCTGGCTGGAATAACTCGCGCTGACGGCCAAGCCGAAGCTGCCGAGGTTCTTGGCCAGGCCGCCCGACACCAGCGTCAGCCCCGAGTCCATGCTGCGCAGCAGGCCGGCGTTGATCTGGTAGCCGTCGGCGAGGTTGCGGTCGGCGCTGATGGCCACGGCCTGCAGGCTGGCGCCGGGTTGCAGCCGGTACATGAATTGCGCGTTCAGGCCGACGTCGGCCACGCGTCGGCTCAACTGCAGTGCGCCGTCGGTGACCGTGAAGTCGCCACTGCGCTGCCAGCGCAGGCTGTTGGACAAGGCCGTGCCCCACAGCATGGCCGAAGTGCGCAGGCCGAGTTGGAGGTTGGCCGGCCCCTGGTCCAGCGCATTGCGCACCGCGTTGAAGTCGATAACCAGGCGCGGCAGGCCGCCCAGGCGCACGCCACCCTGCAGCCGCAGCTCCTGGCGCTGGCGCACGCCGCCGGCCACGTCGGCGAACTGGTCGTTGATGAAGCCGCCCTGGCGCTGGGTGTGCAGCAGGTCCAGCGCGAAGCCGCCCAGGCGCGTCTTCATGCCCAGCTCACCCAGGGCGCCGCCGCCGCGCATGCCGGTGAGCTGCGAGCTGAGGATCATCGAGTCGAGATAGGCCAGCAGGCCGAGCTGGCCATAGTCCAGCGCCTCGGCGACGACGCCGGCCACCAGGCGCGGGCGGCGCACCAGGCCGACCTTGCCGGTCAGCTTCTTGCCGATGCCGATGTCGGCCTGGGCGACGCTGCGCACCGAGCCGTCGTCGGCGACTTGCGAGGCCAGCGTGTAGAACACCTCGCCGGGCTTCACGCTGGCCTGGTCGAGCAGGAAGCTCTGCTTCTCCACGCGCAACTGCCCCAGCGGACCGTGGAAGACGAGGCGGAACTCGTTGGCGCCGAAGGACAGCGGCAGGTCATCGAAGGCGTAGAGGCCGTCGGCACGCGAGGACTGATAGCCCAGCAACTGGTCGTTGTAGTACAGCGTCACGTCCCAGCCCGGCGGCAGGTCGCCGCGCAGGCTGTGGCGGTCGAAGCTGTTCGGCTGGTCCAGCGGCCGGTTGCTGACCGACACACCATTGCCCTTGGCGCTGCCCTGCATGACGTTGCGCACGCTGGGCAAAGCCAGGTTGCCCAGGGCGACGGAGCGCGCCCGCAGCGGCCCGAGCAGGCCGGCATCGGGGTCGTTGCGGGCCAGCGTCAGGCGCAGGTCGGGCGTGGCCTTGTCGTGGGTCTTGAGTACATAGGCGGAACCTTCCATGCCGAGCAGGTCGCTGGTGATGTAGGCCGTGTAGGCCGCCTTGTACTGGCGCGAGTTCTTGCCGCGGCGCGCGTCGGCGCCGAAGGACTGGTCGATGGAGGGCACGTCGACCAACCCTGGTGTGGAGCGTGCATAGGGGTAGTTCGGCCGTTCGGCGGGTTGCAGGCCAGCCAGGGCCGCGGCCAGGCGCTCGCGCTCCAGCCTTTCCTGCAGCGGCAGCTTCTCGCGCGGGACGACCTTGAGCTTGAGGGTCGCGAGGTCGACCTGCAGGTCCATCGGCAACCAGCGCGTCAGCAACTGGCGCGACACATAGATGTCGTCGCCGACGACGCCGGCCAGGCGGGGCTCGAAGTTCTGCTCGCGGCCGCCCAGGCTGACCAGGGACTCGGCCAGGTTCAGCGCAAAGCCGCGCTCGCCGGGCAGCCGGCCATCGGCGCTGCCGCGGTCGGGCTTCACCTGGACGGCCAGCATCAGCAGGCGCGACAGCTCGCCCAGCGGCAGCAGGGTCTGCGTGCCGTCCTGGTAGGCGGCCAGGCTGTCGGACACCACCTGGCCATCCAGCACCACCTCCAGCACCAGCAGGTTGGTCTCGTCAATGCGGCGCGGGCCTGTTGGCAGGGATGGCCGGGAGGGTGGTGTTGACGGCATGGCGGCGACGCTGTCGCGCGCGCGCAGGCGCAGCTGCCAGTGCGGCAGGTCCACGGCCAGTTCCAGGCTCAGCCAGCGGGCCAGCAGCTGCGTCGACACATAGATGTCGCCGCCAATGCCCTGGGCCAGCCGCGGCTCGAAGGACTGGCGCCGTTCGCCGATGCGAATGGTCGAGTCGATCAGGTCCAGGCAGAAGGGCTCGCCCGAGCCCGGCAGTGTGCCGGCGGCGCGGCCCGACGCGGTCTGCACGCGCAAGTCCAGCCCGAGCAGTTTGGAGACGGCCCCAAGCGGCAGCAGCACCTGGTAGTCGGTCTGGTAGGCGTCGAGCGGCTCGGCCAGCGTGCGGCCATCGAGCTGCACCTCGAGCTGGCGCAGCGGCTTCGGCGCGTCGTCGGGCGCGGCATGGGCCAGCAGCAACGGCGCAACCAGCAGGGCTGCGGCGGCGACGCGCTGGAGGATGCGGAGCGGAGCCATGGCGCCGAGCGGCGGGCGCCGGTCCGTCAGGGAAGGGCGAGGCTGGTCTCGGCCAGCAGCTTACCGCCGGCCTCGGGCCGCTCGCGCAGGGCGAGCTTCAGCGTGCCGGCGGGCAGGGCGTTGCCGGAGGGCAGCTGCAGCGGCAACTGCACACGCCGGGCCGCGTTGGGCACGTAGACGGCCACGCCGCCGGCGCGCGCCACCTCGAAGGTGACGCCGGCCGTGGTTGTGAAGGTGGCGAGCAGGTCGCCATAGAGGGAGCGGTTGCCTTCGCGCTTGATCTGGAAGGACAGAGTGCCGGGGCTCGTTGCCGAGGCCGGCTGCAGGGCCAGCTCCGACAGCTCGGCCTTGGCGTGGGTCTCGCCCTGGCGAACGATCACGGGGATGGATGCGCCGACCAGGGCCTGGATGACGATGCCGACGTCCTTGCCCTCGCGCTTGGCCACGTCCTCGACGCTGCTGTTGCCGCTAGCCTCGGCCACGCGGTCGAACTGCAGATGCGAGCGGTATTCGCCAATGGCCAGCTCATCGGGCTTGCGCAGCAGGATGCGCACGATCTGCGAGCCGCCGGGCGGGATGGTGACCTGGCGTGGCGAGTAGCGCAGCATGGCATCGGCGAATTGCTCGCCGGGGCCGGGCGAGTCGATGGCGATGAACTCGCCATTCGGGCCCATGCGGCGGTTGACGAGGTTGATGCGATAGGTCTCGGGCGTCTTGCCCTGGTTCATCAGCTCGACCTGGGCGGCGCGCTGCTGCTTGTCGAAGACGATGCGCGTCGGGAACAGCATCAGGTCGGCCTGCGCCGCGCGCGCCAGCAGCAGCAGCCCGAGGGCCGCCAGCCGGATGAACTTGGTCTTTGCACGCATACCGGCATCGTCGCCAGGACTTGAGCGGTGCAAAGCTCGCAAAAGCACCGGAGTTGCCGGTCTTTACTGGTAGTTCACGGTGACGTTGAAGGAGCCGGAATAGCTGCCCGTGGCCTGTAGGTTGCTCACGGTCAGCGTGGCGCCGACGTTGATTTGCTGGGTGCCACCGCCGCCCAGCACGCCTGTGCCGGAGGGGCTGCTGACGAAGCTGTTCAGCGCCATGCTGCCGCTGGCGCCATCGGTGAGGAAGACGGTGCCGTCCACCGGCAAGGTGATGACGAACACCGCGCTCGGCGTGCCGGTGATCGTGAACTGGGCGGCACTGGCCGTGCCGGCCTGGTTGACGAGGATGACGTTGCCGGTCTTCGTGCGCGCGCCACCTGGGTTGACGGCGACCGTGCCACCGCTGCCGGCCGTGAAGGCGCCGAAAGACAGGGCGCCGTTGTTGACCAGGGTCTGACCGGGCGCGGCCGCGCTGGCGACCAGCAGCAGCGCGGCCAGGGCGCGATGACGGGTCAGCCCGCGCATGGCCTCAGTTGAAGGCGACGGTGATGACGAGAGGGCCCTCGCCATCGCCGCCTTCTCCTGCGGGCAAAGCGACGGCCACGGACACGGCTGCAGCCGGGCCACGCGCCAGCAGCGCCGCGCTGGCCGCGGGGACGATGTCAACGCCAAAGGCCTGCCTGGACTCCACCGCGCTGCCGATCCACAGGGGCAGGGCGCGCAGGATGGCCGGCGTGGTCGCGCTCGCCACGCGCGTCACCAGGTCACCCGTGGCGGGGCCGGCGGGGGCGTCCCGCGCCAGCAGCAGGTCCTGCACGCTCACGGGCACGCCCAGCCAGGCCCTGACTGCGACGGGCACGATGACGGCTGCGCTGGCCTGGGCAGCGGCACTGGCGGCCAGGGCAGATGGCAGCGGCCACAGCGTGCATAACAGTGCACTGGCGGCGCGAAGCCTGCGAACGGGAAAACGGCGGGCGGTCGTCATGGCCGCAAGGAGGCTGTGCCTCAGTTGTAGGCGACGGTCACCTTGACGATGCCCGTGTAGGTACCCGCGGCCTGGGCGGCGCCAACCGTCAGCTTGCCGCCGACAAAGATATAGGCGGCGCCGGCAGCCAGCGTGCCTGTGGTGGCGTCGGTGGTTTCGTCGGTCTTGCCGGTCGCCGTCGCGGTCGCGACCGCCTCGGTGATCCAGTCGATGGCCATCGTGTTCGCGCTCGCGTCGGTCAGCACCGTGTCGCTGCCGGTGTAGTCGATGGAGAAGGTGTTGGTGCCGGCGCCGGTGACGTCAAAGCGCGCGGCCACGGGCGCGACGCCAGTGGGCAGGACGGCCGTGCCGGACTTGGTGCGGGTGCCGTCGGTGGCCAAGGTCACGACGCCGTTGCCGGCGACCAGATTGCCGAACACGAGGTCGGCCGACTTGGTCACCGCGATGGGCTGCAGCACGACGGCGGTGGCGCTGGCGGTCGCGTTGTCGGCGGCCTGTACGCCGCGCATGCCAGCGGCTCCCAGCAGCACCAGGGCGCTCAAGGCCAGCAGGCTTTGCGGACGAACGGATCTTTTCAACGATGTGTTCATGGGGCGCTCCTCGGCTCCTGGATGTGCCGGCCCGCGAATGCTGCGGGCCCGCTCAACAGGCTTATCGGCCGATCAGCGCCGAGCTTGACGGTCATTTCTTTACCAGCTCGGCCCCAGCAGCAAATAGGCCGCTGTCTCGCCGCCGCGCGTCGTGCCGAGCGCCAGGTAGAACGGCCCGAATCGCGTGTCCACGCTGAGAAAGCCGCTGGCGGCCTGCTTCCAGCCGCTGCTGGGTATGTTGGACAGCTTGAGGCCGGAGCCGGCGCCGATGGCACCCGTCTCCAGCGAGAAACCGACGCGCACCGCGCCGCCCAGGCCGACAGGCATCTCGCCGATGCGCCGCGCCATGACGACGCGCAGCAGGGCCATGTTTTCACCCACCAGCGACGCATCGGGCGTGCCAGACAGGCGCAAATAGCCCCCCAGAGAGCGCGCCTGACCGCGTTCGGCGTGGGCGAACTCGCCGTAGAGCTGGCCGGCCCACTCGCCCAGCCGCAAGGCCGACAAGCCGATCAGCGAGGCGTTGATGACGCTGGCCTCGCCGCGCGGATGCAGCCATTCGATGCGAGCCGTCGTCCACTGACCGCGGCTGGGGAAGGCGAGGGAGTCCAGCGTGTCGGTGTGCAGTTCCAGGTATTGCTGGCCGTAGCTCTGCGAGCGGCGGCTGCCCTCTGGGACGACGGGCAGCACCACCTCGTCGCTGGCACGCAGGCGGCCGATGCCGAGCCGCAGGTCGCCCAGGCCGGCGATGCGATGGCCGAGTTCCAGCTGCGCGCTGGTCAGGCTGCTGGACAGGCGCAGCGCGCGCTGGCCCTGGTCGAAGACGTCGTTGCTGCCGGCCGTGTAGGCGAGCTTGGCGCTGGCGAACCAGCGCGAGCCCGGGCCGAGCGGCTGGTAGAACTCGGTGTTGAGACCGCGCGAGGAGCCGATGCGGGCGACCGAGCGCAGCTCCGCGCCCCAGGGGTTGAGCCAGTTGGCGACGTGCATGGCCACCAGCGAGTAGCTGTTGGCATCGGCGAAGTTGCTGTACAGCTCCAGGCCGAAGCGCACACGGCTGGCGGCCCAGTCGGCCTCGGTGAGCTTGAACTCGACGCTGCGCCGTCCGTCGCGGTCGTCGATCTCGGTCTCGATGCGCTCGAAATCGCCGGTGCCGTCCAGCCGCTCGACGGCCCGGGTCAGGTCGGCGCGGCCTACTGTGTCGCCCGGCTGCAGGGCCAGTTCGGCCCGCAGCGCCTCGGCGTTGACCCGCTGAGCGCCGGTAATCTTCAGCTCGGCCAGCGGCAGGGCACTCAACGCTGACTCGGGCGGGCCGAGGCGGCGGGCCTGCAGGGCCGCGTGGGCAGCAGGCGCGGCCAATTCCGCCAGGCGCTCGCCGGCGGCCAGGGCCGCGCGCCGGCCGGTGGCCATGGCCTCGTCGGCGCGGTAGAAGTCCATGAAGCCCATGCCGGGCAGGTCGGGGTCGATGACGATGTCCCGGGCGTTCAGCTCGCGCAGCGAGCGCTGCACGTTCTGCTCGGTCAGGATCTGCAGCATCTGGTTGGCCACCATGACGGCGCTGCTGATCTCGCGGTCTTCGAGCAGCGGCGTGCCGACGTTGACGGCGATGACGATGTCGGCGCCAAGCTGGCGAGCCAGGTCGACTGGCAGGTTGCGCACCAGGCCGCCGTCCACCAGCGGCCGGCCGTTGACGCGCAGCGGCGCGAACACGCCCGGCACGGCCATGGAGGCGCGCAGAGCTTCAAACAGCGGCGTGTCGGCTTGGTCGAGCATGGCGCCGGAGAGCAGGTCGGTCGCGACGGCGCGAAACGGGATGGGCAGCTTGCGCAGCGGGTCGTCGGCGCGCGTGGCGGGGATGAGGGAGGACAGCGTGGCCTCCAACTGGCCATTGGCGGCGGCGCCGCCGGGCAGCATGGCACCGCGTTGCGGCGTGAAGCCGAACTCGATGCGCGAGGGCAGGCGTTCGTCATCCTCGCGGCGGCGAATGGACAGGCGCTCGCGCGCCGGCCGGTCGGCCAGGATGGCGTTCCAGTTCGCGCCCTTCACCAGGATCTCGAGCTCATCCAGGCTGCGGCCCGAGGCATAGGCGCCGCCGACCACCGCACCCATGCTGGTGCCGACGATGAGGTCTACCGGCACCTGCATCTCCTCCAGCACGCGCAGCACGCCGATATGGGCCAGGCCGCGGGCGCCGCCGCCGGACAGCACGAGGCCGATCCTGGGGCGCTGAGCGGGAGAGGGTTCGGCGGCCAGTACGGAACCGGCGATCAGGCAGCAAAGAAGGAGCAGGCGTTTCATGGCGGCCCGCACCATAGCAGCGTCAGCGCAGGCCGAACTCCGCCAGCTCGCCCTGCCGGCGCAGTTTCTGGATGGCCTGGTGCAGCTTGTCGACCGGCTCCTGCGGCGTGCCAAGGTGGCAGGCCACATAGGCGTCCACGCGGCGCAGCGTCAGGACGTTCTTGACCGGCGCGCCGCCCTCGGCGCGGATCACGGGTTCGGCAGCGAGTTCGTTGGCGAACCAGAAGTCCACGCGCCGCGCCTGCAGCATGCGCAAGGCCGACACCGAGTTGTTGGCCTCCTGGGCGGCGATGCCCTGCTCGCGCAGCGATGCGGCGGGCGCAGACTCGCGCTGCACAACAACGCCGTGGCCGCGCAGGTCCTGCAGACCGTGCAACGTCGGTGCTTCGTCGGCGCGTGCGTAGATGACCAGCGCACCGCTGGCCAGGGGGCCGGCCCAATGGAAGGCGGCCTCGCGCTCGGGTGTGCGGGACAGGCCCACCGCGCAACTGCCGGGCGTGCTGCTGGCGGTCGCCAGTGCGCGCGGGATGGGCATGGCCAGGATGCCCAGCTGCAGGCCGCTGGCCCGGCCTATCTTGGCGAGCAACTCCGCGCCAGGTCCGCTGACCGTGCCGTCAGCAGCTACGTCGAACAGGCCGGGATTGGGAAAGACCAGCAGCTGGAGCTGCTGTGCCTGGGCCGTGCCACAGAGCAGCGCAAGCAACACAAGCAGATGCCGCATGCCGAATCTCATTGCCCTCCTTGAAGTGGCGCGCAGGGTAGCGCGTGGCTGCGCCCCTGTCTCCCCGACAATGCCCTCATGACCATCCCGAACGCTTTGAGCTCCCTGCGCATTGGCGAAGGCTGGGACACGCACCAGCTCGTTACCGGCCGCCCGCTGATCCTGGGCGGCATCACCATCCCGCACACGCACGGCCTGCTCGGGCATTCGGATGCCGACGCGCTGGCGCATGCCGTCACCGATGCGCTGCTCGGCGCCGCGGCGCTGGGAGACATCGGCGGGCTCTTCCCCGACACGGCCGTCGAGTTCAAGGGCGCCGACTCGATGGTGCTGCTGGCCGAGGCTTACCGACGCGTGCGCGAGGCGGGCTGGGCCCTGGTCAACCTGGACACGACCATCGTCGCCCAGGCGCCCAAGATGGCGCCCCACATTCCGGCCATGCGCGCGCGGCTGGCCGAGGTGCTGGGTGTGGACATCGGCCAGATCAATGTGAAGGCCAAGACGGCCGAGAAGATGGGGCCGGTGGGCGAGGGGCGGGCGATCGAGGCGCGGGCGGTCTGCCTTCTTGCCGCTTCGGGGGTTCGCTAACATCGCGCCCCAACTTCCCAAGCCCGCGCACATGCACGTCGAACCTCCCGGCCACGCCCCGACCAATTTCAAGGAACTCGGCGTCCACTACGTGATGATCGTGCTGGGCATCCTGACCGCCCTGGGGCTGGAGGCGGGCTTCGAGGCGCTGCACCACCGCAAGCTGGCGCGCCAGACCATCGAACAGGTTGATTCAGAGCTGCAGGCCAATCTGACCGAGGTGCGCTCCACGATCATGCAGAACCGCACCGTGATGGAAGGCGTGAACGCCCTCTACGGCGAGGTGAAGAAGCTGGCCGAGCAGGGGCAGGCCAAGCCCGCGACGCTCAAGACCCTGCTTAGCGAGCGCCTGCACATCAGCGTGTTCACGCCGGGCCTGCGCCGCGACGCCTGGGACACGGCGTTGGCCGACCAGGCCCTGGTGCACCTGCCGCACGCCGACCTGCGGCGTTTGTCCGAGGCCTACACCGCGCAGCGCGATTCGCAGCAGGTCATCCAGTCCAGCTTCAGCGCGATCGGTTCGTTCACGCGGCTGACGGATGCGCTGGTCGATGCCGAATTCGGCCGTGGCGACCCGGTGGATCTCATCAAGGCGCTGCATGCCTACCGGCTGACGCTGAACGTGGTCATCGGGGTCGAGAAAGGGCTGGAGAAGCAGCTGGCGCAGTCGCTCGGCGAGGCGGCAGTGCCGGCGCCCGCCGCGAGCGCTGCTTCGGCCCACTGAGCGGCTCAGCTCAGGCCCCTTGCAGCTTGAGCACCGTGATGAGGCCGCCGCCCTGCGCATTGCTGATGGACAGCGTGCCGCCCAGGCGCTGCACTGATTTCTCGACGATGGCCAAACCGAGACCGGCACCGCTGGCGGCGGTGCGGGCAGCGTCGCCGCGGTAGAAGGGCACGGTGAGGCGCTGCAGGCGGTCGGGCGGCACGCCGGGGCCATGGTCGCGCACGCGCAGCTCCACCCAGGAGCCCTGGCGCGTGGCGCTCACGTCCACGCGCGCCGGCTCGCCTTCCGCGTGGCCGTAGCGGCGCGCGTTCTCGAACAGGTTGAGCAGCACGCGGCCCAGCTCGGTGTCGTCGACGAAGACCTTGAGGGCCTCGCTGACCTGCACTCGAAAGCGGATCTGGTCGGGATCGCGGAAGCCCTGCACTTCGCGCTCGACGACGTCGGTCAGCCGCGTCTCGCGCAGCTGCGTCTCGTTGGGCCGCGCATAGTCCATGAACTTGCTGATGATGGCGTCGAGCTGGTCGATGTCCTGGGCCATGAAGTGACGCGCCTGCTCGTCACTGACGCTCATCTCGGTTTCCAGCCGCAGCCGCGCCAGCGGCGTGCGCAGGTCATGCGAGATGCCGGCCAGCATGACGGCACGGTCTTCCTCCAGCTTGGCCAGTTCGCGCGCCATGCGGTTGAAGCCCATGTTGACCTCGCGGATCTCGCTGGTCATGGTGTTCTCGTCCAGGCGCGAGTCGTACTCACCATCACGGATGCGGCCGGCGGCTTCCGCCAGCTCGCGCAATGGCTGGTTGATGAGGCGGGCGATCAGCGCCGAGCCGACGACGGTGGCCAGCAGCGCAATGACCACCCACCACCAGTTGCTGGCCAGCGAGATGGACAGCGGCGTCGCGCTGGTGCGCAACCAGAAGGCGTCCTCGCCGACGACATAGCGCACCCACAGGCCCGATACGTCGTTGACGTTGCGCGCGACGACGGTATCGGGCCCGAGCGTGTTGCGCAGCTCCGAAGCGAGCTGCTTGGCGAAAGGACTGGTGTCGTAGGGCAACCAGCGGTCGCTGGTCTCGGCCACGCGCACCTGCACCGTGTCCCCGCGCGACATCGAGCTGATGACGGCGACGCGGTTGATGGGGTCGGTGTGCTCCAGCGCGATGCGGCTGAGCTTGACGAGGCCTGCCAACTGCTCGGCCGACTCCAGCGCGCGCGGCTGGGCCTCGAGCAGCTTGAAGGTGTATTGCCAGGCCAGCACCGCACCGGCCAGCAGCAGAGCCAGCCAGGCGAAGGTGCGCCAGAAGAGGTTCAGTGCGAGATGCGGACGGGCCATCACGTAGTCGAGTTGTGTTTGGGCCGAGCGCCGGGCCGCCCCAAGCCGGCCCGTCTGGCGATGTGCGAGCGGCTCAATGCCGCAAGCATCGCCGTCCCCTCGGGGGACCGACCAAGCTTGACTGCGTTCAGCGAGTCAAGGATGGGCGAGGGGCTCACGTTCTACGCGTTTTCGTCAGGCACGAACACATAGCCCACGCCCCAGACGGTCTGGATATAGCGCGGCTGGGCCGGGTCGGCCTCCAGCATCTTGCGCAGGCGCGAGATCTGCACGTCCAGGCTGCGGTCGAAGGGCTCGAACTCGCGACCACGGGCCAGTTGGGCGAGCTTGTCGCGCGACAGCGGCTGGCGCGGGTGGCGCACCAGGGTCTTGAGCATCGAGAACTCGCCGGTTGTCAGCGGCAGTTGCTCGCCATTCTTGGTCAGGCGGCGCAGGGCCAGGTCGAACTCGAAAGGCCCGAAGGTCACCGTCATCGGCTCCTTGCTCGGCGCACCCGGGGCCTCCGGCGGGGGGCGACGACGCAGCACCGCGTTGATGCGGGCCAGCAGTTCGCGCGGGTTGAAGGGCTTGGCCAGGTAGTCGTCGGCGCCCACTTCCAGGCCGACGATGCGGTCCACGTCCTCGACCTTGGCCGTCAGCATGATGATGGGCGTCTGGTCGTTGGCGGCACGCAGGCGGCGGCAGATGGTCAGGCCGTCTTCGCCGGGCAGCATCAGGTCCAGCACGATGAGGTCCACCGTCTCTCGGGTGAGCTGTTTGTTCAGCGCCCGGCTGTCTTCGGCGAGCAGTACTTCGAAGCCTTCTTGTGTCAGATAGCGCCGGAGCAGATCGCGGATGCGGGCGTCGTCATCGACGACAAGGATACGGTTGGGACGGGGTGTCGCGCTGCTGTTCATCGCGTTTCCTGAATTTGTAACAGCGGCATTGTGAGCAGGTTTTGAAACCCTGCTTTGTAGGACATCACGCACAGGTTACAGCTCGTTGCCAACTACCCCGGCTAAGCTGGGCTTTCCCTCCTTGCAAAGAGAGTTCTCCATGCGCGCAGTCCTCGTCCTCTCAAGCCTTGCACTGACCCTGTCTGCCCATGCAGCCACGGAAGGGCCGCCGCGCGAGCGGCTGAGCCTGTCGGCCAGCGCCAGCGCCGAGGTGACGCGTGATGTGCTGGGCATTGCCTTCTCGACGACGCGCGAAGGTGCCGACGCCGCGGGCGTGCAAGCGGCGTTGAAGCAGGCCCTGGACGCCGCCCTGGCCGAAGCGCGCAAGGTGGCCAAGCCAGGTCAGGTCGATGTGCAGACGGGCAGTTTTTCGCTCTACCCGCGCCACGACCCCAAGACCGGCAAGCTCAGCGGCTGGCAGGGCAGCGCCGAGCTGCTGGTCGAGGGGCGGGATGCGGCGGCCATCGCTCAGCTGACGGGGCGCATCAACACGCTGAGCATCGCCCGCGTCGGCTACAGCCTGTCGCGCGAGGCTCGCGAGAAGGCGGAGGCCGACATCACGGCCCAGGCGATTGCGCGCTACCGGGCCAGGGCGGCGGACTACGCCAGGCAGTTCGGCTACGGCAGCTACGTCGTCGGTGAGGTCAGCATCAACAGTGACGAAGCCGGACCGCGTCCGATGATGGGCGTGATGCGCATGAAGGCCGAAGCCGCCGACATGGCGCTGCCGACCGAAGCCGGCAAGGCGACCGTGACGGTGAATGTCAGCGGTTCAGTGCAACTGACGAAATGATCAAACTGCGGTCCAGCCGCCGTCCATCGCCCAGGCCTGGCCGCGCACATTGATGGCGGCGTCCGAGCACAGGAAGACGGTCAGGGCGCCGAGCTCGTCTGGCGTCGTGAACTGCAGCGACGGCTGCTTCTCGGCCAGCAGGCGGCGCTTGGCCTCGTCGTTGCTCACGCCGTCCTTTGCGGCCAGCGCGTCGACCTGCTTCTGCACCAGCGGCGTCAGCACCCAGCCGGGGCAGATGGCGTTGACGGTGACCGGCGACGTCGCCGTCTCCAGCGCGATGCTCTTGGTGAAGCCGACCAGGCCGTGCTTGGCGGCCACATAGGCCGACTTCTGTGCCGATGCCACCAGGCCGTGGGCCGACGCCACATTGATGATGCGGCCCCAGTTCTTCTTCAGCATGCCGGGCAGGGCCAGGCGGGTGGTGTGGAAGGCGGAGGTGAGGTTGATCGCGATGATGGCGTCCCACTTCTCTACGGGGAAGTCTTGCACCGGCGCGACATGCTGGATGCCCGCGTTGTTGACGAGGATGTCGATGCCGCCGAACTCGGCATCGGCGTAGGCCACCATGGCGGCGATGTCCGCCGGCTTGCTCATGTCGGCGCTGTGATAGCCCACCTTGACGCCCAGCGCAGCCACCTCGGCCCTGGGGCCTTCCACGTCGCCGAAGCCGTTCAGGATCAGGTGGGCGCCCTGGCGCGCGAGCGCGAGGGCCACGCCCAGGCCGATGCCGCTGGTGGAGCCCGTGACGAGGGCGGTCTTGCCTTTCAACATGGAGGTTCCTTCTTGGTTGCTAGGATGACTCAAAGGATTGCATCATGACCCAGCCCCAACTGCGCTTCGTCAATTGCCTGGACAGCACCGGCCTGCACCGGATGGCTTATTGGGAGTGGGCCGGCCCGAGCGCCGACGCACCGGTACTGGTCTGCGTGCATGGCCTGTCACGGCAGGGGCGGGACTTCGACGCCCTGGCTCGCGCCGTGAGCGACCGCTATCGCGTCATCTGCCCCGATGTCGTCGGCCGCGGCCGCTCCGACTGGTTGCGCCAGCCCGCTGGCTATCAGATTCCGGGTTATGTCTCCGACATGGTGGCGCTGCTGGCGCGGCTGGATGTCGAGCAGGTCGACTGGGTCGGTACCTCCATGGGTGGCTTGATCGGCCTGGGCCTGGCTTCGCTGCCGCGGCCCGACGGGTTGGCGAGCCCGATCCGCCGCCTGGTGCTCAATGACGTCGGCCCGGCCATCCGCATCGAGGCCCTGCAGCGCATCGGCAGCTATCTCGGCAAGGCGATGCGTTTCAAATCGCTGGAGGAGGGCGCGGCCTATCTGCGCAGCATCTCCGAGGGCTTCGGCCCGCACACCGACGAGGAATGGCTGGCCTTGTCCGAGCCGCTGTTCCGCCAGGAAGGCGGCGAGTGGAAATCGCACTACGACCCGGCCATCGCGCTGTCCTTCACGGCCGTGACGCCCGAGCTGGTGGCCGCGGGCGAGGCTGCGCTCTGGGCGGCCTATGACCAGCTGAGCTGCCCGACGCTCTTGATCCGCGGCGCGGAGTCCGACCTGCTCAGTGCCGAGACGGCCCGCGCCATGACGCAACGCGGCCCGAGCGCTCGCCTGGTCGAGTTGCCCGGCATCGGCCATGCGCCCACGTTGATTCATGCCAACCAGATTGCCGTCGTGAGGGATTTCCTCAGTTCATGAAGACCGGCTTGATGCCCGAGGGCGCCGCGACGGCGCCCATCGTCGCGCTGCTGGATGCGGGCGCCGAACATTCCAATGCCGAGGTCGTTCGTGCCCGCGCTGTTGCCGAGCCGCTGCTGGCCGGCGAGTTGCTGGACACCGGCGAGAACGCGCTGTCTCACGCCGACGGCGTGGCGGCCATCCTGCGCGCCGTGGGCAGCGCACAGGAGCTGCAGGCCGCGGCCTATCTGGTCTATGCGGCTGACTTCCTCAGCAAGCCGGAGGAGGTCGTCGCCAAGGCCTTCGGCGACAGCTATGCCAGCCTCGTCACGCACACGCGCCGCCTCGTGCAGCTGCAGCGCACCACGCGCGACGCCAGGTTGCCGGCCGACAGGAAGCACGACCTGCGCGCCGAACAGACCGAGCGCGTGCGCAAGATGCTGCTGGCCTTCTCGCGCGACCTGCGCGTCGTGCTGTTGCGCCTGGCCTCACGGCTGCAGACGCTGCGTTGGTACGCCGCCAGCAAGCAGCCTTGCCCGCAGGACCTGGCGGCCGAGTCCCAGGCGGTGTTCGCGCCGCTGGCCAATCGCCTGGGCATCTGGCAGATCAAGTGGGAGCTGGAGGACCTGGCATTCCGCTTCCTGCAGCCGCAGGCCTACAAAGCCCTGGCCGGCGCCCTGCATGAGACCCGCGTCGAACGCGAGCAGCGTGTTGAGGCCGCGCGCGCGGCTCTGCAGGCCGACCTCTATGGTCAGGGCATTGCCGCCGAGGTGCAGGGCCGCCCCAAGCACCTCTACAGCATCCACAAGAAGATGCAGGGCAAGGACCTGTCGCTGGACCGCGTCTTCGACCTGCGTGCGCTGCGCGTCGTCGTCGCCAGCGTGGCCGATTGCTATGCCGCGCTGGCCCGGCTGCACGAGGTCTATACGCCGGTGCCCGGCGAGTTCGATGACTACATCGCCAAGCCCAAGCCCAACGGCTACCAGTCCCTGCACACCGTCGTGCTCGGGCCCGACGGCCGGGCGATGGAGGTGCAGATCCGCACGCGCGAGATGCATGAGCACGCCGAACACGGCGTTGCCGCCCACTGGGCCTACAAGGAGGCCGGTGCGCGCGGCTATGCCGGTGTCAGCGCGGCTGGCGAGTTCGAGGAGCAGGTCGCTCGAGCCCGCAAGGCCGTGCTCAACCAGCTGCTGGCCTGGGAGCGCGACACCGTGCAGGGCGCCGAGGGCGGCCCGGTGTTCGACGACCGCATCTATGTCTTCACGCCGCAGGCCACCATCGTCGAGCTGGCGGCCGGCGCGACGCCGGTGGACTTCGCCTATGCGGTGCACACCGACCTCGGCCACCGCTGCCGCGGCGCGCGCATCGACGGCCAGATGCTGCCGTTGAACACGCCGCTGCAAAGCGGCCAGACTGTCGAGATCATCGCGACCAAGGAAGGCGGCCCGTCGCTGGACTGGCTCAACCCCGAGCTCGGCTATCTACAGAGCCCACGCTCGCGCGCCAAGGTGCGTGCGTGGTTCAACGCGCTGCAGCAGGCGCAGACGATTGCCAAGGGCCGCGACCTGGTCGAGAAGCTGCTGCAGCGCGAGGGCAAGACGGCGCTCAAGCTCGACGAGCTGGCTGCGCGCCTGGGCTTCAAGGGTGCGGATGCGCTGTTTGAGGTCGTCGGCAAGGACGAATACTCGCTGCGCAACATCGAGCTGCTGCTGCGACCGCCCGAGCCGGCGGTGGATGAGAACGAGCTGCTCGCGCAGCGGCACACGCGCAGCGCCAGCAGCAACCGGGGCGGCGTGCTCGTGGTGGGCATCGATTCGCTGCTGACGACGCTGTCGCGTTGCTGCCGGCCCGCACCGCCCGACGCCATTTCCGGCTTCGTCACGCGCGGCAAGGGCGTGGCCATCCACCGCAGCGATTGCAGCAACCTCGCCGAGATGAAGCGTCGCTCGCCCGAGCGCGTCATCGCGGTGGAGTGGGGCGGTGGTGAAACGGTGGGCAAGGGTGCGCCCGTCTATCCCGTGGACGTGCTCGTCGAGGCCGGTGACCGCCAGGGCCTGCTGCGCGACGTGCTGGAGATCTTCGCCAAGGAGAAGATGAATGTCGTCGCGGTGAACACGCAGTCGATGAAGCCCGGCGCCGTCAAACCCCGCGCGGGCGGCGGCGACACGGCCTGGATGAGCTTCACGCTGGAACTGTCTGATGCATCCAGGTTGGCCAAGGTGCTGCGCGACCTCTGCGCCATCTCTGGCGTGCGCTCGGCACGCCGCAAGTGAGCCTGGACGAGGACCTGAAAAACCTGCTATAGTGCGCAGCTCTTCAGGCGCGTAGCTCAGTTGGTTAGAGCACCACCTTGACATGGTGGGGGTCGTTGGTTCGAATCCAATCGCGCCTACCAAATATGAAGACTGACCCAGTGGGGTCAGTCCGACGGTAGGTTAAGAATGCCTCAGATCTTCACGGATCTGAGGCATTTTTGCTTTTGAAGTCAACGATTTACCAGTGTCGTGGTGCTTGAGCCAAGCTGTGACGCAGCAGTGCTGAGCCGCGACCACGTCAAATTCCTTCCGAGCCACGCCCTTCAGCATGGCGTCGAGCTGAGGCCGATCCTTGCGACCCTTGGCGCCGCTGTACCTGTCGATACAGGCACGCCGCGGTCGACGTCTGCAGTTTTCCGGCAGTTCGTGATGGATTCTTGTGCGCGCCAGCCCGTGGCGGGAGGATGGCTGACACGCGTTGGCATGCCGGTCCGAAAATTGGTCATGCAGTGGTTGCCGCTGTAGTGGGGTCGGTGTGGCAGTTCTTTGGAATGGGTACTCCGGAACAGGCGGGCCTCGGCGGCGCACGGGTCCGGCGCGGCTGCGAGTGCGAGCGCTGTGGATGGCGGTGTTTGCTTGGCAAGGACTGGCTTTCGCGCTCACCCCGAGCGTGAGTGCCTTTGACCAGCAAGTACAGGACGTCCAGACATTCGCGCCCCGCACCGAGTTCCTTGCCTTCCTGGAGCGCAGCCGTTCGCAGGCCAACGCCAGCGGCGATCCTCTGCTGGAGGTGGCGGCCCTGCTGGAGCAGGGTAGGCAGTTGCGGCATTCGGACGGGGGGCGCGCCAGCGAACTGCTCGATCGGGCGGCCGGCCTTCTGCGGCAACACCGCGACCCGGTGCTCGAGTTCCGCCATCGCCTGCTGCGCATCGGCCAGCTCAAAGCCCGGCAGGAGCTGGACAAGGCCGTGCTGGAAGGCATGCGCCTGCTCGCCGAGGCGCGGGCCCGCGGCGACTGGCATGACGAGCTCCGGGTGCTGCTGGTGCTGCAGGAGGACTGGAAGCAGTTCCACGCTCTCGGCCGCTACACGCAGGAGGCCAGGCAGCTGGCCATCCGGCATCCCGCCGACAAGGTCACTTGGTGGGCCCGTGACGAATGGGCGGACCGGCTCCGCTCGGCCGGCAAGCTGGACGAAGCGGAGCGGGAGCTGCTGGCCGTGCTGCAGGAGCAGGAGGCGGTGGACGACGGCGTGGAGCAGCTCAGGACGCTGGTCCTGCTGAACGATATGTACCGGGCAACCGGCGAGTGGGACAAGCTACGCCCGCTGGGACCACGGGCGCAGGAGATCGCCCGCAAGTTGGGGCGCACGCCCTACATGCTGGTGAACTTCCTGTGCAACCAGTCGGACGCCTTGCTGAAGGCCGGGCTGCCGGCGGCGGCGCTGGAGATGGCCGACGCCGCGATCGTCGCGGCTCGGGGCGACGCTGACACGACGCGCGTCGCCAGGTTCAACCGGGGCAAGGCACTCAACCGTCTGAGCAGGCACGCTGAGGGCCTGGCCATCTTGGAGGCCGAAGCCCAGGGCAGCGACCGTTGGGAAATGCTGGACGAGGTGGCCGAGGAGTACGCCTTCGCGCGCCGCCACGACGAGGCCTATGGCGCGCTTGTGGAGCACCTGCAGGGCCTGCGCAAGAGGCTGGACGAATCGCACAGGGCCGGGCTGACGCTGGACCAGGCCCTGGTGGAAGCCGAGCGTGAGCGCACCCAGCGCCAGGCCAGCGAGCGCCGGACGCAGCGGACCGTCGTTGCGGCCGTGATCCTGGCCGCGCTCGCCTGCAGCGCTGCGGCACTGCTGGTGGTGAGGGCGACACGCCGGCATGCGAGAACCCTGGCAGCCGTGAACCGCCAGCTCCAGGACATGGCGGTCACCGATCCTTTGACGGGCCTGCGCAACCGCCGGCACTTCATGGCCCAGGTGGATTCGCACGTGGCTGCCGCGGACCGCTCCCATGCGGGCCGCGGGACGGTCGCGGCCGAGCCGGTGGACCTGCTCTTCTACCTGATTGACCTCGACCACTTCAAGCGTGTCAACGACAGCTTCGGCCACCCCGCCGGGGACGCCGTGCTGCGGCAGGCGGCGGAGCGCCTAAAGGGTGTGTTGCGGGGGGAGGACGAGCTCATCCGCTGGGGCGGCGAAGAGTTCCTGCTCATGACGCGGGGAACGCCCCGCGGGCACGCGGCGCAGCTGGCCGAAAGGCTGCGCAAAGCCATTGACGGGAGCCCGGTCGAGCTGCCGGACGGGCAACCTCTGAAGATCTCATGCAGTATCGGCTTCGCTCCATATCCTCTCGTCCCCGGCGCGCAGCACGGCGGCTCCTGGGAGCGATCGGTGGAGCTCGCCGACGAGGCGCTCTACCAAGCCAAGGCTCGTGGACGCAACGGCTGGTTCGGCGTCGGGGCGCCGACCGCGGCTGGCGCAGGCGCCCAGCCCACTGAAGGCAGCCTGCAGGAAGCGATTGCCTGCGGCTCACTGGCGCCGCTGCACAGTTGACGCTCGATGGGCGCCAGCGCTGGATAGGTGATCCGCATGGCCATCCTGCTTCCCAGCCCAGAAACGTGCGAAAAATGGGGTGTGGTTTAGGAAGCGGTCGGGACGTAAAAGGGAAATTTCTCCCGTGAAATCAATGTCTTAGCATGTCCCGTAAAGCCCCGTTTCCTCACCTTGCCATGGTGGGTTGGTTCGAATCCAATCGCGCCTATCAAATTTTTGAAGATTGGAAGCCCCCGAATCGAAAGGTTCGGGGGCTTTTCTTTGCCCACGCGCTGCCACGCCTGCGCGCAATTGCGGCGTTTGGTGAGTTTCCGTGGCGGACAGCTCGGTTCACCAGCCCCAGGTAAACCCGTTCGGAACGGCGGTCAGGCTCTGCCTAGAATTTGCTGCACTGCACAGGAGACCCACGCATGGCGACTGCCCGCAAGAAAGCGGCATCCGAGCAAGCCCAGTCCGGCGACACCAAGCCCGGGCTGCGCATCCTCAAGAAATACCCCAACCGGCGGCTCTATGACACACAGACCAGCAGCTACATCACGCTGGCCGACGTCAAGCGCATGGTGCTGGAAGGTGTCGAGTTCGAGGTGCATGACGCCAAGACCCAGGACGACCTGACGCGTTCCATCCTGCTGCAGATCATCCTGGAGGAGGAGACTGGCGGCGTGCCGATGTTCTCGACCAGCTCGCTGGCCCAGATCATTCGCTTCTACGGCCATGCCATGCAGGGCGTCATGGGCGGCCTGCTGGAGCGGCAGATGCAGGCCTTCACCGACCTGCAGTCGCGCTTCACGGAGCAGACGCCCGGCGGCATGCCCTTCACCCCCGAGGCCTGGACGGGCCTGATGGGCGGCTATGCCGAGCAGTCCAAGACGCTGATGAACCAGTGGCAGGAGCAGCTCAAGCAGGCGGGAGTGATGTTCCCGTTCACGCCCAAGAAATAGGCTGTCGGCCGCAGTTGCGGCTCGCTCGGCCACGTAACGCGCGTGAGGGCAAGTAAGCGTGCCTTGACCAGGCGGGTGCCGCCCGCAACTGTGCTGTTCCTATGTCGAGGAGCGAGCATGATTGAGAAAGAGCACCAGCGGCGCATCTACGTTCCGCAGGGTCACCAGCTGAGGGCGACGGGTGCCGAATCGGTCCAGCGTGATGGCGTGGAGACCCGCATCTCCTATTTCGAGGTGGTCGATCCTGAGGGGGTACGGGTCGGCAGCTATGTCGTTCGCGAGGCGCAGTCCATCAATCCCCCATTTGCGGCCTCCGTCACGGTGGAAACGGTCGAATAGCGGCCTGCCTTTCCAGTGAAGTTCGGTCGTTTCGGACAGCTGCATGGCCGCTGGAAAGCCGCCGGTTCGTCACATCGCCGAAAATAGGGCGATGAATGAACAGATCACCCCCGCCGCCATTCCGAAGATTGGCTTCGTCAGCCTCGGTTGCCCGAAGGCTTTGACCGATTCCGAGCTCATCCTCACCCAGCTGCGTGCCGAGGGCTACGAAACCTCCAAGACGTTTGCCGGCGCCGACCTTGTGATCGTCAACACCTGCGGCTTCATCGACGACGCCGTCAAGGAAAGCCTGGACACCATCGGCGAGGCCCTGGCCAAGAACGGCAAGGTCATCGTGACCGGTTGCCTGGGCGCCAAGGCCGGCGCCGGCAGCAGCGATGCCGGCAGCCTGGTGCGCGAGATCCACCCCAGCGTGCTGGCCGTCACCGGCCCGCATGCGACCCAGGAGGTTATGGATGCGGTGCACACCCATGTGCCCAAGCCCCACGACCCCTTTGTCGACCTGGTGCCCAGCTACGGCGTCAAGCTGACGCCCAAGCACTACGCCTACTTGAAGATCAGCGAAGGCTGCAACCACCGCTGTTCCTTCTGCATCATCCCCAGCATGCGCGGCGACCTGGTGTCGCGCCCCATCGGCGACGTGCTGAACGAGGCCCGCGCGCTGTTCGAGAGCGGCGTCAAGGAGCTGCTCGTCATCAGCCAGGACACGTCGGCCTATGGCGTGGACGTGAAGTACCGCATGGGCTTCTGGGACGGCAAGCCGGTCAAGACTCGCATGCTGGATCTCGTCGCCCAGCTCGGCGAGATCGCCAAGCCCTATGGCGCCTGGGTGCGCCTGCATTACGTCTACCCCTATCCGCACGTGGATGAGGTGCTGCCGATGATGGCCGAAGGCCTGGTGCTGCCATATCTGGATGTGCCCTTCCAGCATTCCCACCCCGACGTGCTCAAGCGCATGAAGCGCCCGGCCAACGGCGAGAAGAACATGGAGCGCATCCTGCGCTGGCGCGAGAGCTGCCCCGAGCTGGTCATCCGCTCGACCTTCATCGCCGGCTTCCCCGGCGAGACCGAGGCCGAGTTCCAGCATCTGCTGGACTTCATGCAGGAAGCCAGGATCGACCGCGCGGGCTGCTTTGCCTATTCGCCGGTCGAGGGCGCCAGCGCCAACGAGATCCCCGGTGCGCTGCCCAAAGAGGTGCGTGAGGAGCGCCGTGCGCGCTTCATGGCCGTGGCCGAACAGGTCTCGGCCGCCAAGCTGCAAAGCCGTGTCGGCCAGACGCTGCAGGTGCTCGTCGACTCCGCGCCGGCCCTGGGCCGCAAGGGCGGGGTGGGACGCTCCTACGCCGACGCGCCCGAGATCGACGGCACCGTGAAGATCCTGCCGCCCGAGAAGGCCAGCAAGACGATGAAGGTGGGCGACTTCGTGCGCGCCCGCGTCGTGGCAGCGGATGGGCACGACCTGGTGGCGAGCCTGGTCTGATGAGCAAGAAGGCCCCCAGCACTCAGCTTATTCACCACCCTTACCGCGCCCCCGAAGGCTGGGATGCGGTGCCCGTGCCGGTGGCCAAGGCGTCGACGGTGCTGTTCAAGAATACGGCCGATCTGCACAAGCCTAAGCCGCGTGACGGGCTGACCTACCGCTACGGCCTACATGGCACGCCCACCAGCTACACGCTGGCCGCACGCATCGCGACGCTGGAGCATGCCGAGCATTGCCTGCTGGTGCCCAGCGGCCTGGCAGCGGTGACGCTGCCGTCGCTGGCCGTGCTGCGGCCCGGTGACGAGGTGCTCGTGCCGGACAACGTCTATGGCCAGAACCGCTACCTGACCGAGTCGTGGCTGCCGCAATGGGGCGTCACGCACCGCTTCTACGACCCGCTGACGGTGCCGGAGCTGCGTGACAACACCAAGCTGGTCTGGCTGGAGGCGGCGGGGTCGATCACGTTGGAGTTTCCCGACCTGTTGGGAACGCTGGCCGCCTGCCGCGCGCGCGGCATCACCACGGCGCTGGACAACACCTGGGGCGCCGGCCTGGCCTTCAATGGCTTCGAGCCGGCACCCTTGACCCACCCAGGGCTGGGCGCGGACATCGTCATGCAGGCGCTGACCAAATACGCCAGTGGTGGTGCCGACGTGCTGATGGGGTCGGTCTGCACGCGCGACCGCAAGCTGCACGACCGGCTCAACCATGCTCACGAGCACCTGGGCTATGGCCTGGGGCAGAACGACGTCGAGCTGGTGCTGCGCAGTTTGCCGACCATGCCGCTGCGCTATGCGGCCCAGGATCATGTGACACGCCAGCTCGCGAACTGGATGGCGGATCGGCCCGAGGTGGCGCAGGTTTTCCATCCCGCGCTGCGGGGCTCGCCTGGGCATGAGAACTGGCTGGCGGTTGGTGGAGCGGGCGCAGCCTGCTTGTTCTCTGCCGTCTTCAGGCCGGAATACAGCGCTGCACAAGCCGATGCCTTCGTCGACGCGCTGCAGCTCTTCGGCATTGGCTATTCCTGGGCCGGCCCGATGAGCCTGGCCGTGCCCTACGACATGAGCCGCAGCCGCGACCTGCCGCTGCCGTTCAATGGCGGCACGCTGGTGCGATTCGCGATCGGCT
The DNA here is from genome assembly GCF_056401875.1 of Roseateles sp. P4_D2. Classification (NCBI taxonomy): domain Bacteria; kingdom Pseudomonadati; phylum Pseudomonadota; class Betaproteobacteria; order Burkholderiales; family Sphaerotilaceae; genus Roseateles; species Roseateles sp. P4_D2. The sequence continues at coordinate 81,422 of NZ_JBFUIM010000011.1, read as the reverse complement.
TGGAAGATGGGGCCGACCTGAAGGCCGACATCGAACAGGCGCTGTCAGCTCTTGTTTGAGACCTTGTGCCTCATCAATTGTCCCTTTTGGCGAAAGGTCCAATGAGCCGCTGCGCGTCTCAGGCCTTGCGGCCTGTTGATGCGTGCCGCATCAACTGTCCCTTTTGGCGAAAGGTCCAATGAGCCGCTGCGCGTCTCAGGCCTTGCGGCCTGTTGATGCGTGCCGCATCAACTGTCCCTTTTCTCGTTCCCAGTCCCGCTTCTTCTCGGTCTCGCGCTTGTCATGCTGGGCCTTGCCCTTGGCCAGCGCGATGTCGGCCTTCACGCGGCCGCCTTTGTAGTGCAAGTTCAGCGGCACGAGGGTGAAGCCGCGCTGCTCGATCTTGCCGACCAGCCGCTTGATCTCGGCCTTGTGCATCAACAGCTTCTTGGTGCGGTCGGCCTCGGGGGTGACGTGGGTTGATGCGCTGCGCAGCGCATTGATGCGGCAGCCGATCAGGAACAGCTCACCGTTCTTGATCATCACGTAGCCATCGGTCAGCTGGACCTGGCCGGCGCGGATGGCCTTGATCTCCCAGCCGGAGAGAACGACGCCCGCCTCGAACTGTTCTTCGATGTGGTAGTCGTAACGGGCGCGGCGGTTCTCGGCGATGGACATGGGGTCGCAAATGGGGGCGAAGCCCCTCAATACAATTTGTGGATTCTATGAAGCAGGTCAAAAAGTCCGTTCTGCTCTGGTACACACCCCGCGAGATGTACGAGCTGGTCACCGCGGTGGAGCGCTATCCCGAGTTCCTGCCCTGGTGCAACAAGGTCGAGGTGCTGGGCCGTGAGGCAGACACCGTCACGGCCCGCCTGCACCTGGCGTACGCTGGCGTGCGCCACGCCTTCACCACGCGCAACCACAACGAGGACGGCCGCAGGGTGCGCATGGAGCTGGTCGACGGCCCCTTCTCGCATCTGGACGGGCTGTGGCAGTTCCAGCCCTTGAACAAGCCCGGCACGGATGCCGAAGCCACGGCCTGCAAGATCGCCTTCGAGCTCAGCTATGCCTTCAGCAGCGGCGCGCTGGAGGCTGTCGTCAGCCCGGTGTTCGACCGCATCGCCAACACCTTCGTCGACAGCTTCGTGCAGCGTGCCGAGAGTCAATATGGTCCGCGTTGAGCTGGTGTGGAGCCCGCGGGCGGGTGATGTTCAGCACCGCTGGCTGGAGGTGGAGGAGGGCGCCACCGTCGACACCGCCTTGCGCGCTTGCGTCGATTTCATGGCCGCCCAGAGCCAGCCTCTGGATCAATTGCACGTCGGCATCTGGGGCCGTGCGCGGCCGCTGACGACGCCGCTGCGCGAGCGTGATCGCATCGAGGTCTACCGCGCGCTGACCGTCGACCCCAAGGAAGCGCGGCGTCTGCGCTACGCCAAGCGTGGCGAGCGCATCGTGTCGCGACATCGGCCCAAACACGCGGGCTGAGCCGACGGCTGGACGCGTTGGCTCAGCGGGTCACTTGCACTCGCTGGTGATGGTGTCGCGCGCGCGGCTGACCTCGGCGGAGATCTGGGCCTCGTCCATGAAGACGCGCTCGCCCTTCTCGTTGGTGCGGGTCAGGCGCGTGCCGCTCTGCAAATCGCGCAGATTGGCCTGGGCGCGGGCGCAGTTCTCGCGGCGCTGCGCGGCGACGCGGCGTTCCTCTTCCTTCTGCTTGGCGGTCTCGCCATCCTGGTCCTTCTTCTGGCGTGCAGCGGCCTCCTGCTCGGCCTTGGTCGGCGCGCTGGCGGGCGGCCTGGGCGCGGAAGCAGCGCTGGCCTGAGTGCTGGGCGGCGCGACGACGATGGTCGGCTTCGCCACATAGGGGCGAAGCAGGATGTCCTTGTCCGGTGTGCCGGGCGGCGGCGGCATGTCGCTGTACTGCACATTGCCCTTGGCATCGCGCCACTTCCACTGGGCCTGAGCGGCGCCGGCTGCAGCGAGGCAGAGCAGGACGAGAAGAGCTTGGCGAAAGGCTTTGCGAGGCATGCGGCCAGTTTAGGGCCTGTTGACGCAGAGGCAACGGCCCCTGCGTGACCCTCCGTATAATGCCGCTTTGCGTCTGGAGCTTTCCTCATGCGCCTTCTCGGCAAAGCGCTCACCTTCGACGATGTTCTGTTGGTGCCAGCGTTCTCCCAGGTGTTGCCCCGTGACACCAGCCTTGCGACCCGCCTGTCGCGCAACATTCCCCTGAACCTGCCGCTGGTGTCCGCCGCCATGGACACCGTGACCGAAGCTCGCCTGGCGATCGCGATCGCGCAGGAGGGGGGCATCGGCATCGTGCACAAGAATCTCAGCGCCGAATCCCAGGCGCGCGAAGTCGCCCGGGTCAAGCGCTATGAGAGCGGCGTCGTTCGCGAGCCTCTCACCATCGGCCCGAACGCCACGGTCCGCGAGGCGATGGAGCTGACTCGCCAGCACGGCTTCTCGGGTTTCCCGGTCGTTGAGGGCAAGCGCGTCATCGGCATCGTCACCGGCCGCGACCTGCGCTTCGAGACCCGCATGGACGCCCGCGTCAGCGAGATCATGACGCCGGCCGAGAAGCTCATCACCGTCAAGGACGGCGCGTCCACCGACGAGGCCAAGGCGCTGATGCACAAGCACAAGCTGGAGCGCGTCGTTGTCGTCAACGACGCCTTCGAGCTGCGCGGCCTGATGACCACCAAGGACATCACCAAGCAGACCAGCTTTCCCAACGCCGCGCGCGATGCCCAGGGCAAGCTGCGCGTCGGCGCGGCAGTCGGCTTCGGCGACGACACCGAGCAACGCGTCGAACTGCTGGTGCGTGCCGGCGTCGATGCCCTCATCGTCGACACGGCCCACGGCCACAGTGCCGGCGTGCTGGAGCGGGTGCGCTGGGTCAAGAGCAACTATCCGAACGTCGACGTCATCGGCGGCAACATCGCAACCGGCGCCGCAGCGCTGGCGCTGGTGGAAGCCGGCGCCGACGGCGTCAAGGTCGGTATCGGCCCCGGCTCCATCTGCACGACCCGCATCGTTGCGGGTGTCGGCGTGCCGCAGATCACCGCCATCGACAACGTCGTCACGGCGCTCAAGGGCACCGGCGTGCCCGTCATCGCCGACGGCGGCGTGCGCTACTCCGGCGACCTGGCCAAGGCCATCGCTGCGGGCGCCGACTGCGTGATGATGGGCGGTGCCTTCGCCGGCACCGAGGAGGCGCCCGGCGAGGTCATCCTCTACCAGGGCCGCACCTTCAAGAGCTACCGCGGCATGGGCTCGATGGGCGCGATGGCCAAGGGTAGTGCGGATCGCTACTTTCAGGACACCTCGGCCAACAACCCGAACACGTCCAAGCTCGTGCCGGAAGGCATCGAAGGCCAGGTACCCTACAAGGGCTCGGTCGTGCAGGTCATCTTCCAGATGGCCGGTGGCCTGAAGGCGTCGATGCACTACTGCGGCTGCGGCTCCATCGCTGACATGCAGGACAAGGCCGAGTTCGTCGAGATCACGACGGCGGGCATGCGCGAGAGCCATGTCCACGACGTGCAGATCACGAAGGAAGCACCGAACTACCGCAGCGAGTGACTGTGGCCCCCGGTTTGACCGTTGACGGTCAAACCGCCCCCCGCGGGGGCGCAAATCGTTCTAGGGGCGGCCCGTCGAACGCTTTGCTGCTGCCGACCGAGACAACGGGGCGAACGAGAGTCGCCCCGTTGCGCTTTTCAGGAAGACGATGAGTTCCTCCACGCAACGCACCCCGGCCATGGGTTTCATCATGGCCGCGGTGCTGATCGACATGATCTCCATCGGGCTGATGGTGCCGGTGCTGCCGCATATCGTCGGCACCTTCACCCACAGCAACGACGAGCAGACCTCGGCCTTCCTGATGGTGACCATGGCCTTCGGAGTGGCCAACTTCATCGGCTCACCCGTGCTTGGCTCGCTGTCGGACCGCTTCGGCCGCCGGCCGGTGCTGCTGATCGGCTTTGCGGGCCTGGCGCTGAGCTTTTTCGTGACCGCCGTGGCCACCGCGCTGTGGATGCTCGTTGCCGTGCGCCTGTTCTCAGGCGCCATGCAGGCCAATATCGCCATCGCCAACGCCTATGTGGCCGACATCACGCCGGCCGAAGACCGAGCGCGCCGCTTCGGCCAGCTGGGCGCGATGTTCGGCGTCGGCTTCATCCTCGGCCCCGTCATCGGTGGCTGGCTGGGCCATTACGACGTGCACTGGCCCTTCCTCGCCGCCGGCTGCATGGCCGTGGTGAACTGGTGCTACGGCTTCTTCGTGCTGCCCGAGTCCCTACCCGTTGACAGGCGCACGGGCTTCAACTGGAAGAAGGCCAACCCGGTGTCGTCCCTGCGTGGCCTGGCGGCGCTGAAGGGCGTCGGGTCGCTGGTCGTCGTCATCGCGCTGGCGTCACTGGCGCAGTTCATGTTGCACATGACCTGGGTGCTCTACACCAAGTTCAAGTTCGGCTGGGGGCCGCTCGAGGTGAGCTGGTCCCTGTTCGCGGTAGGCATCGTGTCGGTGCTGAGCCAGGGCGTGCTGCTCAAGCCGCTGCTGGCGCGCTTCAGCCCGCGGCGGTTGGCACTCATCGGCATGGGCTCTGCATCGCTGGCCTATCTCGGCTTCGGCCTCGCGACCGAGGGCTGGATGATGTATGCCGTCATCGCCTTCAACCTGCTCGGCGGTGTTGCGACCGCGGCGGTGCAGAGCATCATTTCCAATGCGGCGGGGCCGACCCGGCAAGGCCAGGCCATGGGTGCCGTGTCGTCGCTGAACAGCCTGATGGCCGTCATCGCGCCCGTCGTCGGCCTGACCTTGCTGGGCTGGGTGTCACACCGCCCGGCCACCGATCCGCTGATGGGCCTGCCCTTCTACACCTGCGCCGCCCTGCAGCTGATCGGCCTGATCGTCGCCTACCGCTTCTTCCACGGCCAGCGCACCGCTTTGCAAACCGCCTGAGTTCACCATGCAACACGACAAAGTCCTCATCCTCGACTTCGGCTCCCAGGTCACCCAGCTCATCGCTCGCCGCGTGCGCGAAGCGGCGGTGTATTGCGAAATCCACCCGAACGACGTGTCCGACGACTTCATCAAGTCGTTCGCACCCAAGGCCATCATCCTCAGCGGCAGCCACGCCTCCACCTACGAAGACCACGAGCTGCGCGCGCCGCAGGCCGTGTGGGACGCGGGCGTGCCGGTGCTCGGCATCTGCTACGGCATGTTCACGATGACGGTCCAGCTCGGCGGTGAAGTCGAAGCCGCCGATCACCGCGAGTTCGGCTATGCCGAGGTGCGGGCGCACGGCCACACCAAGCTGCTGGAAGGCATCCAGGACTTCGAGACACCCGAGAAGCACGGCATGCTCAAGGTCTGGATGAGCCACGGCGACAAAGTCACCGTGATGCCGCCGGGTTTCAAGCTGATGGCGTCCACGCCCAGCTGCCCGATCGCCGGCATGGCCAATGAGGAGAAGCGCTACTACGCCGTCCAGTTCCACCCCGAGGTCACGCACACCGTGCAGGGCGACGCGCTGCTGCGCCGCTTCGTGCGCGACATCGCCGGCTGCAAGGGCGACTGGCAGATGGGCAGCTACATCGACGAGGCCGTTGCGAAGATCCGCGAGCAGGTGGGCGATGAGGAAGTCATCCTCGGTCTGTCCGGCGGTGTCGACTCGTCGGTGGCCGCCGCGTTGATCCACCGCGCCATCGGCGACCAGCTCACCTGCGTCTTCGTCGACCACGGCCTGCTGCGCCTGAACGAAGGCCAGATGGTGATGGACATGTTCGCCGGCCGTCTGCACGCCAAGGTCGTGCATGTTGACGCCAGTGCGGCTTTCCTCGGCAAGCTCGCCGGCGTGGCCGACCCCGAGAAGAAGCGCAAGATCATCGGCGCCGAGTTCGTCGAGGTCTTCCAGGCCGAGGCCAAGAAGCTGAAGAACGCCAAGTGGCTGGCCCAGGGCACCATCTACCCCGACGTCGTCGAGAGCGGTGGCACCAAGACCAAGAAGGCCACGACGATCAAGAGCCACCACAACGTCGGCGGCCTGCCCGAGACGCTGGGGCTGAAGCTGCTGGAGCCGCTGCGCGAGCTGTTCAAGGATGAGGTGCGGGCGTTGGGCGTGGCCCTGGGCCTGCCGGCCGACATGGTCTATCGCCACCCCTTCCCGGGCCCGGGCCTGGGCGTGCGCATCCTGGGCGAGGTGAAGAAGGACTTCGCCGACCTGCTGCGCCGCGCGGACGCGATCTTCATCGAGGAGCTGCGCAACACCATCGACCCCGCCACGGGCAAGAGCTGGTACGCGCTGACCAGCCAGGCCTTTGCCGTGTTCCTGCCGGTCAAGAGCGTGGGCGTGATGGGTGACGGCCGCACCTACGACTACGTCGTCGCGCTACGCGCTGTGCAGACCAGCGACTTCATGACGGCGGACTGGGCCGAGCTGCCCTACGCGCTGTTGAAAAAGACGAGCGGCCGCATCATCAACGAGGTGCGCGGTATCAACCGCGTGACCTACGACGTCAGCTCCAAGCCGCCCGCGACGATCGAGTGGGAATGATTCAAAGGCCAACGTCACCTGGCGCCACTGCACGGGCGGCGCGGCGGTGGCGTGGGGCGCGACTTGGTAGTCATTCGGCCAGGCGAGCTGCTCAAAGGCCAACCTAACTCAAAGGCTCATCAGCTCGCTGGTGGTGCAGTCCCGACCGCGTTCCTTCGAAAGATAGAGCGCATCATCAGCGCGCTCGAGCACGCAGTCCAACGTCTCATCCGGGCGAGCTTGCGCGACACCCGCGGAGAAGGTGAAGGAGATGCCCGCGGTCGGCCCCATGGTGCTGCGCACGCGTTCAAGTGCCGTGCAGGCGTCAGCCAACTCCGTGCCCGGCAGCAGAAGCAAGAACTCTTCACCGCCGACTCGCCCGAGAGATTGGCCGGATCGCAAGTGGGTGCGAATGTGCTCGCAGAAATGACGCAGTACTGCATCTCCGCCGGCGTGGCCGTGTGTGTCGTTGACTTTCTTGAAGTGATCCAGATCCAGCAACGCCACGCAGACGGGATGCGAATGCCGGCGTGGGTCCGCGAGAGCGCTAGCGGCAAGCTTCAAAATATGGCGCCGGTTCGGGACACCTGTCAGTTCATCAGTAAATGCTGCCTGGACCGCAAGTTCGTGTGCGTGCGCCAGTTCGGCCGCCATGCGCTGGTTGGCCCGTAGCAACCGCTCGAGGTCATCCTTCTCGTCGCGCAGCGACTTGCGCTGCAGGTACAGCGCTACGAAGGCTGCCACCTTGCTCTGCATCACAAGCGGCGGAACCGGCTTCATCAGAAAGTCAACCGCACCAGTTTCATAGCCCTGAAACGTTCGCTCGGTGTCGATGCTGGCCCCGGTCAAAAAAATGATGGGCACCTCATTTGTGCGTTCATCGCCGCGCATTGCCGCGGCGAGCTCGAAACCATCTACGCCAGGCATGTTGACGTCGATCAACGCCAAGGCGAACTCATATTGACGCAGTAACTCCAACGCCACCGCTGCCGACAGCGCAGATACAACCTCAACGCCTGGGCGATCCAAGATCAGCTTGGTCGTGGACAAGCTGTCAGGATGGTCATCGACATGAAGAACGAAGGCGATGTCGCGGGTAGGCAGCGCTAGCTCCCGAAAACACTGTCTATACACGTTAGCAAGAGCCAGAGCCAAGGATGTAGCTCAGGATAAGAATTTTTCAATACGTTACTGATGGCTGCCGTCGAATTCCGCACCGAGAGCGAGAAGCGACGCAAGGCGGTGATCCCAAAGATCGCGCCGCGGCAGAGCGGCGAGTGTTCGCTTCGATGCGCTACCGAGGGCAACCACTTGGATACCCGAGCTGAAACGTTCCGTAAAAGAACCCCGTAGCGGGGTTCCCGCCACGATTTCTTGGGGCGCAGCCCCTACAAACGCGCGCTGACCGCGGTGCATGGGCCCGCGGCATTCAACGCAGTTTGAAGGACCTGATGACCGCTACGCACGACCCGCATCCCGCCCTCGCCCGGCGCTCCCTGCTTGCAGGCCTGGGCCTGCTGCCCGCCCTGCCGTTGCTGTCCAGCGCGCCGGCGCTCGCCGAGACCCGCCCGGTGCCCGCCTCGGCCAGCGGCGTCTTCCGCCACGCCGGCCTGTTGGTCACGGAGGACGACTTCAAGCGCATCCGTGGTCATATCGCGGCCGGCGAGCAGCCCTGGGCGGGCTGGTGGAACAAGCTGTGTGCCGACCGCCTCACTTCACTGGACGCCTGGCCGAGCGCGCTGCCGGCGGTCTACCGCCAGGACAGAAGCAAGGCCTCGCTGTACCGCGACATCCAGCGTGCCTGGTGCCTGGCACTGCGCTGGAAGCTGTCGGACGACCCCCGCTATGCCGACAAGGCGGTGGAGACCCTGGATGCCTGGGCGCAAACGCTGAAATTGGTCGCGACCAAGGCCGAAGGATCGACCGCCCCTGACGATCACACCTACATCCTGATGGCCGGCATGCAAGGCCACCAGTTTGCCCAGATCGGCGAGGTGATGCGCAGCTACCCCGGTTGGGCGCCGGCGAGCCTGGCACGCTTCCAGCAGATGCTGCTGGATGTGTTCGGCAGCATCTGCTCGGGGTTTCTCAAGAAGGTCTCCCTCGGCTCGCATGCCAACTGGGACATGGCCTCGCTGTGTGGCGCCATGGCCATCGGCGTGTTCTGCGACCGGCCCGAGTTGTACAGGCAGGCCTGCGACTACTACGCGGGCAACAACCAGGGCGAGCTGGCCATGTTCGGCAATGGCTCCATCGTGCACAGCGTGTACTTCATGCACCCGGGTCATTTCGGGCAGTGGGAGGAGAGCGGGCGCGACCAGGGGCATTCGACGCTGGGGATGTCGCTCGGCGGCGACCTGCTGGAGATGGCCTGGAACCAGGGTGACGACCTCTACGGCATGTACAACAACCGCTTCCTCGCGGCGGCCGAGTACGTGGCGCGCTCCAACCTCAAGGACGAGAACGGCAACGTCTACGCCGTGCCGTACGCGCCGGAACACAACCCCTCGCAGCCCCATACGGCGCGGTGGACGGAGGTCAACCAGTCCTTCCAGAACTACCGCAACGCCTGGGAACCCATCTACAACCACTACGTGAACCGCATGGGGCTGGCGGCGCCCAACGTTGCGCGCATGCTGCCCCTGTGCGAGCCGAATTACGGGTCGGGCAATGGCGACGACATGGTGTACCCGACGCTGACGCAGCGCCGGCCCGCCTATGCCGGGCCGATGAAGGCGCCCTCCGGCCTCACGTCCCCGGTGCACGACGGTCGCGTCGTGCTGTCGTGGTGGGGCAGCGTCGGTGCGACGTCCTATGTGGTCAAGCGGGCCGCCCGTGCCAACGGGCCCTTCACCCATCTGACGACCGTCGCCGCCGACCAACTCCTCACCCACACGGACACGCCGCCCAAGGGCGTCTGGTTCTACCAGGTCACCGCCCTGGGCAGCGCCAGCGCCAGCGCCGCCTCCACCGCGGTGCGGGCCGCCGTGCCCGGCGAGCGGCGCTTCTCGATGCCGCTGAATGGCAGCAACGGCACGGGCACCATCGGCGCGTTGCAGACTCCCGCCGGCCAGTGGAAGGCCGTCGCGGGCGAGCTGCTGGACGGCGCGACCTGGGGCGACGGGCGGCTGAACGACAAGGCCATCGTCTTCGACGGCAAGTCGGCCGGCCTGCAGCTGCCCGAGGGGCTGTTCAGCGGCCTGGGCGACTTCACCTTGTCCCTGTGGGCCAATGCCAATTCACTGCGCACGGACAGCTGCCTGTTCTTCGCCGGGCACGACGGGTTTTCCTACATGCGCCTCGTGCCCAAGGGCCGCGTGGGGCTGCAGTTCGCCATCACCGGCGCGGGGTTCAACGACGAGCAGAACCTGGTCGCGCCGTGGTTCATGCCCATTCGCCGCTGGGTCCATCTGGCCGTCACGCTCAAGGGCACCACTGGCCGGCTCTATGTCGACGGCACAGAGGTGGCGAGGTCCGACGCCATGATGCTGTCGCCGCGCCAGGTCGGCGACCAGGTGGCCTTCCTCGGGCGCGACTGGGGCCATGCGTCATTCAACGGCCGCATCCAGGGCTTCCGCATCGAAGCGGGGGCCTTGAGCGCCGCCGAAATCGCGGCTCTGGCGAAGTAGCGGTCGGCGGGGGCGCACCGGCGCGCCGTGCGCGTGCGCCTCATTCCCGCAGTGCTCACCGGCGCCGGTACCCGGCCCGGCAGGGCAGCTGCTGGGCGGCTGGCTCGCGACAGGTCACTGCCGACAGCCGGCTCCGGACGCTGGCATTTGATCTATGTCAAACCGCGTCACGGCGGCGTTTCTAGAATTTGATGCATCAAAAATGCATCTTTAGAGGCGCCCATGTCAGTCCCTTCCCTTCAGTTCGACTCTCGCGGATTCGCAATGAGTGACCGCGCCCCAGCGATCGTCGCCAAGCTTCACGTCCTGGCCGCCAACGAAACGCTGGAGCTGTTGATGGACGGGGAGCCCGGCTCGCTGGAGGCCCTGCTCAACGTTCACAGGCCCGGGATGTTCAGCTGGCAGAGCGTCGACCGCGGCCCGGACTTCTGGCGGGCGCGAGTCACAAGGCTTGGCTCTGCGCGCGGCACGTGCTGCGGCGCTTGCGGCGGCGCCTGACGTTCAACTGTTCCTGGCGTTCCAAGGAAATCACCATGAAATCCCGTAGCAATCTCTGGCGCTGGCTGGGGCTCATCTTCGTGCTGTCGTTCGGCGCCCTGGGCTACCTGGGCTGGCAGATCTATCTTTCCGCTCCACCCATCCCGAACCGGGTGGTCAGCGCCGACGGCGAGCTGTTGTTCACCGGCGAGCAGATCCAGCTCGGCCAGCAGGCTTGGCTGTCGGCCGGCGGCCAGCAGCTCGGCACGGTCTGGGGGCATGGCGCCTATGTCGCGCCGGACTGGTCGGCCGACTGGCTGCATCGCGAGGCGGTGGCCCTGAAGGCCCGGCGCCTGGCCGAACAGCAGCAAAGCGGCCTGACGGTCAGCGACGCGCAGCGCGCCGCCGTCGACCAGCTGGTGCGCGATGAAATGCGCCGCAACACCTACGAAGAGAGCAGCGGCGATGTGCGCGTCACCGCCGCCCGCGCCCAGGCCATCCGTGAAGTCGCTTCGCACTACGACGGCCTGTTCGGCACCGAACCGGCGCTGGACAAGCTGCGCGACCAATACGCGATGACGGCCGGCGCCTTGCCCGAAGCCGAGCACCGCAAGGCGCTGGCGGCCTTCTTCTTCTGGTCGGCCTGGGCGGCCGTGACGGATCGCCCTGGCGAGGCCGGTCTGTCCTACACCAGCAACTGGCCGCACGAACCGCTGGTCGGCAACACGATGAGCACGTCGGCCGCGATGTGGTCGATGGTCAGCATCGTGCTGCTGCTGGCCGGCATCGCCGCGATGCTGTGGCTGCACCAGGGCGACGAAGAGCTCGCCGTCGTGCCCAAGGCCGACCCGCTGCTCGGCGCCAAGGCCACACCGTCGATGAAGGCCACGCGCAAATACTTCTTCGTCGTCATCGGCCTGATGCTGCTGCAGATCGGCATGGGCGCCATCACCGCCCACTATGCGGTGGAAGGCCAGGCCTTCTTCGGCATCCCACTGGCGCAGATCCTGCCGTACACCGTCACCCGCACCATCCACACGCAGATCGGCATTTTCTGGATCGCGACTGCCTGGCTGGCCACGGGCCTGTACGTCGCGCCGCTGCTATCGGGCGCCGAACCCAGGCTGCAGAAGCTCGGCGTCGATGCGCTGTTCTGGGCCCTCATCGTCGTCGTGCTCGGCTCGACGATCACCGGCTGGCTCGGCACGCTGCAGCACCGCGGGCTGGACTTCAGCTTCTGGTTCGGCAACCAGGGCCTGGAATTCACGAGCATGGGCCGCTTCTGGCAGATCCTGCTCTTCGTTGGCCTGCTGTTCTGGGTCTTCCTGCTCGGCCGTGCGCTGTGGCCGGCGCTCAAGCGGCCTTCGGAAACCCGTGGCCTCATCGCCATGGTCTTCCTGTCGGCGACCTGCATCGGCGGCTTTTACGCGAGCTCGCTGACCTGGGGCCAGCACACCCACTACTCGATGGTCGAGTACTGGCGCTGGTGGCTGGTGCACCTGTGGGTCGAGGGCTTCTTCGAGGTCTTCGCCACGGCCGTCGTCGCGCTGATCTTCACCAACCTGGGCCTGGTGCGTGCGGCCTCCGCCAACCGCGCCATCGTCGCGGAGACCATCGTCTTCCTGTTCGGCGGCATCCTGGGCACGCTGCACCATCTGTACTGGACGGGTACGCCCACGTCGGTCATCGCAGTCGGCTCGGTGTTCTCCGCACTGGAGGTGGTGCCGCTGACGCTGATCGGCCTGGAAGCGCTGCAGACCTACCGCCGCGCCAAGGGCGTGGCCTGGCTGGGCGCCTACAAGTGGGTCATCCTGTCCTTCGTCGCCGTGGGCTTCTGGAACACGGTGGGCGCCGGCCTGTTGGGCTTCGCCATCAACCCGCCGGCCTCGCTGTACTACGTGCAGGGCCTGAACATGACGGCGGCCCACGGCCACGCGGCGCTGTTCGGCGTCTACGGCATGCTGGGCATCGGCCTGATGCTGTTCTGCCTGCGCGGGCTGTACGACCGGGCGCTGCATGCCGACCGATTCCTCAAGCCCGCCTTCTGGAGCCTGAACATCGGCCTGGCGATGATGGTCTTCCTGTCGCTGCTGCCGGCTGGCATCTACCAGGCCTACCAGAGCATCACGAAGGGCCTGTGGTACGCCCGCTCGCCGGAGGTCATCCACTCCAAGGTGATGGAGACGCTGGTGTGGCTGCGTGTGCCGGGTGACATCGTGTTCGCCGCGGGCAGCGTCTTCCTGGCCGTGTATGCGCTGTACCTGCTGCGCCGCCCCGCGGCGGACCGCCTGCCTGCAGGCGCCGCCCCGGCCCGTGGGCGCTGAAAGGATTGAAAGATGAGACTCACCGCCTTCACCGACTACAGCCTGCGCGTGCTGATGTTCCTGGCCGCCGAGCCCGACCGGCGGGCCACGGTGGGCGAGATCTGCGCGGCCTTCGACGTGAAGGCCAACCACCTCACCAAGGTCGTGCACCACCTGGCCAAGCGCGGCTGGGTGAGCACCGTGCGCGGCAAGGGCGGCGGCCTCACGCTGGCCCGGCCGGCGGCGCAGATCCGCATCGGCGAGGTGGTGCGCGACACCGAGGGCCAGGCCCTGCCGGCCGAGTGCTTCTCGGCCGAGGCCAGCCATTGCGCCATCGTCAGCCACTGCCGGCTCAAGGGCGTGCTGGGCGAGGCGGTGCAGGCCTTTCACGCCGTGCTGGACCGCTACACGCTGGCCGACATCACGGCCAACCGTCAGCAGTTGGTACAGCTGCTGCACTTCATGGCGCCGGCGAGGTCGGCGCCATGACGGGCATGGCCTATTCCTACGAAGGGCCGGAGGAACTTCGGCAACCCATCCTGGCGGCGCTGCGCCGCGTGGTGGACCCCGAAGTGGCGATGTCCATCGTCGATGTCGGCCTGGTCTACGGCGTGACCGTCGAGGCCGAGCGCGTCAAGGTGCTGCTGACCATGACCTCGGCCGCCTGCCCGGTGGTGGACGTCATCGTCGACGACGCCTGCACCGAGCTCGACAAGGTCGTGCCGGTCGACCAGCGCATCCATGTCGAGGTGGTGTGGGAGCCGCCCTGGACGACCGATCGCATGAGCGACCGGGCCAAAGCCTTCATGGGCTGGTAGGGCAGGGGATGCGACGCGCTCCGGGTCTGCTGCCGCGACTGGCCTTCGCGGGCCTCGCGGTGGTGGCTCTGGTGGCCGGCATTGCCGGCGGCCTGGTGCGAGCCGGGGTCGCCGTGCCCGTGGCGAGCGCGGCCGTCGCTACCCATGCCTTCCTGATGATCTGCGCCTTCATGGGCACCGTCATCGGCATCGAGCGCGCCGTGGCCCTGAAGCATCCGGCGGGTTTTGCTGGCCCGCTCGCCTCGGGCGCTGCGGGCCTGGTGATGCTCTCCGGCGCGCCAGGCCTGGCCGCATGGCTGGCCGCGGGCGCGTCGCTGGCCTTTGTCGGCGTGAACCTGGCCGTGGTCAGGCGGCAGCGGGCCGCGCACACGCTGCTGTTGCTCGCCGGCGCAGTAGCCTGGGCGGCCGGCAGCCTGCTGCACGCGCTCGGCCTGATGGCCGGCGCCGTGGTGCCGCTGTGGTTCTGCTTCCTCGTGTTCACCATCGCCGCCGAGCGGCTGGAGATGACGCGGCTGATGCGCCGCCATGCCGGCGCCGGCCCGGCCTTGCTTGCCATCCTGGCCGTGGCGGCCTGTGGCGCGGTGTTGTCCGGCCTTGTCGCTGACGTGGGCGGCCTGCTGTATGGCTTGTCTCTGGCAGCGCTCGCCAGTTGGCTCGCGGTGTTCGACATCGCACGCCGCACGGTCCGCGCCGCGGGGCTGAGCCGCTACATGGCCCTGTGCCTGCTCACCGGCTACTTCTGGCTGGCCGTTGCCGGCCTGGCCTGGGCGGGCACGGCGCTGGGCCTGCCGTGGCGCGACGCCGCTCTGCATGGCCTCGCGCTGGGCTTCGTCTTCAGCATGGTGTTCGGCCATGCCCCGGTCATCCTCCCCGCCGTCGCCCGCGTGAAGCTGGCGTTCGGCTGGCCTTTCTACCTGCCACTGGCGCTGCTGCATGCGTCGCTGGCCGTGCGTCTCGGCGGCCGGTTCGACGCCCGACTGACGGCCGCAGGTGCCACCGGCAACGCGCTGGCCATCGCTGCATTCGTGCTGACGCTGGCTGGAGCAGCCATCGCCTGGCGAGCTCAACGGAAACCAACACATGATGCCCTTGCTGAGAATCGATGAGCCCCCGCCGGCCGCGCCCGCGGGCTTTGCACTGTTCGCGCTGGGCTTTCGGCCCTTCTACCTGCTGGCCAGCGTGTTTGCCGCGCTGTCCGTGCCGCTGTGGGCGCTGCAGTTCTCGGGTCTGCTGGGCCACGCCTATCTGGCCGGCCCGATCTGGCATGCCCACGAGATGCTGTTCGGCTTCACGCTGGCCGTCATCGTCGGCTTCCTGTTCACGGCCGGCCGCAACTGGACCAACCTGCCCACACCCACCGGCTGGAAGCTTGCCGCGCTTGCCGCGCTGTGGGTCGCCGCCCGCGTGCTGGTGCTGACGCCTTTTGCGCTGGCCGCTGCCGTTGCCAACGTCGCCTTCCCGCTGGCCGCGGCCATCAGCCTGGCCTTGCCTTTCGTGAAGGCTGGCAGCCGGCGCAACTACTTCTTCATCGGCCTGCTCGCGCTGCTGGCGCTCGCCGCCGGCTGCGTGCATCTGGCGCAGTTCGGCGTCGACTTGGTGCCCGGCTGGCTCGGCATCCAGGTGGCGCTGGACGTGGTGCTCTTCATCCTGGCCGTCATGGGCGGGCGCGTCATCCCGATGTTCACGAACAACGGCGTGCCAGGTGCTGGCGCGAGCCGCAACGCCTGGGCCGAAAAGGCGGCGCTCGGCGGCGTGCTGGCCCTGCTGGCTGCCGATGCAGTGGGCTTGCACGGGTGGCCGCTGGCCGTTCTCGCGGCCGCCGCCGGTGCCGCCCACGCCTGGCGCTGGGCGTTGTGGCGGCCCTGGCGCACGCTGCGTGCGCCGCTGGTGTGGGTGCTGCACCTGGCCTACCTGTGGGTGCCGGTGCATCTGCTGCTGCGCGCGCTGGCCGAAGCCGGCTGGCTGATGCCGTCGCTGGCCACGCATGCGCTCACCGTGGGCGCCGTCGGCGGCCTCGTCATCGGCATGATGACCCGCACCGCGCGTGGCCACACCGGTCGGCCCTTGAAGGCTGACCGCTTCGAGGTCGCCTGCTATCTGCTGGTTGCCGCCGCGGCCGCCGTGCGCGTGCTTCTGCCTTTGATCGCGCCTGCCCAGATCGTCCACGCGGCCCTGGCCTCGGCGCTGCTGTGGTCGGCGGGCTTTGGCCTGTACGCGGTGCGCTACTGGCCGGTGCTGTCCCGCCCGCGCCTCGACGGCCGACCCGGCTGAAATCAACGAGACCCAACATGAAACTACCCAGCTACTTTGACGAAGTCCCCCGCCTCACGATGCAGGACCCGCTGGCCCGCGTGCTGGGCTGCGCCGAGGACGGCATCCTCGACTACGGCTTCGCCGACGCCGTGCGGCTGACGGGCCATGCCTGCGTGGCCGTCGCGTCGGCCTACTGGCTGACCTGGCTGGCGCTGGAGCAGCTCTACCCGGACGGCCTGTCGCAGCGCGGCGGCATCAAGGTGGAGTTCCGCGACGATGCGCGCTCCGGTGGGACCGGTGTCGTCGCGACGGTGGTGCAGATGCTCACGGGTGCGGCGGGTGGGTCCGGCTTCAAGGGCCTGGGTGGGCGCTTCAGCCGGGCCGGCCTGATCCGCAGCAAGCCCGACCTGGTGCTGGCGCTGCGCTTCACCCGGCTCGACACGCAGGCCGCCGTGGACGTGGGCGTGGACACGACCTCCCTGCCGGGACAGGCGGAACTGGATGTGCTGGTGGCGCTTCTCGCCTCCGGTAAGGCGGCGCCTCAGGACGAGAAAGACCTCGGCGAGCTGTGGCAGGCGCGCGTGCGCTCGCTGCTGCTGGAACGCGGGCGTGATCGCACGGTGTTCATGGTCCGGCCGGTGCATCGGCTGCGCGGCGCGGCCGGCTTTCCCCACATGCCGGAGGCCGCGGAGGCGTTCGCGTGAGCCGGAGGTTCCCGATCCGGCCGGCGAACCCCGGGCGCATCTGCTGGGGCTGCGACCGCTATTGCTCGGCCGATGCGCTGCAATGCGGCAACGGCTCGGTGGCCACGCCGCATCCGAGCGAGCTGTTCGGCGACGACTGGATGAACTGGGGCCTGGACGCCCCTGCGGCCGCGGCCGAACCCGCCGGGCCAGCGGGAACGGTGGCGGAGTGATTCGTCGCCGCGCTTGCGCGAGATCAAGCTCACGCGGGAACGGCCTGCCCAGAATCCGCCGCATGTCCAAAGGCTGGAATCGCGCCCGTCTCGCCACCAAGGTCGGCATCCTCGGAGCCGCCTTGCTGTGCATCGCGCTGGGCTCGATCGGCCTGACGCTGTGGATAGGCTGGCAGCTCGAAGGCGGCGCGGCGGCGGTCAACGAAGCGGGGCGGCTGCGCATGCAGACCTGGCGCCTCGCCCACCAAAGCGTCGGTGCCGGCAGCGATGCCCTGCGCCCGCTCACCCAGGCCTATGACGCCTCCCTGCAGCTGCTGGTGGACGGCGACCCCGCGCGGCCCCTCTTCCTGCCTCGCGATGAGCACACCCTGCAGGCCTGGCGCGGCGTGCGCGAGGGCTGGCAGCAGCTGAAGTCGACCGCGGTCGATGGCCTGCCGGCGCCCACCGGCGCGCAGGCCGAGGCCCAGGTGCAGCGCATCGACGTCCTCGTCGACGCCGTCGAGGCGCGCATGGCAGGCTGGAGCTCGCTGCTGTCCAGCGTGCAGCTGGCGCTCGTCGGCATGGCCATCGCCGCGGCCCTGATCTTCCTGTACGCCTCGCACCTCGTCGTGTTCGCGCCGGTGGACCGGCTGCGCCGCGGCCTGCAGGCGCTGGAGCAGGGCGCGCTTGGCGCCCGCGTGGCCGAGGACTCGCAGGACGAATTCGGCGACCTGGCGCGCGGCTTCAACCGCATGGCGCAGCGCCTTGAGGCCGTCTACCAGGGCATGGCCGATGAAGTGCGTGCCAAGACGGCCGACCTGCGCCTGGAGCAGCAGCGGCTGGCCACGCTGTACGAGGCCACGTCCTTCGCCGCGGGGGCGTCGTCGGTGCGCGACCTGGGCGCGGGTTTTGCCGAGCGCATGCGCCGCGCGGCCGGCGCCGATGCCGTCGCGATGCGCTGGCTGGACCCGAGCCAGCAGCGCATGGTGCTGCTGGCTTCGCAGGGCATGCCGCCCGCGATGGCCGAGGCCGAGCGTTGCGTGGCACCCGGCGCCTGCCATTGCGGCAGCCCCGGGCCTCATGCCAAGGTCATTCCGATCACCCGCGAGAGCGATCACAGGTCGCACTGCGCCAAGGCCGGCTTCGTCGCCGTGACGGCGGTGGCGTTGACGGTGCAGGGCCGCGTGATGGGCGAGGTCGACCTGCTGTTTCGCGACCCGCCCCAGCCCAGCCAGGCGGACCGCGAGTTGCTGGACAGCCTGGCGAGCCATCTGGCCAGCGCCATGGACAGCCTGCGCAGCGAGGCGTTGCAGCGCGAAGCCGCTGTGGCCGAGGAGCGCGGCATGCTGGCCCGCGAGATGCACGATTCCATCGCACAAAGCCTGGCTTTCATGAAGATCCAGCTGCAACTGCTGAAGGACGCGCAGCGGGGCGGCAAGGCCGATGCAGCCGTGCGCCTCATCGACGAGCTGGAGCTGGGCCTGAAGGAATGCACTGCCGACGTGCGGGCGCTGCTGATGCATTTCCGCACCCGCACCGATGGCGACGACCTGCTGCCCGCGCTGCAGCAGACGCTGCAGAAGTTCCGCCTGCAAAGCGGCCTGCAGGCCGAGCTGGAGGTGGACGGCCACGGCGCACCGCTGCCGGCCGACGTGCAGGTGCAGCTGCTGCACGTGGTACAGGAGGCGTTGGCCAATGTGCGCAAGCACGCCCAGGCCAGCCAGGTCCACGTGCGGCTGGCGCACCAGCCGCACTGGCAGATCGACGTGCGCGACGACGGCCGTGGATTCGACATGGCCCTGGACTCGCCCGACGACAGCCACGTCGGGCTGCGCATCATGCGCGAGCGCGCCGCCAAGGTGGGTGCCGCCGTGGCGCTGGAATCCCAACCCGGGCGCGGCACGCTGGTGCGCGTCTCCCTGCCCGAATACGAGACGGCCAATACATCATGAATGCCGAACCCATCCGCGTCCTTGTCGTTGACGACCACACGCTGTTCCGCCGCGGCCTGATCGCGCTGCTGGCCACGCAGTCGCAGTTGCAGGTCGTTGGCGAGGCCGGCGACGCCGGTGCGGCCGAGCGCCTGGCGGCCGAATTGCAACCCCAGGTCATCCTGCTGGACAACCACCTGCCCGGCGTCACCGGCGTGCAGGCCCTGCCGGCGCTGAAGGCGGCCGCGCCGGGTGCCCAGGTGCTGATGCTGACGATGAGCGAGTCGGAGGCCGACCTGGGCGCGGCCCTGCGCGCCGGCGCCTGCGGCTATCTGCTGAAGACGGCGGACAACCACGAGCTGACCCAGGCCATCGAGCGCGCGGTGCGCGGCGTGTCCAGCTTCAGCGCCGAGATGGCCGGCAAGCTGGCCACGGCCTTCCGCCACGAAGCCGAGGCAGCGTCCACCGCCGCCGCCGTGCCGCCCGACCCGCTGGGCACGCTGTCGCCGCGCGAGCGCGAGATCGTCGACCTGATCGCCCGCGGCGATTCCAACAAGCACATCGCGCGCGAGCTCGGCATCGCCGAGACGACGGTGAAGATCCATGTGCAGCACTTGCTGCGCAAGCTGGACCTGGACTCGCGCGTGCAGGCCGCCGTGCTGGTCACGCAGCAACGCACGTAGTTCTTTAGGACGAGGCCGCCCGGGCCGTCGTCCTCCCTGCGGGCGGTGCCCCGCTGCCCCTCTGGTGAATGTGCGGCGCGCAGGCTGCGCGGGACAGTCTCCTCATGTTCACTGAGGAGGAAACCGCATGACTGCGCCCCCTGTCGACCGCAAGGCCTGGTCGGTGCTGATCGTCAGCACCTTGGCCTTCACCGTCTGCTTCATGGTCTGGATGATGTTCGGCGTCATCGGCATCCCCATCAAGAAGCAGCTCGGCCTCAACGCCACCGAATTCGGCCTGCTGACGGCCATGCCGGTGCTGACCGGCTCTCTCGTGCGCGTGCCGCTGGGCATCTGGACGGACCGTTATGGCGGCCGCATCGTGCTCACGCTACTGATGCTCGCCACCGTGCCGGCCATCTGGCTGATGGCCTACGCGACGCAGTACTGGCACTTCCTCGTCATCGGCCTCTTCGTCGGGTTGGCGGGCGGCTCCTTCTCGGTGGGCACGCCGTACGTCGCGCGCTGGTTCCCCAAGAGCCGCCAGGGCATGGCCATGGGCGTCTATGGCGCGGGCAACTCCGGCTCGGCAGTCAACAAGTTCATCGCCCCGGTGCTGCTGGTCGGCTTCGGCTGGGCCATGGTGCCCCAGGTCTATGCGGCCATCATGGCCGGCACCGTCGTGCTGTTCTGGCTGTTCAGCCACAGCAACCCGGCCCACCTCGTCACCAGCAACGTCAGCTTTCGCGAGCAGCTGAAGGCGCTGAAGGACCCGCGTGTGCTGAAGTACTGCCAGTACTACAGCATCGTCTTCGGCGGCTATGTGGCGCTGGCGCTGTGGATGGTGCAGTACTACGTCGGCGAGTTCAGCCTGGATATCCGCGTGGCCGCGCTGCTGGCGGCCTGCTTCAGCCTGCCCGGCGGCGTGCTGCGCGCCGTCGGCGGCCTGCTGTCGGACAAGTACGGCGCCCACAAGGTCACCTGGTGGGTGCTGTGGGTGAGCTGGATCTGCCTGTTCCTGCTGAGCTACCCGCAGACCGACTTCACCATCGTGACGCTGGCCGGCGCCAAGACCTTCCACATCGGCCTGAACGTCTACACCTTCACCGCGCTGCTGGCCGTGCTGGGCGTGGCCTGGGCCTTTGGCAAGGCCTCGGTCTTCAAGTACATCAGCGACGACTACCCCGGCAACATCGGCGCGATCAGCGGCATCGTCGGCCTGGCCGGCGGCTTGGGCGGCTTCGTGCTGCCCATCCTGTTCGGCGCGCTGCTGGACCTGACCGGCATCCGCTCCAGCGCCTTCATGTTGATGTACGGCGTCGTCTGGATCTCGCTGATCTGGATGTACTGGACCGAGGTGCGCCGCACCGAAGTCATGGGCCGCAACGCGCCCGAATTCCACCTCGCCGGCTGAGCGCCGAAAGGACCCGCATCATGAGCAAGAACGACATCGCGGACTGGCGCCCCGAGGACGACGCCTTCTGGGAAAGCACCGGCAAGCGCATCGCCTACCGCAACCTGTGGATCTCCATCCCGGCCCTGCTGTGCGGCTTCGCCGTCTGGGGCATGTGGGGCATCATCGCCGTGCAGATGCTCAACCTGGGCTTCCCCTTCACCCAGGCCGAGCTCTTCACGCTGACGGCCATCGCCGGCATTTCGGGCGCGACGATGCGCATCCCGGCCTCTTTCCTGATCCGCATGGCCGGCGGGCGCAACACCATCTTCCTCACCACGGCCATGCTGCTGGCGCCGGCCATCGGCACCGGTGTCGCGTTGCAGCACAAGGACTGGCCGCTGTGGGCCTTCCAGCTGATGGCGCTGTGGTCGGGCGTGGGCGGCGGCAATTTCGCCAGCTCGATGTCCAACATCAACACCTTCTTCCCCAAGCGCCTGCAGGGCACGGCGCTGGGCCTGAACGCGGGCCTCGGGAACTTCGGCGTGACGACGATGCAGGTCGTCATCCCGCTGGTGATGACGGTCAGCTTTTTCGGTCTGAGCGGCGACCCGATGACGCTGGTGAAGGCCAGCGGCTGGATCTTCGGCAAGATCCCGGCCGGCACGCAGACCTGGATCCAGAACGCCGGCTTCGCCTGGGTGCTGTCGCTGGTGCCGCTGGCCGCGCTGTGCTGGTTCGGCATGAACAACCTGAAGACGGTGACGCCCAACGCCGGTCATCCGGTGGTCGCCTTCCTGAAGATCACCTACCTGTACTCGCTGGCCTTCGTGCCGTCCATCGGCATGCTCTACCTCTACCTGCCGGCGCCCACCGGCCTGGGGCTGTTGAACATGTGGGTGGCCATCCCGCTGGACATCGTCGCGGCGCTGCTCGTCATGCGCCTGGCTGCCTTCGGCGCGATGAAGGAGAACGTGGCCAAGCAGTTCGCCATCTTCCGCAACAAGCACACCTGGAGCCTGACGGCGCTGTACGTCGTCACCTTCGGCAGCTTCATCGGCTTCTCCATGGCTCTGCCACTGGCGATCACGGTGATCTTCGGCTTCCAGCACATCCCTGATGCGGCCGGCGTGCTCACCCACACGCTGAAGAACCCGAACGCCCCGTCTGCGCTGACCTACGCCTGGATCGGACCCTTCGTCGGCGCCGCGGTGCGGCCCGTCGGCGGCTGGATCTCTGACAAGGTCGGCGGCTCCATCGTCACGCAGGTCATCTCTGCGGTCATGGTGTTCGCGTCCGCCGCGGTCGGCTATGTGATGCAGCAGGCCTACGGCTCAGCCACGCCGGAGCAGTTCTTCCCGGCCTTCATGGGCCTGATGGTGCTGCTGTTCGCGGCCAGCGGCGTCGGCAACGGCTCGACCTTCCGCTCGGTGGGCGTCATCTTCGACCGAACCCAGGCCGGCCCCGTGCTCGGCTGGACGTCGGCCGTCGCGGCCTATGGCGCCTTCGTCGCGCCGGTGCTGATCGGCGAGCAAATCAAGGCCGGCACGCCGCAGTTCGCCTTCTACGGCTTCGCGGCCTTCTACGCCGTCTGCCTGGTGTTGAACTGGTGGTTCTATCTGCGCCGTGGCGCGGAGATCAAGAACCCCTGAGGCGAGCCAAAGGCCGCTCATAAAGGCCCGGAGGCATCGCCTTCGGGCCTTCTTGCTTTTCAGGCCTGGCGCGCGCGCCTCGTCCGAAAGAACGATGCCTTCACTTGCCCGCCTCCTCCTTCCGCGCCGGTCCTACCCGACCTGCGGTGGATGGGCAGATGGGCCCCCGCCGCGGAGCATGACCATCGTGCCAAAGACCCTCTCACTTCCACTGCGCTGGAATCCGGAAGACCCGGATTTCTGGGCCGGCCATGGCCGGGCGGTGGCGCTGCGCAACCTGTGGATCGCCGTTCCCGCGCTGGCGCTGTCGTTCGCGGTGTGGATGCTGTGGTCGGTGCTCGTCGTGCACCTGCCGGCGGCGGGTTTTCGCTACAGCACCAACCAGCTGTTCTGGCTGAGCGCGCTGCCGGCTCTGTGCGGCGCCACTTTGCGCATCTTCTACGGCTTCGCGGTGCGCTGGGTCGGCGGGCGACGCTGGACGGCCTTGTCCACGGCCAGCCTGTTGCTGCCCGCCGGCGGTATCGCGCTGGCGGTGCAGGACCCCGCCACGCCCTATGAATGGATGGTGGTGTTGGCCCTGCTGTGCGGCCTGGGCGGCGCCAACTTCGCTAGCGGCATGGCCCACATCAGCGCCTGCTTTCCGGCGCGCGAGCAGGGCAGGGCGCTGGGCCTGGGCGCCGGCTTCGCCCACCTGGGCGTGGGCCTCGTGCAATGGGCTGTGCCGGTGGTCATTACGCTGGACCTCTTCGGCCTGCCCGCTCAATCGGGCGGGCTGTGGCTGGCCAATGCCGGCCTGGTGTGGCTGCCGCTGATCGCGCTTGCCAGCATGGCGGCCTGGTTCGGCATGGACGACCTGCCCTCGGCCGGTGTTGGCATGGCCGAGCAGGCCCAGCTCTTCACGCACCGCCACAGCTGGCTGATGAGCTGGCTCTACCTGGGCAGCTTCGGCAGCTTCATCGGCTTCGCGGCGGCCGGCCCGCTGCTGTTGCGCAGCCAGTTCCCCGGCTTTGAGGGCGCGCAGCACCTGGTGTGGCTGGGCCCCTTGCTCGGCGCGCTGGCGCGGCCGCTGGGCGGCTGGGTGGCCGACAACTTTGGCGGCGCGCGCATCAGCCTGGCCTGCTTCGGCGGGCTGGCGCTGGGCGTCGTCGGTGTGCTGGCCAGCCTCGGCATGGAAGGCGGCGCTTGGCTGTTCGGCGCCAGCTTCCTGCTGCTCTTTGTCGCCGCCGGTATCGCCAACGGCAGCACCTTCCGCATGGTGCCGCTGGGCTTCGTGTGCGAGGCGCAGAAGAGCCAGCGCCCCTTGCCCGAAGCGCAGGCCCAGGGCGCCGCGGCACTCGGCCTGTGCTCAGCCGTCGGTGCCTACGGCGGCTTCTTCATTCCCAAGAGTTTTGGCAGCGCGATCACGCTGGCCGGCGGCCCCGAGGCCGCGCTCTATTGCTTCCTGGCGTTCTACCTGAGCTGCATGGCCATCTGCTGGTGGTTCTACGGCCGTCGCCACGCCCCCCTGTCCTGCTAACGGAGAAATCAATGTCCCATTTCCTGGATCGACTGACCGCCTTCCAGCTGCCCAAGGAGGTCTTCGCCGGTGGCCACGGCGTGAGCACCGGCGAGGACCGCACCTGGGAGGACGCCTACCGCAACCGCTGGGCGCACGACAAGATCGTGCGCAGCACGCACGGCGTGAACTGCACCGGCTCCTGCTCATGGAAGATCTACGTCAAGGGCGGCATCGTCACCTGGGAGACCCAGCAGACCGACTACCCGCGCACCCGCCCCGAGCTGCCCAACCACGAGCCGCGCGGCTGCGCGCGGGGCGCGAGCTACAGCTGGTATCTCTACAGCGCCAACCGCGTGAAGTACCCGATGGTGCGCGGCCGCCTGCTCAAGCGCTGGCGCGAGGCGCTGGCGGTCTCGAAGAGCCCGGTCGATGCCTGGGCGCTGATCCAGAGCGACGAGAGCGCCCGGCGTGACTACCAGCAGCTGCGCGGCATGGGCGGCTTCGTGCGCTCCACCTGGGACGAGGTCAACGAGCTGATCGCCGCGGCCAACGTCTACACGATCAAGCAGCACGGCGCGGACCGCGTCATCGGCTTCTCGCCCATCCCGGCGATGTCCATGGTCAGCTACGCGGCCGGCAGCCGCTACCTGAGCCTGATCGGCGGCGTCTGCATGAGCTTTTACGACTGGTACTGCGACCTGCCACCGGCCAGCCCGCAGGTCTGGGGCGAGCAGACGGACGTGCCCGAATCGGCCGATTGGTACAACAGCAACTACATCATTGCCTGGGGCAGCAACGTGCCGCAGACGCGCACGCCGGACGCCCACTTCTTCACCGAGGTGCGCTACAAGGGCGCCAAGACGGTGGCGGTGACGCCCGACTACTCCGAGGTCGCCAAGCTGGCCGACCTGTGGCTGCACCCCAAGCAGGGCACCGACGCGGCGCTTGCCATGGCCATGGGCCACGTCGCGCTCAACGAGTTCTATTTCAAGGAGCGCAGCCCCTATTTCGACGACTACGCGCGTCGCTACACCGACCTGCCGCTGCTCGTGCTGCTGGAGGAGCAGACCCTGCCCGACGGCCGCAAGACCCGCGTGCCCGGGCGCTACCTGCGCGCCAGCGACCTGGCCGGCCAGATGGGCCAGAGCAACAACCCCGAGTGGAAGACGCTGGCCTATGACGCCACCGGCCGCCTGGTGCTGCCCCATGGCTCCATCGGTTTCCGTTGGGGTGCCGAGGGCCGCGACGACACCGGCAAGTGGAACCTGGAGGCCAGGGAGGCCGAGGGCGGCGGTGACGTCAAGCTCAAGCTCTCCCTCGTGGAAGACGGCGCGCAGGCGCACGAGCTCGTCGATGTCGCCTTCCCCTATTTCGCCGGCAGCGCCAGCGAGCACTTCACGCCCAACCCGCAGCAGGACGGCGTCAGCCACTGCGCCCGCGTGCCGGCCACCACGCTGAAGACGCAGGACGGCGAGGTGCTTGTCGCCACCGTCTTCGACCTGCAGGCCGCGCAGTACGGCATCGACCGCGGCTTCGGCTCGGGTGCCAGGAGCTACGACGACAACGCCCCCTACACGCCCGCCTGGCAGGAAGCCATCACCGGGGTGCCGCGCGCGCAGGTCATCCGCGTGGGGCGCGAGTTCGCCGAGAACGCGCACAAGACCAAGGGCAAGTCGATGATCATCATCGGCGCCGCGATGAACCACTGGTACCACTGCGACATGAACTACCGCGGTGTCATCAACCTATTGATGATGTGCGGCTGCATCGGCCAGAGCGGTGGTGGCTGGGCGCATTACGTGGGTCAGGAGAAGTTGCGCCCGCAGACCGGCTGGGTGCCGCTGGCCTTCGCCACCGACTGGGTGCGCCCGCCGCGCCAGATGAACAGCACCAGCTTCTTCTACGCCCACAGCGACCAGTGGCGCTACGAGAAGCTGGACGTGGACGAAGTCCTGTCGCCACTGGCGACAGACGCCCAGCGTGCCGAGTTCGCCGGCAGCCTGATCGACTGCAATGTGCGCGCCGAGCGCATGGGCTGGCTGCCCAGCGCGCCGCAGCTCAAGACCAACCCGATGCAGGTGGTGAAGGATGCCGCTGCCGCCGGCATGGAGCCCAAGGACTACGTCGTGCGCGGCCTGCGCGACGGCTCGCTGCAGATGAGCTGCGAAGACCCCGACGCGCCGCAGAACTGGCCGCGCAACATGTTCGTCTGGCGCTCCAACCTGCTGGGCTCCAGCGGCAAGGGCCACGAGTATTTCTGCAAGCACCTGCTCGGCACCGAGAACGGCGTGCAGGGCAAGGACCTCGGCGTGGACGACGCCAAGCCCAACGAAGTGCGCTGGCATGCCCAAGCGCCGCAGGGCAAGCTGGACCTGCTCGTGACGCTGGACTTCCGCATGAGCACGACCTGCCTGTACAGCGACATCGTGCTGCCCACCGCCAGCTGGTACGAGAAGAACGACCTCAACACCAGCGACATGCACCCCTTCATCCACCCGCTGTCAGCGGCCGTGGACCCGGTCTGGCAGTCGCGCAGTGACTGGGAGATCTACAAGGGTTTCGCCAAAGCCTTCAGCAAGGTCTGCATCGGCCACCTGGGCGTGGAGAAGGAAGTCGTCCTGTCGCCGCTGATGCACGACACGCCGGCCGAGCTCGCCCAGCCCTTCGGCGTGAAGGACTGGAAGAAGGGCGAGTGCGACCTCATCCCCGGCAAGACGGCGCCCACCATCGCCGTCGTCGAGCGCGACTACCCGGCCACGTTTGAGCGCTTCACGGCGCTGGGCCCGCTGATGGAGAAGCTGGGCAACGGCGGCAAGGGCATCGGCTGGGACACCAAGACGGAGGTGGCCCAGCTCGCCGAGCTCAACGGCGTGAACGCCGAAGGCCGCGCCCGCATCGTCAGCGACATCGACGCCTGCGAGGTCATCCTGCAACTCGCGCCCGAGACCAACGGCCATGTCGCCGTGAAGGCCTGGGAAGCCCAGGGCCGGGCCACCGGCCGCGAGCACGTGCACCTGGCCCTGCACCGCGAGGACGAGAAGATCCGCTACCGCGACATCCAGGCGCAGCCGCGCAAGATCATCAGCTCACCGACCTGGAGCGGGCTGGAGAGCGAGAAGGTCTCCTACAACGCCGGCTACACCAACGTGCATGAACTGATTCCATGGCGCACGCTGACCGGCCGCCAGCAGTTCTACCAGGACCACGCCTGGATGCGCGCCTTCGGCGAGGGCTTCAGCAGCTACCGCCCGCCGGTGGACCTGAAGACGACGGCCGGCATCCAGAACATCAAGCCCAACGGCAACCGCGAGATCGTGCTGAACTTCATCACGCCGCACCAGAAGTGGGGCATCCACAGCACCTACAGCGACAACCTGCTGATGCTGACGCTCAACCGCGGCGGTCCCGTCATCTGGCTCAGCGAGGACGACGCGAAAAGCGCCGGCATCGAAGACAACGACTGGGTGGAGCTGTTCAACATCAACGGCGCCATCGCGGCCCGTGCGGTGGTCAGCCAGCGCGTGAACCCCGGCATGACGCTGATGTACCACGCGCAGGAAAAGATCATCAACACGCCCGGCAGCGAGATCACCGGCGTGCGTGGGGGCATCCACAACTCGGTGACGCGCATCGTCACCAAGCCCACCCACATGATCGGTGGCTACGCCCAGTACAGCTACGGCTTCAACTACTACGGAACCATCGGCACCAACCGCGACGAGTTCGTCGTGGTGCGCAAGATGAAAAAGGTGGACTGGCTCGACACCCCGCGTGACGACCACCTCGCCGCGGCCTACCAGGCCCAAGGCGAAAACCCCTGAGAACCCGAGGAGCAAGCAAATGAAGATTCGCGCACAGATCGGCATGGTCCTGAACCTGGACAAGTGCATCGGCTGCCACACCTGCTCGGTGACCTGCAAGAACGTCTGGACCAGCCGCCCCGGCGTCGAGTACGCCTGGTTCAACAACGTGGAGACCAAGCCCGGCATCGGCTATCCCAAGGAATGGGAGAACCAGGACAAGTGGAACGGCGGCTGGATCCGCAAGCCCGACGGCAAGCTGGAACCGCGCCAGGGGGGCAAGTGGAAGCTCCTGATGAAGATCTTCGCCAACCCCAACCTGCCGGAGATCGACGACTACTACGAGCCCTTCACCTTCGACTACGACCACCTGCAGTCGGCCCCCGAGATGAAGCATGCGCCCACGGCCCGCCCGCGCAGCCTCATCACCGGCCAACGCATGGAGAAGATCGAGTGGGGCCCGAACTGGGAGGAGATCCTCGGCGGCGAATTCAGCAAACGCAGCAAGGACAAGAACTTCGACGACATCCAGAAGGACATCTACGGCCAGTTCGAGAACACCTTCATGATGTACCTGCCGCGGCTGTGCGAGCACTGCCTGAACCCGGCGTGCGTGGCGAGCTGCCCGTCGGGCTCGATCTACAAGCGCGAGGAAGACGGCATCGTGCTGATCGACCAGGACAAGTGCCGCGGCTGGCGCATGTGCGTGTCGGGCTGCCCGTACAAGAAGATCTACTACAACTGGAAGAGCGGCAAGGCCGAGAAGTGCATCTTCTGCTACCCGCGCATCGAAGCGGGCCAGCCCACGGTCTGCTCCGAGACCTGCGTCGGCCGCATCCGGTATCTCGGCGTGCTGCTGTACGACGCCGACCGCATTCTTGAGGCCGCCGCCACGCCCAACGACAAGGACCTCTACCAGGCCCAGCTCGACCTCTTCCTGGACCCCTTCGACCCCGCCGTCATCAAGCAGGCGCGGGCTGACGGCATCCCGGAGAACTGGCTGGAAGCGGCGCGCAACAGCCCCGTCTACAAGATGGCCGTGGACTGGAAGGTGGCGCTGCCGCTGCACCCCGAGTACCGCACGCTGCCCATGGTCTGGTACGTGCCGCCGCTGTCGCCCATCAGCGCGGCGGCCAACGCCGGCCAGCTGGGCGAGGTGGGCGAGCTGCCCGACGTGAAGCAGTTGCGCATCCCCGTGCAGTACCTCGCCAACCTGCTGACCGCGGGCGACACCGTGCCCGTCGTCGGCGCGCTGGAGCGCATGCTGGCCATGCGCGCCTACCAGCGCGGCGTGCACGTGGACGGCGTGAAGAACCTGGCCGTGCTCGATCAGGCCGGCCTCTCCGAAGCCCAGGTGCAGGACATGTACCGCGTGATGGCCATCGCCAACTACGAGGACCGCTTCGTCATCCCGACGACGCACCGCGAGTACGCCGAGAACGCCTTCAACGTGCGCGGCGGCTGCGGCTTCAGCTTCGGCAACGGCTGCTCCGAGGGCGTGACGGAAACGAGCCTCTTCGGCTCGGAGAAGAAGCGAACCATCCCCATCAAGGCAACGATCTGAGGGCCGCCATGTTCACCAAACCCACCCACGCCCCCTACAGCCTGCGCGTGCTCGCCGCGCTGCTGCGCTACCCGGATGCGGCCTTGCGTGCCGCCGTGCCCGAGCTGCAGCAGGCCCTGCGCGCCGAGGCCGCGCTGCCGGCGGCTCGCATCGACGAGCTGTGCGCGCTGCTGCAGCATCTTCATCGCGACGACCCCTTCGCCGTGGAAGCCGATTTCGTCGACCTCTTCGACCGCGGCCGCGGCACGGCCCTGCACCTGTTCGAGCACATCCACGGCGACTCGCGCGAGCGTGGCCCGGCCATGGTCGACCTGCAGCAGACCTACGAGCGTGCGGGCCTGTACCTCGCGCCCGGCGAGCTGCCCGACCACCTGGCCGTGGTGCTGGAGTACGCGAGCACGCAGCCGGCCCGCGAGGCACACGACTTCCTCGCCGAGATCGCTCACATCACGCGGTCCATCTTCAGCGCGTTGAAGCGTCGCCAGAGCCCCTATGCCAGCGTGCTGGCCGCCGCGCTGGAGTTGGCGGGCGAGCGCGCCGAGCGCGTCGAGATTCCGCCCGAGCCCGAGCTCGACGAAGACTGGGCCGAGCCCGAGGCCTTCGGCGGCTGCTCGTCGGCCGGCCAGTCGCGGCCCGAGCAGCCGCAGCCCATCCACATCGTGCGCAAGCCCAGTGCGCATCAACCGGGAGCCCAGGCATGAACGCCGTCCACAACTTCCTGTTCGTCGTCTACCCCTACATCTGCCTGGCCGTCTTCCTGATGGGCAGCCTGGCCCGCTTCGACCGTGATCAGTACACCTGGAAGAGCGACAGCTCGCAGCTGCTGCGCAGCCGGGGCATGAAATGGGGCAGCAACCTCTTCCACGCCGGCATCCTGTTTCTGTTCGTTGGCCACACGGTAGGCATGCTGACGCCTCATGCCGTCTACGAGCACTTCATCAGCCCGGCAACTAAGCAGATGCTGGCCATCGTCGCTGGCGGCGTGGCCGGCACGTTCTGCTTCATCGGCCTGTCGATGCTGATCTGGCGCCGCATGACCGACCCGCGCATCCGCCTCACCAGCCACCGCACCGACCTGGCCATCCTGTGGATCCTGTGGGTGCAGCTCAGCTTGGGCCTCATCACGCTGCCGTTCTCGCTGGCGCACGCCGACGGCACGGTCATGCTGGTGCTGAGCGACTGGGCGCAGCGCATCGTCACCTTCAACCCCGACGCGAGCGGCCTCGTGGCCCTGGCCTGGCCCTACAAGGTCCACATGGTGCTGGGCATGACGATCTTCCTGCTGTTCCCGTTCAGCCGCCTCGTGCATGTGTGGAGCGGGCTGGCGTCGGTCTTCTACGTCCTGCGTCCCTACCAGGTCGTGCGCTCGCGCCGCCTGAACCTGCCGAAGTGAGGTCCGCCATGGCTCATGTGAACCACATCGAAATCGCCGCCGTCGAAGAGGCGCTGGACGAGGCCGCGCTGCGCCAGCGCGCCTGCACCGAGCTGCTGCGCCAGCGCGCCATCGAGCTGGGCCTGCTCGCAGCCGACGACCCCGCGCCGCGCGAGGGAGCGCTGAGCGAGGCGGCCAGCCAGGCCATCGAGGCGCTGATTGCCCGGGAGCTGGCCGGCCCCGAGCCGGACGAGACGGCCTGCCTGCGCCACTACGAGGCCAACGCCAGGCACTACGCGCAGGGCGAGCGCGTGCAGGTGCGGCACATCCTGTTCGCCGTCACGCCCGGCGTGGACGTGAGCCTGCTGCGCCAGCGCGCGGAAGGGCATCTGATCCAGCTGCGTGCCAGCGACGTGGCCGCTTTTGACGAAGCGGCGAAGATGCTGTCCAACTGCCCGAGTGGCGCCGAGGGCGGGCGGCTGGGCTGGCTGACGGCGAACGACTGCGCGCCCGAGTTCGCCAAGGAGCTGTTCGGCCGCAGCGAGATCGGCGTGTTGCCGCAGCTGCTGCACAGCCGCTTCGGACTGCACATCGCCGCCATCGACGCACGCGAGCCGGGGCGGCTGCCGGCCTTCGAGCAGGTGCGCGAGGCCGTGGCCCAGCGCATGCGCCAGCTGCATCAGATCAGCGCGCTGCGCCAGTACCTGCAGACACTGGCCGCGGACGCGCGACTGGAAGGTGTCGAGCTTCAGCAAGCGAGTTCACCGTTGGTGCAGTGATGCCCGACGAGCTGCTCGAACGCCTGCGCCGCTTCCAGACGGACGCCTTCCCTCAGCAGCGCTCGCTGTTCCGGCATCTCGTCGACGATGGCCAGCATCCGCTGACGCTGTTCATCGGCTGCTCGGATTCGCGCCTCGTGCCCTATCTGCTGACCGGCGCCGGCCCGGGCGAGCTTTTCCTGGTGCGCAACGTCGGCGCCTTCGTGCCGCCGTACGACCAGAGCCAGGGCTTCCACGGCACGGCGGCGGCCATCGAGTACGCGGTGCTGAACCTGCAGGTGCACCGCATCATCGTCTGCGGACACAGCCATTGCGGCGCCATCCGGGCGCTGTACGGCGAGGTGGCGCCGGCCGCGCAGAACCTCGCCCGCTGGCTGGACCTGGGCCGCGAGGCCGCGTTGCCGGTGGCCGAGCCCGGCCCCGAGGTGATGCGCCGCACCGAGCAGCGCGCCATCGTGCTGCAGCTGGAGCGGCTGATGGACTACCCGATGGTGCGCGAGCGCGTCGAGGCGCGGTCGCTGACGCTGCACGGCTGGCACTACGTCATCGAGGACGGCGAGGTGCACGTGTTCGACGTGGCCGTTGGCGCCTTCGTGCCCGCCTCGCGCGCCGACAATGCCGGCACCGGGCCCTACCTGCTGAGCAGCGAGGAAGACGGGATGGACGCCAGCGGCGTCCCCATCGTTTAGCCGATAAACACGGTCTCGCCAGTCGGGTTGAACGACAGCAGCCCGCCGAACTCACCGGTCTCCACGCGCTTGGTCAACAGCTCCAGCATGCGCTGGATCTCGCTGGTGGTCGTGCGGCCGGCCAGGGCAGCGGTGAACATCAGTTGCCAGGCCGGCCCGGCGTGGCGCGCCTCGGCGGCCAGGGTCGCGAAGTCCTGCAGCTCGGCCGGGTCCTTGTCCACGCACATCAGCGGGCGCAGCACGCCGCCCTCGCCGGCGGCATGGGCGGCCCGCTGCTCGGGCGTCGCGTCGGGTTCGCACTCGGCCGTGGTGAAAACCATCAGCAGCCGTTGCGGCTCGGGCTGGGCACGGGCCATGGCCAGCAGGTCGTTGAAATGCTCGATGTTCATGGTCGACACCGTAACGCGCTGCCGCCGCGGCGTGCGCGGCGGGCGGACGAGGCGGCCATCGCCCAAAAGGAGTAGGTCGCCAGTGCCCTAGTCCTGCCACGGCCGGATGGGCCGGGCCGGGGCCGCTGCCCAGAATGCCGGCATGGACGCAAGGACAGCCCCTTTGCTTTGGATGCCCCGTGTGATCGCCTCGCTGGCACCGCTGGACGGCACGCTGCACGACCGCCGCCAGCGCCCCTGGCGCGACCTGCGCATTTCGCTGACCGACCGCTGCAATTTCCGCTGCAGCTACTGCATGCCGCGCAGCCGCTTCGGCCCCGGCCATCGCTTCTTGCCACAGGCGCAGCTGCTGAATTTCGAGGAGATCGTGCAGGTCGCCCGCGAGGCTCTGGCCCTGGGCGTGCGCACGCTGCGCCTGACCGGCGGCGAGCCGCTGCTGCGCCGCGACCTGGCCGGGCTTGTCCGCCAGTTGGCCGAGCTGCGCACGCTGGATGGCACGCCGCCCGACCTGGCACTGACGACCAACGGCAGCCTGCTGGCCGGCCAGGCCGCTGCGCTGCGCGACGCCGGCCTGAACCGCCTCACAGTGAGCCTCGATGCGCTGGATGACGCCGTCTTCCAGCGCATGAACGACGTCGGCTTCCCCGTGGCCGAGGTGCTGCGCGGGCTGGAGGCGGCGCAGCGCGCGGGCTTCGAGCGCATCAAGGTCAACATGGTGGTGCGCCGTGGCGTCAACGACGGCGAAGCGCTGCCGCTGGCCGGGCACTTCCGCGAGCACTTTGGCTCGAGCGTGGTGCTGCGCTTCATCGAGTTCATGGACGCCGGTTGCCACAACGGCTGGAAGATGGACGAGGTGCTGCCCAGCGACGAACTGCGTGCGCGCATCGCCGCGCGCTGGCCGCTGCTGCCGCTGCCCGCCACCCGTGGCGGCGAGACGGCGCAGCGCTGGCGCTACGCCGACGGCGCGGGCGAGATCGGCTTCATCAGCAGCGTCAGCCATGCCTTCTGCGGCGACTGCACGCGCGCCCGGCTGACGGCGGACGGCCGCCTCTTCACCTGCCTGTTCGCACCCCAGGGCCACGATCTGCGCCCGCTGCTGCGCGCTTCCCAGGGCGGCGAGACGGAGCTGCGGGAGCACCTGGCCGGCATCTGGGCGCAGCGCGGCGACGCCTACTCCGAGCAGCGCGACAAGCAGCGCCTGCTACAGCCCGAGCGTGCGGACATGCATGTGCTGGGCGGTTGACGAATCCACCTGACCTTGCACCAGATCAAAGTGGTGCGGGGCGCTTGCGCCCAGCATCGCCCCTTCCGCCTTTCATCCGCCCACGCCATGACCACTCCTTCGCTTCTCGACCGCATGGCCATGGCCAGCCTGAAACCCCTGCTGATCCGCGGCCGGCAGTTGCTGCCCATCGTGCAGGGCGGCATGGGCGTGGGCATCTCGGCCCATCGGCTGGCCGGCAGCGTCGCCGCGCAGGGCGCCTGGGGCACCATCGCCTCGGTGGATCTGCGCCGCCACCACCCTGACCTGATGGCGCGCAGCGAAGGCATGCGCGACAGCGACGAAAACAAGAAGACCGTCATCCAGCAGGCCAACCAGGAGGCACTGGCGCGCGAGATCCGCCTGGCCCGCGGGATTGCCGGCGGGCGTGGCCTGCTGGCCGTCAACGTGATGCGCGCGGTGAGCGACTACGCGGCCTCGGTGCGCACGGCGCTGCAGGAGGGCGTGGACGCGCTGGTGGTGGGCGCCGGCCTGCCGCTGGACCTGCCCGAGCTGGCCCAGGACCACCCCAATACGGCCCTCGTGCCCATCCTCAGCGACGCGCGCGGCGTGGCGCTGCTGTGGCGCAAATGGGAGCGGCGCCAGCGCATCCCCAGCGCCATCATCATCGAGCACCCGGGCCATGCCGCCGGCCACCTGGGCGCGGCGCGCGTGGCCGACCTGGGCGACGTGCGCTTCGACTTCGAGACCGTGCTGCCTGCGGTGCGCCAGCTGATCCGCGACGCTGGCGTGGAGGGCCAGGTGCCGCTGATCGCCGCCGGCGGCGTGCGCTGCTGCGAGGACATCCAGCGCCTGCAATCCCTGGGCGCCGACGCGGCCCAGCTCGGCACGGCCTTCGTCGCCACCGAGGAGTGCGACGCCCACCCCAACTTCAAGCAGGTGCTGGTGGAAGCGCGTGACGAGGACCTGGTCGAGTTCACCAGCGTGGCCGGCCTGCCCGCCCGCGCGGTGATGACGCCGTGGCTTCGCAAATACCTGAAGGCCGAGGAAAGGCTGCAGGCCGTGGCCCAGCTCAAGCAGCGCTGCACGATGGCCTTCGACTGCCTGAGCCAGTGCGGCCTGCGCGACGGCCTCAAGGGCTGGGGCCAGTTCTGCATTGACCAGCGCCTGGGGTCGGCATTGCGGGGCGAGGTCAACAAGGGCCTGTTCTTCCGCGGCCGCGGCGGGCTGCCCTTCGGCAGCCAGATCACCAGCGTGCGGCAGTTGCTGGAGCGCCTGCTGACGCCCGGCATCGCCGTTGGAACTCCTGTGTGATGCCGGCGTCCTGGCTTGACCGTGGTCACGGGGAGCTCCTATCCTCGCGCCCCATCCCGCCGGAGGCCCTGCGGCCTTGACGCCCCGAAGGAGCGCTCCCCATGTCCACGCCGCCCGACCAGTTGCCCAAGCGAGGAGGCGCCCGGACCGCCGTGCGCGAGGTGCTGGAGTCGGTCGACGCCAAACCCACGAAGAACGACCCGGTGGCCACGGCCAAGGGCAAGTACGACGCCGCCAAGCTCAAGCTCGAGCAGGGCGATCTGGCCAAGGTGCCCGGTGCGGCACCGCCCGGCGTTGAGTCGGCGCATGCCGCCGTGCAGAGCGCCCGCAATGGCCTGGTGGCTGACCCCAAGACCCTGCAGGACTTCGTGCTGGCTGCCAAGGCCCTGGACGTGCTGGGCAGGAAGGTGGCTGACTACCTCAAGGTCGAGACCAAGGCCCTGCAGCAGCTGAAAAAGAAATACGACGACAACAAGGCGGAGATCGACAAGGCGCTCAAGGCCCTGCCGGCCACGGCACCGAGCGGATTGACGGCCGCATTCGATGCGGTCACTCAGGCCAAGGCCAAGCTGCCCGCCGACCCCAAGACCATCACGGCCTATGTCGACGCCATCAAGGCCTTGCCGGCATTCAAGACCGCCGTGGCCGACTGCGCCAGGGCGGTGGCGCGCAAGGCCAATGTCGACAGCGGCACCGCAAAGTTCGGCTCGACGGGCACCGAGCTGAAGCAGCTCAAGGGCTCGGCCAAGCTCAACGACGAGCAAAAGCGCATCCTCGACCAGGCGCTGAAGAACCAGCTCGGCAAGACCGACAAGCCGATGTCGGACAGCGAGCTGAAGAAGTTGGCCCAGACCGTGGTCGACAAGACCAACCAGCTCGCCGAAACGCCGCTGGAGAAAGTGCCCAAGGGCAGCAAGACCATCAAGAAGGGGCTCAAGGGGATCAACGAGAAGCTGGCCCAGTCGCCCACGCTCAAGACCAATATCGTCAAGCTGCAGCAGGACAAATGGGTCATCAAGCTCAACGAGCCGGGCGGGGGCAGCTACTGCGACAAGGTCAACAAGACCATCGCCATCGACCCCAGCGACCCGCTCGACGAGGCCCTGGGTGGGCTGGCGCACGAGACCGGCCACGCGCTGTTCACGCCGCCGCCCAAGCCCACGCTGAACAGCGTGGCGGACGGGCTGGAATATGTGCGCAAGGCCACCGAGGTGGACTTCATCGACGAAGGCGAAGCCCAGCTCGTGGCCTGCCGGGCCGCCAAGGAACATGCGGCCGAGGGCGTGGTGAGCGAGGTGCCGGCCGACGCCTCCGGCAAGTTCATGGCGATCTACGACAAGCTGGAAAAAGGCGACATCGACGAGGCCACGGCGCGCCAGGAGATGGCCAAGGAGTTTGGCGACCTCATCACCAGCACGACCCATGAAGACTACAAGACCTACTATGGCCGCGGCCATATCGACACCTGGAACAGTGCCCATGCGTCCGAGCCGGCCAAGCAGCTCGACTACGCTGACTTGAGCGGCGTGACCCTCTTCCCCTGATCTTTGAAGCCCGCACCCCTTTCGGAGCGCCAGCCCATGAGCGACCTGACCCTCTTCGCAATGATTGACCAGTTGGTGGCCGAGCCAGCGCTGGATCCCGCCAAGGTCTCAAGCCTCCTCGGCGTCACCCTGGTGCGGGACCCGGATGCCGACACAGCCGCCATTGAGGCCTGGGCGCCGGCTGCAGGCAAGGGCGGGGCGTATGAAGCGATCGACCTGCGCATGCCCGACGCCGACATTGGCGACGGCGCCGTCTTCCTCAGTGCAACGCTGCGCGAGGATGGCGGCATCGACGGGACCGCCATCGGCACGCACTACGGGCTCGACTTCAAGACCGAGATCCCGTCGCCGCGCTTTCGCCCCGGCAGCGTGCCGGTCTATCTGGTGTACGAGCGGGAGTGGGGCACGCTGTCCTTTGGCGTTACGGCGGACGCGCAGCGCCGGCTGGTTCGCTTCGTGGTGTCGACGCGCCGCCGTTGACGGTCAGGGCTGGCGCGCCGCCACCTGCTTGCGGATCGCGTTGACCATGTTTGCATCCGCGCCGGCCAGCATGGAGGTGCGCGCCGTGATGCGGCCTTCGCCGTCGAGCAGGATGAGCTCGGCGCTGTGATTGAACTCTCCGTCGGGCAGGGCGCGGTACTGGAACTTCAGCAGCGCGGCGATCTTGCGCACCGTGGCCGGGTCGGTGCGGGCCAGCGTCCATTGCGAGGCGTCCAGCCCACGCTCCTTGGCCATGGCTTCCAGCCTGGCCGGCGTGTCGCGCGCCGGGTCGAAGCTGATCAGCAGCACCTTCACGCGCCGGCGCTCGGCCTCGGTCAGCGCCGCCTCGGTGTCGCGCGCCGCGTCGATCAGCATCGGGCAGACGAACTGGCAGGAGGTGTAGAACATGCTGACCAGCACCGGCTGGCCGCGTCCGCCATCCAGGCGGATCACCTGGCCCTGTTGGTTGGTCAGCCTGGCATCCAGCTGGTAGACCGAATCGCCGGGCAGGGCGGCCATGGCCGCGCCGGCCAGCGACAGCCAGGCCCAGATCAGAAATCGTTTCATGGCTTTACCTCGCGAGCACATCGAAAGCCCAGGCTGCCGGTGCTGTCGGCCGCGCTGAGAGAAGAGAGCAGCGCCACGCGCATCAGCACGGCGTAGTTCTGGCGGTCCTGCAGGTCGATGGCACCGGCGCCACAGAACTTCAGCCGGTCCGGGTCACCGGCGCTGCGGCTGTCGGCGTTGACGAGCAGGGCGTTGAAGTCATCCACCCATTCCCAGGCCACGCCGTGCAGGTCGCGCACGCCGTAGACGTTCGCCGAGCCCCCTACTGCTGGCAGCGCGCGGTTGGCCGGGCGGGCATACCAGCCCAGGATGCGCGCCAGCCAGGCCGGGTCGCCGCGCGCGTCGGTGCGCGTGGCGTCGGCCGCGGCGGCGTATTCCCATTCGTACCAGGTCGGCAGTCGGCCGCCCTCGGACTCGCAATAGGCCTGGGCGGCGAACCAGCTGACCTCGGTGACGGGGGTGTCCTCACCGCCGGCCTCGGCGCTGACTTCGGCCCAATGGCGCAGATAGCCGGCACCGGCGAAGGCCTCAGGCGCGCGGCTGGCCTGCCATTCGGTGTGGGTGGACAGAAAGCGGCCGAACTCGCTACGCGTGACGGGCGTCTCGCGCATCTGGAAGGCCGCGACGCGCGTCGGCTCGCGGTCGGTGTCGCGGGCCAGCACGCTGTTGAGCGTGCCGGCCGGCAGGGCCACATAGGCCGCGCCGGCCAAGCCCAGCAACGCGCTGGCCAGGGCCATCAGTGTGCTGCCTGGTTGGTGGTGGCGGGCTTGGCGGCACGCTGCTTCTTGACCTCGTCGGCCGAGACGCTGCCGCCCACATTGCCCCAGCTGTTCAGCACATAGGTCAGGATGTTGGCGACCTCGTCGTCGTTGAGCTGGTTCATCGGCGGCATGACCGAGTCGTAGTCCTTGCCGTTGACCTTGACCTTGCCCGACAGGCCGTGCAGCACGACACCGACGGCCCGCTTGGCGTCCTGTCCCAGCCAGTCGGATTTGGCCAGCGGCGGGAACACGCCCGGCAGCCCGGCGCCGTTGGCCTGGTGGCAGACCGAGCAGGTGCCGGCGAACAGCGCCTGGCCGGCGGCGATCTGGTCCTTGGCCGTCAAGGTGCCGCCCGCGGCGGCCGCGGTGGCGGCGGTCACGGCGCCGAGGTTGGGCGCGGCGCGGTCACCCAGGTAGACCGAGTCGACCTCCTTGCCGGAATAGATGCTCTTGTCCTCGGGGCCGTCGATCTTCAGGATGGCCAGCGCGCCCTTGTTGAAGGCGCGGAAGATGGAGTGGTCGACCATCACATAGCTGCCCGGCACCTTGGCCTTGAAGTCGACGATGGCCGCGCCGCCGGCGGGGATCAGCGTCGTCTGCACGTTTTTCTGCGCCAGCGTGCCGCCCTCGAAGCGCACGTTGTCGAAGATGGCGCCGATGACGTGGAAGCTCGACACCAGGTTGGGGCCGCCGTTGCCGACGAACAGGCGCACGCTCTCGCCCACCTTGGCCTTGATCGCCTTGTCACCGGTCAGCGCGCCCTCGGCGCCGTTGAACAGCACATAGGTCGGCTGCTCGGCGATGGCCTTTTCCATGTCGAAGGGCTGCTGGCCCTTCTCGCGGTATTTGCCGGTCGTGTAGAAGTCGCCCTGCATGACGTAGAACTCATGGTCCACCTTGGGCAGGCCTTGGGGCGGCTCGACGAGGATGAGGCCGTACATGCCGTTGGCCACGTGCATGCCCACCGGCGCGGTGGCGCAGTGGTAGACGTAGATGCCTTCGTTGAGGGCCTTGAAGGTGAACTGTGATTCATGGCCCGGCGCCGTGAAGCTGGAGGCCGCGCCGCCGCCGGGGCCGGTGACGCCGTGCAGGTCGATGTTGTGGGGCATCTTGCTGCTCGGGTGGTTCTTCAGGTGGAACTCCACCGTGTCGCCCTGGCGCACGCGGATGAAGCTGCCCGGCACGGTGCCGCCAAAGGTCCAGAAGGTGTAGCTGACGCCCTCCGAGATGGGCATGTCTCTCTCGACGACCTCCAGCTCGACGATCACCTTGGCCGGCGACTTGCGCCCGGTCGGTGGCGGCACGAAGGGCGGGCTGGTCAGCTGAGCCTGTACGACTGGCAGAGCGGGTGCGCCCTGAGCCAGCGTGGACGTGGTGATCGCGGCGAGCAGAAGCAGGCGCAGCAGCATGGCGGGTCTCCGTTGTGGTTCGGGCCATGCTAGGCAGCACAGGTAGATGCGGCCTTGCGCTGGATCAAGCGAGGCAGCAGGGGGCTGTGCATCTCATCAACTCAACCACATCCCGCCGTGCGAGCGGCCCTCCGCCTTCTCGCCCTCGTCATCCTCGCGGCCATCGTGCCGTCGCGGTTCGGTCGGGCGAGCGTACCGCCGCGCGATCAGCGCTCGTTGACCTTCGCCTGTTGCATCAGCAGGTCGAGCTTGGCCTTCATCCGGTCCTGCGGCGTGCCGGTCTCGGCCCGGTACTGGAAGGTGTAGAGGACGTCCGGGGCCGGCTGGGCATCCGCAACGCCATAGATCGTGCTGATCATTTGCCGGTCGTTCGCGGTCAGCGCAACGCCGTCGTAGGGATGGGCGTGATGAAGCCGTTTGCGCCATTCCGTCTTCGCGGCCTCGCTCCCGGCCTCTGCGGGTGTCCCATGGCGGAAGACGTCGATCTCGGTCTTCTCGTCGGCGTTGTAGGCCACGATGCCTGCGATGCCCAACTGGGCATCCGCGGCGTCACGGGTGAATGCGAAGTCCAGCCGCAGGCGGCCGTCCTGATCGATCTTCTGCAACTCGGGCCCGTAGCTGAAAGCCAAGCGGCGATCGTCGAAGGCGAAGCTGCGGCCAAAGTCGATATGCAGCACCGATGCCGCCAGCGGCTTGGGCAGCAGGGGCCGCTGTGACAGGAAGCGGTCCCATTGCGAGAGCTTTCCTTCGTAGGACGCCGCGAAGAAGCCGGTCAGCAGCTTCATCCGCTCGATCTGGAAATCGCGCCCCAGCGTGGAGACCCTGCTCTCGAAACCGACCGTACCGTCGGGCACGGGCAGGTCGAATTCGACCAGCCAGTCGCTGCCGAACCAGGTGGTGATGTGCCAGGCGCGCACTTGCCAGACCCGGCCCCAGGAGTCGGTGAAGAGGGTGTCCTCGGTCGGAGCGCCCATTGAAACGATCTTGGCATTCTCGGCATTGATGTGGATCGTGGCCGGGGACGCCTTGAGCACCACCTCCCTGGCCATCTGGGCGTCCGAATACCACTTCGCCTGATTGACGTTGTTCGGCTTGTGCCGGTGGAACACGAGGTATCCCTTGAAGTTGGCCGAGTCCTGCCAGCCCTCGCGGCCAAGATCGAGCCGCGTGTAGCTCGGCTGAGTGAAGATCCAGTTGCCGTTGCCGTTCTGCACGACGATGGCGGGCGCGCTGCGCTCGTAGAGGCCGTGAAGCAGCCGTTCGCTGCCGCTGCCGCGGGGGAAAGTCTCGTTCGCGTTGTCGGCGAGCAGCCCGCGCAGCTGCGCCGTATTGAACTCGTCCGCCGCCTTCATATAGGCCACCGACAGCTCGGCGAAGCTCTTTGGCGCAGTGATGTCCGTCTTGAATCGTCCCGACCGCGTCTTGTCGAAGACGGCGAAGCCGGCGACGGCGCGCGAATCCACGCTCACCAGGTGATCTGGCGCGGTCTTCACGAGCGTGGCGGGAACGGCAATGTTCAGCGTGTTTTCGGTGGTGCGCATGGCGCGCACGAGGCCGATCACGCTGCCCTTGGCGTCGATCAGTGGTCCGCCGCTGTTGCCGCCCGATATCGGCGCGGAGAATCGCATCCACTTCCAGCGCCCGCTCTCGTCTTCCGGCGTGTCCGACGTGTAGTTCCCTTCCCGCATGACGACGCCCTCGCCGAGTGCGTTGCCGACGGCGTAGACCGTCTCGTTGAGCTCCGGCTTGTCATTCAGTTCCAGGAAGGCGGAACGATCCGGCTGCTTGGCCAGCGTGAACACCGCGAAGTCCTGGTCGATAGAGCCCTTGGTGATCTGCGCGATCGGATAGAGCTTGCCGTCCGCGTCGCGCAACATCGGCTCGCCGCGCGAGTCGCCGAACGCTGCGATCAGCACGTGCATCGCCGTGGCGTACTGGTTCGGGCCGATGGCGAAGGCAGTCCCTATCGACACGTACTTGTCGGAGCGCAGCTGGTAGGGAATCAGCTCCTGCCAGGGCTTGTCGTAGGTGACGGACTCCTGGGCCGGCTTGGGCAGGACGACTTCAAAGGTCGCCTCGCGCACCTTGCGCTGGATGTCGGCCTCCAGCGGCGCCGCGCACGCGCCGACGCAGAGCTGCAAAGCGAGAACCACAACCCCGCCGATGCGAGCCGCCGCTGCCAATGACTTTTGCATACGCCTCCCTTCTGGTGACGGCCCGAAGAAGGCTGGGCCGCCGAGGGATGCTGCGGCGGGCAGGCTGCCGGCTGGTATCGAGCGGGTGAAGAAGGATGAAGTGCCTGACGGGTGCCTGACTTGTGCCTGTCGGCCCGGCACCCCGCGCCACGCCCTTCAAACGCGACGGTTCAGCTTGCGAGCCCGCCACGCCAGCACAGGCAGCCCGATCAGCAGCAGCCATGCCGCAACCGGTTCGGGCACCGCCGAAGGCACGGCGTAGGTGAAGCCGCTGTCGCTTTGCAGCGTGATACCCAGCGCGGGGTCCAGGCCGCCCATGTAGAGGTAGGCGGAGTTGCCGTAGTCGGCACTGTTGTTGCGCCCATTGAGCACATCGCCTGGCCCCCAGCCGTTGGAAAACATTCGCGTAAAGGCCACGAGCCCATAGGTGACGCTGACCTTCTCACCCACTTTGGCGGAGAAGGTCGTTTCGTAGTCCTTCAACGCGTCGCCGCCGAAATCGTCCGACACGTCCACGTTTTGATTGAACTGGTTGATGCCGAAGGAGAGCCGCCCGCCGCCTTGCCCGCTCACGTCCATCAACACCTTGACCGACACGGGGGTTCCGGCGGGCAGCACGGTCGAGTTGATGGTCACGCGATCCGTCAACTGCGCCGTGGCGCGTCCACCGATGGAGACGTCGTTGCCGCCCGCACCTTGAATCTGGACGAAGGTGGACGCGTGCAGTTGGCCGAAGGATGCGAATGCGCGTGCCCTGGCGTTCATCACGAAGTTCGGCACCTGCGAGACGTTGCCGGCGTCGAATACCGAACGCAGATGGGTCACAGTGCCGGTGTCTGTCGTTGGCGAGCCGAGCCCGATGAACCGACCGAACCCCACGCACTCGAAAGAAGCGGTGCTGCCGGGTGTGCAGGAGCCGGTCGTGATGACGTTGTCGGCACTTTGCGTGAGCAGGAGCGCCTCCACAAAGACACCGGCCGCCGTCGCTGAAAGCGACAGGGTCAGCAATGAGGCCGCCGCGGCAAGTCGTGCGCATCTGATCAATAACGGCGCCCTGCGTGTTGTCAGCCGGCGCCGGGCCAGCCTGCCCACCAGCCACGGTTCAGGCACGACCGCAGCCACGGTCCAGTCGATGCCGTTGTCGGTCTGGGCGCTGCCGGCCGGCAGGCCGGCCATCAGGAATGCGATCAGTTTCATGGCGTGCTCCGAGATGCGGTGCCGCCACGGTAGAACGCGGCCGTTGCCGCGCCGTTGCGGCGCGCCTGTTCAGAGCCAGGTGGTGCGCAAGCTGGCCTGGATCTCGGGCCAGTCGGCCAGGCTGGCGCCCAGGCGTTCCAACCGGGCTGCGAGCACCTTGCCGCCCAGCGCCTGCGCCAGCTCCAGCGCGGCGGTGGCGTTGGTGCGGGGGTCATCGAGCACCGCCCGGGCCAGAGCCAGCTGTGACGCGTCGGCACCGGCGCGGCAGCGCACCGCCAGCATGCGCAGCCTCAGTTCGTCGTTCATGCCCGGCGCGTCGTCGTCGGGCAACCGCGCCAGCGCGCCGGCGAGGTCACCTTCGCAGCAACAGCGTTGGGCGTCCACTAGCGCGAGCCGCTGCCGGACACGTGGGTTCTCGAGTTCGTCGGGCGGCCCCAGGCGCCGCAACCAGCTTCGCGCTTCACTCACCTCACCGCGCAGCAGCGCGCCCACCGCGCAAGCCAGCCAGACCGGCTGCCCAGCCTGCGGCGACTGGGCCAGCGCATCGTGGTCCAGCGCCGCGAGCAGGGCCGCGGCGCGTGGCCACTGGCCCAGCACCGCCATCGGCTCCAGCACCGCCATGGCGATGCCGGCGATAGACATCGGCTGACCGATGGCGATGATCTCGTCGATGGCCGGCTCGATGTGGGCCCAGGTGCGGCCCCAGTCGCCGAGCATGAAATAGGCGTCGATGAACAGCGCGCGAAACATCGTCCTGGCCTCGCTGCCCTTCTGGTCGGCGCACAAGGCCCAGCCTTCCAGGGCCACCGGCAGCGCGTCGCCGGGGCGCGTTTGCTGCAGGAAAGTGACCGCCAGGTTGTACAGGGAGAACAGCTGCGTGGGCCGGTTGCCGAAGCGCCCGGCCAGCGCGGCGGCCTCACGCAGGTCGGCCTCGGCGGCGTCCACGTTGCCGCGCTCGGCCTGGAAGGCGCCGCGCAATTGCAGGCTGCGGGCGATCAGCATGCCGTCGCCGCGCTGCCGGCTGGCGGTGACGAATTGGTCGGCAC
Source organism: Roseateles sp. P4_D2 (assembly GCF_056401875.1). NCBI lineage: Bacteria > Pseudomonadati > Pseudomonadota > Betaproteobacteria > Burkholderiales > Sphaerotilaceae > Roseateles > Roseateles sp. P4_D2. Next base: position 37,062 of record NZ_JBFUIM010000011.1, on the reverse strand, counting down.
GCGTGACAGCCGCATCGAAATGCGCGGCGGAGAACTCCAGCATGGCCAGCGATGCCAGCAGCTCCGCGCGTTCGGGGTGGGCGGGGTGGACGAGGGTCAGCGCCTCATCGCCCAGCATGCGAGCCTCGTCGATTCGGCCGTGCCGTTGCAGCGCGTCCATGCGCAGCGACAAGCCGCGCAGCCGCTGGCTGTCGTCGGTCGGCGGGGGCAGCGCGTCGAGCAGGGCGAGTGCGGCCTGGGCGCCCTCGCCGCGCACGAGATAGCGGGCGAGAGCGTGGCCCGCGTCCACCTCGACATCGGGCGGCAGTGCGGTGCCTGCGCACAGGTCTTCCAGGCGCTGCCGGCAGGCCTCGGCCTCGGTGCGGCGGCCCAGGCCGTTTTCAGCCTCCAGCAAACGGGCCAGCAGCATGGCGGCCTGGGGCGGCGTCGGCTCGTCGGCCAAGCCGTGTTGCCAATGCCGCGCCGCTTCGCCCAGTGCCGCCAGCGCGCGGGCGGCATCGCCAGCGGCCAGCCGGTGGGCGACGGCACGTCGGGGCTCGCCGCAGGCTTCGAAATGGCGCGCGGCCTCGGCGGTTGCGCCCAGCGCTTCGGCCCCCAGCGCCAGGCGGTGGTGCACCAGGCGCCGCCGCACCGGCTCCAGGGCCGAGTCCAGCGCTTGGCGTGCCAGGTCGTGCGCCCAGGCATAGCCGCCGGCCGCATGGGCCCGCACGAGCTGGGCGCGTGCTGCCTGCTCCAGCGCCTGCACCGTCTCGAGTTCCGACAGCGCGCAGGCCGAGGCCAGCCAGGCGGCACCGAAAGGCTCACCGGCCAGCGCGGCCGCTTCGAGCAGGCGTGCCGTCTGCGCGTCCAGTCGGCGCACCCGCGCCAGCACGGCCTCGCGCACGCTGGCGGGCATGGGCAGCTCGCGGTAGTCCTGCGTCACGGCGTCGAACGGAGTGCGCCAGCGGCCTTGCTCGTCGACGTCCAGCACCGCAGTCTCGGCCAGGTCGCGCAGCGTCTCCGAGATGAAGTAGGGGTGGCCGCCGGTGGCGCTGCACAGGCGCTCGGCAAAGCGCACCGGGTCGGCGGCGCCGGACAATTGGCGCACCAGCTCGTACACCGCTTCCGCCGACAAGGGACCGAGCGCGACCGTCTCGGCCGCGAGTGCCGCGCTGAAGCCCAGCAGTTCGGGGTCGTCGCTGGCGCCGCGCCAGCAAACCAGCTCGATGGTGCCTTCCGAGCCGGCCTCGCGGCGGCGTGCGGCGGCGCGGGCCAGCAGCGTGCGGCTGGCGGGGTCGGCCAGCTGCCAGTCATCCAGCACGAGGGCGTCGAAGGCGCCGCGCGACAGCGCCAGCCAGGCCTGGATGCAGGCCTCGTCGAAGCGCAGCCGCTCGGCCTGCGTGCGCAGCGGCGCCGGTGCCGGGCCCAGTTCGGGCAGCAGCCGGGTCACTTCGGCCACGATCCAGTCGTCCAGCCCGCGCAGGTCGGGCGGCTCGCCAGCCAGCACGCGCAGCACGCGGGCACAGGCACCGAAGGCGATGTCATGGTCGCCGCTGCGGCAGCGCACCAGCGCATAGGCGCCCTGCGAGGCCGCGAAATCGGTGGCCAGGCGGGTCTTGCCGACGCCAGCCTCGCCGACGATGACGACTGCGGTGCGGCGCGCCCAGGCGCCTTGCAGCCGCGCCACCTCGGTGGCCCGGCCGACGAAGGGCAGGCGCTCCGGCCAGGCCTGCGGGGGGCGGATGGGCAAGGGCGGGGCAGCCGGCGCGCTGCCGCGCAGCGACTGCGCCAGCGCCACGGTCTCGGGCATGGGCGCCAGCCCCAGCTCGGCCGCCAGCATGGCCTGGCAGCGCTCAAACTGGCGCAATGCCGCCTCGCGCTGGCCAGTGGCAGCCAGCAGGCGCATGGCCTGGCGGTGATGCCGCTCCTGCAGGCCGTCCTCGCTCAGCAGGGTCTGCACATAGCCCAGCGTGGCGGGCAGGTCGGCGCGCACCTCGGCGGCTGCGGCCGCGGCCTCCAGCGCGCGCAGCCGCAGTCGCAGTGCCCGCTCGCGCGCGGCGCTCAGCCACGGCGCGAACTGCGGCGCGTCGTCCAGCTGCAGGCCGTCCGCCAGCTCGCCCGGCCAGCCCGCAAGCGCCAGCTCGGGCATGGCTTCGGCCAGCAGCAGGTCGCAACGCAGCGTATCGCCAGGGTGCAGATGGTCGTCATCGGCCCGAAAGGATTCGGGCACGCCCGCCTCGCGCAGCCGCGCCAACTCGCGGCGCAGGTTGCGGCGCGCGCTGGGTTCGTCCAGATCCGGCCACAGCAGCGCGCACAAATGCGGGCGGCTGGCGCCGCCGTCCAGCGCGAGCACCAGCAGCAGCGCCTGCGTCTTGCGGTTCGTCAACGCCACGGGATGGCCACCGCGCCAAAGGCGCACCGGCCCCAACACGCGCAACTCCAGCTCGGCACCCGACGGTTCTTGCATGCGCGGATTGTGCGAGGTCAGCGCAGGCCGCTCGACGTGGCCGGTGCATTCGACATAGGGGTGCTCAGGAAGCGCGCCAGCTCGAAGGGGCTGTCGAAGTCGCGCTGGCTGCCATCGTCCAGCACCACGCGGGCGCTGAACGCACCCGGCCCCGGTGCCCACCAGGTGAGCAGACCGCAGCGCGGCGCCGCGAGTGCTCGCAGCCGGGTGGTGTTCTCGTCCATCGACATGCAGCGACTGTGGTGGCCAGGCGTTGCGGCAGCGTTGCGTGGCGCGTGGGCTTCAGGGTTCGCGGCCGGAGCGTTAAGCTGCCGCGCCTTCACGGAGCAATTCATGCGCGCAGCCTTCAGCCTTCTCGCCCTCGTCATCGTCGCGGCCATCGTGCTGTCGCTGGTCAAGAAGCAGGCCTCGGCCTTGAAGCCGCCGCCTGGTTCACCGGCGGCCAGTGCCGCCCTGCCCATGCCAAAGGCCGTTGGCGAGCAGGTGCAGAGCAGCGTCGACGAAGCCGCCAAGCGTGCGGCCGAGGCCGCCTCCGCTGCCACCAATTGAGGCCGTGGCCGGCCATAAGCTCTTCTTCGCGCTGCGGCCGGATGAACAGGCGGCCGAGCGCATTGCGCGCGCCGCAGCCGCCGAACATGTGGCGCGCGGCCTCGTGCCGCGGTTCAGGCCGAGCCGCATCTTCCACATCACGCTGCACTACTTCGGCCGCTTCGAGGGTGAGCCTGACCCGCAGCTCGTGGCGCGGGCGATGCGCGCGGCGGCCGAGCTTGTCTGGCCGGCCTTCGACGTCGGCTTCGAGCGCTTTGCGAGCTGGGGTCGCGAAGGCGCACTCCAGCACCCCTTCGTCCTGACCGGCGGCCAGAGCCTGGAGGCGGTGCGCGAGCTGCGCGACGCGCTGGCTGATCGACTGGTTGACCATGGCCTGCCGGCAGTGAAGGACTATGAGCCCCATCTGACGCTGCGCTACGACAAGCGCCCGGCGCCTGCCTGGGAGGTCGACCTGGCGGGCTGGACGGCGAGCGAGCTCGTCCTCGTTTCCAGCCCCCAGGGCCTGACGCAGCATGACGTCATCGCACGTTGGCCGCTGCAGGGCTGAGGTCTGCTCCTACAGCCCGTGAAGCTGGCGGCCGACGGGCGCGTGGTTGCGGATCGACCACGATCAAGCAATCCCTGCCAGCGGAGGCCACCATGATCCTCAAGCCCGTTCTTGCCGTCCTCGCCACCTCGGCCCTGACCATGAAGCTGGTCCAGCACCTGGGCCAGAAGCATCACCAACGCCGCGTGCGCCACGACGGTAAGCAGCATCGCGAAGATGTCAGCCGCTGGGAAGCAGAGGGCGGCAATCTGCCGGAGCCCCAGCTGCCGGCCAAGCGCTGAGTCAGCCGTCGACGATGGCTTGAGCGAGCGCCCGAACGCTCAGCGGCGCCGAGCCTTCGGCCTTGTTGGAAATGGTGATGAAAGCATCCTGCCCCGCGCCCGCCGTGCCGCGGATGATGCGGGCCAATTCGGCGCGCGTCTCGGGGTCGGGGTCCAGCATCTCGTTGAACTCGCCATAGCGCTTCTCGGCCTCTTCGTAGCCATAGGGGCCGTGCAGGCGGTTCAGGTTCCATCGCACCACCAGCGGCCCCGGCCACAGCGCGCGCAGCAGCGGCAGTTGCTCGGCCAGCGGCGGCAGCTTGGGATGCAGGCCGACGCAGTAGCGCGCGCCCGTGTCGCGCAGCAGGGCCGCGAGATCCGGAGTCAGCCAGGCAGCGTCGCGTACCTCGACAGCGATGACGCCCACAGGTGGTTTGGGCAGGGCCAGCAGCAGTGCATGCAGCCGGTCGAACTGCTCGCTCATGCGCGCAAGCAGCGGCCCGGGCAAGGGGCTGAGCTGGAAGACGAGGGCGCCTATCGTGGCGCTCAGGCCTTCGAAAGCGGGCTCGATGAAATCCTGCATTGCCGCCGTCGGATCCAGGAACAGCGGGTTGAGTTCCTGGCCGCGTCCGTCCTCGCTGCGCAGCAGCGCATCCGTGACGAGGCTGGGTGCCTTGACCGTGAATCGAAAGCCCGGCGGCACCTGGCTGGCATTTCGCTCGAAGTCGCTGGCCGCAATCGGCCGGTAGAAGCCGCGGTCGATGCCCACGGCGCGCAGCAACGGGTGGGCGGCGTAGGCGGTCAGGCCGGTCTTGGACAGCGTGGCCTCGCTGTGCTTGCCGGCCCAGACCAGCCCCTCCCAGCCGGGGTAGCTCCAGGTCGAGGTGCCGAGGTGCACGTGAGGCGACAACGCCGCAGCAAGCGCTTCGTCCGCGGCCATGGGCGGCGCGGGCTGCACGCCGCGCGGGCGCTTGAGCGGCAAGTCGCCGCCGAACAACTCGTCCTGCATCAGAACATCAGGAATTTCAGCAGGACGATGTTCACACCCAGCAGCAGCAGCGCCGTGGGCCATTGCGCGCGGATGACGGCGTTCTTGTCCTTCAGCTCGAGCAGGGCGGCGGGGATGATGTTGAAGTTGGCGGCCATGGGCGTCATCAGTGTGCCGCAGTAGCCGCAGAACATGCCGATGGCGGCCATCACGGCCGGGTTGCCGTGGTGCATGCCAAGCAGGATGGGGATGCCGATGCCGGCCGTCATGACCGGGAAGGCCGCGAAAGCATTGCCCATGACCATGGTGAACAGGGCCATGCCCAGGGCATAGGCCGCCACCGCGAACAAGGCGTTGTCGACGGGGATATAGCTGGTGGTGAGATGGGCCACGGCCTTGCCGACGCCAGCGTCGGTGAACAACAGGCCCAGCGTGGCCAGCAGCTGCGGCAGCAGGACCGCCGGCCCCATGGTCTCCAGCAGGCGGCGCGCCTCGCGCAGGGCCTGCATGGGGCGTTCGCGCGTCATCCACAAGGCGCCAACCAGGCCGACCAGCGCGCCGAGGCCGACGCTGATCAGCGTGACGTTCTTGGGTTCGACGAGCAGCAGGCCGCCGAGGTGAACGTCCTTCAGCGTCAGCGTGCCGACCAGGGCCAGTGTCGTGATGGCCAGGATGGGCAGGAAGAGCTTGTTGCCCAGGCGCGCGGCGCTGGCCTGGCGTTCGGCCGGCTCCCGCTGGCCATGCTTGCCGATGGACACGCCGCCGAGCCCGCCCAGCGCGGCGAGCATGAGGACGATCAACCCGCAGATGACGGGCGGCAGGTTGTCGCCGACCAGGTAGATGACGGCCCACAGGGCCCAGAACAGGCCGCTGCTCCAGCGCCGCGGATTGCTGTGGTCGCGGCAGGTCAGCCAGGCGACGATCAGCAGCGCGGCGCCGGTCAGCAGGAAGAGCTGGTCGAGCTTGAGGAGGGCGGTCATGGCTTGGCTTCCTCTTCAGCACGGGCGCGGGCGATGTCCTGCGGCAGGCGATGGTCCATCCGGATCAGCCGCGCGGCGTGGATGACGAAGGCGGCAATGGCCGTCGGGATGCCCCACAGCGCGATGTGCAGCGGGTCGGTGACGATGCCGTTCTCGGCCAGGAAGGTTTGCATCAGCACGATGGAGCCGAAGGCGACGAAGATGTCCTCGCCGAAAAAGAGGCCGACGTTGTCGGTCGCTGCGGCCATGGCCTTCCACTTGTCGCGCACGGCCTGCGGCACGGGGCCGTGGGTCTTCTCGGCGGCGGCTTCGGTCATGGGCGCGACCAGGGGCCGAACCATCGGGGCATGGCCGCCCAGCGACGTCAGGCCCAGCGCCGCGGCGGTCTCGCGGATGAAGAGGTAGACGACCAGCAGACGGCCCGCCGTCGCCGAGCGTATGCCTGCGATCCAAGTCTGGGCACGTTCGCGCAGGCCGTGGCGCTCCAGCAGGCCGATGATGGGCAGGGGCAGCAGCAGGGTCAGCGGCAGGTTGCGCGTCTTTACGAAGCCGGTGCCGAGCTTGGCGAGGATGAGGTCCGGCGGCAGCTTGGCCGCGAGGCCGGTCGCGATGCCGGCCACCGCGACGACGAGGACGGGGTTGAAGCGCAGCACGAAGCCGACGATGACGACGGCGACGCCGATCAGCGGCCACAGGGAAACGTCTGCAGTCATGAAAAAGACTCCGGTCAGGGGCGCAGTTGCACGCCGGCTTGGGTGAGGGCTTGGTTCAGCGCCCGGGCGAAAGCGAGGGCGTGGGCGCCGTCGCCATGCAGGCAGATGGTCTGGGCCTGCAAGGGAACGATCTCTCCGGTGACGGCCTGCACGACACCTTCGCGCACCATGCGCAGCGTGCGGGCGACGGCTTCGTCGGTGTCTTCGACGAAGGCGCCGGGCAGGCTGCGCGGCACCAGGCTGCCGTCGGCGCGGTAGCCGCGGTCGGCAAACACCTCGGCCACGGCGCGCAGGCCGGTGCGCTCGGCCGCTTTCAGCAGTTCACTGCCGGCAAGGCCGTAGAGAGCCAGTGCTGGGTTGACGTCGAGCACGGCGGCGGCGACAGCATCGGCCAATGCCGGATCACGCGCGGCCTGGTTGTAGAGGGCGCCGTGCGGCTTGACGTGATGCAGTCGGCCGCCGGCCGCGCGCACCAGGGCGTCGAGGGCACCGATCTGGTAGATCAGGTCGGCTTTCACATCGGCCGGTGCGAGCTGCATCTCGCTGCGGCCGAAGTTCTCGCGGTCGGGGTAGCTGGGGTGGGCGCCGATGGCCACGCCGCGTTCCAGTGCTGCGACCACGGTCGTCTGCATCAGCCGCGCACCGCCGGCATGCCAGCCGCAGGCGATGTTGGCGGAGCTGACGAGGGCCAGCAGCTCGGCGTCGTCGGGTGCGCCTTCGCCGAGGTCGGCGTTCAGGTCGACATGCATAGGGCAGTCCTCAGTTGGGCCAGCGTGGCCTGGCGCTCGCGCAGTGCGGCGAGGGCCTCGTCGGTGGTGCAGGGGGTGAAGCGCAATGTGGCGCCGAGGCGCAGCTGGCCGAGCTTCCACAGGTCGGCGCGGATGACGACGCCGATCTTGGGATAGCCGCCTGTCGTCTGCGCATCGGCCAGCAAGACGATGGGCTGGCCCGAGGGCGGCACCTGGATGACGCCAGGCAGCACGCCGTGCGAGGCCAGCTCGGCGCCGCGCTCGCGCTTCAGGGCGGGTCCGGCAAAGCGGTAACCCATGCGATTGCTTTGCGGCGTGAGCTGCCAGTCGGCCGCCCAGAAAGCTTCGCGCGCAGTGGCAGAGAAGTCCTTGTGCTCGGGGCCGGGCAGCACGCGCACGCTCGCGCCCCAGTCAGGCGCGCGGATGCCGATGCTGCGAGCGGGCAAGCGCTCGGGCGCGGCCAGCGGCAGCACATCGCCATCGCGCAGCGCGCGACCACCGAGCCCGCCGAAGCCGGCCTTGAGGTCGGTGCTGCGCGAGCCCAGGGCGGCGGGCAGCGCGATGCCGCCGGAAACCAGCAGATAGCTGCGCATGCGCTCGCGCGGCGCGGCGAGCTTGAGCGTCTGRCCGGCCTGCACGCGCTGCCGCCACCAGGGGCGCAGCGGGCGGCCGTCGAGGCTGGCGTCGGCATCGGTGCCGGTGACGGCAATGCAGCAGTCGGCTCCAAAGCGCAGTGTGGCGGGGCCGAGGGTGAACTCGAGGCCGGCGTCGTCGACGGGGTTGCCGACGAGCAGATTGCCCCAGGCGAGCGCGATGTCGTCCAGCGCCCCGCAGCGGCTGATGCCGCGGTCGCGCCAGGCCTCGCGGCCGAGGTCCTGCACGGTGGTCAGCGGGCCGGCGCGCAGCAACTCGATCATGCGAGGTCCGCCACGAAGCGCACGCGGTCACCCGGTGCGAGCAGCGTGGGCGGCTCGGCCTTGGGGTCAAACAGGGGCAGGGCGGTGTGGCCGATGAGCTGCCAACCTCCCGGCGTGGCCAGCGGATAGATGCCGGTCTGCGCGCCGCCGATGCCGACGCTGCCAGCCGGCACTGCCGTGCGGGGCTCGCTGCGGCGCGGCGTGTGCAACGAGGCGTCCAGCCCGCCGAGGTAGGCAAAGCCGGGCTGGAAGCCGATGAAGTAGACGATGTACTCGGCCTCGGTGTGGCGTTGCACGACCTCGTCGACCGAGAGGCCGCAGTGCGTGGCGACGTCGCCCAGGTCGGGGCCATGCGCGCCGCCGTAGTTGACGGGAATCTCGACGAGGCGGCCCGCCTGCTGGCGCCGCAGCGGCCTGGCCCAAAGCGCGCGGGCGGCCTGCTCGAGCGCCTGACCGTCGGTGTGCAGCGGGTCGAAGGTCAGCGTCAGGTTGTTCATGCCCGGGATCAGGCCGAGTACGCCTTCGGCCTGCGCCAGGCCTGCGCCGAGTTGCCAGATGCGCTGCTGGTGTTCGATCGCGATGGGTGCATCGACCGCGCAGCACAGCGCCGCTTCGCCCAGGGGGCGAATGAGGAGGTCGGGCAGCGCGGTACTCATTTGAATTTCAATAAAACGTATACGATTTGTATTCGAGACGTGTTTATCATGTCAATCATGGTTCGCAGCATCGTGTCTTCCTCGCATCTGGTGTCTGAAAAGAGCGCCGAGCTGTCGGAGTTCGAGTTCGGCCTCATCGTCGTCAGCAATGCCTTCAACCGCTGGATGGTGCGCTGCATGGCCGCCGCCGGCATGAAAGACCTGGCGGCGCTGGACATTTCGCTGCTGCACCACGTCAACCACCGCGACCGCAAGAAGAAGCTGGCCGACATCTGCTTCGTGCTGAACGTGGAGGACACCCATGTCGTCGCCTACTCGCTGCGCAAGCTGGTCGGCATGGGGCTGGTGAGCAGCGAGAAAATCGGCAAGGAGGCCTTCTTCTCAACCACCGAGCAGGGCCAGGCGCTGTGCGAGGCCTACCGCCAGGTGCGTGAGCGCTGCCTGATGGAGGCGCTGGCGGACAGCGGCCAGCAGAACCAGGACATCGGCGACAGCGCGCAGCTGATGCGGTTGCTGTCGGGGCTTTACGACCAGGCGTCTCGGTCAGCGGCATCGCTCTAAACTGCCTGCCTTCATGACAGTGCCTATCTTCACGCCAGCCGACGAGCAAGCCATGCGGCTCGCACTGGACCAGGCGCAGAACGCCTGGCTGGTGGGTGAGGTCCCGGTGGGCGCCGTCATCATGCGCGGTGATCAGGTCATCGCCACCGGCTACAACCGCCCGATCACGACGCATGATCCGACGGCCCATGCCGAGATCGTCGCGCTGCGCCACGCCGCCACTTTGCTGGAGAACTACCGCCTGCCCGAGTGCGAGCTCTTCGTGACGCTGGAGCCCTGCGCGATGTGTGCGATGGCGCTGATGCATGCGCGCTTCAAGCGCGTCGTGTTCGCGGCGCGCGACCCGAAGACGGGCGTGGCCGGCTCGGTCATCGACTTGTTCGGCCAGGCGCAGCTCAATCACCACACCGCCGTCGAAGGCGGGCTGTTGGCGGACGCGTCGGCGCAGCTGCTGCGCGACTTCTTCACCGAACGCCGCGAGGCCGCACGTGCGCGCCGTGCCGAACGTCAGGGCCTGATCCCGACCGGCGAAGCCACCGAACTGGACGAATCCTGATGACCTCACTCACGTTGTTCACGCCGTCGGGTGTCCTGGCCAAGGCCGAGCCGCTGAAGCGCGCCGCCAGGCGGCTGACGCAGCTGGGCTTCGAGGTCAGCACCGACGCCGATGCGCTGGCCAAGCATCAACGCTTCGCTGGCGACGACGCGGCGCGCCTCGAGGCCCTGCATCGCATTGCCGATGCTGCGCCTTCGGTGGCACTGGCCACGCGTGGTGGCTACGGCCTGACGCGCCTGCTCGACCAGCTCGACTGGGGCCGCATCGCGCGCAGCGTCGAGCAGGGCACGCGCTGGGTCGGCTACAGCGACCTCACGGCGCTGCAGAACGGCCTGATCGCTCGCCACAAGGGTTTGTCGATGTGGGCCGGCCCGCTGGCCTGCGACGACTTCGGCCGCAGTGAGGCCGATGGCGGTGTCGACGAGGTCACGCGCGACTGCTTCCTGGAAGCCATGAGCGGCGCGCTGGAGGCCGTAGGCTTCCGCGAGCCGACCGGTGGCTTCGACGGCCTGGAGGCGCGCGGGCGGCTCTGGGGGGGCAACCTCAGCGTGCTGTGCTCGCTGCTTGGCACGCCGCACTGGCCCAAGGTCAAGGGCGGCATCCTGTTCCTGGAAGACGTCAACGAACATCCCTACCGCGTCGAGCGCATGCTGCTGCAGCTGCAGCAGGCCGGCGTCATCGATGCGCAGGCGGCCGTGCTGCTGGGCGACTTCAGCGGCGCGGCCAAGTCGCCGCTGGATCGTGGTTATGGCATCAAGGACGCCGTCGCCGCGCTGCGCGCCCGCACCAAAACGCCGGTGCTGACCGGCCTGCCGTTCGGCCATGTGCGTACCAAGGTCTGCCTGCCGGTGGGTGGCACGGTGGAGCTCTATGTGCAGCGGCGCGAGGCCATCCTGGGCTGGCAGTCGGACCCGCGCCTGGCGCACGGCGCGCATCACCACGATGACGACTGCGGCGATGACTGCGGTCACGACCATCACCATCACTGAAGTCACCCCGGTTTTTCCTCGCCGCTTTCTCGGGGGCGGGCAGCGTTGTATAGACGAGTGCCCGACTATGATTCCCGCTATCGCCTCGGCCTGCCGCCGGGGCGCTTGTCGTTTGAGGGTGTCGGCGTGGCGGGAGTTTTCGGTTGGGCGGTGAGAGCCTTGAGCGCGTTGGCGTTCGGCCTGCTGTCCGGTTGCAACAACAGCCCCCATCCTCTCGGCGCCGAGCGCGAGAACACGCTCTACATGGCCTTTGCCGAGCGCTCGCCGCGCTATCTGGATCCGACCTCGTCGTACACGGCCCCCGAAAGCACCTACACCTACGAGATCAGCGAGCCGCCCTACGGCTACCACCCGCTGAAGCGGCCCTACACGCTGATCCCACGCGCGGCCGCCGGACTGGCGCAGCCTTACTACCTCGATGCCAAGGGCCAGCGCCTGCCCGACGACGCGCCGGACGAGCAGATCGCCGAGGCGGTCTACGACATTCCCATCCGCCCGGGCCTGAAGTGGTCGCCCCACCCGGCCTTTGCGAAAGACGCCAAGGGCGGCTACCTCTACCACCACCTCACGCCCGGCGAGCTGGGTGACAAGCGCAGCCCCTTCGATTTCAAGCAGCTGGGCACGCGCGAGGTGGTCGCCGAGGATTTCGTCTATGCGCTCAAGCGCCACGCCAACCCGCGCATCGAGACCCCGGTCCAGGCCGTGTTCTCCGAGCATGTCCTGGGCCTGAAGGACTATGTTGCGCAGATAAAGCGCGAAAGCGCCAGCCAGCTGGCCGGCCAAGCCGAGAGCCTGGCGGACAAGCCCTTCCTGGACTTGCGCCGCTGGCCGCTCGCCGGTGCTCAGGCCGTGGGCGACCACCTGCTGCGCATCCGCCTCAAGGGCCGCTACCCGCAGTGGCGCTACTGGCTGGCCACCAACTTCACGGCCGCCATCCCCTGGGAGGTGGACGCCTTCTACGCCCAGCCCGGCATGGCCGCCAATTCGCTGACCTGGAATCAGTGGCCGGTGGGCAGTGGCCCCTTCATGATGACGGAGTATGTGCAGGACCGCCGCCATGTGATGAGCCGCAACCCCAACTACCGGCCCGACACCTACCCCTGCGATGGCAGCCCTGGCGACGCTGAGGCCGGGCGGCTGGCGGATTGCGGCAAGCGCGTGCCCTTCGTCGACAAGGTCGTGGCCATCAACGTGAAGGAGAAGGTGCCGATCAAGGAGCTGTTCAAGCAGGGCTATCTCGACCTGCCGGAGATGGACCGCGCCGACTGGGGCGTGAACCTCGCGGTCGACCGCGACGACTCCGACGAAGTGCGGGCCTTCTTCGAGCAGCGTGGCTTCCAGCTGCCGATGGATGTCGACATCAGCAGTTGGTACCTCGGCTTCAACTGGCTGGACCCGGTCGTCGGCAAGGGCGACACGCCCGAACAGCAGAAGCGCAACCGCGCGCTGCGCCAGGCCATCTCGATTGCCATCGACTGGGAGGAGGGCTATGGCCGCATCTTCCGCGACAAGGGCGGCGACGCGGCCCACGGCCCCATCCCGCCGGGTGTGTTCGGATCGAAGGAGGGCGAGCCCGGTGAGTTCAACCCGGTGACGCACACGCTCGTCAACGGCAAGCCCGTGCGCCGGCCGCTGCAGGACGCCCTCAAGCTGATGGCCGAAGCCGGCTACCCCGACGGCCGTGACGTGAAGACCGGCAAGCCGCTGGTGCTGAACTACGACTTCCAGCGCGTCATCACGCCCGAGCTCAAGGCCGAGAACGACTGGATGGTGCGCCAGTTCGCCAAGCTCGGCATCCAGCTCGACATCCGGGCCACCGACTTCAACCAGTTCCAGGAAAAGATCCTCAAGGGCAAGCACCAGATCTTCTGGTGGGGTTGGTTCGCCGACTACCCCGATGCCGAGAACTTCCTGTTCCTGCTCTATGGGCCCAACAGCAAGAGCCTGCACGAGGGCGAGAACACGGCCAACTACGCCAACCCGGAGTTCGACCGCCTGTTCCGCAAGCTGCAGTCGCTGGAGGACGGGCCTGAAAAGGCGCGGGTCATGGCGCAGATGAACGACGTCGCCCGCCAGGACTCGCCATGGGCCTGGGGTTTCTGGAGCTACTCTGGCGTGGCTTTCCAGCGCTGGGTGCACAACGGCAAGCCGGGCGTCGTCGTGCGTGACCGCGCCCGCTACCTGCGCGTGGATGCGCAGGAGCGCACGCGCAGCATCGCCGAGTGGAATCGGCCGGTCTGGTGGCCGCTGCTGCTGCTGGCAGGCGGTGGGCTGGCTGTCTTCATCGCGACGCGTCGCGCCTGGCAGGCCCGTGAACAAGCCACCGAGAGGAAAGCCTGATGCTGGGCTTCATGCTGCGCCGCCTGGGCTATGGCCTGGCCATCCTCGTCGGTGTCAATCTCTTCACCTTCTTCCTGTTCTTCTCGGTCAACACGCCCGACGACATGGCGCGGCTGAACATCGGCGGCAAGCGCGTCACGCAGGAGCAGATCGAGAAGTGGAAGACCGAGCGCGGCTATGACAAGCCGCTGTACTTCGACGCCAGCAAGACTGGGGCGGAGCGGGTCACGCACACCATCCTGTGGGACCGTTCCATCAGCCTGTTCGCACTGGACTTCGGCAAGAGCGATGCGCGCCAGGCCATCAACATCGGCCACGAGATCAAGGTGCGCATGGGCGTCAGCCTGCAGCTGGCACTGCCTCTGTTCATCCTGCAGGTCATCGTCAGCATCGCCTTCGCGCTGCTGCTGGTGTTCTTCCGGCACAGCAAGATCGACTTCTGGGGCGTGGTGCTGTGCGTGCTGATGCTGTCCATCAGCAGCCTGTTCTACATCATCGTCGGCCAGTTCCTGTTTGCGCGTGTGCTCAGGCTGGTGCCGATGAACGGCTTCGCGCCGGGGCTGGATGCGGTCAGGTTCCTGGCCCTGCCCATCCTGCTGTCGCTGCTGTCGCGGCTGGGTGGCGAGGCGCGGCTGTACCGCGCGATGTTCCTGGAGGAGATGGGCAAGGACTATGTGCGCACCGCACGCGCCAAGGGCCTGAGCGAGGGCCGGGTGCTGAGCCGCCATGTGCTGCGCAATGCCCTCATTCCCATCATCACCAGCGCCGGCAGCTATCTGCCCTACGTCTTCCTCGGCAGCCTGGTGTTCGAGAGCTTCTTCGGCATACCGGGCCTGGGCGCCTTCGTCATCGAGGCCATCACGGGTCAGGATTTCGCCATCGTGCGTTCCATGGTCTTCCTCGGCGCGCTGCTCTACATCGCCAGCAATGCGTTGATCGACATCGCCTACACCTGGGTGGATCCGCGGGTGAGGCTTTCATGACGATGGCCCCCACGTTCACTTCGTTCACTGCCCCCCGAGGGGGCGCTCATGCCCTTCGGACGGCCGCGCGGACATGAAACTGGTGCTGCTCTGGACCGACATCGCGCTGTGGCTGGTGGCAGCGGCCGTCGTCGCTTACGCGTTGCGAGTGAGGCGCCAAGCCAATCTGCGTGCGACGTGGCGGCGCGTGCTGCGTGATCCGGTCGCCGCGTGTGCCGGCGTTGTCATGGCACTCTTCCTGCTCCTCACTCTGGCCGACAGCATCCACCTTCGACATGCGCTGCTGTCGGGCCAAGGTGAGGCCGCCGTCTACGACACGCGCACGCTGTCGCTGCTCGACCTGGTCCTGCAGCGCCAGATCGGCATGCGTGAGGTCAGCTACTCATTGCCGCTGGGCACGCGTGGCTTCAACAAGGAAAGCGTCTCCGACGCCCACGGCCAAGTGAGCCGCGACTACCCGCGCCTGCAGTTCGGTGGCGCGCACCTGACCGACCCGGCGACGCAATGGTCGGCCGACGTCGTTGCGCGCGCTGCCCTGGGCCTGGCGGGCGGCCTGCTGGCCGTCGGGGTGATGGTCGCGCTGACCGCCGCGGCCCTGGCCCGTCATCACGGTGGCTGGCGCCACGGGCTGGCCGATCTTGCTGCCGACCGCACCTACTACCCGCTGCGCGCCATGCTGATCATGCTGGCCGTCATCGCGCTGCTGGCCGGGCCCGTCATCGCGCTGATGCCGCACTACCACGTCTTCGGCACCGACCGCACCGGCAACGACGTGCTCGTGCAAGCCCTCAAGAGTGTGCGCACCGCCTTCGTCATTGGCGCGCTGGCTACGCTGGCCACACTGCCCATCGCGCTGCTGCTCGGCGTGCTGGCCGGCTACTACAAGGGCTGGGTCGACGAGGCCATCCAGTACCTCTACACCATGCTGAGCTCGGTGCCCAATGTGCTGCTGATCGCCGCCTGCGTGCTGATGGTGCAGGTCTTCCTGGACAAGAACCCCGAGCTCTTCGAGACGGCCGCCGAACGGTCGGATGTGAAGATGCTGATGCTCTGCCTCATCCTCGGCCTGACCGGCTGGGCCGGCCTGTGCCGCCTTGTGCGCGCCGAGACCTTGAAGCTGCGCGAGCTTGACTACGTGCAGGCGGCGACGGCCTTTGGCGTCGGCGACTTGGCGATCATGGCCCGCCACATCGTGCCCAACGTCATGCACCTGGTCCTGATCACGGTCGTGCTGAGCTTCTCCGAACTCATCCTGTACGAAGCCGTGCTGACCTATGTCGGCGTCGGCGTCGACCCGGTCATGAACAGCTTCGGCAGCATGATCAACCTGGCCCGCGCCGAGATGTCGCGCGACCCGGTGGTCTGGTGGAGTTTCGCGGCGGCCTTCGGTTTCATGGTTGGCCTGGTGTTGGCGGCCAATCTGTTTGCCGATGGCGTGCGCGACGCTTTCGATCCCAAGGCCCGCTCCACCCGGCCGCGTGTCTTCCAGCGCAAGGGGGTCGCCGATGCTTGAGATCGACGACCTGCGGGTTCAACTGGATGCCGACGCGGGCCTCGTGCGTGCCATCGACGGCCTGCATCTCGCGCTGACCCGCGGCGAGACCTTTGCGCTGGTCGGCGAGAGCGGCTGCGGCAAGAGCATGACGGCGCTGGCGTTGATGCGCCTGCTGCCCGAGAACGGCCGCATCGCCGGTGGTGCCGTGCGCCTGGACGGGCAGGACCTGCTGGCGCTGCCCGAGAGCCGCATGCGCGAGGTGCGCGGCGGCCGGGTGTCGATGATCTTCCAGGAACCCTCGACCAGCCTGAACCCGGTCATGCGCGTGGGTGACCAGATCGTCGAGGCTATCGAAGCCCATACGCCGCTGCGCGGCACCGCGGCGCGTGCCAAGGCCATCGACTGGCTGGCCCGGGTCGGCATTCCCGAGCCGCAGCGCCGCATCGACGACTACCCGTTCCGCCTGTCGGGCGGCCAGAAGCAGCGCGTGATGATCGCCATCGCGCTGGCGGCCGAGCCGGAGTACCTGATCGCCGACGAGCCGACGACGGCGCTGGACGTGACCATCCAGGCGCAGATCCTCGATTTGATCCGCGACCTGCAGCGCGAGCGCCAGCTCGGCGTGCTGCTGATCACCCATGACCTGGCCGTCGTCAGCGGCATGGCCCACCGAGTGGCGCTCATGTATGCGGGCCAGATCATCGAGGTGGCGCCGGCCGCCGAGTTCTTCGCGGCGCCCAAGCACCCCTATGCCCGGTTGCTGCTGCAGGCTTTGCCCGGTGCTGCCCGGCGCGGCGAGCCGCTGGCGGCCATCGCCGGCATGGTGCCGCCGCTGTGGACGGCATTCGCCGGTTGCCGCTTTGCGCCGCGTTGCGACAAGGCCATGAGCCACTGCGCAACCACGGCACCGGCGCTGACCGAGGAAGGCCCGCAGCACCAGGTGCGCTGCCTGCTCTACAGCCAGCCGGGCGAGGCCTTGCCGCGAGAGCCTGCGGTCGCCAGGGTGTTGATGGCAGCGGCGCCGGGGCAGGGCGAGCCGCTGCTCGACGTGCGCGACCTGCGCGTGCGCTTCGCGCTGAAGGCGCCGCTCTTTCACCGCGGCCCGCGTCATTTCGACGCGGTGGACGGCATCAGCTTCCAGCTGCATGCCGGCCGCACGCTGGCCCTGGTCGGCGAATCCGGTTGCGGCAAGACGACCTCGGGCAAGGCCATCGTGCAACTGCTGCGCCGACAGGCCAGCATCAGCGGCCAGGCTCTCTTCGAAGGCCAGGACCTGTTCAGGCTGGCCGGTCCGGCGCTGCAGCAGGCGCGGCGCCACATCCAGATCATCTTCCAGGACCCGTTCGCGTCGCTGAACCCGCGCATGCGCGTCGCCGACGTGCTGGAGGAGGGCTTGATCGCGCTGCGCCCCGACCTCGACGCTACCGCCCGCCGCGAGCGCCTGCACACCCTGGTCGACCAGGTCGGCCTGCGCCGCGACGCCCTGCAGCGCTGGCCCCACGAGTTCTCCGGCGGCCAGCGGCAGCGCATCGCCATCGCCCGCGCGCTGGCGGTCGAGCCCAGGCTGATCGTCTGCGACGAGCCGACGTCGGCGCTGGACGTCTCCGTGCAGGCCCAGATCCTCAACCTGCTGCGCGAACTGCAGCGCGAGCAGGGCCTGGCCTATCTCTTCATCACGCACAACATTGGCGTGGTCGAGTACATCGCTGATGAGGTCGCCGTGATGCAGGCGGGCCGCATCGTCGAGCGCGGAAGGTGTGATGAAGTACTCAGACAGCCAACTGCAAGCTTTACGCAAGTTTTACTGAAGGCGGTGCCCCGGTTGGTCTCGATCACGTCGCGCGTAGACAACGGCTAGGGTTTGACACTAGGCCTCGTAACTCCGAGAAACCGTTTCGTATCAATGGCTTACCGCCGATTGGCGCGGTCCTAGGTGCATGTACGGGGAGGGGGGCGATGCTGCGACCGCACAAACTTCCGGCACCCCAAATCTGAGCTGATCGCTCAGGCCAAGGATCGGCCCTACCCAGGGCCAGCACCGCCTCACCACAAAGGCGGGCATCCATCCATTCAGGAGTGTCAATGTTCAAAAAATCCATCATCACCAGCGCCGTCCTGGCCCTGGCCGCAACGAGCGCGCTGGCTCAGGACGCACAAAAGCTGGAACGCATCGAGATCACTGGCTCCAGCATCAAGCGCATCGACGCTGAAACGGCTGTGCCGCTGACCATCGTCACGCGCGAATCCATCGACAAGTCCGGCGCCTCGAATGTCCAGGAACTGGTCGACCGCCTCAGCTCGAACAACGGCGGTGGCCGCTCCCTCGGTGAGTCCATCGGCGACTCCGCCGCCACCGGCCAGACCGGCGCCTCGCTGCGCGGCCTGGGCCGCGAGCGCACCCTGGTGCTGCTGAATGGCCGCCGCCTGGCAATCTACCCTTTCGCCGGCGCCGGCGTTGACCTGAACGCCATCCCCCTGGCCGCCATCGAGCGCATCGAAATCCTGCGCGACGGCGCCTCGTCGACCTATGGCTCCGACGCCATCGGCGGCGTCATCAACTTCATCACCCGCAAGGATTTCCGCGGCGGTGAAGTGACGGCCGGCTACGAGCAACCCCAGGGCATCGGCGGCAAGATCGCCTCGGCACAGGGTGGCATCGGCTTTGGCGACCTGGCCAAGGACAAGTTCAACATCCTGGGCACCTTCAGCTTCCAGGAATACGACGTGATCCGCGCGGCGGACCGCGATTTCGCCGCGACCGGCAATCGTCCGGACATCGGCGTTGTCAAGTCTTCGGGCAACACCTTCCCGGCCAACGCCTACAACGCCACGACGGGTGCCTACATCCCCGGTGTCGCCAAGTTCCCGACCTGTGTGCTGCCGGACAGCTTCCCGGGCGGCGCCAACTGCCGCTACGACTACACCAGCAAGATCGACATCGTCCCCGCATCCACACGCATCGGCGGTCTGGTGCGCGGCACGGCCGAGCTGAGTTCCGATCACCAGCTGTTCGCCGAGCTGTCCTACTCCAAGAACGAGATCATTCTGGGCTCGTCGCAAACGCCTTCGAGCACCACGGGCCGCGATGACTACCTGTACCCGGCTGGCGGCAAGTACTACCCCACTGCTGCCGTGGACGCGTCCAGCAGCAAGGGCTATCGCGGTGACCTCGTCATCGCCTGGCGCATGGTGGACGGCGGCCAGCGCCTGACCAGCGTGACCAACAGCATGACCCGCGCCCTCGTGGGTGCTGAGGGCCAGCTCGCAGGCTGGGATTACAAGGTCGGACTGATGAAGGCCACTTCCAAGGCCAGCGAAGACTTCCTGACTGGGAATTTCTCTGACACGCAACTGGTGCGCGTGCTCAAAACCGGCAACGTGAATCCCTTTGGCCCGAACGACGCGGTCGGTTTGGCCTTGCTGAAGGAAGCCGAACTGCACGGCAACAACCGCGCCTCCAAGACGACGTTGAATGCCTTCGACCTGTCCGCAACGCGCGAACTGTTCGCGATGGCCGGCGGTAACGCCGCCATCGCCGCGGGTCTGGACATCCGCAAGGAAGAGTATCTGGACGGCTACTCCGAAATCGCCGGCTCCGGCGACATCGTGGGTGGTTCGGGCAACGCCGGTAAGGTGCGTGGCGAACGCAAGACCACGGGCATCTACGCCGAGCTGAACCTGCCGGTCATCAAGAACTTGGAACTGAATGCTGCCGTTCGTGGCGACCGCTACAGCGGCGCCAAGGGTGAGTCGCGTGATGGTTCCTTCAGCTCGCCCAATCTGTCGTCCACCAGCCCCAAGTTCAGCCTGCGCTGGACGCCGATGAAGGAACTGCTGGTGCGTGCCTCGGTGGGCAAGGGCTTCCGCGCTCCCGCGCTGGACAACCTGTATGCACCTTCGGCCGGCACCAACACGGGCGGCAATTTCACCGATCCGTACTACAACACCCTCAAGGGCTGCGCGCAGTTCCCCGATCCCAACTACTGCGACACGCAGCTGACGGTGATCAACAACAGCAACCGCAACCTCAAGCCTGAGAAGTCCAAGACCGCCACGATCGGCATGGTCTTTGAGCCGATCAAGGATCTGTCGATGGAAGTGGGTTACTTCGACATCAAGATCACGGACGGCATCAAGGCACTCAGCGGCG
Source organism: Roseateles sp. P4_D2 (assembly GCF_056401875.1). Taxonomy (NCBI): domain Bacteria; kingdom Pseudomonadati; phylum Pseudomonadota; class Betaproteobacteria; order Burkholderiales; family Sphaerotilaceae; genus Roseateles; species Roseateles sp. P4_D2. Next base: position 17,183 of record NZ_JBFUIM010000011.1, on the reverse strand, counting down.
ACGACATCCTGAAGGACTGGTTCTCCCACCAGACCGGCGCTACGACCAGCACCTCGGTCTACTCCAGCCGTTTGGTCAAGAACGCCCAGGGCTATCTCGACCACGTCGAGGCTTCGCTGGAGAACGTCGGCCAGGCCAAGGTCTCGGGCTTCGACCTCTCGGCCAAGTACCGCATTCGCACCGCGATGGGCAGCCTCACACCGAGCTGGGAAGCGACTATCGTCACCAAGAGTAGCGAAACCAATGTCGTGACGGGTGATGTTGAAGACACCTTGGGCAAGTACCTGCGGGGTGGCCCGGTGGTGCGAGTCAAGCAAAACGTCAGCCTCGACTGGGACACCGACGCCTGGGCAGGCGGCGTTCGCTACTTCCGTCAAAGCGGCTATCGCGACTACGACGAGGTGCGTCACGTGCCCAAGTACGACCTGTGGAGCCTGCAGGGCCAATACAAGGGCGTGAAGAACCTGGTCCTTACAGCCGGCGTCTTGAACCTGCTCGACAAAAAGCCGCCGACGACGGTCCAGGAAGACTATTTCCAGGTCGGTTTCGACCCGACCTACGCCGACGTCAAGGGCCGCAGCTTCTACGTGCGCGCCAACTACAAGTTCTGATCCGCATCGATCGAACAGAATCCAGCAGGCCTTCGGGCCTGCTTTTTTGTTGACGTTCAACCTTTCCATGGACTACATCAATCCGGCTCTCGACCTGAACCAGCTCACTGCGCAGTTCGGCCGTGACCGCCGCCTACTGATCCGCGATTTCTTCAAACCGGATGTCGCCGATGCCTTGGCTCGCGCCGTCGAAGCTATCGACTGGAGCTTGTGCTATCGCGACGCTGAGGGCGACCGTCGGCTGACGGGCGAGCAACTGCGCGGGCTCGGTGAAAACCAGCGAAGCCATCTGAGCAACGGCATCATGGAAGTCGCTCGCCGCCAATTTCAGTTCTCCTTTTTTACTGAATCCCTCGCGGATGCAATGAATCGCGGCGAAACCGGGCTACTGGCACGTTTCATACGCTGGATGGCCGATGAGAACTTTCTGAACGTGATGCGCGACATCACCGGCGTGCGGGAGGTCAACCGCGTGTACGCCCAGGCGACGATGTATGCCCCGGGGAGCTTCCTGCTCGCCCACGACGATCACGTTGACATCGAAGACCGACGCCTGGCCTATGTCATCAACCTGACGCGGCAATGGCGACCGGACTGGGGCGGTCTGCTGAACTTCAGCGAGCGCGACGGCACCGTCAGCGACAGCTTCTTCCCGCATTTCAATTCACTCTCGCTGTTTGCAGTGCCGCAAACCCACTTCGTCTCCTATGTGCCGCCGTTTGCCCAGGGCCAACGCAACGCCATCACCGGGTGGTTGATTGCTGCTTGAAAGGGTGGCCTCGCCTGAACCCTCCGGCTTTGTCCGCCTTTTGTGTCCAGATGCATGTAATCGCGCTGTTTCGCTTGCCCGGGTTAGCCCCAGGAAGTCGTGACAAAAGCGACGGCTAAGATGCCGGCATGGCCAGATTTGGCCGGTGGTGTAGTCTCTCGCTGCGCCTGGTTCGTGGCGATGAAACGCGTGCCCGACGGCTCTACTGCCACCGGGCGTTTTTTTTGCCTTGAACAGGTGTAAAGAGGCTTTACACACCGGCGGCACTGCGTGTTTTCGACGAGGCGGAATCGTTGCTTCCGCGATTTAGAATCCACGCCCTTCGGGAACCAGTTCACGGCAGGAGCGCAACTTTCGCCGTGGCGGTGGCCGCTTGTCCGAGAAGAGTCATTGACTGTGATTTGTAGTTGCAAGAAGGAGCGCGCATGAATTTTGCGCAGGAGAAGCAGGGCGCATCCCGGTTCACGGGCTTCGGCATCGTCGTCCTGATCCACGTCGTGGCCATCTACGCGCTGGCCAGCGGTCTGGCTCGCGATATCGTCAAGAAGGTCACCGGTCCCATCGACGTCAAGGTGATCGAAGAGAAGGTCAAACCGCCGCCGCCGCCAGAGAAGGTGGTGCCTCCGCCGCCGGATCTCAAGGCGCCGCCTCCGCCTTTCGTGCCGCCGCCCGAGTTCCAGGTGACCGCACCCGCGCCGCCGGCCCCGGCCATCGTTTCCACGCAGGTTCAACCGCCAGCCGCCGACATTCGCCCGGCACCGCCGCCGGTGGTCGCTGCACCGCCTCCGCCTGCTCGCACAGGCCCCGTCAAGGCGGCCATGGTCTGCACCAAGATGGGCAAGCCTGAAATGCCGTCGGTCAACTGGAGCGGCGAAGCTCTGTACAAGGCTATCGCCACCGTGAAGGCAGGCCGTGTCACAGCCGTTGAAATCACCTCGCAGCGTGGTGGCGTGGATCGCAAGGCGCAGCGCGCCCTGATCCAGGCCATCGAAGCTACTCTGCGTGATACCTACGAATGCCCGGGCGATCACGTGTTCGAGCAGGAGTTCCAGTTCAAGATCGACTAAGAGACCTGCTTAGAACCCGGCGCCAGACCGGCGCTTTCAGAACCGCATCAAAACAGAATTTTTCCTAGGAGTTGACTCCATGATTTCTCGCATCACCGGCTTCCTTGCCGCCATCGCCATGGTCGCGACCCTGGCCGTTTCGCCTGCCCACGCGCAAGATCAGAAGCCGGCCGACGCCGCCTCGGCCGCCGTGGTTGACGCCGCCGCCGCTCCGGCTGCTGCCGCCTCCAAGCCGCAAGACAACCCCTATGGTCTGGCCAACATCGTTGCCCATGGCAACGTTGTCGACCAGGTCGTGCTGTTCATCCTGGCCATGATGTCCATGGGTTCCTGGTACATCCTGGTCGTGCGCCTGTGGGACACGAGCAAGCTGTCCTCCGAAGCCAAGGAAGTCCGCGCCACCTTCTTCAAGAAGGCCAGCCTGGCCGATGGCATCCGCAGCCTGAAGGAAGAAAGCGCCTTCCGCTACATCGCCACCACCGCCATCGAGGCTTCGGAGCACCATGAGGGCGCCCTGACCGAGAACATCGACCACAGCAGCTGGGTGACGATGAACGTCGACCGCGCCGTTGCCGACGTCAACACCAAGATCTCCGCCGGCCTGGGCTTCCTGGCGACCGTCGGCTCGACCGCTCCCTTCATCGGCCTGTTCGGTACGGTGTGGGGCATCCTGAACGCGCTGACCGCCATCGGTCTGGCTGGCCAGGCTTCCATCGACAAGGTCGCCGGCCCCGTGGGCGCCGCGCTGATCATGACCGCTATCGGTCTGGTCGTCGCCGTTCCGGCCGTGCTGGGCTACAACTGGCTGGTGAACCGCAACAAGGGTGTCATGAGCCAGGTTCGTTCCTTCGCCGGCGATCTGCACGGCGTGCTGATGGGCAACCGCTCGGTCGCCAAGCGCTAATTCATCCCTGAGCAGCCGCTCGTAAAGGAGCCAATGCCATGGGCATGAACGTCGGATCCTCTTCCGGCGATGACGAGGTGGTCTCGACCATCAACACCACGCCCCTCGTGGACGTGATGTTGGTGCTGTTGATCATCTTCCTCATCACCGTGCCGGTGGTGACGCAGTCGATCGCGGTGAATCTCCCCAAGGAGACCAACCAGATTCGCGTCACCAAACCGGAAAACATCGAAATCTCGGTCAGCAAGGACGGTGACGTCTACTGGGGTACCAAGCTGATTCCCGACATGGAGGAGCTGGTCAAGCGCCTCGGCAAGGAGTCGGTCAAGAACCCGCAGCCCGAGGTCCATATTCGCGGCGACGACAAGGCGCGCTACGAGTCGGTCGGTCGCGTGATCTTCGCCAGCCAGCGTGCCGGCATCATGAAGGTCAACTTCGTCACCGAGCCGCCGGCTCGCAACTGATCCCAGGAGTCAAACATGGGAATGAATGTCGGAAGTTCGTCGGGAGATGGTGACCCCGAAGTCATGATGGACGTCAACACGACGCCGCTGATTGACGTGATGCTGGTGCTGCTGGTGATGCTCATCATCACCATCCCCATCCAGCTGCATACGGTCAACCTGGACATGCCACCGCCGAGCACGACGCCGCCTCAGCAAGACCCGGTCGTGCACACCGTCATGATCGACTTCGACGGCACTGTCTACTGGGATGAAGCTGCGCTGGCGAACAGCAAGGACGCAGTCGACGCCAAGATGCAGGAAATCGGCGCGATGCCGATCAGCGATCAGCCTGAAATCCATATCAAGCCGAACAAGCTGGTGGACTACGGCGTCGTTGCGGCGGTAATGGCCTCGGCCCAGCGTAACAGCGTCAAGAAGATGGGCATGGTTGGTAACGAGCAATTCGTCAAGTGACGTCTGCGGGACCGCTGACCACGATACTGTGATGCGCGCTGCCCGAAAGGGCGGCGCGTTTTTGCTTTGCAGGAGAGCAAGTTGAAGACTCTGAAAACCATGGTGGCCGTCGCCGTTGGCGCCCTGGCCCTGACCCTGAACGGCGCGCCCGGCGCGGAGTTCGGCTTCAGCCAGGCGGCCGCCCAGGACAGCGTGCGCAAGGAAGTCGGCACGCCGCTGACCGAGGCCAGCAAGTTGGTCAAGGCCGGCAAGTACAAGGAAGCGCTAGGCAAGCTGCGCGATGCCGAAGCCGTGGGTGGACGCACCGCCGGCGAAACCAACGCCATCGAAGGTGTGCGTTTCTCCGCCGCGATGGGCGCCAACGATCCCGACACGATGGCGCGCTCCTTTGACGTGCTCAAAGGCGCGGGCAAGCTGGGCCAGGCCCAGCAGCTGCAGTACATGGAGGCCATCGCTGGCACCTATCTGCGCAACCGCGACAACGGCAAGGCCCTGACCTGGGCGCAGCGCTACTTCAAGGAAGGCGGCAACAGCCCGACCATGAAGCAGGTGCAGCAGAACGCACAGTTCCTGTCCGGCGACATGACATCGACCATCAAGGACACGCTGGACGAAATCGCTGCCGACGAGCGTGCGGGCCGTGCGCTACCCAAGGACAAGCTCAACCTGCTGCTGTTCGCGGCCCAGAAGAAGGGCGACGGCAACGCGGAATCCGTGGCGACTGAGAAGCTGCTGAACTTCTATCCGGATCCCAAACTGTGGGCCCAGATCCTGGGCGGCCTGCCGCAGAAGAAGAGCTTCGACAGCAGCCGCTACGCGCTGGATCTTTATCGCCTGCGCCTGGTCACGGGCAACATGTCGCGCGGTGCCGAAGACTACATGGAGATGGCCCAGCTGGCCGCTCAGGCCGGCTATCCGGAAGAGGGCAAGCAGGTCGTTGACAAGGGCATGGCCGCGGGCGTGCTGGGTCAGGGGGCCGAAGGCGCCCGCCACAAGCGCCTGGCCGACCTGATGGTCAAGAAAATTGGCGAAGCCAAGGCCGCTGCAGCGGCCAACGAGAAGGCTGCCGCGGATGCCAAGGACGGCAACGAGTTCGTCAAGCTGGGGCTGGCCAATGCCTTTGGCGGCAACGCCAAGAAGGGCATCGAGCAGATCGAGCAAGGCATCGCCAAGGGCGATCTGAAGCGCCCCGAAGACGCCAAGCTCTACCTCGGCCTGGCCCACCAGCTGGCTGGCGAAAGCGCCAAGGCACAGGCGGCCTGGAAATCGGTCAAGGGCAATGAAGGCGCCGCTGACCTGGCGCGCCTGTGGGTCATCCAGTCGCGTTCAGCCAAGCGCTGATCGTTGGGGATCTCTAAATGAAAAGGGCCTGGTGCGAACCAGGCCCTTTTTCATTTCGCTGCCCGTTCGATACTGGTATTCCGGGCCGAGCGCTGGGCCTGCCATGGGCCAGAGGCCCATGGCCTTCCGTAGGCACAAGCAGTCCGCAGGGACTGCTTGTGTCCGACTCCAGTTCATCGAGCCGGCCCGCTTGGCGATGCTTGCGGCTCGATGCCGCAAGCATCGCCGTCCCCTCGGGGAACCCAGCTGGGCGCGCCCGCGTACAGCAGGGCGAGACCGGACGAGGGGCGTTATTTCGGTGCCAGGCGGATCGCGCCGTCCAGGCGGATGACCTCGCCGTTCAGCATGTCGTTGGTGACGATCTGGTGCACGAGTTTGGCGTAGTCCTCGGGCTTGCCCAGGCGGCTCGGGAAGGGGACGCTCGCGGCCAGCGCGTCCTGCACCTCCTGGGGCATGCCGAACAGCATCGGCGTGCCGAAAATACCTGGGGCGATGGTCATGTTGCGGATGCCGTTGCGAGCCAGGTCGCGGGCGATGGGCAGCGTCATGCCGACCACACCGCCCTTGGACGCCGAATAGGCCGCCTGGCCGATCTGGCCGTCATAGGCCGCGACCGACGCCGTCGAGATCAGCACGCCGCGCTCTCCAGTCGGTTCCGGCTCGTTCCTGGCCATGGCCTCGGCGGCCAGGCGGATCATGTTGAAGCTGCCGATCAGGTTGACCGTGATGGTCTTGCTGAAGGCCGCCAGCGGGTGGGCGCCATCCTTGCCGACTGTCTTGATGGCCGGCGCGATGCCGGCGCAGTTGACGAGGCCGACCAGCTTGCCCAGGCCCGTGGCTGCAGCGACGGCAGCCTGGCCATCGGCCTCCTGGCTGACGTCGCATTTGACGAAGAGGCCACCGAGCTCGGCGGCCACGGCCTGGCCACGTTCGGCCTGCAGATCGGCGATGACGACCTTGGCGCCGTGGGCCGCCAGCATGCGGGCCGTGCCTTCACCGAGGCCCGAGGCGCCGCCGGTGACGATGAACACCTTGCCTGCAATTTCCATGATGAGGATCTCCTGGGTATGGGGAACGGTTGACGTAAACGTCAATTGTGGACGACAAAAAAGCCGCGGGGCATGCGCGCCGCGGCTTGTTCTTGGGGTGAGAACGCTCAGGCCAGCGCGGCCAGGGCCTTCTTCATGATGTCGTCGACCGAACCGACGCCTTCGATGCGGCGGTACTTGGGTGCATTGGCATCGCCCGTGGCGGCCCACTGCGAGTAGTAGTCGACCAGAGGCCGGGTCTGGGCCGAATAGACATCCAGGCGCTTCTTGACCGTCTCTTCCTTGTCGTCCTCCCGCTGGACCAGCGGCTCGCCGGTCTCGTCGTCCTTGCCCTCGACCTTGGGTGGGTTGAACTTGACGTGGTAGGTGCGGCCTGAGGCCACATGCACGCGGCGGCCGCTCATGCGTTCGATGATGGCGTCGAAGGGCACGTCGATCTCGAGCACGTAGTCCAGCTTGACGCCGGCGGCCTTCATCGCGTCGGCTTGCGGGATGGTGCGCGGGAAGCCGTCGAACAGGAAACCCTTGGCGCAGTCGTCCTGGGCAATGCGTTCCTTGACGAGGCCGATGATGATGTCGTCGCTGACGAGGGCGCCCGAATCCATGACGGCCTTGGCGGCCAGGCCCATTTGTGTGCCGRCCTTGATAGCGGCGCGCAGCATGTCACCGGTGGAGATCTGCGGAATGCCGAATTGCTTGCAGATGAAGGCAGCTTGGGTGCCTTTGCCGGCGCCTGGCGCGCCCAGAAGGATCAATCGCATGGGTCTCCTCGTCTCGTCAGGACTGTGAAAAAGTCCTGCATAAATCAGCGGTCAAGTATCGCATGCGGCCTTATCTGAGCCTGACGCCGCAGACCCGCGTCAACCCTCGATGAGACGCCTCACGCGCTCCAGATCCTCGGGTGTGTCCACGCCTGGTCCGGGCCGCTCGTCGCTCACATGCACGGCGATGCGCTCGCCGTGCCAGAGCACGCGCAACTGCTCCAGCGACTCAATCTGCTCCAGGGGGCTGACGGCCAGCGTGGGGAAGCGACGCAGGAAGCCGGCGCGGTAGGCATACAGGCCGACATGGCGCAGCGCGCCGTTGGGCTGGCCGCCGCCGTCGCGCCACCAGGCGATGGGCGCGCGTGAGAAATACAGCGCACGGCCGGCCTTGTCGGTGACCAGCTTGACGACATTCGGGTTCGCGAACTCAGAAGGATCGGTCAGCGCATGCGCGACGGTGGCCATCACGCAGTCGGCCTGGGCGGCCAGCATCAGTGCGCAGGCGTCGATCATGGCCGGTGCGATCAGCGGTTCGTCACCTTGCACGTTGACGACAACGGCGTCGTCAGCCAGCCCGAGCTGCTCGACGGCTTCGGCGAGACGGTCACTACCGGACGGATGGTCGGCTCGCGTCATCAGCGCGCGCACACCGTGGGTGGCGCAGGCGGCCGCGACTTCGGGCGCATCGGTCGCCACGACGATCTGGCTGGCACCGGACTCGGCCGCGCGGCGCGCCACGCGCACGATCATCGGCAGGCCGGCGATGTCGGCCAGCGGCTTGTTCGGCAGCCGCGTCGATGCCAGGCGCGCGGGGATGATGACGGTGAAGCTCATTGGTGCACCCTTCGGCCTGCGGCCTTGCCTGGCCGACAGCGCGGCCAGGCGTTCGCCAGGCATGGGATGCCCACAGGGCATCCCATGTCCGGGCTCACTCCCGCCAAGCGGGAGTGAGCTTGCTTGGGGCGGCCCGGCGCGGCGCTCACGGTGCCAGCACGACCGGTGGCGCGGGGGCGTCCGGGTCCCAGGCCTTGGCCTCGCTCTCCAGCATCAGAGGAATGCCGTCGCGAACGGGGAAGGCCAGGCGGTCGGCGCGGCAGGCCAGGGCCGGCAATTCCAGTCCGGCACCTTCACGCAGCAGCGTCAGCGGCCCCTTGCACAGGGGGCAGACCAGCATTTCGATGAGGCGTTGATCCATCAGGCGAGAGCGAAGAGTTTTTGCAGTTGGGTGTCCAGCGCGGCCTCGAAGCCGGCACCGGGCGAGAAGTCTAGCGCCACGACCCAGACGGGCAGGGTGCCGACGCGCTCGGGCGGCAGCTTCACGGCGTCTTTCTCGGTCAGCAGGACGGCGGCCGCGTCGGGCGGCCAAGGCAGGCTCGCGAAGTCGGCGTGGTCGGGCAGGGCCAGGCTGTCAAAGCGCAATCCAAGCGCCGCCAGCATGTCGAAGAAGCGCTGCGGCCTTGCCACGCCGGCAACGGCAAGCAGCCCCGGCCGCTCGCGCAAGGCCAGCAGCGTGTCCATCTGCGCCGGTTTGCCGGCCCACCAGTCGGCCAGCGTCACCGCGCCAGCCAGGCGGCGCTCGGCGACGAAGCCGGGCAAAGCGGTGCTCGGCCGCGGCGCGTTGTAGACGACAAGCTCGTTGGCCGCCAGCGCGGCGGGCGGCTGACGCAGGGGGCCTGCCGGCAGCAGGYGGCCATTGCCCAGGCCGCGCTCATCGAACACCAGCAGGCTCAGGTCCCGAGGCAGCCGCCAGTGCTGCAGGCCGTCGTCGCTGACCAACAGCTGCAGCCCCGGTTCGGCCGCCAGCAGCGCGCGCGCGGCAGCAACGCGATCCCGGCCGACCGCCACCGGCACACCGCTGCGCAGATGGATGAGCAGGGGCTCGTCGCCGACTTCGCGCGCCGTCGACACACGAGTGACGAGACGCGCGCCGTCGCCCTCGCGGCCATAGCCACGCGACACAACGCCGGCACGCAGGCCGTGCGTGCGCAACATCTCCAGCAAGGCCAGCGTCGTCGGCGTCTTGCCGGCACCACCGACGATCCAATTGCCGACGACGATGACGGGCACGGGCAGTGTTTGGACGCGCTTGAGCCCCATGCGGTAAGCGAGACGGCGCAGCGCCAGCAGCGCGCGGTAGAGCCAGCTCAGCGGCAGCAGCGCGACCGACAGCGCACCGCCGCTCAGCCACTGCTGCTGGAGCCGATCAGCGAGCGTCGGTCTGCGCGGCGAAGGTGACACGCGTCAGACCGACGCGGCGCGCGGCGTCCATCACGTTGATGACGGCCTGGTGAGGCGTAGCTGCGTCGGCCGAGATGATCAGCGACGCGTCGGCGTTGCCGCCGGAGGCCTGGCGCAGCGCGGCGATCAGGAGGTCCACCGAGCGGCCTTCCACCGGCTGGCGGTTGATGACGAAGCGGCCGTCGGCGGCGATGCCGACGATGACCTCCTGCGGCCTGTCCTTCAACTTCTCCGCGTCGGCCGAGGGCAGGGTGATCTGCAGCTCGGTGAACTTGGAGTACGTCGTTGACAGCATCAGGAAGATCAGGATCACCAACAGCACGTCGATGAAGGGGATCAGGTTGATCTCCGGCGGCTCGCGGTGTGGGGAGCGAAAGCGCATGGCGTTCTCGGCGCGTTCAGGCTGTGTACCGGCGCAGCTGGCCCAGCATGCGGTCGGCCGCTGCTTCGAGTTCGAGCACGTACTCCTCGATGCGGCCGCGGAAGTAGCGGTAGAACATCAGCGAGGGGATGGCGATCATCAGGCCGAAGGCGGTGTTGTAGAGCGCGATGGAGATGCCGTGGGCCAGCTGTGCGGGGTTCCCGCCGCCGGGTGTCTGGCTGCCAAAGATCTCGATCATGCCGACCACGGTGCCCATCAGGCCCAGCAGCGGCGCGGCCGTGGCGATGGTGCCCAGTGTGTTCATGTAGCGCTCGAGTTGGTGCACGGCGCGTCGGCCAGCAAATTCGAACACCAGGCGCAGCTTGCCCTCGGGCATCTGCGGCTCGGCAGTCACAGCGCGCAGGCCGGAAGCCAGCACTTCGCCGAGCAGCGAGTTTTCGGCCAGGCGGTCGATCATGTCCGGCGCGGGCAGTTGCTGGGCGCTGACGTTCATGACGTCCTCCAGCAGCCGCGGCGGCAGGATGCGGCTGGCGCGCAGGCTGGACAGCCTTTCGATGATCAGGGCCAGGGCCACCACGGAGCACAGGAGCAAGGGCCAGATCGGCCAACCGGCGGCTTGTATGATCGAAAACAAGGGCGTCCCCGTCGATGAAAAGGCCAGCAGGCCGGTCACAAAAACGGCCGCTGACGGCCGGATGAGTGCGCGGGATTATGGCCCCAGCCTTGCGCGCCTCGGCCGATCTCCGCCACTGCGAAAGCGTTCTCACAATCCACCGTTACTGTGGATAACTTTGTGGGCAACGCAGCGGCGCTGGCCTGCAGAGGCCGTCAAATCAAGGCCTTGGACAAGTTGCCTCAAGTTTGAGCAGTGGAATTCGAATTGAAAAACAAGGCCTTATGTGCTCATGACAGCTCTGTGACGGGCGAAATGAGCCGAAATTGCCCGCCAGCCCAGTATTGGCGCGGCTGTGGACTTCCCGGCCCGCGCCGGCATTGGGTTTGCGCGTGATTGAGCCCCGCGAAGCCGCTTCAAATCGTCGTGTCTGGGGCGTGGCTGGTTTGCTGGAGGCGGTGAGCCAGAGCCTGGCTGAGCGCTTCTCGGTCGTCGCCGTTGGCGGCGAGATCACTGGCTTCACGCGCGCCGCCAGCGGCCACTGCTATTTCGGACTGAAGGACGCCGACGGCCAGGCCGCCAGCCTGCGCTGCGCGATGTTCCGCCGCGCCGCCGCCATGCTGGACTTTGCGCCGGCCGAAGGCGTGCTGGTCGAGGTGCGCGGCCGCGTCGCCGTCTACGAGCCGCGCGGCGAGCTGCAGTTCGTCGTCGAGGCCATGCGCCGTGCGGGTGCCGGCACGCTGTACGAGCAGTTCCTCGCGCTGCGGGCGCGGCTGACGGCCGAGGGCCTGTTCGATGCCGACACCAAGCGCGCGCTGCCCACCCACCCCCGCCGCATCGGCGTCATCACGTCGGCGGCCGGTGCCGCCCTGCACGATGTGCTGACGGCGCTGGCGCGGCGAGCGCCCCAGGTCGAGGTGCTGGTCTACCCGAGTCCGGTGCAGGGCGCCGAAGCGCCGCCGGCGCTGGTCGAAGCGCTGAGGCGCGCCAACGAGCGGGCCGAGGTCGACGTGCTGCTGCTGGTGCGCGGCGGCGGCTCGCTGGAGGACCTGTGGGCCTTCAATGACGAACGCGTCGTCCGCGCGGTGGCCAATTCGGCCCTGCCCATCGTCTGCGGCGTCGGCCACGAGACCGACGTGACACTGTGCGACCTGGCCGCAGACCTGCGCGCGCCCACGCCCACGGCCGCCGCCGAGCTGGCGGCGCCGTCGCGCGCCAGCCTGCTGCAGCACCTCGGTGCGCTGGAGCGCAGCCTCACCCTGCGCATCGACCACCGCCTGCAAACCCTGGCTCAGCGCCTGGATCGCCTCGCGCTGCGCCTGTCCCGCCCCAGTGATGTACTGACCCGCCAGCGCCGCCTGCTGGAACTGCTCGCCCAGCGTGCCAGCGCGGCGCCGCGGCGGCGCGTTGAACTGCAGGGCCAGCGGCTGACCCACCTGGAGCAGCGCCATGAACGCGCGCACCACGAGATCCTGGCGCGTCAGCACACTCGGCTGGACGCGCTGCAGGCCCGCCTGCAGGCCCTGGACCCGCAGCATGTGCTGGCGCGCGGCTACGCCTGGCTGGACGACGGCGCCGGCGGCGCGGTGACGTCCGTGCATGCCTTGCTGCCCGGCGCCGAGGTGCGTGCGGTGCTGGCCGACGGCAGCCTCGACTTGCGCGTTCTGGGGGTACAGCCTTCGCCGCAGGGGTGATTGGCTCTCCCTACAATCTTTGCGTTTCCCTTCCCCCCAACACCTGAGGACTCCACGATGGAACACACGCTGCCCCCGCTGCCTTACCCGATCGACTCGCTGGCCCCGCACTACAGCAAGGAAACGCTGGAGTTCCACCACGGCAAGCACCACAACGCTTACGTCGTGAACCTCAACAACCTGCAAAAGGGTACCGAGTACGAAGCCCTGACGCTGGAAGAGATCATCAAGAAGGCGCCGAATCCGGGCCCGATCTACAACAACGCCGCCCAGATCTGGAACCACACCTTCTTCTGGAACTGCATGAAGCCGCAAGGCGGCGGCGAGCCCAGCGGTGCGCTGGCCGACGCCATCAACGCCAAGTGGGGCAGCTATGCCGCCTTCAAGGAAGCCTTCGTCAAGAGCGCCGTCGGCAACTTCGGCTCGGGCTGGACCTGGCTGGTCAAGAAGGCCGATGGCTCTGTCGACATCGTCAACACCGGCGCCGCCGGCACGCCGCTGACCGGTGCTGACAAGGCGCTGCTGACCGTCGACGTGTGGGAACACGCCTACTACATCGACTACCGCAACCTGCGCCCCAAGTTCGTCGAGGCCTTCCTGAGCAACCTTGTGAACTGGCAATTCGCTGAAAGCAACTTCGCCTGATCGGTTTTGCTCCGATGCAAAGGCCGGCTGATGCCGGCCTTTGTCATTGGGAAACTTGGATCACATGCCGCACCAGCGGGTAGACCTGGTGCTGCCAGCGCCGCCCGCTGAACACGCCGTAGTGGCCGACGTTGGGCTGGATGTAGTGGGTGCGCATATAGGCCCGCAGGCTGCTGGCGAGGTCCTGGGCGGCCAGCGTCTGGCCGACAGCGCAGATGTCGTCGCGCTCACCCTCCACGGTCAGCAACGCGGTGCGGCGGATGGCCGCCGGGTTTACACGGCGGCCCCTGAAGAACATCTCGCCGCGCGGCAGGTCGTAGGTCTGGAAGACGTGCTCCACCGTCTCCAGGTAGAAGTCGGCCGCGAGGTCGGCCACCGCAAGGTATTCCTCGTAGAACACGCGCGTGACCTCGGCCTTGTCGAACTCGTCGGCGACGAGGTGCTTGTAGTAGTCCTTGAAGGCGTTGGTGTGCCTGTCCTTGTTCATGCTCATGAAGGCCGACAGCTGCACGAAGCCCGGGTAGACGCGCCGCCCCGCACCCGCGTGCTGCCAGGGCACATGGCTGATCAGGTTCTTCTTGAACCACGAGATGGGCTTGCTGGTGGCGAGTTCGTTGACGGCGGTGGGGCTGACGCGGCAATCGATGGGGCCGGCCATCAGCGTCAGGCTGGCCGGCGTGGCTGGGTGGTCGTCCTCGGCCATCAGCGCCACGGCGGCGAGCGCGCTGACGCAGGGCTGGCAGACGGCCACCACGTGGGCCTGCGGGCCGATGGCGGCCAGGAAGTCGATCAGGTGGCCGGTGTATTCGTCCAGCCCGAAGCGGCCGGCCGCCAGCGGCACGTCGCGCACGTTGTGCCAATCGGTGATGTAGACATCATGGTCCTGCAGTAGCGTGCGCACCGTCTCGCGCAGCAGCGTGGCGAAGTGGCCCGACATCGGCGCCACCACCATCACCTTGGGTTGCTCCGGCGCGCCTTCCTTGCGAAAGCGCAGCAGCGTCGCAAAGGGCGTGGTCAGCGTGGTTTCTTCGGTGACAGGCCAGCGCTCGTCGCCGCTGACGATCTCACCAATGCGCCAGGGCGGGCGGGTGTGGGTGATCTGGGCCAGCTCGAAGACCTTGCCTGCCGCCGACCACTGACGCGCAGGCAGCCAGCTGGCGTCAGCAATGCCGGGCTGCTGCAGGAAGGGAAGCGACATGCGCGTGGCCATGCGCAGAGGCCACAGCAGATCGGTATGGGCCTGGTAGGCGGGGTACATGGTTGCTCCTGCAAGGCCGGTGATGCCAGGAGCGACGCAAGGAGCGCGCCAGCATGGCATGGGCCTTGCGTCGATGGAGTGCCCAGACCGAGAAGGAGACGCCATGCCCGTTGCCACGCCGACCCGCCCCGCCGCCAAGGCGGCGAAAACCGCTCCAGCACCGGCGCGCAAATCCAAGGCCGCGACACCCGCGGCCACGCTCACGCTGAGCAGCAAGAACTACTCCTCGTGGTCGCTGCGCGGCTGGCTGCTGACGCGCTTCGCCGGCCTGGCCTTCGATGAGATCATGGTCTCGCCCGACGACGAGGATGCGCGCAAGGAACTGCTGCTGCTTGCGCCCTCCATCCGCGTGCCCTGCCTGCGGCATGACGGCGTGACGGTCTGGAACAACATGGCCATTGCCGAGTATCTGAACGAGCTTTTTCCCAAAGCCGGCCTGTGGCCCGCGGACCGCGTCGCGCGGGCCCATGCGCGGGCCATCTGCGGCGAGATGAACTCCGGCTTTGCCAATTTGCGCGCGTCGCTGCCCATGAACCTCAAGGGCCACTTTCCGCGCCACAAGATCTGGGCCGGGGCCAAGCCCGACATCGAGCGCATCACCGAAATCTGGACCGACTGCCTGGCGCGCTACGGCGGCCCCTATCTGTTTGGTGCCAAGCGCAGCGCGGCCGACGCCTTCTTTGCGCCGGTCGTCACGCGCTTCATGACCTATGACGTGCCGTTGAATCCCGCCTGCATGGCCTATTGCAAGGCCATCAGCGCGATGCCGGAGCTGAAGGAATGGACCGCAGCGGCGCGCGAGGAGCCCGACGAGATCGAGCAGCTCGACATGGATTTTTGAGCTTCACGCCCAGGGCGCCGGGATCGGCACCTCGCAGGGTGCCGGCATGTCCACCGTCTTGAAGTCGGCCGGCGACACGATCTCCAGGTATTCCATGTCCGGCGAGTAGTCGAACAGGTAATGCACGATGCCGGGGCGCTGGTGCACGCAGTCGCCGGCCTCGACCAGCGTCACCTGGTCGCCGTACATGAACTTGGCCCAGCCCTTGGTCATCAGCACGATCTGGAACTCCGCCTCATGGCGGTGCCATCCCGTGCCCTTTTCAGGGGCCATGTTCGCCTTCACAAGGTGCGCGATGACCTTGCCCGCCGTGGCCTCGGCCACGCCCAGGTCGCGGTAGAGGAAGAAATCTCTCAGGCCGTCGGGGCGCCAGGGCGTGTCTCCGGGCTTGACATGGGAGAACTGTGTGGCGGACGCGTCGTTGGCGGCGTCCACGGGTATCGACAGATCCGACATGAGTGACCTCCTGAAATGCTGCAGGCGCTGGAGCACACGCAATATGTGTTCCCGCAAAAGCTTGACCCAGGTCATGGGGGCGGCGGGGCGTGCCGTCTAGATTGGCGGCGTGAGTGCACCCCCTCCCGGCTTGTGTGCGGCTGATGCCGACGCCCGCCTCCTCGCCCCCTTCACGACCTGGCCCGATGGCCGGGGCGGTGTGGCGCTGTCACAGTTCCAGGTGGCAGGCATGCATTGCGCGGCCTGCTCGGGATTGATCGAAGCGGCGCTGCTGAAACTGCCGGGCGTGCGCGGTGCCAGCGTCAATCCGGCGTCGGCGCGGCTGGCCTTGCAGTGGTTGCCTTCACAGCTCACGCTCGCCGACGTGCTGGCCGCGCTGCAGGTGGCGGGCTACCGGGCCACGCCCGACGTCGCAGCGCCGGCGCGCGAGCTGCGCAGGCAGGAAAGGCGCCAGGCCCTGTGGCGGCTCTTTGTCGCCGCCTTCCTGATGATGCAGGTCATGATGATGGCGACGCCGGCCTATGTCGCCGCCCCGGGTGAGCTCAGCGCCGACCTGGACCGTCTGCTGCGCTGGGCCAGCTGGGTGCTGACGCTGCCCGTCATGGCCTTTTCGGCCGCCCTCTTCATGGTTGGCGCCTGGCGACAGCTCAGGGCAGGGCGGCTGGGCATGGATGTGCCGGTGGCGCTGGGCATCGCCGTCACCTTCGTGGCCAGCACCGGCGCCTTGTTCGACCCCGGCGGGCCTTTGGGCTACGAGGTCTACTTCGATTCGCTGACGATGTTCGTCGCGCTGCTGCTGCTGGCGCGCTGGTTCGAACTGGGGGCGCGGCATCGTGCGGCGGATGCGCTGGAAGCGGTCGCCGGTGCGTTGCCAACGGCGGCCGAGCGGCTGCGCGAGGACGGCAGCAGTGAACGCGTCGCGCCCGAGGCCCTGCACGTGGGCGACCGCATCCGCGTCGCGGCCGGCGAGGCCTTCGCGGCCGACGGCCGTGTGCTGTCCGGCCAGGGCTGGGCCAACGAGGCCCTGCTGACGGGCGAATCCGCGCCGGTCGCCAAGACGGCGGGCGATGCGGTCGTGGCGGGCAGTATCAATATGGACGGCTCTTTCACCGTCAGCGTGCAGCGCGTGGGTGCAGACACGACGGCGCAGGGCATCGTGCGATTGATGCAGCAGGCCCAGAGCCAGCGGCCTTTTGTCAACGGCGTGCTGGACCGTGTCGCTGCGGGCTTCACGGCGGTCGTGCTGCTGCTGGCGCTGGTGGCGGGCGTCGGTTGGTGGTGGCTGGATCCTTCGCGCGCCGTCGCGGTCGCAGTGGCCGTGCTGATCGTCACCTGCCCCTGCGCGCTGACGCTGGCCGCGCCTGCGGCCTGGCTCGCGGCCAGCGGCGCGCTTGCTCGGCGCGGGTTGCTGCTGACGGACCTGGCGGCGCTGGAACGGCTGTGCGCCATCGACACCGTCGTCTTCGACAAGACCGGCACGCTCAGCGAGGACCGGCTGCAGCTGCGTCGCCACTGGGCCCAGGGCGCCGATGCCGACGCGCTGCTGAACGTCGCCCGCAGCCTGGCCGGGCTGTCGCGCCACCCGGTGGCGCAGGCACTGGCCGACGGAAGTGCCGGCAGCTGGGCGGACG
>NZ_JBFUIM010000010.1:0-257588 GCF_056401875.1 Roseateles sp. P4_D2 | reverse complement strand
AGAAAAGCTAAATCGCTACTTCGGGTTCGTCGAATCGGGCGAAATCTACACAAGCTATCCGGAGGCGCGCGGCCGAAGTCTGCGTATTGACATCGTTTGTCGTTTCGAACCGCCATCCGCCGCCATTGACTACCTGCGGCGCGCCGAAGCGGTGGCAGGCGAGTACCAATGCGCACTTAGCTGGAGGTTCCATGCTGGATAACCGGTCACTGCAGCGGACGGCTTCGCCGCCCGCTGAGCTTTCACGTTGAACCGCATGAGATTCCGAAGCTATTTCGCTGCCTTAGCTCTTTCCTGTGCCGCGCCGGTATTGGCGGGCGGTGCCGGGCCAATGTGGGTGTTTCCGGTGATTCGGCTTTGCGTTGCGCAAGATGCGGCGTACGCCGATACCTTCCTCGGGCGCTGGATTGCAGAAGGCCGACTGAGGCTTAAGTCGCCGGAATTCACGCAGTGCGCTCGAAAGAAGCAATGGATTCCTAAATACATTTGCGCAGATCTCATGGCGCGTGAAACAGAGGAATCACTGTCTCGCCGGAATCTTGAACGACTGGGTGCTTCCTGGAGCGAAGATCTCAAAGTGCTTGCAGTGGCTGGGGCATATGTTCAGGACGCGTCGGAGGCTGAGCTTGCAGAGCGACAGCTGCCTGCTTGCCCATGATCAAGCGGCCCAACCTTTCACTCCAGCGGACGGCTTCGCCGTCCGCTGAGCTTCGACGTTGGGCGACAGCTTTGTGAGTTGACCGGCCGATGATCCCGCCAGAGTGAACTTCCGCTCATGGCCGAAACGAGCCCTCTGCCACTACTTGGGCGCCAACAGCCCGTAGGTTGAGGCGAACAAAGTGAACCCCAACGGTACCGGCGCGTAGACGCTGGGGTTCGCGATGCTCATCCCATTAACCTACGGGCTGCAGCCCGCTGATTTCGGACGAAGCCCCGTGGGGGCTGGGGCTGCCTCTCGAGATTTTCATTGGACACAAATTGATGTTGAGGCTCAACAAGTTCACGCGCCGCTTGCCATGGGCGCTGATGCTGGCGCTCGTCTCGATCACGTCGGCCGCTGAGGAACGCCGTCTTTCAATGGGCTGGCGTTTCATGGCGGGGGAGGTCAAGGGCGCGGAGCGGCCCGACTTCGACGACGGCGCATGGCGCCAGGTGGCCGTGCCGCACGACTTCTCCATCCTGGACAAGGCGGACGGGGCGCCACCCTTTGATCCCGCCACCGTGGGTGGCCGCGACTCCGGCTACATCCCTGGTGGCACCGGCTGGTACCGGCGTCACCTCACGCTGACTTCGGCCGAAGCCGCCCGCGTGGTCCGGCTCAAGTTCGAAGCCGTCTACATGGACTCGGACATCTGGTTGAACGGCGAGCCTGTGGGACAGCATCGCTACGGCTACACCGCATTCACGCTGGACCTGACAGGCAAGGTCAAGGCGGGCGACAACGTCATCGTCGTCCGGGCGCGCCATGAGGACTCGTCGTCGCGCTGGTATGCCGGCTCGGGCCTGATCCGCCCGGTGGCTGTGGAACTGCTGGACCCGGTGCACATCGACCCCGACAGCGTGGCGGTTGCGACCCGCGCCGCGACCGCTCAACGGGCGGACCTGGACGTTCGGACACGCCTCTCCAACCGCCAGGTCAAGCCACAGCAGGTGGAAGTGGTCACGGCCGTGACCAGCGTCGACGGCAGCGAGACCGTCGCCCGCGCCAGCAAGCGTTACGTCGTGCCGGCGCGCGGCCAGGTGGATGCCGGGCAAGCTCTGGCCGTGGACAAGCCCAGGCTGTGGGGGCCGTCGGCACCGCATCTCTACCTGCTTCGCCAGGAGGTGCGCGTCAACGGTGTCGCGACCGATGTGCGCTTGACCCGTTTCGGCATCCGTACCGTGGCGATCGATGCGAAAAACGGCTTGCGCATCAATGGCGAGAAGGTGCTGCTGCGCGGCGGCAACATCCACCACGACCACTACATGCTCGGCGCCGCCGGGCTTCCCGATGCGGATGCGCGCAAGGTCGCGCTGATGAAGGCGGCCGGCTACAACGCCATCCGCAACGCCCACAACCCCGCAAGCCAAGCCACCCTGGACGCTGCCGATGAGCTCGGCATGCTGGTCATCAACGAGGCCTTCGACGCCTGGCGAAACAGCAAGACCAGCGCCGACTACGCGCGCTTCTTCGCTGACAACTGGCAGAAGGACTTGGACAGCCTGATCATCAGCGGCCGCAATCACCCCAGCGTGCTGTTCTGGAGCATCGGCAACGAGATCCGGGAGCAGGGCACGCCCGAGGGCGCGAAGACCGCACGGATGTTGGTCCAGCGGGTCCGCCAGCTCGACGCGACCCGGCCGGTGACCCAGGCGGTCAGCATCGACTCCCCGACGATCGCCAGCGCCTATGGCGAGCTCGACGCGGCCGGCTACAACTACATGCCCCACCTGTTCGAACGCGACCACGAGCAACACCCGTCGCGCGTCATGTACAGCGGCGAGTCCCTGTCCCGCCACGCCTTCAACTACTGGCGACCGGTGGAGACCCTGCCGTGGGTGATCGGCGATTTCGTGTGGACCTCCTTCGACTACCTCGGCGAGGCCGGCATCGGCTGGGTGAACGCCAAGCAGGACTGGAAGACCTGGGGCCCATATCCGTGGCACCTGGCCTATTGCGGAGAGATCGACGCTACCGGGCGCAAGCGTCCCGCCGCCTACTACCGCCAGGTACTGTGGAAGACCGGCATCGACCCGATCGCGGCCTTCGTCGAGCAGCCGGCTGGCACTCGCGCTTTCCCGCACTATCCCTTCCCGGAAGGCGACCCGCACAGCGACTGGACGCTGGAGGACGTGCATCCCAGCTGGTCGTGGGGCGGCCAGGAAGGCAGGCTGCTGAACGTCGATGTGTACTCGGAGTTCCCGGAGGTCGAACTCTTCCTCAACGACAAGAGCCTGGGGCGGCAGGCCGTTGGCCTCGCCACTGAATACAAGGCCCGGTTCGTCGTGCCCTATGCGCCGGGCCGCCTGATGGCGGTCGGCTATCGGGACGGCAGGCGCGCTGGCCAGTGGGAGCTGCGCACGGCGGGTCTGCCGGCGGCGTTCAAGGCGACCGCGGATCGGTCGCAGCTGAAGGCCAATGGCGAGGACCTGGCCTACGTGACGATCGAGCTGGCCGACAGCGACGGCGTTCCCATCTACGCGCGCGCCGGTGATCGCCAGGTGAAGGTCAGTGTGACCGGCGCCGGCGTGCTGGGCGGCGCGGGCAACGGCGACCCCGTCGATGCGAGCAGCCTGCAATCGGGCGAACGCAAGACCTTCCACGGTCGGATGGTGGCGGCAGTCCGCGCGGGCGCTTCGCCCGGCCCCATCGTGGTTGAAGTTGCCGTCGAGGGCCTGCCGACGCAGCGGATGCGGCTCGACGTGATTGCGCGATGAAACCGCAGTAGCGCAGCGCTGGTCTGGCTGCTGGCCTCGTACAAGGCCCTGCCCAACGTGCTGATGCTGATGACGGGCCTGATCGGCGTCTACACCTTTGGGACCCGCCGCACCACGCTGGGCCGGCGCATCTATGCCCGACCATCGCTCACCCGTGCAAGCCCTTCAAGCTTGGCAGGTCTCCAAACCCCATTTGTTCAAGCGCGCCGTATACAAACAGGCGGGTCTTGACACCTAGCCACGCGCGATGTCGTTGATCCCATATGCCGTCGCTTGCGTTGGGATTCGCGATGCTCACCCCATTGGCCTACCGAGCTCAGGCCGGCTGCAGCAGCATGCGGCCGAGTGCCTCGGGCCCGGCCGGCTGGGCATCGGGGCGTAGCAGCGCGCGGGCCGCTGCGTCGTTGCGCAGGTGGGCGTCGAAAAAGGCCGCCTCCCAGCCCCACGTCTCGGCGTTGGCCGCTTCGTTGAAGCCGTGGGTCTGGCCCTTCATTTCCACCACCCAGGCCGGGCCGCCCATCGCGCGCGCGGCGGCCAGCACGTCGGCGGCCGGCACGTTACGGTCCTGCTCGCCGCTGACCGCAAACCAGGGCCGCTTGACGGCGGCGAGGCCGGCGAAGTCCAAGCCGAAATTCCAGAAATTCGGGCCTGCGCCCGGGGGCAGGTTGACGGGCAAGCCCATGGCTCGCGCCGCGGCCATGCCGATGCCGGGAAAGGGCACCGTCCCGAAGCCGGCCTTGATGCGCTCGTCGGCCAGGGACAGGCCGCGCCGCGCGGGGTTCAAGCCGCCCATCAGCGTGAGCACGGTCAGGCCGCCGGCACTGCTGCCGGTGGCGCCGATGCGGGCGGCGTCGATGTGGTCTGCGTAGTGTGGGTGGGCCAGCACATGGTCCAGCGCCGCGCGCACGGCCAGGCTGCGCAGGGCGAACATTTCGCTGCCGCCCGGCGTGCGCCTGTCACCGTGGTAAACGTCGACCACGATGTAGCCCTGCGAGGCCAGGTGCGCGAGCTTTCCGATGTGCCACAGCCCATGCGTGCCCTGCCCGCCGGAGTGAACGATCAGCGGGTAGCGCGCCCGCTCGTCGGCAAACAGCGGCGCCTCGCCGGGCCGCTGCATGTGCGGCAGGCGATACCAGCCGGTCTCCTCAGGGAAGGTGTAGTCGGGGCGGCGGTTGTCGGCCGGCGTCGGGTAGAACACCGTCAGCACCACCGGCAGGCTGCGTCCGGCCAGCGCCCCGGCATACGGCCAGTCCTTGGGCACCTTCACGTCGATCACCAGCGTGGCCTGGCGATCGCTGATCAGCTGGTCCAGGTACAGCGGGCCTTGCGGCGACAGGCTGCCGATGAGGTAGTCCGCCATCGGCGCTGCGGTCGCCGGCTCGGCCTTCATGCAACTGCTGCCTACCGCGTAGGGGCCGTTGCCGGGCGTCCAACCGGCGGCGCCGGCCGCGCCGGCGAAAGGCGCCAGCAGCATCCCGCCCAGGAACCTTCGGCGCCCCAAGCAGGCTGCCGTCACACGCGAAACATCCAACACAGCTTTTGCTCCCTCGGCCGACACGGCCGGGGCGCAGTGTGCCGTGCCAGGGAACGGCCCGGCGCTCGGCCCATGGGTATTACTGCCAGGACTCGAGCTCCAGCGTTCGCGAGCCGCCCACCAGCATCGGCGAGGTGGACGGCTCGCTGCGTTCCAGCTTCACGAGGCCGACGCCGCGGCAATACCACTCCAGCGTCGTCAGCGGCTGGTCGCGGTAGCCGGTGATGGCATCGACGAAGATCTTCACCGTCGCGCTGCCACGCACGCGCAGGCAGGGCGAGAAGCTGCCTGCCGACGTGCGCACCACGTCGGACACCGCCTCGATTTCATAGGTCATGGGGATGTTCGGATGGCTGTGCTTGATCTCGCGCGGGTACTCGGCCGTGCGCATCAGCAAGTAGGCCGTCGTCGGCGCCTGCCATTGCGTGCCGACCACGAATGGCGCCTTCAGCACGAAGCGGCCCGGCGCATCGGCCACCGGGTCGGCCTGCATGTCACTCTTGCTGGCCACGCGCACGATGCCGCTGGCGTCGGCGCGCAGCCAGTAGTTCACGCCGCTGTCGCTGCGGCGCTGCCAAGCGGGCTGGTCGTCCAGCACCAGCGTGGCCGAGCCCAAGGTACGAAGTGTCAGGCTCTCGCGCTCGGACGTGTCCGCACCGCTGCGCGTCGTGACGGTGTAGGTCCAGCGGTGGCCGGCTTCGAGCGGGAACCAGGACTGCCCCTCCGGCGCGCGGCTGCAACCGGCCAAGGCCATCAGCGTGAACAGAAGACGACGGCGCATGCTCATTTTTCCGGTAGCTGAGGCAGCGGCATGTCGCGCAGCTTCACCTGCTGCTCGTCGCTGCCCGGCCGCAGCCAAGCCAGGCCCTTGCGGCCGGCCTTGGGCTCGGCCGTGCCGAGCTGGGCAATGCCGTTGCGGACCTTCTTCAGGCCCTCGTTGAGCAGTCCATGCAAGTCCTTGCTGTAGGGCAGTTGATAGGCGCGGGGCTGGGCGGCGGGCCTGCCGTCTTCCACGGCGTTGACCCAGACATAGAGGGCCCCGTCGCGCTTGCCGGCGGGCTCCTCGATGACGGCGGCCAGCAGCACGAAGCGCTCGGGCAGCGGATCGCCGCTGGGCCAGCCCCACAGCGTGTGGATGGCACCCTCGGCGTAGAAGTAGAAGCAGCTCACGCCGACCACCAGCAGGCCGCGCAGCCACACCGGCCAGCGCGACTGCAGCAGGGCAAGCAGACACAGCAGCAGCAGTGCGGCAAAGCTGAGGATGATGGGCAGAGTCATGGTCTTTGCATCAGACTTTTTGGAAGCGTGTTGACGTTGACGACGCCGCCGTCGGGCTGCAGCGTGAAGCGCACGGCGGTGGCCTCGTCGCCCTTGCGGGCCAGCTTGACCGTGCCGTAGAAGACGACGTCGGCGCGCGGGTTGACCTTGATGACCGTCACGGTCACCGGCACCGGCTGGCCGTCGTTGGACTGGTAGTACTGGGCGTTGACGATGTGCTCTCCGGGCACGATGCCGCGGATGCTCACCACCTCTTGCCGGAAGGGGCTCTGGATGCGCTGGCCGTTGACGATGGTGGCCGCGTTGGCGTCGCCACGGTCGTCGCGGTCCAGGTACATCAGCCCGGCCTCGCGCTGGCGGAACCACACCAGGTTGCCGCCCGGGTCCTGCACCCAGGTGTCGATGTCGTTGGGGCTGTTGTCGGGCCAGGCCACGTTGATCAGGTACTCGGCCTTGGACGGCACGTCGCCGGCCTTGGTGGCGCGCGGGTTCATGGCCAGCAACGCCACGATGAAGCAGAAGACGAAACCGATCAGCAGGTTGAACAGCATGTCGTAGAAAGGGTCGACCTCGGCCTCCCTTGAACCCCGGCGCAAGCGGCGCATCACGCACCGTCCTTTCGGAGCCCGGCACGCTGGATATCGGCGACCAGTGCGTCGGCGAAGCGATCAAGCCTTGTGAGTTGCAAACCCAGCAGGATGTTGCCCACCAGGCCCACCATGGTCGTCAGCAGCGCCACGCCCAGGCCCGCCGTCAGGCTGCGCAGCAGCTCCTGCGACTGCGCCGGGTCGAAGCTATGCAGCTTGCCGATGGTCAGCGCCAGCATCGAGAAGCCGATGACCTTGCCCAGCAGCCCGAGCTTGAGCTGGATGCCGTTGACCCACCACGCCGTGCCGTGTGGGCCGTGGCTGTGTTCCAGCAGCAGCTCGGTCGCGATGTCGCCAGGCGCGCCCAGGTATTCGGCCGCCCAGCAGGCCTCTCCGGCGCGGGCGAGCCGCGGATCAGCCAGCAAGTCACGCTGGCGCTGCAGCTCGCGCGAGCGTTGGCCGCACCACAGCGTCGCGCACAGGAAGACGGCCATGATGACCAGCGTCAGCCCCGTGGGGTCGGCGCCCAGCAGCAGCGCCCAGACGCCGCGCACACCCAGCAGCCAGGTGCAGAAGGCCAGGCCGCCGACGAGGGTCAGCCATTCCAGCCACAGTGGCTCGGCCGGGCGCGCGGGCCGTGGGGCGGCGGTCGCTGTGCTCACAGTTCAATCTCCATGCCGTCGTGCGCCACCTCGATGCCGTGCGCCAGCAGCTCACGGCGCTGGGCGCCACCGCGATCGAGGATGGGGTTGCTGTGGTGGATATGGGTGAGCACCTTGCGCGGCGCGCCGCTGGCCTGCAGCGCGTCGATCATCCCGGGCCGTTCGCCGTGGCGGCTCTGCGGCAGGTGGCCCTTGTCGCTGGCGCTGACCGACCCGACGCCGGCCTCCTGCATGCCATGCTCGGTCCAGAAGCTGCCGTCGACGACGACGCAGTCGGCTCGGCGCATCCAGGCCAGTTCGGCCTCGCCGACCTCGGCCAGCGCCGGCGACAGGAAGGCGCGCCGGCCCGTGCGCCGGTCCTGCACCTGCAGCGCGATGCACTCGCCCGCCGCCTCGCTGCGCAGCCGCGCATGCCGCGGCGCCCGCGCCGGCACGGCCACGGCGGCAAAGCTCAGCGCCGGGAAGCCCGGGATCTCGAAGCTCGCGCTGCGCACGTCGCCGGCAATGGGCAGCATGCGCCAGCGCACGCGGCAGTAGCTCTCCAGCACATGCAGCAAAGGCAGCTCGGCCGTCAGGTCCTCGAACACCAGCGGCGTGGCATAGACCTCCAGTTCGCGGCTCTCGCGCAAGGAGAGCAGCCCGGCCACGTGATGCAGCCGCGAGTCCAGCAGCACGACGGCGCGGATGGGCATGTCGCCCGCGTGGGCCGGCTGCAGCGCGGGCGTGGCCCGGATCTGCTGCGGCAGGTCGGGGCTGGCGTTGATCAGCAGCCAGCCCTCGCCGGGCCGCCCGTCCTGCGAGATGGCGATGGCGCTTTGTGTGCGCGCGCTGGCGTCGAGCTCACCGCGGCGCCAGCTGCTGCACAGCCGGCAGTGGCAGTTCCACAGCGGGAAACCACCGCCCGCGCCGGAGCCGAGGACGAGGAGCTTCATGGGAAGCCGCGCAGAAGAAGACGGGACATGGGAGCAGGCAGTCAGCAGGTCGATGCACCCAGGGGTGCAAGACCCGTGCCTTGCCAGAACGCCGTTGCAGCCGGCGTCAATGAGGGGTTTTGCTCCAGTTCGGCACAGCGCCGTGCAGCACCTCCCCGGGAAAGTCCCGGGCCTGCTTTGAGGCCCGGGAACAACGGTCAACCTGCCGCTGAACGGTCAGTCTGCCGTGGGCGTGTTCCAGCGCAGCCGGCGGTAGATCGTGTTGCGGCTGATGCCCAGCTGCTTGGAGGCCAGCGAGATGTTGCCGCCCGCTGCGTCCAGCGTGGCGCGGATCATGTCGATCTCGGCCTGCTCCAGCGTGCGCGCGCTCGCCGGCTCCACGGCCGCTGCCGAAGCTGCCGCAGCTGCAGCGGGTGCTGGGGCCGGCAGCGCGGCATGCGGCTCGAAGGGCGGCCAGGCCGGCGCCTGCGCGGGCGGCGGGGCCGGTGTCATGCCGCCCACAGCGCGCTGCATGTCTTCGAGGAAGTCATCCGACAGGTGATTCGTCGTCACCAGCCGCTCGCCCGCCGACATCACCGCCGCCGTGCGCAGCACATTGGCCAGCTGGCGGATGTTGCCCGGCCATTGGTAGCGGCGGAACATGCCCAGCACCTGGGGGCTGAGCTCGGGCGTGTCCTGCGGGCGCTCGGCCTGCAGGATGCGCCGCACGATGGCTTCCACGTCGGTACGTTCGCGCAGCGCCGGCAGGCGCAGGGCCAGGCCGTTGAGGCGGTAGTAGAGGTCCTCGCGGAAGGTCTGCGCGGCGATCATCTCGCGCAGGTTGCGGTGGGTGGCGCCGATGACGGCGATGTCCACCGCGATGGACTTGGTGCTGCCCAGCGGCGTCACGCTGCGCTCCTGCAGCGCGCGCAGCAGCCGCGCCTGCAGCGGCAGCGGCATGTCGCCGATCTCGTCCAGGAACAGCGTGCCGCCGTTGGCCTGCACCAGCCGCCCCGGCGCACCCTTGCGCCGCGCGCCGGTGAAAGCGCCTTCCTCGTAGCCGAACAGCTCGGCCTCGATGAGGCTCTCGGGGATGGACGCGCAGTTCACGGCCACGAAAGCCTGGCGCGCGCGCACCGAGTCGTGGTGCACCGCGCGGGCCAGCAACTCCTTGCCGGTGCCGGTCTCGCCCAGGATGAGCAGCGGGATGCCGCGGTCCAGCACGCGTTTGACCTTCTGGATGACGGTCTCCAGCTGTGGGTCGCCGGTGCGCAGGTATTGCAGGCCGGAGAAGCGCTGGGCGCCGTTGGCCGTGGCCGCCGTCGCCACCATGTCCGCCGGTGGCGGGGGCAGCGAGTCGGGGCTGGCGACGCCGCCGGTCCATTCGCCTTCGCGCAGCGAGCTGGTGCCCTGCGAGGGCTCGCGCGCATCGATGACGTCGGCCATCTCCGCATTGCGCAGCCCCCCCACCACCGGGCGCGAGGGCCAGTCGAAGCGCGCGCTGACGAAGAAGCTCTGGCCCGTTGGCAGGCACAGCTGCATCGGCGGCGACATTGGCATGCGGAAGTGGTCGTAGATGGCCGCCGGCGTCGTGCCCAGCAGGCTGCTCAGGCTGCGCATGCGCAGCTCCGCGCCGCTGACGCCGAGCTGGTCCAGCGCGGCGCGGTTGGCGCCCAGCAGCCGGCCTTCCGGCGACACGACCAGGATGCCTTCGAGCAGCGTGCCGATGAACTCGGGCCGGCTGTGGAAGTGCAGGCGCAGGCGGTTGTTGTAGTCGTCCGAGAGCCAGTGGTTCTCGATCATGCGGGCCGACATGCGCACCAGGCCCATGGTGTGCTGGTGGTAGCCGCGGTGGTCGCCCGTCACGTCCAGCACGCCGAGCATGTTGCCGCGCGGGTCGAAGATGGGTGAGGCCGAGCAGGTCAGGAAATTGTTGGCGTGGATGAAGTGCTCGCCGCCATGCACGAGCGTGGGCACCTCCTCGAACAGCGCCGTGCCGATGGCATTGGTGCCCTTGGCATGCTCGGCCCAGTTCTCACCCGGCGCCAGCGCCACGCGGTGGGCGCGGGCCAGGAAGCTGTCATCGCCCACCGCGTGCAGGATGGTGCCCTGCGCGTCGGTCAGCACGATCATGCTTTCGGTGTTGACGATCTGCTCGTAGAGCAGCTGCATCACCGGCGCGGCGTGGGTGTACAGGCGTTGGTTGCGTTCGCGCGCGAGGTTGAGGTCGCTGCGGATCATCGGGTCCAGCCCGCTTTTCTCGTGGCGCTTCAGGCCCAGCGCTTCGCTGCGCTGGTGGCTGCGCTCGATGAAGGCCTGTCGGGGGGGGCCCGGCGGCGCCGGGCTGGCCGGCGCTTCGGTCTCGATGGTGGGCATAGAGGCTCTCATGCGCCTGCCTGTTGCAGGCTTGTCTCGGCGGCGGCGCGGTCGGTGCCACGCCTGTCTGTGTCTTGCGGCCATCGTGTCCCAAAGCGGTTCGGCTGTCCATGACACAGGTCAAGCGCCGACACGGTCGGTGTTCCAGGTTGGAACAGTTCCGTCCTGGCATGTCGCTTGCAGCGCAGGGACAGAGCCCGAACGGGCCTGCAAACCCAGACAACGACCGGAGACAACCCATGAAATTCCATCCCCGCTTCATCGCCGGCAGCCTGTGTGTCGCGGCCGTCGTGGCCTGGGCCCACGGCGACGTCACCCCCCAGGCCGTGGACACCAGCAGCCTGCCCCAGCTGGGCGAAGGCTGGCGACCCGAGAACCCCTTTCGCGGCGATGAGGCCGCCATCAAGATCGGCAGCTCGGCCTTCAACCAGAACTGCGCGCGCTGCCACGGCCTGGAGGCCATCTCGGGCGGCATTGCGCCCGACCTGCGCCGGCTGGACAACGACTGCAGCACGCTGAAGGACGCCGCCAAAAAGGCCGCCTGCGTGAAGGAGAACGACGACTACTTCCTGAACACCGTGCGCCACGGCCGCAGCCGCAACGGCGCCGTCTACATGCCGCCCTTCGAGGGCGTGTTCACGCAGGAAGCGATGTGGGCGATCAAGTCCTACCTGGAAGTGCGCCGGGAGAAGCCGCTGTGAACCGGCGCCACATCCTCGCCTGGGCCGCCGCCAGCGCCCTCACCGGCACGGGGGCGGGCGCCGCCACGCTGGCCCAGGTGCGCGAGCGCGGCCGGCTCATCGTCGGCCTGTACGAGGACATGCCGCCCTTCCACGTGAAGGGCAAGGGCATCGACATGGAGCTGGGCCAGGCGCTGGCCGAGGCCCTGGGCGTCAAGTTCGCGCCGCTGGCCTTCAATGCCGACGAGAACATGAGCGACGACCTGCGCAACATGGTCTGGAAGGGCCACTACCTCGGCCACGGCCCGGCCGACGTGCTGATGCACGTGCCGGTGGACCGCCCGCTGATCGAGGCCACGCCGCAGGCCCGCATCTTCGGCCCCTACTACCGTGAGCGCGTCATGCTGGCGCGGCGTGTGGATGAGCTGCCACGGCTGGAGACGCTGTCCCAGCTCGGCACACGCCGCGTGGCCGTGCCCGGCCAGACGCTGGCCGGCTGGCTGATGATCGGTGCGGACGGAGGCGCCTACCGGGAGCAGCTGCTGACGCAGTTCAAGGACGGCTGCGAGGCCGCCCGCGCACTGCAGCGCGGCGAAGTGGCCGCCGCCGCCGGCCTGGCGTCGGAGCTGGAGACGGTGCTGGCTGGCGACGCGGCCTACCGCATCGAGCCCCTGCCGTCGCCGCGTGCGCCGCGCGACGGCTGGGCCGCAGGAATGGCCGTGAAGCGCGACGCCACCGACCTCGCCCAGGCCCTTCAGGACGCGTTGAACCAACTGGTCAGCCAAGGCCGCGTCGCCGAGATCTTCACCAAGTACAAAGTGGCCTGGCGTCCGGCCTGAGTGGCAAGAGCCGGCCCGATCGCATCTGGAGATACCCATGAACAAGAGATTCGCGCCCGCGGCGCGAAGGACGGCACTCGCACTGGCAGCCGCCAGCGCGGCCGCCCACGCCGCACCCGCACCCGCACCCGCACCGACCGTCCTCGAACCTGTCGTCATCACCGCCACGCGCACTGAAGCCACGCCTTTCGACGTGCCCGCTTCCATCAACCGCATCGACGGCGACGCGCTGCGCGCCGGCCGCGCCCAGGTCAACCTATCCGAGGGCCTAGGGCAAGTGCCGGGCCTGCTGGCCCGCGACCGCCAGAACTACGCCCAGGACGTGCAGATCTCCGTGCGCGGCTTCGGCGCGCGGGCCAGCTTCGGCATCCGCGGCGTGCGCGTCTACGTGGACGACATTCCCGCCACGCTGCCCGACGGCCAGGGTCAGATCACCAACGTCGAGATCGGCACCGTGGGCCGCGTCGAGGTGCTGCGCGGGCCGTTCTCGGCGCTGTACGGCAACTCCTCGGGCGGTGTCATCAGCATCTATTCCGAAAACCCCGCCGGCCCGCCGCGCCTGGACGCCGGCGTCAGCTTTGGCAGCGACGGCCTGCGTCGCATGGCCGCGTCTGCCAGCGGCACCGCAGGCGCCATCGGCTACACGCTCGGCGCCAGCCGCTTCACAACCGACGGCTACCGCCAGCACAGCGCCACCGAGCGCCGCCTGGGCAACGCGCGGCTGAACTTCAAGCTCGGCGCCGACACGCAGCTGACGCTGATCGCCAACAGCGTCGAGCTGCCCGAGGCGCAGGATCCGCTCGGCCTGACCCGTGCCCAATGGCAAGCCGACCCGCGCGGCGTCGACCCCGGCGCGCTGAGCTTCAACACCCGCAAGACGATGAAGCAGCAGCAGGGCGGCCTGGTGCTGGAGCACGGCATCGACAGCGCCAACACCCTGCGCGTGATGGTCTACCAGGGCCACCGCACGACGATGCAGTTCCAGTCCATCCCGGTCGCGACGCAGGCCAATGCGCTGCACCCCGGTGGCGTCATCGATCTGGCGCGCGACTACCAGGGTGCCGATGTGCGCTGGCGCTGGAAAAGTGCCACCGCCAGCGTCATCGCCGGCGTGGCCGCCGACGAGCTGAGCGAGCACCGCGTCGGCACCCAGAACTTCATCGGCACGACGCTCGGTGTGCAGGGCGCCCTGCGCCGCGACGAAACCAACCACGTCAGCAACGCCGACCCCTATCTGCAGGCCGAATGGCGGCCCACGCCGGCCTGGCTGCTCAACGCCGGCGTGAGGCGCAGCAAGGTCGACTTCCGCTCGACCGACGCCTACATCACCAAGACCAACCCCGACGACAGCGGCGCCGCCAGCTACTCGGCCACGCTGCCGGTGCTGGGCGCAAGCTTCGCGGTCAGCGAGCGCCTGCGCGTCTACGCCACCGCCGGCCGCGGCTTCGAGACGCCCACGCTCAACGAGCTGGCCTACCGCCCCAGCGGCGCCACGGGCCTGAACTTCGGCCTGCAGGCGTCGCTGAGCCGCAGCGTGGAGGCCGGCATCAAGGCCAGGCCGTGGGATGGCGCCGAGTTAGCGCTGGCGCTGTTCCAGACCGGCACCGAGCACGAGATCGTCACGCAGACCAACCTGGGCGGCCGCGCCACCTACCAGAACGCCGGCGCCACGCGCCGCCGTGGCCTGGAAGCCTCGGGCTCGTTCCAACTCGCGACCACGCTGCAGGCGCAAGTCGCCGCCACCTGGCTGGACGCGCGCTACCGCGACGGCTTCCTGACCTGCACCGCCACGCCCTGCGCTGCCGCCAACCAACAGGTCAACGCCGACAACCGCATCCCCGGCATTGCCCGCACCGCGGTCTATGGCGCGCTGACCTGGCAGCCCGCCAGCGGCTGGCGCTTCGGCGCCGAGGCGCGCGCGCTGAGCAAGGTCTACGTCAATGACCTCAACAACGACGCCGCCCCCGGCTACGCGACGCTGGCCGCACACGCGGGCTACCAGCTCAGCCTCGGCCCCTGGGACCTGGGCGCCCTGCTGCGCGTGGACAACCTCGCGGGCCGCCGCTACGCCGGCTCCGTCATCGTCAACGACGGCAACGGCCGCTTCTTCGAGCCCGCGCCAGGCCGCACCTTCCTCGCCAGTGCCAACCTGAGCTATCGCTTCTGAACCGGAGACCTTCATGGCCCGCCTGTTGCCCACCCTGACCCTGCTTGCCGCGGCAGTCACCCAGGCCCATGCCGGCCCGCTGGCCTATGTGTCCAACGAGGGCTCGGGCACGCTGAGCGTCATCGACACCGCCACCGACGCCGTGCTCTACGAACTGCCCGCGGGCGCCAAGCCGCGCGGCGCCGTCATCAGCCCTGACGGCCGCCGCGCCTACGTGAGCGACCAGCCCGGCAACCGCCTCGTCGTCATCGACCTGACCGCGCGGCGCCAAACCGGCGAGATCCCGCTCGGCGAATCGCCCGAAGGCCTGGGCCAGTCGCCCGACGGCCGTTGGGTCGTGGCCGCCGTGGAGGAGGCCAACGAGATCGTCTTCGTCGACACGCGCACGATGGCGCGCAGCTTCGCCGTCAAGGTGCGCGGCAAGAACCCCGAGCACGCTGTCTTCAGCCCCGACGGGCGCTGGGTGCTGGTCAGCGCCGAGGAGGGCAGCGCGGTGGACGTCATCGACGTGGACAAGCGCGCCCAGGTCGCGCAGATCCCGGTCGGCACGCGGCCGCGCGGCATCGGCTTCTCGCCCGACGGGCGGCGGGCCTTTGTAGCGGCCGAGATGTCCAGCGAGATCTACGTCATCAACATGCAGACCTTCTCGGTGCAGGACAAGCTCATGGCCGGGCCCAAGAGCAATGGCATCAGCGTGCACCCCGACGGCAAGCGCGTTTTCATCTCCAACGGCGGCGATGCGACCGTCTCGGTGCTGGACGTGGAGCGCATGGCCCTGGTCGCCACCATCCCGGTCGGCCAGCGGCCGTGGAACATGGCGCTGACGCCCGACGGCCGCAAGCTCTATGTGGCCTGCGGGCGCTCAGGCGCGGTGTCGGTCATCGACACCGAGACGCTGCAGCGCGTGGCCGAGGTGGCGGTGGGCAAGCTGCCCTGGGGCGTGGTGATCCGTTGAGAGAGCGCCATCTCGGCGGCTGACATGAACAAAGCCACAGAGGCACAGAGACACAGAGAGTCCGGTGGCCTTCGAGCACCTCGACACCTCTGTGTCTCTGTGCCTCTGTGGCTGGTTTGCATCGTCACTGCGGCCCATGCCCAGGTGCAGCTCGAACGCGTCGAAGTCGTTGGCCTGTCGCCGGTGGCCGGTGTGAACATCCCGCGCGATTGGATCCCCGCCGCCGTGCAGACCGCCCGCGCCGCCGACATCGAGCGCAGCCAGGCCCTGGACCTCGCCAGCTTCATGAACCGGCGCCTGGGCAGCGTCCACCTCAACGAGATGCAGGGCAACCCGCTGCAGGCCGACGTCAACTTCCGCGGCTACACGGCATCGCCGCTGCTGGGCTCGCAGCAGGGGTTGTCGGTCTACCTCGACGGCGTGCGGTTGAACCAGCCGTTTGGCGACGTGGTGAGCTGGGACCTGATCCCCAAGGCGGCCATCGCTTCCATCGCGCTCAACCCGGGCTCCAACCCGCTGTTCGGCCTCAACACCCTGGGCGGTGCGCTGAGCGTGCAGACCAAGGACGGGTTGAAGCAACCGGGCACGTCGCTGCAGCTGACGGCCGGCTCACACGGCCGCCGCGCCGCCGAGTTCGAGGTGGGCGGCGGCAGCGCCGGCGGCACGCACTGGTACGTCACCGGCCACAAGTTCCGCGAGCGCGGCTGGCGGGTCGATTCAAAGTCCGACGTGAACCAGCTCTTCGCCAAGCTCGGCCACCGCAACGCTGACACCGACATTGCACTGACCGCGTCGCTCGCCGACACCGACCTCAACGGCAACGGCCTGCAGGAGCAACGCCTTCTCGAACGTGACCGCGCCAGCGTCTACACGCGCCCGGACAACACCCGCAACCGCGCGGCACTGCTCAACCTCGCGCTTTCTCATTCGCTCGGCGAGCAGTGGACGCTGGCCGGCAACGCCTACGTCCGCAGCATCCGCACGCGCACCTACAACGGCGACCTGAACGACGACGCGCTCGACCAGTCGCTCTACCAGCCCAGTGCCGCCGATCGCGCGGCGCTGGCGGCGGCCGGCTACACCGGCTTTCCCACCGCGGGCGAGAGCGCGGCCAACACGCCCTTCCCGAAGTGGCGCTGCATCGCCCAGGCGCTACTGAAGGACGAGCCTGGCGAGAAGTGCAACGGCGTCATCAACCAGACCCGCACGAACCAGCACAACGCCGGCTTCAACGCGCAGCTCGGCTACGACGGTCGGCTGCTTGGCTTGCCCAGTCAGTCCCTGATCGGCGCGGCAGCCGACTTCAGCCGCAGCCGTTTCGTGCAGGGCTCGGAGCTGGGCTACCTGAATGCCGACCGCAGCATCACCGGCGTCGGCGCCTTCGGTGATGGCGTGGGCGGCGGCAACGTGGACGGCGCGCCCTACGACACCCGCGTGGACCTGGCGGGCCGCACACGCACGCTCAGCCTGTTCGCCAGCACCGTGCTCACGGTGGCGAGTGGCACGCACCTGACCGTGTCCGCCCGCTACAACCACAGCACGGCGCGCAACCGCGATGCCATCACGCCAGGCGCCGGCCCGGGCTCACTGGACGGCGACCACGCTTTCAGCCGCCTCAACCCCGCGCTGGGCCTGACCTTCACGCCGGTGGCCGGCGTCAACGCCTGGGCCGGCGTGAGCCAGGGCAGCCGCGACCCGTCCTCCATCGAGCTGGGCTGCGCCGACCCGGCCAACCCCTGCAAGCTGCCCAACGCCATGGCCGGCGACCCGCCACTCAGGCAGGTCGTCACGACGACGGTGGAGGCCGGCATTCGCGGCGCCGCCGGCGGGCCACTGGCCTGGAGCGTCGGCGTGTTCCGCTCCGACAACCGCGACGACCTGCTCTTCGTCGCCGACGACGCGGCAGGCTTTGGCTACTTCAAGAACTTTGGCAAGACCCGCCGCCAGGGTGTGGAGCTGGGCCTGAGCGGGCAGCCCGCCAAGGGCCTGGCGGCGGGCATCAACCTCACGCTGCTGGACGCCACCTACCGCACGGCCGAGCGCGTCAACGGCGCGTCCAACAGCAGCAACGATGCGGCGCAGGCGGGCTTGCCCGGCGTGAACGGCAATATCGCCACCCGCCCCGGCGACCACATGCCGCTGGTGCCGCGCCGCATGCTCAAGCTCTATGCCGATCTCGACCTCGGCGATGCGTGGTCGCTCGGCGCCGACGCCATCGCGATGAGCGGCGCAGCAGCGCGCGGCAACGAGAACGGCCTGCACCGGCCCGATGACACGTACTACCTCGGCGCGGGCCGCAGCGCCGGCTACGCGGTGGTCAACATCAACGCGGCCTGGAAGCCGATGAAGGGGCTCAAGCTCTTCGCCCAGGTCAACAACCTGTTCGATCGCGACTACGCCACCGCCGCGCAGCTCGGGCCGACGGGCTTCGACAGCGCGGGCAATTTTCAGAGCCGGCCCTTCGCCGCCAACGCGAACGGCGACCGCCCGTTGCGCCACGCGACGTTCTACGCGCCAGGCGCGCCGCGCAGCGTGGCGGTGGGCGTGAAGTTCAACTTCTAGCGAGAAGCCCTCGGGCACTGCTGCGCGCCGCCACACCCACGCTGCACGGCGGCACAGCGCGCGCCCGCGCCACGCAACAGCCCGCGTCGGGGCACACCCGCAGCAGCGTGCCAGCGCGGCACGCGTCATGGCTCCCACTGCGCCGCGCGGCAACGCCCGCGTGGGCACTTCGCTCCAGCCCGGTACTGGCACAGCGCTTGCGCAAAGCACCCTGCCCAAAACCACAACCGGAGACAACATGAACATCAACACCCGCACCTTCATCGCCGCCGCGCTCACCGCCGCGGGCACAGCCCACGCCGCCGACTTCAAGGCCGGCGAATGGGACCTGAGCCTGGGCGGCATCATCAACGCCTACTACACCCACACCAGCTGTTCCGGCTCGCAGACCGTCGGCGGCGTGGCGCTGGCGACCAAGGGCCTGGGCTGCGGCGGCACCGATGGCCGCACCGTCATCGGCAACGGCCTGCTGCCCAATGCCCTCACCACCACGGCCAAGACGCGCCAGGACGGCTATGACATCCAGGCCACGCTGATGATCGGCGCGGCCGTCGCCTCGGGCGACGCCATCTCCAACAACAGCAACGTCGACGTGCGCCAGGGCTTTGTCACCTTCGGCAATGCCGACATGGGCAGCGTCAAGCTCGGCCGCGATTACGGCCTGTTCGGCCAGTCCGCCATCCTCGGCGACATGACCCTGCTCGGCGCCGGCGCGCCCGTCAGCGCCACCCAGCGCAACCGCGTCACGCTGGGCCACATCGGCTCCGGCTACACCTACCTCGGCACCTATGGCCAGATCGCCTACAGCCTGCCCGCCAGCGGCGGCTTCTCGGCCACGGTGGCGCTGATGAGCCCCGTCGACGCCGGCGCCGCCATCGGCCGCAACGAGCCGCAGCTGCAAGCCCTGGCCACCGCCAAGTTCAATGGCGGCAAGGCCTGGGTGGGCGTCAAGCACCAGAAGTTCGAAGGCACCGGCGGCGCTGCCAGCTTCACGATGAACGGCGCCGAGGTCGGCGCCAGCGTCAGTCTCGGCGCGCTGGGCTTTGCGGCCAATCTGCAATCGGGCAAGGGCCTGGGCGTGCTGTCCGACGGCGACAGCGGCAACCGCAAGCAGACCAACGTGCTGCTGCAAGCCACCTGGCAGGCCACGGCCAAGACCAAGTTCGGCCTGAACTGGGGCGAGAGCAAGCTGAAGGATGGCGTGGCGAGCGACCTGCGCAGCAATACCAATGTGACGGCGGGCCTGTACTACGGGCTGACGAAGAGCGTGACGCTGGTGGGGGAGGTGAGCCGGACGACGTCGAAGCCGGTGACCGGCAGCGACGCCAAGATGAGCGGCGTAGCACTGGGGGGGATCGTGTTCTTCTGACCTATCGCACGGCCCTCGCGGCGACGCGGCGAGGGCGTTAATCCTGGCAAACATCTGATTCGCGTTGCGCGGCCGCAAAAGCAGTCCGC
Organism: Roseateles sp. P4_D2; assembly: GCF_056401875.1. Taxonomy (NCBI): domain Bacteria; kingdom Pseudomonadati; phylum Pseudomonadota; class Betaproteobacteria; order Burkholderiales; family Sphaerotilaceae; genus Roseateles; species Roseateles sp. P4_D2. The sequence continues at coordinate 238,162 of NZ_JBFUIM010000010.1, read as the reverse complement.
GCCGCCGCCGTGCGGGTCGCGCGGCGCAGACTCCTGGCAGGCCTGCCAGCGCCGAGGCAAACTGAGGCCCGATTGACCCGGAGCTGACTTGCAATCCAGGCGCCGCTCTTTTCATGCCGCGATGGCGGCACTCATCCAGGCGGCTTGCTGTGCCGGCGCCTGGTCGCAGCCCGTAGCCATGCCACCGGTCACTGCGGCCGGCACCGAAGGCAACAAGCTGGAGGCCGTGAGAGTTGAAGCGGCAAGGCAGCCCTATCGCAGCCTCTTCGTCACCGGTGCGATGAAGACCGACACGCCGATCCGCGACCTGGCGCAGAGCGTGCGCGTGCTGTCAGCCGACATGCTGGCGGACGCGGGTGTGACCCAGTTGGCCGACGCGCTGGAGCTCGGCAGTGGCATCGCCAGGCAGAGCAATTTCGGCGGGCTGTGGGACAGCTACGCGATGCGCGGCTTCACGGGCGACCCGAATTTCGGTTCCGACTACATGGTCAATGGCTTCAACTACAGCCGCGGCTACAACGGGCTGCGCGATACCGCCGCCACCGCCATGATCGAGCTGCTGAAGGGGCCGGCCTCGGCGCTCTACGGACGCGGCGAGCCGGGCGGCACGGTCAACATCGTGACCAAGAAGCCGCTGTTCCAGCCCGGCCATGCGCTGGAGGTCTCGGGCGGCAGCTTTGGCCGCCTGCGCAGCACGGCTGACCTGACCGGCCCGTTCAGCGAGCGCCTGGCCTACCGGCTCAACGCCGCCAGCGAGAAGGGCGACAGCTACCGCGACCATGTGCGCTCCGAGCGCCATATGGTGGCGGCGTCCCTGCTGTGGCGGGCCGGCGATACCACCACCGTGTCCTACGAGTTGGAGCACGCCAGGCAGCGCGCCAACTTCGACCGCGGCATCGTCGCGATCCACGGTGAACTGGGCCGCCTGCCCCGCTCGCGCTTCCTGGGCGAGCCCGGTGACGGCCCGCACGCCACCGAGACGACCGGCCACCAGGTCTTCGTCCAGCACGACTTCAACGACGACTGGGCGATCCAGGCCGGCTTCAGCCACCGCGACAGCTCGATCAACGGGATCTCGACCGAGGGCCGCTTCCTGCTGGCCGACGACCGCAGCCTGGTGCGCCAGCGCCGCAGCCGCGACAACTCGGCGCTGGACATGTCGGGCCGCTTCGAACTGCTGGGCAGGCTGCGTGCCGGCGGCCTGGTGCACCAGTTGCTGGTCGGCGCAGATGCGTACAGGTTCATCGACCATCGCAAGCAGTACCGCGTCGCCGAAGCCTCCGTGATCGACATCTACGAGCCGGTCTATGGCCAGGTGGCCCCGCCCATGCCCCTGACCACCTGGACCCGCGAGGCACAGCGCTCAAGGTCGATCTACGGCCAGGATCAGATCGACCTGTCGCCGCAGTGGAAGATGCTGCTGGGCGTGCGCCACGACAGTTACGACCAATCGCTCTTGAACCGCCGCAACGGCATCACGACCGCCCAGTCCCTCAGCGCCACCACGCCGCGCGTCGGCCTGGTCTACCAGCCCGAGAAGACGCTGTCGCTGTACGCCTCGGCGTCGAGAAGCTTTCGCCCCAACAGCGGCGTCAGCCGCGCGTTCCAGTCCTTCCCCGCTGAAGCGGGCAGGGCCGGCGAGCTGGGGGTCAAGTTCGACACCGCGGACGGCAAGTCCAGCAGCACGCTGGCGATCTACAGGATCGCGAAGAACAATGTGCTGACCCCCGACCCGCTGGACCCGAACAACTTCTCGGTGGCTGCCGGCGAGGTGCGCAGCCGGGGCCTGGAGTTCGACATCTCGGGCGAAGTCCTGCCCGGGCTGCGTCTGTCGGCTGCCTACGCCTGGACCGATGCCCAGGTGACCCGCGACAGCAATGCCTTCCTGGTCGGTCGGCGCCTGGCCAACGTACCGCGCCAGAGCGGCAATCTGATGCTGGTGCAGGCCTTCCTGCTGGGAGCCAACAGCGCGACGTTGGGCGCGGGCATCAACCATGTGGGCGAACGCGAGGGGGCCGTGGCGCCGCTCGTGGCGGCCGACAACTTCAAGCTGCCGGGCTACACCACGCTCAAGCTGATCGGCTCGCTGCAACTGGGCAAGCAGTGGCGCGTGTCCCTCGATATCGACAACCTGCTCGACCGGCTGTACTACAGCAGTTCCTATATGCAGGCCTGGGTTCTGCCCGGCGCGGGGCGCAGTTACATGCTCTCGGCGCGATATAAATTCTGAGCACTCAACAAAGCCGGTTACTCACTATATTTTTTTAGTATGGCTTGAAAGGCGCCTGAAGCCTTCAGCTTATCGAGCGCCGCCTGCCAGCGAGCAATTTCTGCATCGGAAATGTCCTTGCTGCAGGCAATGTATATGGGAGAGGTGATCAGTTTGACGGGCGTTTGAACGACCGCATCCAACGAATAGTTCATTTGCTTCAATAGATGGATGACGCCCAACGGTGAATCGCTGACGGCCAAATCGCATCTGCCGAATATCAACATCCTGTAAATGGCTTTGCCGTCGGATGCGCCTGCCTCAAGGTTGGTGAAGCCTGCTGCCTGCATCCTGGAAGTCGTCAGGCCACCGCGCCGAGAGCAAATCGAGCGAACCTTCTTGGTGTCCTCGAGTGTCGAGACTTCAAGAGGATTGCCTTTGCGCTTGTAGAAATAAATGGAACTGTCGCCCAGCGGGCCAATCCATTTGTATTTGGTCTCGCGTTCCGGGGTTCGCAACATCGTGATCAGCATCGTTCTTTGATTGCCTTCCAGCGATGCTTTGGCGCGCATGCTGGGCATCAGCTGAATATCGATATCTGCGTTGAGCGCCTGGGCAATCGCCCGGACGACTTCTACCGAAAACCCTGTCAGTGCGCCATCTTCACTGTAGTTATACGGGGCCCACTCCTCCGTGACGATGCTCAGCTTGCGATCCGCCGCCCAGCAAGAACCGGCCAGAGCGCAGGAAACGGCGAACGCGATCACGCGCCCAGCCTTTCCGGCGTTCGAAGCACAGTTCACAGCCATATTCGAGCCCTTGTATTCCTTGACGGTTGGCGGCTCAAGTCCCAACTGCAACACTTGGCGGTCAATGAGGCAGTGAGGGCAGGGACTGTTGCAAGGCTTGCATGATCACCCGAAAGCGCCAGTTCCAGCGAGCCCGCGGCTGAACGCGCTGCTCGGGCCGCAGATGGTGCTGCACACCCAGCTCTGACGGCCCGCGTCGCGAGCTGGTGGAAGAAGCGAGCGCTTTCAGGCGTGCGCGCGGTCGCGAGCGGCATTGCCGCCTACAAGGCGCGAGCTGACAGCAACCTAGATTTGCGCGTAGCCACTTTGAAGACCCTCCATGCGCGCCCTTTTCGTCACCACCAGTGCCACACAACTCTCGCCTGAGCATCAGACCGGCCTGTGGCTGGAGGAGTTCGCCGTGCCCTACCTGGCTGCCATCGAGGCAGGCATCGCCGTCACGGTCGCATCGCCCCGGGGCGGCCCCGTGCCGCTGGACCCCAAGACGGAACCGAGCGACAAGCAGCGCAAGGAATGGGCCATGCCGCTGGAAGCGCTGGGGCACAGCGTGACGCTGGCGTCCGTGCAGGGCGAGACCTTCGACGCCGTGTTCATCCCCGGTGGCCACGGCCCGATGATGGACCTGGCCAAGGACGCCACCTTGCACACGCTGGTAGCGCGGCACGACGCGGCCGGCAAGGTGATTGCGGCCATCTGCCACGGCCCGGCCGCGCTGGTGCACGCAAGGCGCGCCGACGGCCAGCCTTTCTTCCAGGGCCGCCGCGCCACCGGCTTCACCAATGCCGAAGAATTCCTGGCGCGGTTGAAGGCCGTCGTCCCCTTCCTGCTGGAAGACGAGATGAAGGCCAGCGGTGCTGATTTCCATTCCGCGCTGCTGCCCCTGCTGAGCCACGTGGAACAGGACGGCAATCTGATCACCGGCCAGAACCCGAATTCGAGCGAAGCCGTGGCGAAGGCCTTGGTCGCGGCGCTCTCGGGCCGCTGACCTTTGCATCGACGCCTTGAACGGCGGCGTTGCCGCCTCCATGACCCGGCAACGCCGCTTGCGGCCGAGCCAGCGGCTCAGCGCTTGCTCGGCCAGGGCAGCATGGCTGCCAGCACGCCGTCGCGGCGCAGGAAGTGGTGATACAGCGCGGCCAGCGCGTGCAGGCCGGCCAGCCACATCAGCACGTCGCCGAGCAGGCCGTGCACGTCGCCCCAGTCCGCCGCCTCCCCCAGGCGCGAGCCGGCGATCCAGGGGAACTCGTCCACCCGCACGCCGCCCAACAGCGTCAGCGGGTGGTGCTCGCTGCCCAGGGCCAGCAAGGCCGTGGCCGGCAAGGCCAGCATCAAGGCCCACAGCACGCCGTGCACCAGCTTTGAGAGCCCATGCATCCACGTCGCCATCTCGAAGCGCGGCTTGCCCGGCCGCAGCACCACCCACAGCAGGCGCAGCAGCGTCAGCGCCAGCACCAGCAGGCCCAGGGACTCATGCCAGACGATGTCCAGCCGCATGGCCGGGTCGATGCCCTTGCGCATCATCCGCCCGAAGCCGCCCGGCCCCAGGATGAAGGCCACGGTCACGGCGATGGCCGTCAGCCAGTGCAGGGCGCGGCTGAGGGGGTCGTAGCGGGGGGTGGGCATGGGGATGGGGCGGCCAGAACTGTTGTAGTGATTGTGGTGGGCTCGGATTGACGGGGAGTTGACATAGGGCAAGGTGTTGACCGGCGGCGACGCGGCAAACGCAAGCGGCGAATGGTGCTGCTGCAGGCCGGCTGGCGGGCCACGGCCAAGACCAAGCTCCGGCTGAACTGGGGCGAGAGCAAGCTGAAGGACGGCGCGGCGACCGATCTGCGCAGCAGCACCAACGTGACGGCCAGCCTGTACTACGGGCTGACCAAGAGCGTGACGCTGGTGACGGAACTGAGCCGCACCACTTCCAAGCGGGTCACGGGCAGCGAGGCCAGGATGAACGGATTCGCGTTTGGCGGGATCGTGTTCTTCTGAGGACGGCCGCGCCGTCGTAAGCGGCTGGTGATGTCAGGTTGACGGCTCGTGTTCTGGTCGTGATGGTCCGTCTCACTGAACTGGATTCAGTACGGTATCTACGAAAAATCTGGTTGCGTAGCCCATCGTGCCGGGTAAGTATGGGCACTTCTGGTCGATGCGGCTGTCCGCATGCTGCCAAGGCCACCGCCCTGTACTCGAGACGCCAAATCCGGGTTCCCACACATAGCGTGTGAACTGCGCGATCACCTCGCCGGTCTGCTGGTCGATGACCTTGATGCGGGTGCCGGCGATCCAGTAAGCCCGATCAGCGGGATCAACGATGTCCTCGTAGTCAACCGCGAACGGTGCCTGCGGTCCGGTTCGGACGGTGCGTTCGAGGTCTTTCGCCCACCCGCCACGCTGGTACCACTGGGCTTCCGTCAGATGGGGTGCGATTCGATAACGCAGCACCATCGACCCGGCCGGGTCCCGCACGTCCACGTACCGATAGCCTTGACGTGGCGCCTCCTGGGTCGTGCCGGGTTTGGACATTGGCGGCTGGATGACACCTCGCTGCTCCGGCGTGTTGCGGTTGCGCAGTTCGGAGTACATGAAGCTGGCGATGTAGCCTTCCCCCTGCGCCTCCCCCGCCATCGCTGCCCCATCAAACATCGGATCGAAGTAGCGCTTGTCGCCCCACGCCAGCACGGGCCGGACCTTCAGGAGCTCGATTCCCTCCACATCCTTGACCGTGCGCTTGATTACCACGCCCGCCGTCTTGCACCGCTCCTCGAACAGCGCCTTGGCCTTCGCGTGGCGCTCCTGAGCCGCCTTCCGAGCTTCTAGTTCTGACCCGACGAGCGTAGTTGCGCCACAACCCCCAAGAGCGCTGAGGAGCACAGCACTGGAGAGAGCAAGGCAGAACGGTTGCCCGGTCAACCTAGGCGAGTTACCGGTTGTCCTCATTGGGCCGTTCGCCCTTGCCAATGTCTTCGATGCAAGCATGCAGACATTGTGAGCTTGAGTGCTTCCAACGATGAGGCAGCAGGTCAGCAACGTCTCGTGCCCGTTGGGTCGGAAGACGCGTCAGCACGTCACGAAGGTAGGCGTAAGGGTCGTGGCCGTTGAGCTTCGCCGTCTGGATGAGGCTCATGATGGCCGCAGCGCGCTGTCCGGCGAGCAGCGTCCCGGCGAAGAGCCAGTTCTTGCGGCCGGTGGCCCAGGGCCTGATCTGCTGTTCGTCGAAATTGTTGTCGATGGGCAAAGCAGGGTCGCCGAGATAGCGCGTGAGCGCCGCCCAGCGGTGCAGGCTGTAGTCCATGGCTTTGGCGGTGGCTGAGCCATCGGGCACCTTCGGCCGGAACTCCAGCAACCACCTGTGCAGGGCCTGCGCGACCGGCGCCGCGCGCGTTCGTCGTTCTCGCAAGCGATCCTCTGCTGCCATGTCCTTCACTTCCCGCTCGATGCCGTAGAGCTGCCCGATGAACTCGATGGCGGTGGCCGCCAAAGTGCTCTTGTTGGTCAGGTGCAGCTCCACGAACTTGCGGCGCGCGTGGGCCTTATGTTGTGCTCGACATAAGGCCCATTATCTTGAGCGCCGTTTTATGTGGAGCTCGTGTGGCGCTGCACGGCGATCACGATGGAGACGATCGGTGGTCGACTCCGCATAAGGTCTGCGAGCGAATGGCACGGCATCCGATCTGCGGTAGCGCAGCGTATGCCGTTTCATGGTCACCCGATCGGTCAAGTCGCCACAACTGGAGTGCCCGCCTACGGCCCGCACCATACTGCGGGCATGGCATGCTGATCGCAGCATCGGCGAGTCCAGTGCACAGAAGTACCTGGAATGGATCACGTGCTTCCGTCGTTACTGCGGGTGGCTCGGTCTTCGGGAGCTTGACGAACTCACGGCAGAAGGGGCTCAGCGGTTCAAGACCTGGTATTTGCGGACCCACCCAGTCAAGGATTCCCTCGTTGGGAACGCAATCACGTCATTGCGTGCTCTGCGCCGGGTCTACGAGGTCAGCGAGGTACCGGTGCCACCTTGGAAGCCGGTCGAGCGCAAGACGCTGCCGGCATTGTCTGTCCTGCGTGACTACGCCATTCATCTTGCGCAGCATCGCGGCAACCCAGCGACCACGGTCCACAAGAAGCTCGACCACGTCGGCAAGTTGCTCGATCACCTGACCGCCTCGGGCAGGTCTTGGCGTCAGATGCGCCTGCCCGACATCGACGCGTTCCTCATCCAGTGCGCTCATGGGTACTCGCGCGCCACGACGGCTGACATCGCGAGCACCGTCCGATCCTTCTCCCGATTCCTGCTGAGCAGTGGCCGCGTCAGTGTTGACCTGGCGGATGCCGTCATCTCGCCGGTGCAGCCGAGGTTCGAACGACCACGGCGCGCCTGGCCTTGGGAAGACGTTCAGCGACTGCTGCGCGCTGTGGGGCTCGGGGTCATGGGGCTCGGGGTCAGGTCTCAAATCTAAAGTCCAGCATGGCAATTCACCCGAGCACGCAGCAACGCGCAGCCGCCAACCTCCCGCTGCTGACCACTGCCCTGAGTCAGCACGCTGCCCGCGCCCAGAACACCCAGGTCTACACCTCCCCTGCCGCCTTCGAAGCCTTCATCCGCGGCGGTGGCAATGTGCCGCTGTATGAGCGGGTCAGCGCGACGCTGGCGAGCCACTACACGACCGACACCCGTTCGCTGCTGGACATCGGCTGCGGCGACGGCCACGCCCTCTTTCCGGCGCTGGCCGCCACGGCCGAATCGCACGCGCTGCAGCGCCTGACGCTGGTGGAGCCCGCGAGCGCGCTGCTGGCCAGCGCCGTGGCGCGAGCCCAAGCCGAGCAGCCCACGTTGCCCTTGCAGGCGCTGAACGAGGGCCTGGGCGCCTTCGCCGCCAAGCTCCAGCCCGACGATCACTGGGACCTCGCCCAAGCCACCTTCGCGCTGCAAGCCATTCCCGAGCCCGAACGCTGGGCCGGCCTCGCGCGGCTGCGCGCGCACGTGAAGCGGCTGGTGATCGTGGAGTTCGACATTCCCGACCTGCAGCGCGGCACGGACGCCTACCTGGCCTCGCTCGCGCAGCGCTACGAGCGCACGCTGGGCGAGTACGAGGGCGCCACGCGCGACCTCGTCGCGCAGGGCTTTCTGATTCCGATGTTCCTCGGCCAGCTCGACGCGCAGACAGCCGCGACGAACTGGGAGCACCCGATGCCGGTGTGGCGCGAAAAGCTCGAAAGCCTGGGCTGGCGCGTCACGCGCCTGGCGCGCATCAGCGACTACTTCTGGGCCCCGGCCTTCATGCTGGTGGCCGAAGCTTGAACTGACGGCGCATCCAGGCCGCGGGCACGGGCGCCCGCCCCTCCTGCCCCCCCGATCATCCTGAAGATGAAGGACGCTTCGCCACCCTGGCGCCGCCCACCTCACCGCAAACGGGGCCGCGGGCGCACAGTGCGCCGGCGCACCACCGCGCGAACGCATTCACCGGCGTCGACGGTGAGGAGAACTTCAAAATGAACTACGCAAAGCACATGCTGACGGGGCTGTTGGCGGCAGGTTTGATGATGGTTGGCACTGCGGCATCCGCCCAGGACTCCAGCTACAAGCCGGGCACGGTGTGGAACTTCTCCCATATCAAGGTCGAGCCCGGGCAGTTCGAGAACTACATGGACTTCCTGGCCAAGACCTGGAAGAAGTCCAACGAGTTCGGCAAGAAGGAGGGCTACATCCTGTCCTACCACGTGTTCTCGGTGAACAACGCGCGCGAGGGCGAGCCCGACCTGATCCTGGCCATCGAGTCCAAGGACTATCTGACGACCGCGCAGCAGCTGGAAGTGCAGAAGAAGTACGAGGCCTTCATGGCCATGGACCAGCACAAGATGGACGCGGCCTCCGGCGAGCGCAAGGTGATGCGCAAGCTGGCGGGCGGCATGGAGTTGCAGGAGCTGGTGCTGAAGTAAGGCAGCCCGCCCATTCAGCTGTGCCAGCATGCCCTCCGGCACGGCTTGGATGGAAAAAATACCAATGCTCACGAGCACTTAGCAAACTCTTAAGGTTCGGCTAGCAAGCATTTAGCGGCGCGCCGCCGCCCCGATTCCTACAGTGACTGCACGGTTCGATGCCAGGCGCAGCGAGCCATTCGACACACCACCCAGGGAATCCGAGATGCACACCTCACTGCAAGAAATCCTCGCCGTTCGCGGCACGGCCACGGCGCCGCGTTTTGACATCTACGCCAGCATCCACAAGGGCCTTCGGCTGATGCTCGCCGACCTGGTCACCAGCGCCGGGCGCGTCGACCCGGGCGACCCGGCGTCGCTGCAGCAGCTGGCCAGCAAGGTCGAGGCGGCGGCGGATTTCTGCGCGTCGCACCTGAAGCACGAGGACGCCTTCGTGCATCCCGCGCTGGAGCGCGCGCAGCCGGGCACCAGCCAGCGCGTCGCGACCGAGCACGTGGCGCATGAGCGCGACATCGAGGCGCTGCGCACCCATGCCCGCGCGCTGGCCGATTGGCCGGCGCAGGATCGCGCAGGGGCCTGCCAGGCGCTGTACCACGCGGTGAGCCTGTTCGCGGCCCACAACCTGGCGCACATGCACCTGGAGGAGACCGAGCACAACGCGGTGTTGTGGGCGCATCTGGACGATGCCGGCATCATGGCCATCCACGGCCAGATCCTGGCCGCGCTGTCGCCCGCCGAGACGATGGCGTCGCTGCGCTGGATGCTGCCGGCCCTGGCGCCGGCGGAGCGCTTGGGAATGTTGGCCGGCATGCGTGCCAACGCGCCGGCGCCGGTGTTTGGCGCGGTGCTGGCCATGGCGCGCGAGCGCCTCAACGACGACGACTGGGCTGCGCTGGCGCGCGGCCTGGGCCTGCCGGTTGCACCTGGCCTGGCGGCCTGACGGAGGCCCATGATGAACAACAACAAACGCTATGGCGCCTGGTGGCTTCGCATGGCTGCGCTCTACCTCGTGGTGGGCGTGTCACTGGGCAATTACATGGGCGCGACGCACGACTTCGGGTTGCGCTCGGTGCATGCCCACGTCAACCTGCTGGGCTGGGCGAGCATGCTGGGCTTCGGCCTGGTGGTGCAGCAGTTGGCCGACACGCTGAGCCCGCGGCTGGTGGCGCTGCAGTTCTGGCTGCACCAGCTGGCGCTGCCGGTGATGCTGTCGGCGCTGGCGGCGCTGATGCGCGGCAATACAGCGGCCGGGCCGCTAGTGGGGCTGGGCTCGGTGGTGGTGGGGGTGGCGGTGCTGGCCTTTGCCGCCAACGTCTGGCGCGGCACCGGCGCCAAGCTCAGGGCTGCCTGAGCTCCAGCTCGCCGCAGACCTGCAGCTTCAGCCGCCCGCGCCCGCACTTGTGCTGAGCGGCGGCCCCCCGTGCCCCAGCACAGGTTGGGCACCGCCAGCGCGCTGCTGGAGGGCAGGACCCCGTCGCAACGCTCGTTGAGTGTGGCCAGGAGTGCGCCGCCGAGCGGCTTTCAGTGCGCGTGCGAAGCCGCGCCGGCGGGCACCTCGGCCCGGGCCTGGCAGTGCTTGTCCATCATGCTGCCAGGCGCGCTGGCGGCGCGGCCGGGTTCTGCGGCGTGGCGCTTGCACATCTCGTCCATCATGCCGCCGCCCTTGCCGCCACCCTTGCCGTCTTCTTTGCGTGCGCCGTCGGCCGCAGCGGTGTGGGCGCCATGGCCCGGCGGCACGGAAGCGGCGCAGCCCGCCAGGGCGAGCACCAGGGCGAGGGCGGGGGTGAATGGCTTCATGCGGCGACTCCAACGGGTTGGCGCCAGCTTGCGCCGCCGCGACTGCGCCGCGTTTGATGCGGGTCAAACGCAGTGCTCGTGCTTTTTCAACCCCCTCAAACCTTGGGTCGGAACCGTCATGCCACGCTGGCATGCTTGGCTCATCGCTCAGCAGTACGAGACGACCCTCATGTTGCACACCACCCCCACCCCCGACCGCGACCAGACCCTCGGTGAAGAGATCGCCAATGCCATCAGCCACGGCCTGGGCGTGGTGCTGGCCATCGCAGCCCTGCCCATCCTGGTGATCCGCGCGATGAACCATGGCGGCACGGCCGATGTGGTGGCCGCGGCGATCTTCGCGGCCACGATGATCCTGCTGTACGGCATCTCGACGCTGTATCACGCCCTGCCGAACAGCCTGTGGCAGGGCCGCGCCAAGGCGGTGCTGCTGCGGCTGGACCACGCGGCCATCTACGTCTTCATCGCCGGCAGCTACACGCCCTTCACGCTGGGCGTGCTGCACACCGGGCCGGGCGTGACGCTGTTGATCGCCGTCTGGGCCGCGGCAGCGTTCGGCGTGGCGATCAAGCTGCTGAACCGGCTCAAGCACCGCTTCGTGTCCACGGGCCTGTATCTGGCCATGGGCTGGGTGGTGGTGTTCGCGGCCGGGCCGCTGGTGAACAGCCTGCCGGCCGCGGGCCTCACGCTGCTGATCGCCGGCGGCCTGAGCTACACGCTGGGGGCGTTCGTCTTCCTGCTGGACAACCGGGTGCGCTACTCGCACTTCGTCTGGCACCTGTTCGTGCTGGGCGGCAGCGCCTGCCACTTCTTCGCGGCGCTGTTCTACGCCTACACCTAGACTGCGCGCGAGCCATCGGGCGCGATCAGGCACGACAAACTGAAGTGCCCGCCGGAGGCGGACTCAGGGAGATAACAAGCATGTCGATTCCAGACCCGTGTCCGGCGCCACCGGCGCGCTTGGCCGGCCGTTGGCGCCTGGGCATGGGCGCCACTGCCATGGTGGCCGCCTTGTCCGCCTGCGGCGGGGGCGGAGGTTCTGCACCCGCACCCGCACCTGCACCTGCACCTGCACCTGCCCCCTCACCGGCACCTGCGCCCGCCCCAGCTCCAACGCCTGCACCGGCACCGGCGCCTGCCCCGGCACCCGCCCCGGCTCCAGCACCCGCGGCCTTCGAGCCCGTGCCCGCGACATCGGCGGCAAGCTACTTCTGGCAGCGCAACTTCGGCGGCAACCCGCTGGCGTCGGCCAGCGGCACGACGATGAACATGTTCGACGCGGCCGAGCCGGTGCTGACGCAGTACACGTGGATGAACCAGTTCGCCACGGGTGGCGGCATCTTCTGGATCGGCCCGCAGCCGCAGAGCGGGCTCTTCCTCGGCACGACTGCGCCGGCGCTGAAGCTGCAGGTTGGGCTGGTGCCGCACGCCATCTGGCCGATGGCGTCCAGTTCCGTGGGCACGCTGGACTCGCCCAACTGCCGCCCCAGCAATAGCGCCTACGTGGTGCACGACGTGACCTATGCGGCCGATGGCAGCCTGAGCAGTCTGGCCGCGGATTTCACGGCCGGATGCTCGCTGGGCTATGCCGCCTACGTGAGCGGCGCCATCCGCTACCGGTCGGCCGTGGCCGCGGCGCTGGACCGCAGCTTCGCCGTGGCCGGCGCGGACCGCACGCTGAACGAGGGCGAATCCCTGCGCCTGGACGGCTCGCTCTCCTGGAACCCTGCCAGCAGGTTGCGCTCCATCGAATGGGCCCAGCTGTCGGGGCCGAGCTTCGACCTGTCCAACTGCCGGCTGGGCATCTGCGACACCTACACGCCGCTGGTGGCCAAGGGCGGCGCGCAGGCGAAGTTCAGGCTGACGGCGGTCTCGGAGTCCGGCAAGTCGGCGACGGCCGATCTGACCATCAGCGTGCGCAGTTGGCAGGACACGCAGTCGCGGGCCGACATCTGGGGCAGCGGCCACGTCTCGAGCGGAAGCGACTTGCGCATGTCGGAATCGGATGGCGTGTTCGATGTCCCGGTCAAGGGCGGGACCGAGGCCATCTTTGCCGACCAGACGGCGGAGCGCATTCGCTGGGTGTTCAACCCCAACGGCAATGCTGCCTATGACAGCATGGAGCTGGTGCTGTCGAACACGGCCGGACTTGCGCTCACGCCGGGCAGCTATGCCGGCAACCTGCGGGCCGGCTTCGAGCCGGGGGTCGGCCCGGCAGCCAGCGCCAGCTATGCCGGCCACATGTGCAACTCCTCCGAATGGGAAGCCCTGGTGGCCGAGATGGACCGCGACCCCACCCAGCTGACGACGGTGAACCGTGGCGCCGTCACGCTGCACATTGGCTGCACCGAGGGCGGTGGCGAGCTGCAAGGCAGCTATCTGCGGCTGTGGCTCCGCTACACGCCCGTGTCGCCGCCGGTGGTCAGTGTCACTGCGCCCACCACGGCCACGGCCGGCCAGGCCGTGATGATCCAGGACGCGGGCAGCACCACCACAAACGGTGGCGAATGGCTGCGGACATGCAAGCAGATCTATGGGCAGGCCAGCGCCAGCATCGAATTCCTCGCCAACGGTGCCTGCAAGGTCACGCCACCGGCCAGCACGCCCAACAACAGCAAGGTCGTCGTGGCCTACGAAGTGCTGGACGGCAAGGGCCAGTCGGGCATGGCCCTCGCCGAACTCTTGGTAACCGGCGGCCCCGCGGCGGCGGCGCAGCTTGGGGGCAAGCCCGCGTTCCAGGCGGCGACGCAACCCGCCCGGCGGACGGCGCGATGACGCGTCACACTGGGGCCTGACCCGAACTTCAGCTGGAGTGCCCCCCATGCCCAAGGCTTACTGGATCGCCCGCGTCGACGTCAACGACCCCGAGCAATACAAGCTCTACGTGCAGCGCAACGACGCGGTGTTCGCCAAGTTCGGCGGCCGCTTTCTCGTGCGCGCCGGCCAGTTCGACAACCCCGAGGGCACCTGCCGCGGCCGCAATGTGGTGATCGAGTTCCCGAGCTACGAGGTGGCATTGGCCTGCTACAACTCGCCGGAGTACGCGCCCCAGATCACGCTGCGCCAGGCCGCGGCCGAGGCGGACATCGTCATCGTCGAGGGCTATGACGGGCCGCAGCCGGGTGAACCGGTGAGCGATTAAAGGCTGCAACCGTGACCTAACGACGCCGCACGCAGGTTGCTGCGCCGGTGTCCTACAAGGGCTTTGGGGCGGCGTGGTACATTCGCCGCATAGATTCGCACAAGACCGTTTCCTCAAGGTCTTATCTGCAGCCCCGCTGGCCACCCCCTGGCCCTTCTTGCGAGCGGCTCGCTTCAGCAACTCCCCGGTGAGTGTTCTTGAGTGTTTCTGTCTCCGCACGGCATGACGCCGACGGAGTATTTTTTCCATCTATACATTCCAAAAAGGAACACCATGACTACAGAAACCGGCACCGTGAAATGGTTCGACGACGGCAAGGGCTTCGGCTTCATCACGCCTGACAACGGCGGCAAGGACCTCTTCGCCCACCACAGCGAAATCAAGAACGCTGGCGGCTTCCGCTCGCTGGCCGAAGGTGCCAAGGTGTCGTTTGAATCGACCCAAGGTGCCAAGGGCCCGCAAGCCTCGAACATCCGCACGCTGTAATTTGTGCAAGGGCGCCTTGGGCGCCCAACCGCCGCCGGCAAAGACCGGCGCGGGAGCCCCACAAAAAGAAGAACAACATGAACAATAACAATATCGAGGTGGGACGCTTTTTGGTTTCACCCATGACCCAAGCCCGCGAGGGCGGCGGTTTCGACGCCCTGGTGTCGATCCGCTCCGGTCGCGGCATGGCCAGCGTGGATCGCATCATGCGTTTCACGCCACAGTTCATCAGCCCGCAGGCAGCATTGCACTACGCGCGGAATGAAGGCCTTGCCTGGGCGCGCTGCCATTGAGGAGCGCGCGGCGGTCACCGGCCGCATCAGACGCCGGCACGGCCACGTGCTCGGCCTCCCGTCTAACTTTCGCAACGGAGCCCCACACTTGGCCAAAGAAGAACTGATCGAAATGCAAGGCGTCGTGGATGAAATCCTGCCCGACTCGCGCTTTCGCGTGACGCTGTCGAATGGCCACAAGGTCATCGCCTACACGGGCGGCAAGATGCGCAAGCATCACATCCGCATCCTGGCCGGCGACAACGTGTCGCTGGAGATGTCGCCCTATGACCTGAGCAAGGGCCGCATCACCTTCCGCCACCTGGAGCGTCGCGGCCCGCCGCCGTCCGGTGGTGGCAGCCAGCAGCGCCGCTGAGCCCTCGCGGCTCAAACCCCGCTCAAACCCCGAATCGGCCGCCATGGCATGCCTGGCGGCCGTTTCCATTGGTGCGCTTGCAACATCCAAGCTCGCGCCCACCGCGTAGGCTCTGCGTTCCCATGTTGAAAGCCACCCTCTTCCTGCTCGGCGCCCTGCTGTTGGCGGGGGTGCTGGTGGCCTACGCGCCGGTGAAGGCGCTGAACGTGCTTGCGCCCGTCCACACGCACACGCGCACGGCCGGCCTGGCCTACGGGCCGGGGCCGCGCCAGCAGCTGGACGTGTACCAGCCGGCCCGCGCGGCGCCGCGTGAGGGCTGGCCGGTGGTGGTGTTCTTCTACGGCGGGGCCTGGAACCGCGGCAAGCGCGGCGACTACGCCTTCGTCGGCGAGGCGCTGGCCTCGCGCGGCATCCTGACGCTGGTGGCCGACTACCGCCTCTACCCGGAGGTGCGTTACCCCGACTTCCTGCGCGACAGTGCCGCAGCGCTGGCCTGGAGCCTGAGCCACGCCGCGGGCCTGGGCGGCAACCCGCGGCGGGTCTTCGTCATGGGCCACAGCGCCGGCGCCTACAACGCCGCCATGCTGGCGCTGGACCCGCGCTGGCTCAAGCAGGCCGGCCACACGCCACGCGAGCTGGCCGGCTTCATCGGCCTGGCCGGGCCCTACGACTTCCTGCCCATCGAGAACCCCGACGCGAAGCCGGTGTTCTTCCACCCCGACTACCCGCCTGGCACCCAACCGCTGGAACACGCCAGCAAGGCCGCGCCGCGCAGCTTCCTGGGTGCGGCAAGAGACGACTCACTGGTCAACCCGCAACGCAGCACCCAGGGCCTGGCGACGCGGCTGAAAACCTTCGGCGTGCCGGTGACGGTGAAGTTCTACGACCGCGTCGGCCACACGACGCTGATTGCCGCCTTCGGTGCGCCGCTGCGCTGGCTGGCGCCGGTGCTGGAAGACGTGACAGGTTTCGTCAACGGCCCGCCTGAGCGCTGAGCACCGCCCGCCGCAGCGCGGCCAGGGCCTCATGGTCGGTCCAGCTGTCGGCGGCGTCGCCGATGACGACCTCCACCATCGCACCGCCCGCCAGCACATGCGAGGCCACCGTCCGTGCGCCCAGCCAGAAGCCGTCGCGCCGAGCCACCTCCAGCAGGCCTTCGCGCAACGCTTCGGGTGCCACCGGCAGGTGCAGCTGGAAGGCATTGACCTGCGGCTTCTCGGGCGCCACGCGCCAGCCAGGTTCGGCCGCCAGCAAGGCGGCCAGCGCCTGCGCGCGCTCGCGGTAGGCGGGCATGCGGGGCAGCTGCGTGCGCAGGCCGTGCAGCGCGCTCAGCACGTAGGGGTGAACGGTGAACAGGTTGCCCGCCAGGCGGGTCTGCCAGGGCGCGATCTGGGCGATGAAATCCTCGCTGCCTGCCAGCACGCAGCCGGCCAGGCCGCCCAGGCCCTTGTAGAAGGACACGTAGACCGAATCCGCCAGCGCGGCGATCTCGGCCAGCGGCCGGCCGTAGTGGGCCGAAGCCTCCCAGAGCCGCGCGCAGTCGAAATGCAGCGGCACACCCGCCGCGCGGCA
Organism: Roseateles sp. P4_D2; assembly: GCF_056401875.1. Lineage (NCBI taxonomy): Bacteria > Pseudomonadati > Pseudomonadota > Betaproteobacteria > Burkholderiales > Sphaerotilaceae > Roseateles > Roseateles sp. P4_D2. Next base: position 221,565 of record NZ_JBFUIM010000010.1, on the reverse strand, counting down.
CCAGGCGCTGATGGCCATGAGTTCGTCCCATTCGGGCAGGCGGTAGCCGGCCCGGCGCAGCGGCAGTTCGACCACAACGACCGCCGGCTGGCCGGGCAGCGAAGCCAGTTGCGGGGTGCCGAAGGGCTCGTCCGTCATGCCGATGCGCAGGCCGCGCAAGCCCAGCAGCTTCTCGAAGGCCTCGGCCTCGTCGATGGCGATATGGCTTTGCGGGTGCAGCGCCACCGGGCCGTCGCCCTCACCGCAGTGCACGCGCAGCGCCGCAAGCTGGGCGGCCACGCCCTTGTGCATGAAGCGCGCGGCCGGCTTGCCGAGCAGGGCGGCCACCTCGGCCTCCAGCGCCTGGATGGCCTGGCCCTGGCCGTAGACGTCCAGCGGCAACTCGGCTTCGGGCAGTTCGGCCAGCGCCAGCAGGGACTCGCGCATGGACAGCGGCGGGCGGTGGCCATTGAGCCAGCGGGTGCAGCGCTTGCGCAGTTCGGTGTCGGCGTTGAGGGTGGTGTTGGAGTAGCTGGCAGAGGGCATGGCCGGGAGTGTCGCCTGCCTCTCCAGGCCGACGCTGGCGACAACGCCGCGCCGGGCGGGAATGCCCTTTTGATCGGGGTTCACTAAACTCTCGCCCTTTTTCCTCGCGCGCGCCGCACAGGCGCGCCAGCCCCATGCAAGCCCTCTCACCGCAGCCCCTCGCACCCGAGCCCCTGGCCCGGCTGCTGCTGCAATGGAGCGTCGCGCCGGTGGCGGCAGCACCCGTGGCCGAGCGCCTGGGCGGCTGGCTGGGCTGGGCGGAGGCCATCGGCCTGTCCCAGTTGCTGGCCACGGCGCCTGCAGCCGGCGCCAACGTCGCCGCCCGCCACGAAGCGGTGGACTGGGCCGACGCCGCACTGGCCCGCCTGCAGGAAGAGCTGACCGCCGCCTTCGACGACGCCCTGCTGGCGCGCGAATCCGCCGAATCCGCGCCAGAAGGCGTGCCGCTGGCCGACCTGCTGGCGCCCTACCGCCTGCACCACGCCCAGCAGCAGCGCAGCATGGCCGCGCGCGTGGCCACACTGCGCGAGCGCCTGCGCCCCCGGCTGGCCGAAGCCTCGGGGGCGCTGGCCCGGCTGGCGCAGCTGGATGCGGTGTTCGAACGCGCCATCGTCGCGCAGGAGCGCCCGCTGCTGGCCGGCCTGCCCGCCCTGCTGACCAAACGCGCGACAGATCATCACGCCACCGACCCGCGCCGCTGGCGTACCCGCTTCTGGGCCGACCTGCAGCGCGCGCTGCGCGCCGAGCTGGACCTGAGATTGCAACCGGTGCAGGGGCTCATTGAAGCCCTGCATCAAGCTGATTCCTGATGAACCGTTTCCTGAACGTCCTCTATTCCCTCGCCCTGGCCGCCGGCCTCGCGGGCATTGCCGGCGCCGCGCTGGCCGCCGCCCGCCACCACCCGGTGGCGCTGGCGATGACGCTGCTGATCGCGGCCTTCTTCGCCATCGGCATCTGGGAGCTGACCGCCTTCCGCCGCGCCAGCCGCGAACTGGATGCCGCGCTGGACGCCGAGCCGAAAGAGGGTTGGGTCGCGACATTGCCCGCCGCCCTGCGCGCCAGCGTGCAGCAGCGCCTGGAAGGCCTGCGCGTGGCCCTGCCCGGCCTGGCTCTCGCGCCGGCGCTGGCCGGCCTGCTGGTGCTGCTGGGCATGCTGGGCACCTTCATCGGCCTGGTCATCACATTGAGCAGCACGGCCAGTGCCCTGGGCCAGACGGCCGACCTGGCCGCACTGCGCACCGCACTGGGCGCGCCGGTGCAGGGCCTGGGCCTGGCCTTCAGCGCCAGCGTGGCCGGCGTGACGGGCTCGGCCATGCTGGGCCTGATGGTCGCGCTGGCAAGGCGCGAACGCGCGGCCGTGTCGGGCCAGCTCGACACCGCCCTGCTCGGCAAGCTGCGCCAGCTGACCGCCGCGCACCGCCGCGCACTGGAGCAGCAGGCCGCCGAAGCTGCCGCGGCTGAAGCAGCGCAGCAGCATCAGCTTGAACTCGTCGCCCAGTTGCAGCGGTACGCCCAGCAGATGGCCGACCAGCTCGCCGCGCAGAACGACCGCTTCCATGGCGAGACGAGTAAGGCCTACACCGCCCTGGCCGCCAGCGTGGACACGACGCTGCGCAGCAGCCTGGCCGAGAGCGCCCGCCTGGCCGGTGCCGCCATCCAGCCCGCCGCCGAAGCCGCGATGGCCGGCATTGCCCGCGAGGCCGCAGCTTTGCATGAGCGTGTGGGCACGCAGGTGGCCGGCCAGCTCGGCGCGCTGAGCAGCCGCTTTGAGGCCGGCGTGGCGCAGATCGCCCAGCAGGGCGAGGCCACGGCCCAGGCACAGGCAGAGGGCCTGGCCCAGCAGCGCGAGGCCGCGCTGAAGCTGCTGGCCAACACGAGCGCCGCCACGCAGCAGGCGGTGGATCGCTTGGGTGAACGCTGGGCCGCGCAGGCGCAAGACCTGTTGGCCGCACAGGCACAAGCCGACACCGCCCGCGCCGCCGCGCTGGGCCGCCAGATTGACGCGCTGGCGGAGCAACGCGCCGCTGCCCAACAGGCCATCGCCGACACCGCCGAGCGCTTTGCCGCACAGACGCAGACGCTGCTGGACCGCGTGGCCGAGGCGCAAGCCCGGCAGCAGGCCCTGCAAGCCGAGCTGGACACCCAGCGCCGCGCCGAGTCCCAGGCCGACGCCGAGGCGCTCGCACAGCAGCGCGCCGCCAACGAGCAGTTGCTGGCCGCCCAGCGCGAGGCCGCGCAACAGCTGCTGGCCGACAGCGGCGAGCGCGCCCAGAACGCGCTGACCGCGCTGACCACCGGCTTCGCCGCGCAGACCAGGGACCTGCTGGACCGCATCGCCGACACGCAGACCCGCCACGCGGCGCTGCAGGCCGAACTGGACAGCCAACGCCGCGCCGAGGCCCGCGCCGACGCCGAGGCCCTGGCCCGGCAACGCACCGCCAACGAACAGCTGCTGGTCGCCCAGCGCGAAGCCGCGCAGCAACTGCTGGCCGCCAGCGGCGAACGTGCCCAGAGCGCCTTGACCGAGCTGACCGCCGGCTTTGCTGCGCAGACACAGGCCGCCGTCACCACGCTGGCCGAGGCACACACGCAGCTGCAATCGGCCCATGCCGCGCACGATGCTGAGCGCCTGACCGCATGGCGCACCGAACTGCAGTCGGCCGGCGCCACGCAGTTGGCCCAGCAGCAGCAACTGGCCGATGGCCTGCTGCGGCACACCCGCGAACTGGTCGCGCAGACCGAAGCCCAGGCCAAGACCACGCTGAGCGAAGCCGGCGCGTTGCTGCAGGCCGCCGGCGAAGCCCCACGCGCAGCCGTCGAAGTGGTGGCCGCCCTGCGCGAGCAATTGGCACAGAGCCAGGCCCAGGACCGCACAGCCCTGGCCGAACGCGCCGAACTGATGCAGACGGTCTCGACGCTGCTGGCCTCGCTGCAGCAGGCCGCTGGTGAACAGCGCGCGGCCATCGACGCCCTGGTAGGCAGCTCCGCCACCCAGCTCGAAGCCCTGGGTCAGCGCTTCACCGCGCAGGCCGACGCCACCGGCGAAAAGCTGGCCGAAGCCGCGACGACCTTGGCCGCGAGCGCCGCCGAGATGGGTAGCCTGGGCGAAGGCTTTGGTGCGGCGGTGGAGCAGTTCCAGGGCGCCAATGCCCAGTTGGTGCAGCACCTGGCCGCGCTGGAAGAGCGCCTGGCCGGCGCGATGACGCGCAGCGACGAGCAGCTGAGCTATTACGTGGCCCAGGCGCGCGAGGTCATCGACCTTTGCCTCGGCTCACAGAAGCAGGTGCTGGACGCGCTGCAGGGAGCCGCCGCGAATGGATGAGCCGCTGGAGATCGAGCAGGAAGGTGTCGGCACGCCCGCCTGGGCAGCTTTCGGCGACCTGATGGCCGGCGTGCTGGGTGCCTTCGTGCTGGTGCTGGCGGCGGCGCTGGTGGGCCAGCTGGACCTGGCCAACCAGCTCAAGGCCGAGGTGGAGCAGCGCCAGGCCGAGCAGGCGCGCCGCGAAGCGCTCGAGCGCGCGCTGGCCGGGCCGCTGGCCGACGGCCGCATCACGCTGGTCGAAGGCCGCATCGGCATCAGCGGCGCGGTGCTGTTCGCCATCGGCTCGGACCAGTTGCACGCCGACGGCCGCGCGCTGATCAAGAGCCTGGCGGTGCCCCTGCGCACCTATCTCGCGCAGCGCGACGAGATCCTGATGGTCAGCGGCTTCACCGATGACCGCGGCATGCTCACCGGCAAGGGCGCGCCGAAGTTCAATGACAACTGGGAGCTGTCGGCCCAGCGTGCATTGACCGTGACGCGCACGCTGATGGCCGAGGGGCTGCCGCCGGACGCGGTGTTTGCCGCTGCCTTCGGGCCCCAGCAGCCGGTGGCGTCCAACGACGACGCGGCCGGCCGGGCGCTGAACCGCCGCGTCGAGATCGCACCCACGCCGCGGCCCAAGCGGGCGGCGGCATCGGCCCCGTGATGGACGACCCCGTCGCCTGGGTGCAAGCCCGAGTCGAAGCCGATCCGGTGCGCCGGCGCGTGCTGGAAGCGCTAGCGCGGCGGGCGTCTGCGTTGGCGCCGGGCGCGCTGCGCGAACGGCTGGTTGCGCGGCTGGTGCAGCGCGCCGAGGCTGAGCCGGTCGTGCTGCCGACTCGGCGGACTGCGAACGCCGCAAACCCACTGACCGAGCTTGTCGCCCAGTTGCAGGCCGGCCCCGAGCTGCGCAATGTGCAGGCCCACCGCCGCACCTGGAGCGCGCTGCGCCTGACGCGCCGCATGGCCGAGGTCAGCGCACCGGTGCCCGAACACCTGGGGCCGCTGAACAGCCAGGTGCTGGTCTCCCGTGCGCTGCAGCAGTTGCAGGCCCTGTCGCCCGACTACCTGCAGCGCCTGCTGACCCAGATCGATGCACTGGTCGCACTCGCGCCGCTGCAGGTTGCCGCCGAAAGCGATGCCAGGCCGGCCCGCAAGCCCGCCGCTCGGCGGCGTTGACGCGCACAGCAGTTCGCTGCTGACAGGATCTGACAGGGCTCGGGCGCGAAGATGACAACGCTGCCAACCCTCCAGCCTGCCGCATGACGCCCATCCTCTACTTCTCCCGCAACCCCAACCCACGCCTGGCCGTCGCGGCGGCGAAGTATTTGGCCGCGCCCGTCACCTACGAGTTCGCCGCGCCGTTGGCCCCCGGCCAAGCAGACAACTACCGCCACTTCAACCCCTCGCTGCGCCTGCCCATCCTGGTCGAGGCCGACGGCAGCTCGCTGTTCGAGGCGGATGCCATCGCCTGCCGCCTGTCGCAGATGGTGGGCTCGGAGTTTTGGCGCACCGGCGCGGAGCTGCCGAACATGATCCGCTGGGTCAGCTGGAGCCGCGACAACTTCATGCACGCCTGCGACATGGTTCACTTCGAGCGCGGCACCAAGCAGCGCTACAAGCTCGGCGCGCTGGACGAAGACTTGGTGGCGCGGGGCACCGAGCGCTTCCACGCGACGGCGTCCATCCTGGAGGCGCACTTGAGCAAGCAGGACTGGCTGCTGGCCAGCGGCCTGTCCTACGCCGACTTCCGCATGGGCGTCTTCCTGCCCTACAACGACGTGGCTCGGCTGCCGCTGAGCGACTACCCGGCGGTGGCGGCCTGGCATGCAAGACTGATGGCGCTGCCGGCCTGGGCCGATCCGTTCGAGGGCTTGAGCGCGCCCGAGTTGCCACCCGTGGCTTAGGCTCGATGCGGTTCAGCTAAGGCAGTTGCCGACCCTGAGGCGACATTCGCAGCTCTGAATTGATCGCTCCAAAGCAGTCGCTCGCGCCCCTGCTTGTCAATCAGCTACGGCAACTGCATGGTCGAAGGACCGCGAGCTCACTCGGCGCTCGCAGCATCGAACGCCAGTCAATACACGCCCATGTAGTCACGCTTGCCGATGGCGATCCCGTTGTGGCGCAGGATGGCATAAGCAGTGGTGACATGAAAGAAGAACTGCGGCAGGCCGTAGTTGGCCAGATAGGTTTGACCGATCAGCCGCTTCTCCTTTGGTGTACCGGGACGCAAGATGATCTCTCTGCTTTCGCTGCCTTCGAACTGCGCTGCGCTCAGGCCATCCAGAAAACTCACCGTCTGGGCTAATAGGACGTCAAGATCAGCAAAGCTCTTCTCTTGTCCCTCCTGGGTGGGGGCCTCGACACCCGCCAGGCGTGCCGATACTCCACGCGCAAAGTCGGCTGCGATCTGCACCTGCTTGGCCAACGCAAACATGTCCGGATACAGGCGCGCCTGCAGCAAGGCGTCGGACTCAATCGAGTGGGCCGAGGCGTGCGTACTCGCCTGCGCCAGTACGGCTTTCAGCGCCACCAGCATTTGCTTGAAGACGGGAACGGCGAAGGTATACATCGGACTGGTCATGGTCGTTCCTTGGTAGAAGTGAAGCTAGACGGCGGCGGCATTCGAGGGGCGCCTCACCGGGTTGGAAGCCCAGTTGCTGCGCCAACGGCAAAGGCCGGACGACGCAATTCAGTGTAAGGACGCGCTAAGGGGCTCGTCGGTGCGAACGCGCGGTCGGCGGCGGCTGACCGAGATCCACCGCGGACGTCGGACTTCTGGCAGTCCGTCTCGTCCGGCAAATCTACGGGATCGAGATCGGGTTCGCGTGAACCCGCTGGCGACCCGTTGCTGACATCAGACCGCACCGTTCGGACGCTGCAGAGCGGGCAAGTTTGGATAGGGGTTGCTATCGGACGACTGATGCCACACAGCCTTGGCCGCTCGTTGAAGTTCCGTCCCGTAACCAGCCTGCAATTCCGCTCGTTGAGCATCGTCAAGCGGACCCTGGGATGATGCGATGGCGGAGCCGCTGCACAAGAAGAGATAGAGCGCCGCCAGTTCTTCAAGCCGTGTCGATGCCGACTCAACCTGGAAGATTCCTGACTCGCTTTCGCTCGCCTCGATCGTCACCGGAGGCTCTCCTCGCGTTCGATCAGCGATGTAAAGCGAAGTCCAAGCGCGGCTGTGGACCGGATGCGAATTTCCTTCCGTATCAACGTTCCATCCCGGGCCGAACAGCAGGTCAATGAAGACTCTGAAGTCGGGTCGCTCCTTGTCAACCTTTACGTGGTGCATTCGCTGTCAGTTCAGAGATCGCGCGGGCTAGTCTTCTAAGGTGCACCTTAGCCGAAGACGGCATGTGACCGAACTGCGACATGCGCCTCAACTGGGTCTGTTCGAGGTGGAGCAGGACGCGCACGGCGCCCGTAGTGCTGCCGCCTGCCCTTTACAGGCTAGGCCAACGGTCTCGTCGCCAGATGCGCGCAGAACCATGAACAGTCGTGCGCTGTAGAACGCCTCGCGGGCCACCCATCCGCATGACGCCAACATGCTCGCGCCCTCCAACCACGGCTCGTTGTCCTTCAGGGCCTCGAACGTGAATTCGCCATTCACGTGCCCCACGTAAACGCGGAACCAGTGCAGGCCATGCTCGAGCCGCTCGCTCCGGATCGCCGTTTCGAGGAGCGGCATCAAGTCAACCGGAATTGACGGCGGAGCGCAAGTAGAGCTTCGCGTGCCGACATTGCCGATGAACGCGCTGAACCGTTGGCCAGCGATGGTCCACTCCTCGATCTCAACCTGCTCTGGGTCATGGCAAGACCAGAGTGAGGACAGCAGTACGTGGAATGAGTTGATCGTGAAGCTCTGGAGGCCGTCCGACAACCCGACCTCACCGGCACCGATGCCGCCGAAGCACTCCTCGATGACCACGCCGTCGCGCACCAGGACCTGCATGTCGAGTCGACCGTGTGTCTCGCCAGGGTGCCAAGTGCCACGGATGGCCGGCAGTTCGGCGTTGGGTAGTACCCAGCCGTCATGGAGCGACTGCTCTAACCCGTGGCGCTTGAATAGCTCGGTCAGCCAAGTCTCGGGGGTCAACTCGGGCCCAACAGTCTGTACCAATTCAGACGGCTTTGGCGTGGGCGTACTTCGCTTGCCGAAGAGACTCCTGATGAATCGCATGTCGTTGTCGTGATGGCGGCGCCGAAGTTCATTCGGGCATCGGTAGTCCGGCGATCGAAACTGGCCTTGTAAGCCGTCGACGGGCTCGTCTTATGCGCTGAGGGCGTCGCCTTTGATCCAGTCGTGTACCGGAAAGCCGTCGCTGGCGACCGGCAGCAAATGGCCGGGTCCAGCCGCGAGCTCGATCCCTGCTTTCAGTCGACGGCATACCGTAGTCGATGCAGCGCCTTTAGAGCAACCCAGCCTGAAAACCGCCGTTCGCGGCGGACTGCACTGGCCATGTCGCACCTATCTTGAAGGCTTGGACGGCACGGACCATGCAAGTACAGCTTGAAGGTCAGAGGCGTAGCAGCAACGCGATCACCAGCGAAAACACCACACCGAACGTGAAGGCAGCCTTCAACCAGGGATCCCTGGACGATTCGTCCGGAGCGGAGATCTCATCCAGGTCATCGTGGGCTAACCCGCGGACACCTCCAAGCAGCCCGGCGAAGAAATGAAACGTGGCTTCTGCGCCCCGGATGGCCAATTCGGGAAACGCCAGTCCGGTGACGATGCCGGCAAATGCGCCCCCGAACACGAAGGGCGCGATGTGAATGGTGATCACTCCGAGCAACGCCCCGAATGCCACTCCCGCGAACATGCCAACGGCTGCCGCTCCCATCCGGTAGGGGAGGTTAGGTGATTGCAGCGGCTCGGTCATGGAACTTTCAAGACAGTTTCGACGGACGCCCGGCATTCTGCCCACCTCACGAACAGCAAAGACAGGCATCTTCGCGACTTCGAATATGGTGTCATGGCTTGTCGCGATTTCGCAAAGCTGCCTCTTGCGACAGGCCGCTTCTGGCCGACAGCTGCTCTGACTGAACCGTAGTGCGCTAAGCCCAAGGGCCGTTAATCAGCGCTCGCGTCTCCTCGACAGCGATGCGCCACATCTCCAGCACCTCGGCGTCAGGTCGCTCGTAAGCGCCGCCGAAGTTGCCGTCGCCCGCCAGCTCGCGCGCCGCATCGGGCGCCAGCACCGCATAGCGCTGATAGTCCACCGGCGGCTTGCGGCCTTCCGGCTGGGTCACGCCGGCCAGGCGTGTCCAGGGCAGGTTCTCCATCCACGAGGCGTGGGCCGAGTGCGGGTCGATGGCCTTCACATGGGCCAGCGTCTTGGGTGAATTCCACCAATTGTGGAAGCGCACCCGGGTGCGCGGATGGGCGGCCATCCATTCGGCCACCGCCGCCGCGACCGGCTGGTTGCCGCCATGGCCGTTGACGATGAGGATGCGGCGAAAGCCTTGGTGGTCCAGGCTGTCGAGCAGGTCATGGACGACGCATCGGCCGTGGAGTTGGCGTGGAACAGTGAGTAGTCGAAGCCGTCGGGGCTGGCCTCGGTGCAGACGGTGAGGGTTCTGGCAGAGGCCGAAGCGGCCACCAGTGCGAGTGCCGCGAGCAACAGCCTCATGCGGGGCGCTTCCAGGCCATGCCCAGCGTGCGCGGCGCCGTGTGCACAAAGCCGAACTGGGCATAAAGGGCGTCGGCCGGCACGTCGGCCAAGAGGCTGACATAGCCGGTCTCGGGCACGTGCTCGCGCAGCCAGGCGGCGATCTCGGCCATGATGAGCTTGCCCAGGCCCTTGCCCTGGTGCTCGGGCAGCACGGCGATGTCGACGACCTGGAAGGCCGTGCCGCCGTCGCCAATGACGCGGCCCATGCCGACGGGCTCACCCTCGTGCAGGATCTGCACCGCGCACAGCGTGCCGGGCAGGCCACGCGCGGCCGCCTCGGCCGACTTGGGGCTGAGGCCGCAGGCGACGCGCAGGTGGCGGTAGGTATCGGCCGTGGGCGTGGCGTGCAGCGTCGTGTAACTCATGTCACCCATTCAACCATCACCTGCACTCATACCCGCCGCGTCCTCCGACATGGCCCCTGCGGGCTGGCCCCGGGGCCACCGTGTCGGGTGCGCTGCAACAATCCAGGTCTGGCCACGCCCTCCCACGCATGAAGTCCACCTCCCTCGTTGCCGCCACCCTGGCCCTGCTGCTCAGCGCCTGCGCCAGCGTGCCCTCGCCGGTCCCCACGCCCGCCCCTGTCATGGCCGCAGGCCCTGCCGCCGCAGTGCGCGCGCCCAACATCGACCGCAGCTACACCTCGCAGAACCAGGACAGCCGCGCCCTCTACATCGTGCTGCACTACACCGTGCTGGACTGGGAGAAGTCGCTGAAGGTGCTGACGACCGGCGGCCAGGTGTCGGCCCACTACCTGGTGCGCGACAACCCGGTGGCCAGCTACGCCCTGGTGGACGAAAACCGCCGCTCCTGGCATGCCGGCGCCAGCTACTGGGCGGGCAACACCAACCTGAACTCGGCCTCCATCGGCATCGAGATCGTCAACGCCGGCTATGTGGACGGCCCCGGTGGCCGCATCTACGCGCCCTTCCCGCAGGCCCAGGTGGACGAAGTCATCGCCCTGGTGCGCGACATCCAGAAGCGCCATAACGTCAAGCCAGAGCGCATCATCGGCCACGCCGACATCGCGCCCGGGCGCAAGCAGGACCCCGGCCCGCAGTTCCCCTGGAAGCAGCTGGCCGACGCCGGGCTGATCCCTTGGCCCGATGGCCCGCTGGTGATGGTGAAGACGCTGGAGCATGAGGTTGCGCCGCGCGACGTGGCCTGGCTGCAGGAGCGGCTGGCGCGCATCGGCTACAACGTGTCGCGCTCGGGCCAGCTGGACGTGATGACCAAGGAGGTCGTCGCCACCTTCCAGATGAAATACCGGCCGCGCGACATTTCCGGCACGCCCGACGCCGAGACGGCCGCGCTGATCGAGGTGGCGTCCACGCCCAGCGCGATGCGCGTGGCCGGCGCGACCGACACTGAGACGCGGCCCTACACGTCGCGTTGGTGATCTCGATGACCAACTCAATACAGCCACAGAGACACAGAGACACGGAGAACAGCCACTTGGAAATCCTCTGTGCCTCTGTGCCTCTGTGGCTGTGTTTGTGCGCGAGGATCTATCCGTGCTGAGCTTCCTGCTCAAACGCCTGGCCACGCTGGTGCCGACGCTGATCGGCATCACGCTCGTCGCCTTCGGCCTGATCCGCCTCGTGCCCGGTGACCCCATCGAGGTGATGATGGGCGAGCGGCGCCTGGACCCCGAGGCGCACGCGGCCCTGGTCAAGCGCATGGGCCTGGACCAGCCGCTGCCGGTGCAGTACGCGGACTATGTCGGCAAGCTGCTGCACGGCGACCTGGGCCAGAGCCTGGTCAGCCGCGAGCCGGTCAGCAAGGAGTTCGCAGCGCTGTTCCCGGCCACCGTCGAGCTGGCCACGGCAGCGCTGATCTTCGCCGTGGGCTTCGGGCTGCTGCTGGGCGTCAGCGCGGGGCTCAAGCGGGGCTCGCTGCTGGACCAGGGCGTCATGGGCACTGCCACCATCGGCTATTCGATGCCGGTGTTCTGGTGGGGGCTGATCCTCATCATGTTCTTCTCGGTCAACCTCGGCTGGACGCCGGTGTCGGGCCGCATCGGCATCGAGTTCGACCCCGAGCGTGTGACCGGCTTCATGCTGATCGATTCGTGGCTGAGCAGCGAGGAAGGCGCCTTCAAATCCGCGCTGATGCACCTGATCCTGCCGGCCCTGGTGCTGGGCACCAGCACGCTGGCCGTCGTGGCGCGCATGACGCGCTCGTCCATGCTGGAAGTGCTGCGCGAGGACTATGTGCGCACGGCGCGCGCCAAGGGCCTGTCGCCCACCCGCGTCGTCGTCGTGCATGCGCTGCGCAATGCGCTGATCCCGGTGCTGACGGTGGTGGGCCTGCAGACCGGCAGCCTGCTCGCCGGCGCCGTGCTGACCGAAACCATCTTCTCGTGGCCCGGCATCGGCAAATGGCTGATCGACTCCATCGGGCGGCGCGACTATCCCGTCGTGCAGGCCGGCATCCTGATCTCGGCCCTGACCTTCATCGGCGTGAACCTGATCGTGGATGTGCTGTACGGGGTGGTGAATCCGCGGATCCGGGGAGGCGGTCACTGATGAGCGCCGTCCTTGAGAAAGCCATCGATCCGCCCGGCCCCCTGCGCGAGTTCTGGCTGGGCTTTGCCGCCAACCGCGGCGCCCTGGTCGCGTTGATCGTGTTCGCGGTCATCGCGCTCGCCTCGCTGTTCGCGCCGCTGATCGCCCCCCACGACCCCATAGAGCAATACCGCGACTTCATGCTGACGCCGCCCATCTGGGCCGAGGGCGGCAACTCGCGCTTCCTGCTCGGCACCGACGAGCTGGGTCGCGACATGCTGAGCCGGCTGCTGCATGGCGGCCGGGTGTCGCTGGGCATCGGCCTGGCGGCCGTCCTCATGTCCCTCATGCCCGGCGTGCTGCTGGGCCTGCTGGCGGCCTTCTTCCAGCGCTGGCTGTCGCCCGCCATCATGCGCGTGATGGACATCGTGCTGGCCCTGCCGGCGCTGCTGCTGGCCATCTGCGTCATCACCATCCTCGGGCCCGGCCTGGTCAACACCGTCATCGCCATCGCCATCGGCGCCCTGCCCGGCTATGTGCGGCTGACGCGCGCCGCAGCCCTGGGCGAGATCGGCCGCGACTATGTGACGGCCAGCCGCGTGGCGGGCGCCCATGTGTGGCGGCTGATGTTCATCACCGTGCTGCCCAACTGCATGGCGCCGCTGATCGTCAATGCGACGCTGAGCTTCTCGTCGGCCATCCTGGAGACGGCCGGCCTGGGCTTCCTGGGGCTGGGCGTGCAGGCGCCAACGCCGGAGTGGGGCACGATGCTGTCGTCCGCACGGGACTACATCACCCGCGCGCCTTGGGTCGTCACGCTGCCGGGGCTGACGATTTTGGTGAGCGTGTTGGCGATCAACCTGATGGGCGACGGGTTGCGCGATGCGCTGGATCCGAAGTTGAAGAAGGTGGCGTGATGGGCTGGCGGGGAAACGATGTGTTGATGCCTACGCCCAGCCGGGATTTCGCCCCGGCGGGCGACCTACTTTTTGCGCCGCCAAAAAGTAGGCAAAAAGCTCTCCCCTGCAAAACCGCCCCTGTCGGGGTGCCCTGCGATGCTCGAAGCCCGGGGCCGCGCCCAACTCACTTCGCTACGCTCCGTTCAGACAAAGGGGCGCGAAGTCAGAGCTTGAGGCTCGCTGCGCTCGCGCCCCGGGCTTCTGCGCTTCTCGGCGGTTTAGAAGGGGAGGCTCCAGGAACAGCCGGACAGCCAACAGCCAAGCCCCAAAGCCGTTCGCAACGAGGTATTCCTCTTCCCCCCTCTGAGCCTGCCGAGGAACGGAAGGCCTTGAGGCCGTGCGCGCAGCGCACTTCGTGGACTGACTCCGCGCAACTGTTTGACCGTAGCGTAGCGAAGGGAGTTTTGCGCGGGGCCTCAAGGCCTGAGTACCGCAGGGAACCCGAAGCGCAGCGCAGGGCGGGCGGATCGGGGGCGGTTTCTTTGGTTACTTTCTTGGGCGCCCAAGAAAGTGACTCGCCCGCGGGGGCGAAATCCCCGCTGGGCCTGGCCATCAACCCAAACCACCGATGAGCCTCCTCCAAATCAAGAACCTCCGCGTCCAGTTCGGCAACTTCCCCGCCGTCGACGGCGTGGACCTGACGCTGGACGCGGGCGAGCTGCTGGGCATCGTCGGCGAATCGGGCTCGGGCAAGTCGGTCACGATGCTCGCGCTGATGGGGCTCATCGACGCACCGGGCAAGGTCACGGCGGACGCGCTGGAGTTCCAGGGTCGCGACCTGCTGAAGCTCAACGCCTCGGAGCGCCGCGCGCTGATCGGCCGCGACGTGGCCATGGTGTTCCAGGACGCGCTGAGCAGCCTCAACCCGAGCTACACGGTCGGCGCGCAGATCGCCGAGGTGCTGAAGGCGCATCTGGGCCTGCGCGGAGCCGCAGCCAAGCAGCGGGTCATCGAGCTGCTGGAGCTGGTCGAGATCCCCGACGCGGCCAGCCGCGCCACCGCCTACCCGCACCAGCTCTCCGGCGGCATGAACCAGCGCGTGATGATCGCGATGGCAATTGCCTGCGGCCCCAAGCTGTTGATCGCTGACGAGCCCACCACGGCGCTGGACGTGACCATCCAGGCCCAGATCATGGCCCTGCTGTTGAAGCTGCAGCGCGAACAGGGCATGGGCCTGATCATGATCACCCACGACCTCGCCATCGTGGCCGAGATGGCCCAGCGGATTGCCGTCATGTATGCCGGCCAGATCGTCGAGACCGGGCCCGTACCGGAGCTGTTCGACGCGCCACGCCACCCGTACACGAATGCGTTGCTCGCAGCCATTCCCGAACACAACAAGGGCGCGACGCGCCTGTCAGCCCTGCCCGGCATCGTGCCCGGCGCGCTGGACCGGCCCAAGGGCTGCCTGCTGTCGCCGCGCTGCCCGCGCGTGCAGCCGCGCTGCGTGGCCGAGCGGCCGGCGCTGGAGAACGGTGTGCGCTGCTTCTTCCCCGTCGAGGAGCACGCCCATGTCTGAGCTCCTCCTCGAAGCGACCGACCTCGCCCGGCACTACAGCGTCAGCCGCGGCCTCTTTAGCCCCAAGGCCACGGTGAAGGCGCTCAACGGCGTCAGCTTCACCCTCGCGCCGAAGAAGACGCTGGCCGTCGTCGGCGAATCGGGCTGCGGCAAGAGCACGCTGGCGCGCCAGCTGACGCTGATCGAGCACCCGACGCGCGGCGCCTTGAAGATCAGCGGCACCGATGCCGCGACGGCCGACAAGGCCACGCTGAAGTCGTTGCGGCGCCAAGTGCAGATGGTGTTCCAGAACCCGTTCGCGTCGCTGAACCCGCGCAAGACCGTCGAGACCACGCTGGCCGAACCGCTGCTGATCAACACGCCGATGACGGCGCTGGAGCGGCGCGAGCGCGTGGCGGCGCTGGCGGCCAAGGTGGGCCTGCGGCCCGAGCATCTGCGCCGTTACCCGCACATGTTCTCGGGCGGCCAGCGCCAGCGCATCGCCATCGCCCGGGCCATGATCCTGAACCCCGGCATCGTCGTCGCCGACGAGCCGGTCAGCGCGCTGGACGTGTCCATCCAGGCCCAGATCCTGAACCTCTTCATGGACCTGCAGGACGAGTTCGGCACGGGCTATGTGTTCATCTCGCACAACCTCAGCGTCGTCGAGCATGTGGCCGACGAGGTCATGGTGATGTACCTCGGCACGGCCGTGGAGATTGGCGAGAAGAAGCGCCTGTTCGCGTCGCCGCTGCACCCCTACACGCGGGCGCTGATGAGCGCGACACCGGCGCTGCGCAAGGCGGACCGGCGCGAGCGCATCGTCATCCATGGCGAGCTGCCCAGCCCGTTGAATCCGCCCAGCGGCTGCAGCTTCCACAAGCGTTGCCCGCTGGCCATGCCGCGCTGCAGCGAAGAGGTGCCGCTGCTGCGCGAGGTGGACGGGCGGCGCGTCGCCTGCCACGTCGTTTGACGTGACTCGCAGGTGAGGCGCGGCGGGCATAACCGCCGTACATGCCCCGCCGTCATTCCGTGATGCGCGGAGTGTTGCTCCGGTGCCGACTTCGCGGGCTTGGCCCCTGATGGGGTGTGACTTGCGTCGCAAGAATCTTTGCATTCGGCAACGCAAGGACAACACCATGAGATTCCAGCCCACTCCCATCACCTGTGGCTTCGCCGCCCTGCTGATGAGCCTGCAGGGCGCAGCCCTGGCCCAGCAGGCCAACGCCCCGGACAGCGCCAAGGCCAAGGCCGACGCGCAGGCGCTGGAGAAGGTCGTCATCACGGGCATCCGCGCCTCGCTGGAAAGCTCGCTGGACGCCAAGCGCAACGCCTCGGCCAACGTGGACGTCATCACGGCCGTGGACGTGGGCAAGATGCCCGACAAGAACCTGGCCGACTCGCTGCAGCGCGTCGTCGGCGTGGCGGTGCGCACGGACTACGACGAGGCCGAGAAGGTCGCCATGCGCGGCACCAACCCCGACATGTCGCTGATCCTGTTCAACGGCCACACCGTCTCTGGCGGTGACTGGTACCTGTCCGACCAGGCCTCCAGCAGCCGCTCCACCAGCCTGTCGCTGATGCCCTCGTCGGTGCTGAACTCGGCCACCGTCTACAAGACCTCGCAGGCCAATATCCTGGACGGCGGCTTGGCCGGCACCATCAATGTGACGACCCGCAAACCCCTGGACAATCCGAAGGGCTTCAGCGGCGTGGTCAGCGCCGGCGCCGTGTACGCCGACCTGCCCGGCAAGACCAGCCCGCAGCTCAACGCCAGCCTGAACTGGAAGAACGAGGACAGCACGCTGGGCTTCATCGGCCAGGTCTTCGCCGAGAAGCGCTACATCCGCCGCGACACCGCCTCGCGCTTCGCCTACGGCGCCAACTCCGGCTGGGACCAGATCAACACGGCCACCATGCTGGGCATCACCGACGCCTCGCTGGCAGGCACACCCTACAAGGCAGCGGACTTGAACGGCGTGCGCCTGCCCGGCTCGATGTCCACCGAATTCGTGGAAGGTGTGCGCGACCGCAAGGGCGGCATGTTCTCCGGCCAGCTCAAGCCCACCAGCAATACCGAAGTCGGCCTGACCGGCTTCTACTCCAAGATGAACGCAGCCAACTTCGGCCGCGCGACCATGGGCGCCATCTACCAGATGCTGGCCGGCCAGTCCGGCCCGCTGGGCGGCACCACGGCCACCAACGTCAACGGCCAGCGTGTCTATGCCTCCATAAAAAACCCGGTAATCGTCGAAGAGGAGACCATCTACGGCCACAAGCTGCGCGTGCTGAAGTCCGCGGAAATCTCTTACGCGAACGGCCTGCCGGCCCAGTACGCCGGCGACTCCGAAGGCTTCTACCGCAGCGGCGCGTACGCCAGCTCCGGCTTCCTGGACCTGGATGGCAAGTGGGTCGTCAATGACAAGCTGACCCTCAAGGGCCTGCTGAGCACAACCAAGGGCGTCGGCCACACCGACATGGACCGCGGCCTGACCTACTCGCGCTACGGCCAGGGCATCAAGTACGACATCACCGACCTGGAGAAGGCGCCGGACTTCAGCTGGATCAACGCCGGCAGCGGCACCACGCCCCTGGCCAGCAGCGCGGCCGCCGGCACGCCCGGCTACCGCCTGACCGGCCGCAGCGGCCTGAACCGCTACCACACCATCGACAGCGAGAAGAGCTTCGCCATCGACGGCGAGTACACGCAGGACAGCGGCATCTTCAGCTCGATGAACTTCGGCTTTCGCAACGCCGATCACCGCCGCCAATACGGCCTGTCGACCGTGGCCTTGAAGTCCGCTTTCGTGGCAGCCAACGCGCCTGACCCGGCCCTGGCCGTGCCCTACCCCGGCGACTTCGGCCAGTACCTCGGCGGCAACTTCGACAACTCCGGCTTCTATTTCTCGCGGGACACGCTGACCAGCCTCTTCGGCGACCTGGCCAAGCAAACCAACTCTCAATGGGAGCGCCGCATCTCCGGCTCCATCGACCTGCGCGAAGTGCAGAGCGCGGCCTACCTGATGCAGAACTTGGAAGGCGAGAAGTGGTCCGGCAATGTCGGCCTGCGCCTGGTGCGCACGACCGTCACCTCCCGCACCCCCGTGCCGATTCCGGCAGGCGCCTGCCTGCGCATCGAGCCGGGCAAGCCCTATGTGCCCTGCGCCGCCTACCCGGACGCCATCCTCGACGTCAGCGAAGGCCAGCCCTACTACGACAACGTGCCCTTCAACGGTGCCACGGGCGTGATCTACCGAAAGGAGAGCACCCGGCGCACATTCGACGACATCCTGCCGAGCCTGAACCTGCGCTATGAGTTCGCCACGGGCCTGGTCGGCCGCCTGGGCCTGTCCAAGACCATCGGCCGCCAGAACTACAACCTCTACGGCGCTACCTATTCAGCCCAAGCCTGCAACTCGCAGGGCTGCACGGTGACCGGCCCGAACCCGAACCTGACGCCGATGAGCTCACGCAACCTGGACATCTCGGTGGCCTGGTATTACGACAAGCGCGCCATGCTGGCGCTCTCCGGCTTCAGTTCGCTGATCGACGGCTACGCCAAGACCGGAGGCACGTCGTCGGGCCAGACCGTCGAGCTGTACGACGGCACGACCAACCAGTACCGCACCTACCTGATCAACAGCTCAACGCAGCAGAAGGCCCGCATCCGCGGCCTCGAGCTGTCATGGGAACAGCCGATCGCCTGGGGCTTCGGCTTTCAGTCCAACGCCAGCTACACCGAGACGCGCGTCGAAGACGGCCGCCCGATGACCGGCGCTTCCAAGATTGCCGGCAATGTGGGCGGGTACTGGGAAAACGACGTGTTCAGCGCTCGCCTGGTCTACAACTACCGCGGCAAGTACGTGTCGAGCACCACGGCACCGTCCCCGACGGCCAACAGCCAGGGCAATTCGACCATCGGTGGTGTGCTGATGCCTTCCGCGCCGACGATCGCGGCACCGGTGTCCAACGTGGCCTTCTCGGCCAACTACAACGTCACACCGGAATTGCAGATCTCGTTCAGCGCCACCAACCTGACCAACCCGGTCCGCGCCACCTATCGCTATAGCGAGGCGGAGCAGCAGAAGGTCGACGCGTCAGGCCGCCAGTACTACCTGGAGGCGCGCTACAAGTTCTGAGACTTGCCTTGGCGCATCCTCGGCGCATCCAGGAAAGGCCGGCCTTGCGCCGGCCTTCTTCATTCCTCAGCGGTTTCTCTTCTTCGACACTTCATTGCCGACGACGCCGCCGGCCGCAGCGCCGATGGCGGCACCGGTGGTTGTGCCGGTCACCGCGCCGCCGACGACAGCGCCAGCCGTGGCGCCGACGATGGTGCTGGTCTCACGGGACGACATGCCCGCACAGGCCGTCAGGGCCAGCGTCGCGGCTGCGGCGAGGGACAGGACCGTCACGCGCCAATAGGCGCCATTCGGGCTGGAAAACGTTGCAAAGCTGTTCATGGTCTGCTCCTTGAGGGAGGTGATCAGGTGAGTCAACTTTCGTCGCCAGCCGCCGGCGCCGGAACCAGCCCAGGGGCCGATGAGGCGTGGGACTTGTCCTAGCGTACAAAGCAAAGAGCCACCCGAAGGTGGCTCTCGTCCTACAGGGCTTGTCAGCCAGTCACTTGGGCGCCGAGGCGGCGTCGGCCATGCACTTCTTGATGTGGCTCTTGGCTGCGGCGCCATGCAGCTTCTTGTCGGCGGCAGACTTGTCGCAGGCGGCGCTGGAAGGAGCAGCTGCGGGCGCAGATGCTGCAGCGGCGCCACCGGACAGGCATTCCTTCATGAAGGCCTTGCGCTCGTCACCCTTCTTGCCGCCGGTCTTGGCCTCGGCATTGCAGGCCTTCATCTTGTCCTGCTGCGGCGTGGCCTGGGCCCCAAAGGCAACGGCGGCACAGGCGAGCAGGATGGCAATTCGTTTCATCGGGAACTCCTTCTTCGGGAGGTGGATAGGCGAGTCAATTCAAGCATGCGCCCATGACACTGCCAAGCCGTGTTTCATCGGCGTCACAGAATTCTTCGCGGATGGTGCAGAGCCTCGTGGGCCGCGTGAAGGCGGCGCACCAGCACGCGGATGAAACCGCGGTCGAAGCGGTGCTGGCATTCGGGGCTCAGCTGGCCGACGGACTCGGGCGTGAAGCAGATCGTCGTGCACTCCTGGCTGACACGGATGTCGGCGCTGTGCCGGCGCAGGTCGGGGTTGGGCGCCAGATAGGCCATCTCGCCCACCGAGGTGCCCTGGCCCAGCGAGGCCACCAGCCGGCCGTCGCGGAAGACCTGGACCTCGCCCTGGGCAATGATGTGAAAGCTGTTGCCCTCCTGGCCGCGCCTGAATAGGGCATGGCCAACGGGGTAGCGCTTCCAGCGCGCGCGCCTCACCACCTCCCACAGCTGCACGTCGCCAAAGTCGGCAAAGAACTCCAGCGAGCGCAACAGGTTGAAACGTTCGGAGTCACGCACCTCGCCGAGGCGGTTCAGCGGCACCTGCTGGCTGGCCACCAGCGCCGACAAGGCCTGCGCAAAGCTCTCCCAGTCGGCGAAGCGCTCATGCGGGTTCTTGGCCAGCGCGCACAGCACGACGGCATCCAGCCCCTCGGTGACGCCCTGGCGCTGGCCCATCAGCGGCAGCGGCGGCTGGTGGTAGATCTGGTGCATCAGCGCCATCTGGTGCGGCGCATCGAAGGGCGGGCGGCCGCTGATCAGGTGGTAGAGCACGGCGCCCAGGGCGTAGATGTCGGCACGGCAGTCGACATCGCCGCCCTCGATCTGCTCGGGCGGCATGTAGGCGAGCGAGCCGACGCGGTGGATCTGGGTGGAATCGGCCAGCAGGTTGAGGGCCGAGCCGAAATCGCTGACCTTGACGTCGACGACCTGGCCGCCTTGGTCCAGCACGGCCAGCAGATTGGCCGGCTTGACGTCGCGGTGGATGACGCCCTGGCGGTAGACATAGCTCAGGGCCATCGCGCACTTGAAACCCAGCTCGACGATCTGGTCCAGCGGCAGCAGGCGGTCGCTGCGGCAGAAGTGCTTCAGCGTGACACCGGGCACGTACTCCATGACGAGATAAGGCGCGGCCTCCTCGGACACGGCGTCGACGATGGCCACGACATTGGGGTGGTGCAGCCGCCCGGCCAGGGCCGCCTCGGCGCTGAAGAAGCGGTTGCTGAAATCGCTGGCCGGTGCATTGGGCGGCGGCGCCCAGGCGCGCATGCGCTTGATAGCCACCTCCTTGTCCTGGAAGGGATCGCGGGCCAGGAAGACATCACTGGTTGCCCCCTCGCCCAGGCGCTTGAGCACCTGGTAGCGGCCGATATGGGCGGGCAGATCGTCAGCAGAGGCGGTCATCGCGAGGCATGATACGGGCCGCTCCTGGAGGTGCCGGCCCTTGTTCTCCCACGTATTTCTCGGTACTCGTGACTTCGAGCGCGCCTTGGCGTTCTACCGTCCGTTGATGGCACTGCTGGGCGTGGCCGAGCGCTTCTGCGAACCCGAAAAACCTTGGGCCGGATGGCAAAGCAGCCCCGGGCCACGGCCATTGTTTCTGCTCGGCAAACCTTTCGACGGCGAGGAGCACGTGCCCGGCAATGGCCAGATGGTGGCGCTGCTGGCTGCCGATCGCGCGCAGGTGGACCAGGCCCATGCGCTGGCCCTGGCCCACGGCGGCCGCTGCGAGGGCGCCCCGGGGCTGAGGCCCCAGTACCACGCGAACTACTACGGCGCCTATTTCCGCGACCCGGACGGCAACAAACTCTGCGTCGCCTGTCACGAGTCGACGGCCGGCTGAGTCGGCGCCGCCGGCGGCTCATGCGTTCAGGGGCTGCCTCCTAGAATCCCGCCCATGATCCAAGCCAAGCAGGCGCTGCTCGCCGCACTCGCCGACTCCCTCCAGGAAATTGCCCCCGGATCGAACGCCGCCGTGGCCTTCGAATCCCCCAAGCAGGCCGCCCATGGCGACTTCGCCTGCACCGCCGCCATGCAGCTGGCCAAGCCGCTCAAGGCCAACCCGCGCGAGCTGGCCACCCGACTGATCGCCGCGCTCGAAGCCAAACCGGCCTTCCAGACCTGGGTGCAGGCGCTGGAGATTGCCGGCCCGGGCTTCATCAACATCCGCCTCAAGCCCGAAGCCAAGCAGGCTGTCGTCGGCGAAGTGCTGGCCGCCGGAGCGAAGTTCGGTCACCGCGCGCCCACGGCCAAGCACGTCATGATCGAGTTCGTGTCGGCCAACCCGACCGGCCCGCTGCACGTGGGCCATGCCCGTCAGGCGGCGCTGGGTGATTCGCTGTGCTCGGTGTTCCAGAGCCAGGGCCACGACGTGACCCGCGAGTTCTATTACAACGACGCCGGCGTGCAGATCGCCACGCTGGCCAACTCCACGCAGATGCGCCTGAAGGGCTTCAAGCCCGGTGACGCCGAATGGCCCGAGGCGGCCTACAACGGCGACTACATCCAGGACATCGCCGACGCCTTCCTCGCCAAGGAAACGGTCAAGGCCGACGACCGCGAGTTCACCGCCTCGGGCGACGTGAACGACCTGGACAGCATCCGCCAGTTCGCCGTCGCCTACCTGCGCCACGAGCAGGACCTGGACCTGCAGGCTTTCGGCCTGAAGTTCGACAGCTATTTCCTGGAGACCAGCGTCTACGCCGGCGGCCAGTTGGAGAAGACGGTCGAGCGCATCGTCGCCAATGGCAAGACGTATGAAGAAGGCGGCGCGCTGTGGTTCCGCTCGACCGACTACGGTGACGACAAGGACCGCGTGATGCGCAAGTCCGAGGGTGGCTTCACCTATTTCGTGCCGGACATCGCGTACCACATCAACAAGTTCGAGCGCGGCTACACGCAGTGCATCAACATCCAGGGCACCGACCACCACGGCACCATCGCCCGCGTGCGCGGCGGCCTGCAGGCGGTCGACATGGGCATCCCGCAGGGCTTCCCGGACTACGTGCTGCACAAGATGGTCACGGTCATGAAGGGCGGCGAGGAGGTCAAGATCTCCAAGCGCGCCGGCAGCTATGTGACGCTGCGCGACCTGATCGACTGGACCAGCCGCGACGCGGTGCGCTTCTTCCTGATCAGCCGCAAGGCCGACACCGAGTTCGTCTTCGACATCGACCTGGCACTGAAGGCCAACGACGAGAACCCGGTGTTCTACGTGCAGTACGCCCATGCGCGCATCTGCTCGGTGATCCGCAAATGGGGCGGCGACGTGTCCACCATCGCCGACGCCGACATGAGCCTGCTGACCGCGCCGACCGAGGAGGCGCTGATGCTCAAGCTCGCCGCCTATCCCGACATGCTCGCGGGTGCCGCCGCCGGCATCGCGCCGCATGACGTGGCCTTCTATGCCCGCGATCTGGCGGGTGCGTACCACTCCTACTACGGCGCCGAACGGGTGCTGGACCAGGCACCCGAGCTGAGCCGCGCCCGCGTCGCGCTGCTGGCCGCGACGCGCCAGGTGCTGGCCAATGCACTGGGCATGCTGGGCGTCAGCGCGCCCGAGCAGATGAACCGCGATATTCCTGAATCTGCCGAATCCCTCACGGAGAACGAATGACTGCTGTCTCGAAACCCGCCGGCCAAAAGAACCAGAAAGGCGGCTTCGTCCTCGGGCTGATCGTCGGCCTGCTGGTGGGCCTGGCCGTTGCGCTGGGCGTGGCCCTGTACATCACCAAGGTGCCCATCCCCTTCGTGAACAAGGTGCCCCAGCGCACGGCCGAGCAGGACGCCGCCGAAACCGAGCGCAACCGCAACTGGGATCCGAACGCGCCGCTGGCCGGCAAGGCCGCCCGCAGCGCCAGCGGTGTCGTCAACGCGCCGGTGGCGACTGCGCCGCCGCCGCCGCCCAGCACGAACGCCAGTGCGGCCGCCGCGACGGCCAGCGCCGCCGCCACGGCAGCCCTGCCCCCGCCTGCCAAGCCAGCCGCCAAGGCCGAAGCACCCGCCTCCGCGCCCACCGCGACAGCTGCCGCCGGTGCCGACGCCTATGTCTACTTCGTGCAAGCCGGCGCTTTCACCCGCCCCGAAGAGGCCGAGTCCCAGAAGGCCAAGCTGGCCATCCAGGGCTTCACCGCCAAGGTCATGGAGCGCGAGCAGAACGGCCGCACCGTCTTCCGCGTGCGCCTAGGCCCCTCGGACACGCGCGAGGCCGCCGAAGACTTGCAGCGCAAGATTGAAGGGGCTGGCTTCGAGGCCAATCTCGTTCGTGTACAACGCTGACCCAACCACAGCCTGAAGGATGACTGCCGCCATGAAGCGCCGCGATTTCTCCGCCCTGCTCGCCTCCGCGCCCCTCGCTGGTGCTGCCGGCAACGCCCTCGCCCAGGGCGGCCCCATTGAAGGCCGCCAGTACCTGGTGCTGAACCCGCCACTGCCCACGACGCCGGGCAAGATCGAGGTGATCGAGTTCTTCTGGTATGGCTGCCCGCACTGCAAAGTCTTCGAGCCGGCCATCGAGGCCTGGGCCAAGCAGTTGCCGGCCGACGTGGCCTTCCGCAAGGTGCACGTGGCCTTCCGCGCCAACGTCAAGATCCACCAGCGCATGTTCTTTGCGCTGGAGTCCATGGGCAAGGAAGCGGCCGCGCGCCCGGCCATCTTCAATGCCATTCACCAGCAGGGCCTGGCCCTGGACGACGCCAAGAGCCAGGCCAAGTTCCTGGCCCCCCTGGGCATCGACCCGGCCAAGTACCAGGACGCCTACAACTCCTTCGGCGTCGTCACTAAATGCGCCCAGGCGGAGAAGCTGTCCGAGGCCTATCACATCGACGGCGTGCCCAGCATCGGCGTCGGTGGCCGCTTCCTGACGTCGCCCAGCCAGGCCGCCGCCGGCCAGCGCCTGCCCGAGGAGGAGCTCGGCCAGAAAGCGCTGCAGATCACCGAATTTCTGATCCAGCGCGTGAGGAACAAGGCATGAGCGCCGCGCCGGGCCGCCCCAAGCAAGCTCGCTTCCGCTCAGGCGGTCAGGCCGCAGGCCGAAGGGTGCCAACATGAAGCGCCGGGAAGCCACCGCGATCCTGATCGCAGGCGGCTTCGCGCCAGCCGTGTTCGCCCAGGGCGGCCCGGTCGAGGGCAAGCACTACGCGCGCCTGGGCCAGACCCTGCCGGGCACGCCCGGCAAGATCGAGGTCATCGAGTTCTTCTTCTACAAGTGCCCGCACTGCAATACCTTTGACCCGCTGCTGGAGGCCTGGGTGCACCAGCTGCCGGCCGACGTGAGCTTTCGCCGCGTGCCGGTGGGCGCGCAGCTCGTGCTCAAGCTGCACCAGCGCATGTACTACGCCCTCGAGGCGATGGGCGCGCTGACGCCGGCAGTGCACGGCGGCATCTTCAGCGCCTTCCACCGTGGCGGCGTCGAAGCCAATGACGAGGCTGCCGTCGTCGCCCTGGTCGGCCGGTTGGGCGTGGACACGGCCAAGTTCAAGCAGGCCTTCGGCTCCTTCGGCGTGCAGGCCAAGGTGCAGCAAGGCATGAAGCTGGCCGAACTGAGCGGCGCCGACAGCACGCCGACGCTCGTCATCGGCGGACGCTGGCGCACCGACCCTGGCATGGCGGGTACGCCCGGCCAGAGCGAGGTGGCCCAGGGCCAACAAGCGCTGGCCGTGGCGGACTTCCTCGTCAAGATGGCACGCGCTGGCAAGGTTTCCTGACGGACTTGCCGCCTGGGAAAGGCTGGGGACGGCAACCGGCCCCTAGAATGGCCTGCAACTTCCGTGCCGCCATGCCCCGCCAACTGATCCCGCTCGCCGCTGCGCTCACTCTGGCGCTCGCCTTCTCCGCCGCCCAGGCGGAGAAAGCCGATCGGCTCAAGCCCATGGTTTTCACGGCCGACAAGGAAGGCCGGATCGACAGCGTCAACCAGCGCACCGAGCTGTTCGGCAACGTCATCATCACCAAGGGCACGCTGATGCTGCGCGCCGAGAAGGTGGACGTGCGCGAGACCCGGGACGGCTACCACCAGGCCTATGCCAGCGGTGCAACCGGCCAGCCGGTCAGCTTCCGCCAGGCGCGCGACACGCCCGGCGAAGCCATCGAAGGCCATGCCGATCAGCTCGAATACGACACCAAGTCCGAGACCGTGCGCTTCATCGGCAATGCCAATGTGCGCCGCATGAACGGGGCGACGGTGGCCCAGGAAGTCACGGGCGCCGTCATCATCTATGACAGCCGCACCGAGGTCTTCGCGCTGGAAGGCGGCAGCGCCTCGCCCAACCCGAATGGCCGCGTGCGCATGGTGCTGATGCCGCGCGCCCAGCCCGACACCCCGGCCTCGGCGCCCCCGGCAGGGCTGCCGCTGCAGCCATCCACGACGATCACACCGCCGAAATCTCCATGACCACGGCCGAACCCGTCACCAGCCGCCCCGCGGCGGAATGCGGAAGCCGCCTTGAGGCCGAGGCGCTGGCCAAGACCTATGGCGTGCGCAAGGTCGTCAAGAATGTCCATGTGCGCGTGGACTGCGGCGAGGTCGTCGGCCTGCTCGGCCCCAATGGCGCGGGCAAGACGACCAGCTTCTACATGATCGTCGGGCTGGTGCGTTCGGACGCCGGCGTCATCCGCATCGACGGCGCCGAGGTGCAGCGCCTGCCCATCCATGCCCGCGCCCGTCTGGGCCTGAGCTACTTGCCGCAGGAAGCGTCGATCTTCCGCAAGCTGACCGTCGAGCAGAACATCCGTGCGGTGCTGGAGCTGCAGCAGGACGAACGCGGCAAGGCCCTGTCCAAGGCACGCATCGACGAGCTGCTGAACAGCCTGCTGCACGACCTCTCCATCGAAGGCCTGCGCGACAGCCCGGCGCCGGCGCTGTCGGGCGGTGAGCGCCGTCGCGTCGAGATCGCCCGGGCGCTGGCAACACAGCCGCGCTTCATCCTGCTGGACGAGCCCTTCGCCGGCGTCGACCCCATCGCGGTGCTGGAGATCCAGCGCATCATCGGCTTCCTGAAGGCGCGCGGAATCGGCGTGCTGATCACGGACCACAACGTCCGCGAGACGCTGGGCATCTGCGACCGCGCCTACATCATCAGCGAGGGCGCCGTGCTCGCCGAAGGCACGCCCGACGAGATCGTGGCCAACGCCGACGTGCGCAAGGTCTATCTCGGCGAAAACTTCAGAATGTGATGAGCCCCTCGTCCAGTCTTGCCCTGCTGAACGCGGGCCAGCCTAGCCGGTCTTGCAGACCGCGCTGCGGCTTGCGCCGCATCCCTTCGGCAGGCACATCGCGCCCACTGGGCGCAATGTGTCCGGCCTCAGCCCCCGAGGGGGCGGCGATGCTTGCGGCATCGAGCCGCAAGCACATCGCCATGGCGGGCCGGCTTGGTGAACTGGAGTCGGACACAAGCAGTCCCTGCGGACTGCTTGTGCCTACGACAGGCCATGGGCCTCTGGCCCATGGCAGCCCAGCGCTCGGCCCGAAAGACGTCGCGCCATGAAGCAGACGCTCCAGGTCAGGCTCAGTCAGCATCTCGCGCTGACGCCCCAGCTGCAGCAATCCATCCGGTTGTTGCAACTGTCCACGCTGGAGCTGCACCAGGAAGTCGAGCAGATGCTGGCCAGCAACCCGCTGCTGGAGACCGAAGAGGAATTCACCGTCAGCACGCCCGAGCTGGCCAGCAATGCGCCGGCCGAAACGTCGGCTGCGGAAACCAGCAGTGACACCGGCGCCGAAGCAGAGACCGCCGAGGCGCCCGAGCTGAGCGGCGAGGACTTCGGCGGCACCGAGCGCGAGGACTGGGAGAACGGCACCGAGAAGGACGACTTCGACGGCATCCGCGAGCTGCCCTCCAGCAGCGGCAGTGGCAGCGGCGACGACGACGGCGAGCGCGAGAGCCAGGAATTCGCCGAACTGACGCTGGCCGAGCACCTGGCCGAGCAGCTCGCCGGCCACCACCTGTCGCCGGAGGACCGCGCCGCCCTGCAGGTGCTGATCGAATCGCTGAACGAGGACGGCTACCTCGAAGACCCGCTCGAGGAGATCGCCGCGGCCCTCATCGAGGACGAAGAGACTCGCGAGGACCTGCTGGACCGCCTGCGCATCGCGCTGCGCCTGCTGCAGAGCCTGGAGCCCGCGGGCATCGCCGCACGCGACCTGTCCGAATGCCTGGTGCTGCAGCTGCGCGCCTGCCCGAAGTGCCCTGCCCAGGTCATCGCCATCCTGATCTGCAAGGGTCATCTGGAATTGCTGGCCCGCCGCGACATGCGCCGCCTGATGGCCGAGACTGGTGCCGACGAAACCATGCTGCGCGAAGCCCAGGGGCTGATCACCCAGCTCGAGCCCAAGCCCGGCCGGCGCTTCACTCAGGGCGCCGCGGCGGCCATCGTGCCGGACGTCATCGTGCGCAAGAGCGGCCGCGAATTCCGCGTCATGCTCAACCCCGAGGTGGCGCCCAAGCTGCGCATCAACGACCTCTATGCCAACGCATTGCGCGCCACGCGCGGCGGCATCAGCAACTCGCCGCTCGGCGGCCAATTGCAGGAGGCGCGCTGGTTCATCAAGAACATCCAGCAGCGCTTCGACACCATCCTGCGCGTCAGCCAGGCCATCGTCGAGCGCCAGCGCGGCTTCTTCACGCATGGTGCGCTGGCCATGAAGCCGCTGGTGCTGCGCGAGATTGCCGACGAGCTCGGCCTGCACGAGTCCACCATCTCGCGCGTGACGACGGCCAAGTACATGGCCACCAGCTGGGGCACTTTCGAGCTGAAGTATTTCTTCGGCTCAGGGCTCAGCACCGAGGCCGGCGGCGAGGCGTCCAGCACCGCGGTGCGCGCACTGATCAAGCAGTTCGTCGCCGCCGAGGACATCAAGAAACCGCTGTCCGACAGCGCGCTCGCGGCCATGCTGGAAGAGCAAGGCATCCAGTGCGCGCGGCGCACGGTGGCCAAGTACCGCGAGGCGATGAAGATCGCGCCAGCGAATCTGCGCAAGGCGCTTTAGGCGCCGCTTCGCCTTCAGCCCTGCGGCAACGCGCCCTTGCGCCACTCCCTCGGCGACTGCCCCGTGTGCGCCCGGAAGGCGCGTGACAGCGCCGCCTCGCCGCCGTAGCCCACGTCCGCCGCGATGTGCTTGAGAGCCCGCCCTTCGCGCAGCCCCTTCTGCGCCAGGCCGATGCGCCAGCGCTGCAGGTAGACGCCCGGCGTGCAGCCGACGACGTCGCGGAAGGTGTTGGCGAATACGGTGCGCGACATGCCGGCCTGCGCCGCCAGCTCCTCCAGCGGCCACTCGAGCTGGGGTGAGTCATGCAGGGCCACCAGTGCCCCGCGCAGCCGTGGGTGTGACAGGCCGGCCAGCATGCCCGACTCCACCTGGCCCTGCGACATCAGCTCGCGCAGCACCCAGATCATCAGCACCTCGAACAGCCGGTTCAGCATCAGCTGGCGGCCGCAGTGAGTGGCTTCGGCCTCGGCGAACAGCTGGCCCAGCACCGGCGCGCAGCTCGGCACCGCCGCCAGCGGCAGGCAGACCCAGGGCGGCAGCGCCGCGGCGATGGGGTGGCTGGCGCCGCCTTCGAAGGCCATGTGGGCACAGACGAACTGGGCGCCGCAACTCGGGTCCGTGACGAAGCGATGCGCCAGCGGGCGCGGGTAGAGCAGCAGGCTGGGCTTGTCGATGCGCAGCAGCTCCGGCGCGCCGTGGTGCACCTCGACGCCGCCCTCGCGGATCAGGTGCAGCTGGCCGCGCCCGGCCTGGGGCTCCAGGCTGTTGACGCCGCACAGCGGGCCGGTCTGGAAGGTCTCGGCCCGCACGGCGAAGTGCGTGAAGAGGGCGGCAAGTCGGTCGGCCATGGTCAGTACGAATTGCAAACTAAGACGTACCAAATGGTATTTCAAGTACGAGCTTCATCGGCAAAGTTCGTTCTGTCGCAAGACAAACAAACCCCACCCCAAGACACCGACTTCCAGGAGCCCGCCATGACCCGCCAACCCAGCTTCAACCGCGCCGTTTTCCAGCTGCTGTTTGCCAGCGCCGCCCTTGTCGGCACCGCAGCCGACGCGCAGTCCTATGTGACGGACCCTGAGTCGGGCACCAACGTCAGCGTGGCGTCCACCGTCTCGCGGGCCGAGGTGCTGGCCGACCTGAAGGTCTACCAGGAGTCGGGCCTCGCCGCTGCCGAGCGCGCCGCAGCTGAGACCGGCCAGGACACGCCCGCCCTGCTGGCCGCACGCCAACGCTACGCCACCCTGCGCCAGGGCGACCGCTACGCCGCCCTGGTGGCCGAGTACGCCGCGCGCCGCGGCGAAGCCCACCGCCCCGCCTGATCGCCACGCCCCAACCCCATCACTTTCGAAAGCCCCCCATGAACGCCTTCACCCGCCTCGCTCTCGCCGCCACCATCGCCATCGGTGGATTCGCCGTCCAGACCCAGGCCCTGGCCGCCCCGACCAAGGCGGCCATCGCCAGCCCC
Source organism: Roseateles sp. P4_D2 (assembly GCF_056401875.1). Lineage (NCBI taxonomy): Bacteria > Pseudomonadati > Pseudomonadota > Betaproteobacteria > Burkholderiales > Sphaerotilaceae > Roseateles > Roseateles sp. P4_D2. Next base: position 191,700 of record NZ_JBFUIM010000010.1, on the reverse strand, counting down.
TACGTGGCCGCCAACGACGGCACGCCCCTCTACGTCAAGGACTGGGGCCCGAAGACCGGCCCGGTCGTCGTCTTCAGCCATGGCTGGCCGCTGAACGCGGACAGCTGGGAGTCGCAGATGCAGTTCCTGGCCGACAAGGGCTACCGCGTCATCGCCCATGACCGCCGCGGCCATGGTCGCTCGGGCCAGCCCTGGGCGGGCAACAACATGGACCAGTACGCCGACGACCTCGACGCCGTGCTGCGCGCGCTGGACGTCAAGCGCGCCACGCTGGTGGGCTTCTCCACCGGCGGCGGCGAAGTGGCCCGCTACATCGGCCGCCATGGCACTGCACGCGTCGCCAAGGCCGTGCTGGTGAGCGCCGTCACGCCCATCATGGTCCAGAGCCCGACCCACCCCGAAGGCGTGCCCACCGCTGTATTCGACAGCCTGCGCAAGGCCTCGCTCGACAACCGCGCCCAGCTCTACAAGGACATCGCCGGCGGCCCCTTCTTCGGCTTCAACCGCCCCGGTGCCAAGCCTTCGGCCGGCCTGGTCGACAGCTTCTACGTGCAGGGCATGCAGGCCGGAGCCAAGGCCACCTACGACAGCATCGAGGCCTTCTTCCATTCCGACTTCCGCGCCGACCTGAAGAAGTTCGACATCCCGACGCTTGTCATCCACGGTGCCGACGACCAGATCGTGCCCATCGAGACCACCGGCCGCGCCACGGCCAAGCTGGTCAAGGGCGCCCGCCTCATCGAGTACGCCGACGGCCCGCACGGCATCACCGACACGCACAAGGACCGCCTCAACCAGGACCTGCTGGACTTCATCCGCCAATAAGCCTCAGGGGAGCCGGGCAGTGCCCGGCTCGTCCTAGTCTTTGGACGGCCCGGTCTCCGGCGCCAGCGGCTCGAACACAAAGCGCATGCCGCGCGTGTAGCTCTCGGCCTTGGTGCCGGCATGGCGCTCGCCGTCGATGGTGCGGCTCTGGAACACCAGGCCCGGGTGCTTCAGCTCCGGCAGCAACGCCTGGTAGCGCTTGATGCCGGCCAGGAAGCCGGGCCACTCGTATTCCGCGCCGGTCACGTAGAGCCGCGCCTTGATGGGCTTGCCCGTCGCGGCATAGGCCTTGGCCTGGCCGATGATCCAGTCATTGCCCATGACGACGGCCGGGCTGGCGGCGATATAGCCCTTGAAGAGATCGGGCTTGGCATACATCGCGTGCAGCGTGAACAGGCCGCCGAGCGAGCTGCCCGCCAGGTAGCGCTGGGCCGGGTCGGCGCGGTAGTCGCGCTCCATCAGCGGGAAGATGTCCTTTTCCAGCGCCGCGATGAACTTGTCGGCATTGCCGGTGCTGGAAGACAGCGGGTTCATGCGCACGGGCGACAGCTCCCAGCCGCGCAGCTCGCCGTAGTCGAGGTTGTCGCCGGCGTAGCCCAGGCCCACCGTGATGAACTCCGGCACGACCTTGTCGTAGTTCAGGTTGTTGTACGAGGCGACGACGGTGGCGAAGTCCCAGTAGCCGTCGGTCACGTAGAGCACCGGATAACGGCGCTTCGGGTCCTTCGTAAACGACCCAGGCAGGTGGATGTGCAGCTGGTAGGTGCGGCCATCCGCGTTCTTGGGCAGGGCGCGCAGTTGCGTGTTGCCGACGGTGTGCGGCGGATAGGCAGACGCCTGGGCGCATGCCTGAAACGCGGTGAACAGGAAGGCGAGGGTCAGGACGATTCGCTTCATGGCGGGGGTGCACACGGATGATGGCAACGTTGTCAGTTTAGAGGGCGGCGACAATGCACCCCGTGAGCCTGCCCAACAAACTTTCCCTGTTCGTGTCCTGCGCCGGCGGCGTCGAACCCTTGCTCGAAGAAGAGCTGAAACGCTTCCTGCCGCCCGGTGTGCGCAGCAAGGTGGAGCCGCTGCGCGGCGGCTGCGGCCTGGTCGGTGGCCTGGAAGACGCGATGCGCATCAACCTCGAAAGCCGGCTCGCGCAGCGCGTGCTGATCGAGCTGATCGAGGGGCCTTACCGCCACGAGGAAGACCTCTATGCGCTGGCCCGGCGCGTCGACTGGCGCGACTGGATCACGCCGCGCGAGACCATCCGCGTCGACACCATCGCGCAGCGCTCGCCGCTGAAGAGCCTGAATTTCACGACGCTGCGCATCAAGGACGCGATCTGCGACCAGCTGCGCGAGCACACCGGCGAGCGACCCAGCGTGGACACGCACTCGCCCGACCTGCCCGTGCTGCTGCACGTCGGCCCCGAACGCGCGGCGATCTATGTCGACACCTCGGGCGAGCCGCTGTTCAAGCGCGGCTGGCGTGTCGACAAGGGCGATGCACCGCTGAAGGAGACCCTCGCCGCCGCGATGCTGGCCGCTGCCGGCTGGCGCGGTGAGAGCGCCCTGCACGACCCCTGCTGCGGCTCCGGCACCATCCCCATCGAGGCCGCGCTGATCGCCTGTGATTCAGCCCCCGGCCTGCTGCGCCGCTTTGCTTTCGAACGCCAGATCCCGTTCTCCACGCCCGCGCTGAAGGCCGCCTGGGGCGAGATGGCCCAGGCCGCCCGTGCCCGTGTCCATGCCCCCGCCGTGCCCATCTACGCCAGCGACGTGGCCTTCCGCATGGTCGACTTCGCGCGCCGCAATGCCGAGCGCGCCGGCGTGGCCCAGTACATCCAGTTCAACGGCGGCGACGCGCTGGAGCGGCCCGCGCCCCAGTTGCCCGAAGGCATGGCCGGCAGCATCATGATGAACCCGCCCTACGGCGAGCGCATCGAGGTGCGCGGCAAGGCGGCGATGACGCGTGACGCCGGTGGCAGCGAGGAGCGCGATGCCGGCGACGATTTCTTCCCGCGCCTGGCTGCGCACTGGAAGCGCCAGTACACCGAAAACCCCGCCGGCTGGACGGCCTGGATGCTGAGCCCCGACATGAAGCTGCCGAGCAAGATGCGGCTCAAGGAGTCTCGCCGCGTGCCGATGTGGAACGGCCCCATCGAATGCCGGCTGTTCCGCTTCGACCTGGTCAAGGGCTCGGCTCGCAAGGTCACCGAAGGCGATGCGCCCGCGTGAGCTGATCGCTGCCGTGGCGCTGGCGCTGGCTGCGGCCGCCGCCCAGGCCGAGCCCTGCACCCTGGTGTTCGGCCAGGGCCGCAACCCGCCGTTGAAGGACGGGCCGGACTGGGATGATCTGAACCAGCGCTTCAACGCCGCCGTCACCAATACCCTGGACGTCGAGGGCCGGCGCGTCATCCCGATGACGGCGTCCGCCGTGCAGGCCGATCCCGCGGCCGCCGGTGTCGCGCTGCTCGAACAGGCCGACAACCTTCACTGCAACACGCTGATCGAAACCGCCCTCTTTGTGGATCAGAACGACACGCTGGTGCTGCGCTTGCGCGTCTACCCGCTGCTGCCTACGCTGGGCGACGGCGGCGTCATCAACGGCCTGCGCATTGGCGCGCCGCTGTTCGTGACCCAGCGCGACCTCGCCTTGGCAGCGCTGGTGCGCCTCAAGCCCGATCTCGTCGGCCAGCAGATGGCGGCCGAATACCTTCAGCACGACCGCCGCTGACATTGCCCCCTCGCCCAGTCTTGCGGCGCTGAGCGCGCGCAAACCTGGTCGGTCCCCCGAGGGGACGGCGATGCTCGCGGCATTGAGCCGCAAGCACATCGCCAGTCGGGCCGGCTCGGTGAACTGGAGTCGGACACAAGCAGTCCCTGCGGACTGCTTGTGCCTACGGAAGGCCATGGGCCTCTGGCCCATGGCAGGCCCAGCGCTCGGCCCGGAATACCCAGTCATCGCCGCGTGGCAAGGCCGGCAAGCGCCGCGGCGCATAACGCGATCGGCACCAGGCTGGCCCAGTTCATCCACTGCCAGCCGCCCGTCGTGACGAGGGCGCCAGAGGAGAACGAGGTCAGCGTCATCGTCGCGTAGACGCCGGTGTCCAGCAGCCCTTGCGCGCGCGTCTTCTCTTCGGGGCGGTAAGCCTGCGTGAACAGCGTCGTGCCGCCGATGTAGAGGAAGTTCCAGCCGATGCCGAGCAGCAGCAATGCGCCGAGGAAGTGGTCGCGGTCCTGGCCCGACAGCGCGAAGGCAACGCAGCCCAGGTTGAGCAGCACGCCCACCGACATGACGGGCAGCACCCCCACGCGCTTGATCAGGGGGCCGGTGAAGAAGCTCGGCACGAACATGCCCAGCACATGCCATTGCAGCACCATGCCGGCGTCAGCGAAGGGCAGGCCGCACTGGCCCATGGCGATGGGCGTGGCGGCCATCAGCAGGTTCATGACGCCGTAACCGAGCGCACTCGCGGCCAGCGCCACCATGAAGACCGGCTGGCGCAGCAACTCGGCGCTGCTGCGGCCGCCGGCACCGGGCGCGGGCTGGACGAGCGCGGGGAATTCGATCAGCGAGATCAGCACCAGCCCCGCCAGCGCAACGCCCATCAACAGCAGGTAGGCGCCGGCAAAGGGCGCCACCAGCAGATCCTTGCTCGCAGTGGCCAGCCAGGGCCCGAGGATGGCGCCCAGGCAGCCACCGCCCAACACCCAGGAGATCGCGGCCTCGCGCTTGGCCGGTGCGACGAGTTCGGTCGCCGCAAAGCGGTAGAGCGCCGCGTTGGCCGTGTAGTAGCCAGCGATCAGCGTCGCAATGACGACGCCCCAGAAGCTCTGGTGCAGCACGCTCCACAGCGACATCGCGCAGCTGGCGAGGGCGACGAGCAGGCCGATCTGGAAACCGCGTCGGCGCCCGAAGCGCAGCTGGTGGCGCCCCACCATGCGCGCCATCAACGCGCCGCCGGTCACATAGGCGCAGATCGGCAGCGTCGCCATCCATGGCCGCGGCGCCAGCGCCAGCCCCACGAGGCCGTTGATGGCCATGAAGCAGATGTTGTTGGTGAGGAAGAGGCCCTGGGCGAGGACCAGCAGCGCCAGTTTCCTGTTCACGTCAAGGCGAGCCAGGACAGCACCGCCAGCGGGGCGGTGTCCGCGCGCAACACGCGCGGGCCCAGCGTGACGGCCGCAAAGCCACGGGCGCGAGCGGCGTCCTCTTCGGCGTCGCTCAAGCCGCCCTCGGGGCCGCTGAGGAAAAGGGCCCGCTTCTGCGGGAAGGCCGCGACCGGCTCGGCTGCGCGCGGGCTCAGCAAGCCTCGCCATTCGTCGTCGCGATCCGGCAGAGCCGCGAGCCAGGTGGCCAGCGTCTGCACGGGCTCGATGCGAGTCGGCACCGTGCGCCCGCTCTGCTCGGCGGCGGCAACGGCCACGCCCTGCCAGTGGGCGCGCTTCTTGTCGGCCCGCTCGCCATTCAGGCGCAGCACCGAACGCTCGCTCATCAGCGGCTGAATGGCCGCGGCGCCGAGCTCGGTGGCTTTCTCGACCAGGAAGTCCATGCGGTCATTGGCCGGCATGACGACGGCCAGCGTCACCGCACGGGCCAGCTCGCGCTGCGGCCGCTCGGCCGTGAGGAGGCGAACCCGTACCTCGCTGCGGCCCATGGCGGTCACTTCGGCCTGCCATTCAGGGCCGCTGCCGTCGAAGAGGGTCAACGCGTCACCGGGTTGCAGGCGCAGCACCTGCACATGGCGGGCGGCACCGGGAGGCAGGGCGATGTCGCCGTCGGTCACGGCAAGCGGGGTATCGACGAAGAAGCGGGGCAAGGCGGATGGCGGGGCGTGACGAGCCCGCCAGTATCAGCGCAGGCCGAGGGCGTCGCGCACGGCCGCCGCGGCGGCCTCGCCCTTGGCTTTCTGCACGCGCTCGACGAGCTGCAGGGCGAGGGCTTGCAGCGCAGACAGGCTGTCGGCACGCTCGACCTCGAGCGCGAAGGCATAGCCCTTGAAGGGGCCGAGCAGCTTGGTCGCCTCACCGCTCAGATAGGTGTACAGGGCCGCGCGGTCGAGCAGCGGCGAGCCGCCGGCCGGCATCGAGGGCGCAGGGGCGGCCGCAGATGCAGCGGGTGCGGGGCTGGCCGCCACCGGCGCCGCTGGTGTCGGGGCGGCAGCGCGCGGCTGGCCACCTGCACTCTGGGATGCAATCAGCCCATGCTGGCTCAGCATCTCGAGGTCGGCCTCGCTCGCGCCAGCGACGAGGCGCAGCCAATCACTGGCCGCTTTGCTCGCGTCCAGTACGAGCAGCAGGTTGCGCGCGGTGCGAGACAGCGGCAAAGTCCGCGCGCGGATCTCGGCGCGGCCGGCATCGGTTTTGGAATACAACAGGTCGAGCACGTTATCGGGCCTCGCCCACGATCGGCGTCACCGCTCGCAAGCCATGGGAAAGCATCAGCTCTTGTCCCGCAATTCCCTGCGCAGGATCTTGCCCACGGGCGTCTTGGGCAGTTCGGTGCGGAACTCAACAATCTTCGGGCGTTTGTAGCCGGTCAGGTTGGCTTCGCAATACGCACGAACGTCAGCTTCGGTGACATTCGGGTCTTTCTTCACGATGACGACCTTCACCGCCTCGCCGGCCTTGGCGTCTGGCACACCGACAGCGGCGCATTCAAGCACGCCGGGCATCTGCGTGATGACGTCCTCCACCTCGTTCGGATACACATTGAAGCCGCTGACCAGGATCATGTCCTTCTTGCGGTCCACGATCTTGAAATAACCCCGTTCATCGACGGTGCCGATGTCGCCGGTGCGGAAATAGCCGTCGGCCGTCATGACCTTGGCGGTTTCATCCGGGCGCTGCCAGTAGCCGGCCATGACCTGCGGGCCGCGGATGGCGATCTCGCCGGGCTGGCCCATCGGCACCTCATTGCCGTCGTCGTCCAGCAGTTGCAGCTCGGTCAGCGGCATTGGCAGGCCGATGGTGCCGCTGTAGGCGGTGCTGTCGGTCGGGTTGCAGGTGGCCGACGGGGAGGTTTCGGACAGGCCATAGCCCTCGACGATGGGGCAGCCGGTCTTGTCCAGCCACAGCTTGGCGGTGGCCTGCTGCACGGCCATGCCGCCGCCCACCGAGATGACGAGACGGCTCCAGTCCACCGTGCTGAACTCGGGGTGGTTGGCCATCGCCATGAAGAGGGTGTTGACGGCCGGGAAGCTGTGGAAGCGGTGTTGGGACAGCTCCTTGAACACGGCCGGCAAGTCACGCGGATTCGGGATCAACACGTTGGCGCCGCCCATGTGCATGGACAGCATCATGTTCGTGTTGAAACCGAAGATGTGATAAATCGGCAGCGCGCAGATGGTGACGACCTGCTCGCCCTTGGGCACCTTCTTCAGCGCCGGCTGGTACCAGGCTTCGCTTTGCAGGATGTTGGCGACGAGGTTGCGGTGCAGCAGCACGGCGCCCTTGGATACGCCGGTGGTGCCGCCGGTGTACTGCAGCACGGCGATGTCGTCCGCGCCCAGCTTGGGCGCCTTGTAGGTCAGGCTGCGGCCCTTGGCGACGGCGTCGTTGAAGCGCACGGCACCGGGCAGGTCGAAGGCCGGCACCATCTTCTTCACCTTGCGCACGACGTAGTTGACGATCATGCCCTTGGCAAAGCCCAGCATGTCGCCCATGGCCGCCAGGATGACGTGCTTGGTCGGCACGTTCTTGATGACCTGCTGCAGCACCGAGGCGAAGTTCTCGATGATGACGATGGCCTTGGCGCCCGAGTCCTTGAGCTGGTGCTCCAGCTCGCGCGGCGTGTACAGCGGGTTGACGTTGACGACCACATAACCCGCCCGTAGCACGGCAGCCACGGCCACCGGGTACTGGAACAGGTTGGGCATCATCAGCGCGACGCGGTCGCCCTTCTCCAGGCCCAGGCTCTGCAGATAGGCGGCCAGCGCGCGCGAGGCCTCGTCCACCTGCGCGAAGCTCAGGCTCTTGCCCATCATCAGATAGGCGGGCTGGGCGGCATTCTTCTTGAACGAGGTGTCCAGCAGGTCGACCAGGCTGGGATAGAGCGACACATTGACGTCGCGCGGCACGGCGGCCGGGTATTGCTTCAGCCAGATCGGCTCCATGCCTTGTCTCCTTCTTTTGTTGCGGCGATTCTGACCGATAGCTGACAGCGGACGGCTCAGGGGATTCGATAGCGCTCTTTGGGGGCGCCTTCTGCTCGGGCTATTCGACGGCCTTGAGCATGTCCTCGACCACCTTCTTCGCGTCGCCGAAGACCATCATGGTCTTGTCCATGTAGAAGAGCTCGTTGTCCAGGCCCGCATAGCCCGCCGCCATTGAGCGCTTGTTGACGATGATGGTCTTGGCCTTGTAGGCCTCGAGGATGGGCATGCCGTAGATGGCGCTGCCCTTCACATGGGCGGCGGGGTTCACGACGTCGTTGGCGCCCAGGATGATGGCCACGTCGACCTGGCCGAACTCGCCGTTGATGTCTTCCATCTCGAAGACCTGGTCGTAGGGCACCTCGGCCTCGGCCAGCAGCACGTTCATATGGCCCGGCATGCGGCCCGCCACCGGGTGGATGGCGTACTTGACGGTGATGCCCTTCTCGGTGAGCTTGGCGGCCAGTTCCTTCACTGCATGCTGGGCGCGCGCCACGGCCAGGCCGTAGCCCGGCACGATGACGACGCTCTCGGCATTGCCGAGCACGAAGGCCGCGTCGTCGGCGCTGCCGCTCTTGACCGGGCGTGCCTTGCCATCACCCACCGCGGCCGTGCCGGCCTCGCCGCCGAAGCCGCCCAGGATCACGTTGAAGAACGAGCGGTTCATCGCCTTGCACATGATGTAGCTCAGGATCGCGCCCGAACTGCCCACCAGCGAACCGGCAATGATCAGCATCGCGTTGTTCAGGCTGAAGCCGATGCCCGCCGCCGCCCAGCCGGAGTAGCTGTTCAGCATGGACACGACGACCGGCATGTCCGCCCCGCCGATCGGGATGATCAGCAGCACGCCCAGCAGGAAGCCCAGCGCCACGATCAGACCGAAGTCGATGGGCGACTGCGAATGCCAGAAGCCAAACACGAAGAAGACCGACGCCAGGCCCAGCACGGCGTTCAGCGCATGTTGGCCCTTGAACGTGACCGGGGCGCCCTGGAACAGGCGGAACTTTGATCCGCCCGACAGCTTGCCCCAGGCGATGACCGACCCAGTGAAGGTGATGGCGCCAATGAAGGCGCCCAGGGCCAGTTCGATGCGGTTGCCGCCCGGGATGGGCGCCAGCGTGCGCGGGGCCACGCCATCCTCCGGCGGGATGGCGGCCAGGGCCGCATCCATGGCCGGCGTGATGCCGAAGGCCGCGGGCTCTGCGACCGCCGCCACCGCGATGGCCACGGCCGCCAAGCCGATCATGCTGTGAAAGAAGGCGACCAGCTCGGGCATCTTGGTCATCTCGACCGTCTTGGCCCGCCAGGCACCGTAGCCGCCGCCGACGACCAGGCCCAGCAGCACCCACGCTAAGCCCAGGCCCGAGCCGGCCAGCTTGACGATGAGGGCCGCTGTCGTGAGCACGGCGATGGCCATGCCGACCATGCCGAAGAGATTGCCGCGGATGGACGTCGTCGGGTGCGACAGGCCCTTGAGCGCCTGGATGAAGCAGACGCTGGCGATCAGGTAGAGCAACGTGACGAGATTGAGGCTCATTGCTTGGCCTCCACGTTGGTCTTCTTTTCCTTCTTCTTGAACATCTCCAGCATCCTGCGCGTGACGAGGAAGCCGCCAAAGATGTTGACCGCGGCCAGCGCCACGGCCAGCACGCCCATGCCCTTGGCAAACGGCGTCTCAGTCAGCGCCGCGGCCATCATGGCGCCGACGATGACGATGGCCGAGATCGCGTTGGTGACGGCCATCAGCGGCGTGTGCAGCGCGGGCGTCACCGTCCAGACGACGTGGTAGCCCACGTAGATGGCCAGCACGAAGATGATCAGGTTGATGATGGTGTGGTCAACGATTTCCATGGTCATGCCCTCGTGACTTGGCCGTCTTGCGTGACGCGGCAGGCCGCGACGATGTCGTCATCCAAAGGCACGTTGAAGGTGCCTTCCTTGGTGATGACGAGCTTCAGGAAGTCCAGCACGTTGCGCGCGTACAGCGCCGACGCGTCGGCCGCCACAAGGGCCGGCAGATTGGTCTCGCCGACGATGACGACGCCGTACTTGGTGACCGTCTTGCCAGCTTCCGTCAGCGGGCAGTTGCCGCCCGCGGGTGCGGCGATGTCAACGATGACCGAGCCGGGCTTCATGGCCTTGACCATGTCCTCGGTGACCAGCACCGGCGCCGCGCGGCCGGGGATCAGCGCCGTCGTGACGACGATGTCGGCCGCTGCCACGCGCTTGGCGACCTCGGCCTTCTGCCGGTCCAGCCAGCTCTGCGGCATCGGCCGTGCGTAGCCGCCCACGCCCTCGGCCGCTTCCTTTTCCTCGGCCGTCTCGTAGGGCACGTCGATGAATTTGCCGCCCAGCGACTCGACCTGCTCCTTCACCGAAGGCCGCACATCGCTGGCCTCGATGACGGCGCCCAGGCGCTTGGCCGTCGCAATCGCCTGCAGGCCCGCGACACCGACGCCGAGGATGACGACGCGCGCCGCCTTCACGGTGCCGGCCGCCGTCATCAGCATCGGGAAGAAGCGCTGGTAGCGGTCCGCCGCGATCATGACGGCCTTGTAGCCGGCGATGTTGGCCTGGGACGAGAGCACGTCCATGCTCTGAGCGCGCGTCGTGCGCGGTGCGGCTTCCAGCGCAAAGCTGGTCAGGCCCGCACCGGCCATGGCCGTGAGGCCGTCGCGGTCGAAGGGGTTGAGCATGCCGACCAGGGCCGTGCCGGGTTTCATCAGCGGCAGTTCGTCGGCGCCGGGAGCGCGCACCTTCAGCACCAGTTCGCTGCCAAGGGCCGCGGCCTGGTCGACGATCTCGCAGCCCACGGCTTCGTAGGCTGCATCTGTGACGCTGGCCGCGACGCCAGCGCCTGATTCGATGCGCAGTGTGTGGCCGGCGGCCTTCAGCTTCTTGGCCGTCTCTGGCGTCACAGCCACACGGGTCTCTCCGGCCGCGCGTTCGCGCGGTACGCCGATCTGCATGGGTTCTCCTCCGGGGAACGGGGTCGCGGCAGCTTACACAATGCTTGCGCCACCCCAGTGCGGGATTTCGATTGGAGGTTTCATGACTGCCACAGACCGGTTTCGTCCCAGCGTCACTGTCGCCGCGGTGATTGCCCGCGCCGGGCGCTATCTGCTGGTTGAGGAAGAGACGCCCGAGGGTTTGATGCTGAACAACCCGGCAGGCCATCTGGAGCTGGGCGAAAGCGCCATCGAGGCCGTCGTGCGCGAGGCGCTGGAGGAAACGATGCGCGCCTTCGTGCCCGAGTCATTTCTGGGCGTCTACATGGCCCGATTCGTGCGGCCGGCGCGATTAGAGGATGTCACCTATGTGCGGCTGGCCTTCAGCGGCTCGGTCGGCGAGGAGATCGCCGGGCGCGCGCTGGACGAGGGCATACGCCGCACGCTGTGGATGAGCGAGGCCGAGCTGGCCGCCTGCGAGGACCGGCACCGCAGCCCGCTGGTGCTGCAGTGCGTGCGCGACCACGCGGCCGGGCGGCGGCTGCCGCTGGAGACGGTGTTCAACCATGTGTCGCTGCAAGCGCCGCTGCTGAAGGGCTGAAAATCCCGCGCCATGACGACCCCTGACTTCATCGAGCTCTACGACCAGGCGCTCAGTCCCGACGCCTGCCGCGCGCTCGTCGAGCGCTTCAAGGCCAGCACCCGCGTCCAGCGGGGCGAGACCGGCAGCGGCGTCGATGTCAGCATGAAGGACAGCTGGGACATCGCCATCAGCCGCCACCCCGAGTGGGCCGATGCCTGCGCCCAGCTCAACGACGCCGTCATCCAGGGCTTCAAGCACTATCTGCGCCGCTATGCCCATCTGGCGCTGGCACCGTTGAAGCTGCAGATGCAACGGCCCGATGGCAGCCAAGCCATGCTGGATGCCGACGGCGCCGCTGCGCTGAGCGACGAGCTGCTGATGGGCCTGATCGCCAAGGTCTTCCGCCCCGGCGCCATCAATCTGCAGCGCTACCAGGCCGACCAGGGCGGCTACCCCTACTGGCACTGCGAGCAATACCCCAGGCTTGACCAGGGCGAGGCGCTGCACCGCGCGGTGCTGTGGACGATCTACCTGAACGACGACTTCGCCGAGGGCGAGACGGAATTCCTCTACCAGGGCCGCAAGATCGTGCCGCGCACCGGCAGCCTGCTGATCGCGCCGGGCGGCTTCACGCACACCCATCGTGGCAACCGGCCCAAGGGCGGGGACAAGTACATCGCCACAAGCTGGGTGCTCTACCAGCGCGCTGAAAGCCTGTTTGCCCAAGGCTGAAGGAGCCTTTGGGACAATCGCCCCATGAGTTCCGCAGAAAAGAAACACCGAGCTAAACATCGAGTGGTGGTCGGCCTGTCCGGCGGCGTGGACTCGGCCGTGACCGCCCACCTGCTGAAACAGCAAGGCCATGAGGTCATCGGCATCTTCATGAAGAACTGGGAAGACGATGACGATGACGAGTACTGCTCGACACGCCAGGACTTCCTGGACGCCGCCTCGGTGGCCGATGTGCTGGGCATCGAGATCGAGCACGTCAACTTCGCCGCCGAGTACAAGGACCGCGTTTTCGAGAGCTTTCTGCGCGAGTACCAGGCCGGCCGCACGCCCAACCCCGATGTACTGTGCAATGCCGAGATCAAGTTCAAGGCGTTTCTGGACCACGCGATGCGGCTTGGTGCCGAAAAGATCGCGACCGGGCATTACGCCCGCGTTCGAGAAGTGGATGGCGAGTTCCAGCTCCTCAAGGGCCTGGACCCGCTGAAGGACCAGAGCTATTTCCTGCATCGCCTGTCGCAGGCGCAGCTCAGCAAGACGATGTTCCCGGTCGGCGACCTGCCCAAGACCGAGGTGCGGCGCATTGCCGCCGAGATCGCGTTGCCCAATGCGAAGAAGAAGGACTCGACCGGCATCTGCTTCATCGGCGAGCGGCCCTTCCGCGAGTTCCTGAACAAATACCTGTCGCACCAGCCGGGGCCCATCAAGGACGAGCGGGGCCGCAAGCTCGGCGAACACGTCGGCCTGAGCTTCTACACGCTGGGCCAGCGCCAGGGCCTGGGCATCGGCGGCGTGAAGGAAAAAGGGACGCCGCGCGGCGGTGGCGAGCACGAGCCCTGGTTCGTGGCGGCCAAGGACATTCCCAGCAACACGCTCATCGTCGTGCAAGGCCACGGCCACCCGCTGCTGCAAAGCCCGGCCCTGGTCGCTGATGACCTGAGCTGGGTCGCAGGGCGCGCGCCGTCCACCGGCGAAGCGGCGGCCAAGACGCGTTATCGCCAGGCCGATGCACCCTGCAGCGTGGGCTTCGACGCGGGTGGCCACCTGACGCTGCGCTTCCCCGACCCGCAATGGGCCGTCACGCCCGGGCAGAGCGCCGTGGTTTACGACGGCGACGTGTGCCTGGGCGGCGGCGTCATCTCGGCCGCCCTCCCGGAATGACGAAGTTCGACCGCCTGCTCGCCCGCCTGGCCGAGCCGGGCGTCGTGCTGCGCCTGGCGGCGCTGGTGGTCTGCGCGATGGAGCTGGTCAGTGCCGGCTCGGCGCTGCTGGGTGCGCGCACCGAGCCCTACGACGGCCTGGTCGCCTGGCTCTGGCGCCAGCTCGGTGGTGATGTCAACGACCGCAGCCTCGTCGTCATCTGCGTGCTGCTGCTGGTGGCCTTCGTCGCCCTGATCTTCCGGCTGGCTCGCCAGGGCCAAACGGCGCTGCCGGTGAACCAGCGCCTGGCTTGGCTGCTGCTTGTCGACCTGCTGGCCTTCGGCGTGACGCCGGGCCTGCCCTTCCTCGTCACGGCGCTGGGCGCCGTCGTGCTGCCGGCACGGCTGGCCCTGGGTTTTGCGACCGCCCAGGTGTTGCTGAACACCGGCATCTACGTGTACGCGTCGACGACGGCCTGGCTGGACCAATTCGGCATGCTGTTCGCCATGCTGGCCCTGCACGGCCTGGCCTTTGGTCTCGGGCGCATGGCCGCGGCCGAGGGCGAGAAGCGCCGTTGGTTGCAGGCCGTGCTGGCAGAGCAGATGTCGGGCGAGCACCTGCTGGCCGAACAGATGCGCTACAACGAGCGCATGCAGATCGCCCGCGAGCTGCACGACCTGATGGGCCACCACCTGACGGCACTCAACCTGCAGTTGCAGCTCGGTGGCGCCCTGCTGGCGCGCGAAGACACCTCGGGCGCGGGCCAGGCGATGGGGCGCGCCGAGGGCGTGGCCGCGCAGTTGCTGGCGGACGTGCGCGAGGCCGTGTCGCAGCAGCGCAGCTCGCAGCGCATCGACCTGTCCGCCGCGCTGCAGGCCCTGGCCGAGGGCATTGCCAGCATGCGCATCGAGCTGACGCTGGACGACGCCGCCCGCGATCTCGGTCCGCGGGCAGCCCACGCGCTGCTGCGCTGCGTACAGGAAGGCGTGACCAACAGCGTGCGCCACGCCGGCGCGCGTCGCGTGCAGGTGGAGCTGCGCGGGCTAGGGGAAGGACGGGATGAGGTCACCGTCAGCATCGACGATGATGGGCGAGGCGCGCCGAACTGGCAGACCGGCCGTGCCGAGGGCTTTGGCAATGGCCTCTCGGGCATGGCCGAGCGCATGACCGAGCTGGGTGGGCAGATGTGCGTGACGCGCACCAGCCCGGGATTTCGAATCGAGTTGAGATGTCCACGATGGGTGTGATCAAGATCCTGCTGGTCGAGGACCAGCAACTGGTGCGTGAAGGCCTCAAGGGGTTGCTCGCGCTGCACGACGAGCTCAAGGTCGTCGGCGAGGCCAGCGACGGCGCCGAAGCGCTCGAATGGCTGTCCGCCGCCCCCGCCGACGACATGCCCGATGTCATCCTGTCCGACATGCGCATGCCGCGCCTGGACGGCATCGGCCTGATCCGCGCGCTGGCCGCGCGGGCCCTGCGGCTGCCGACCGTCCTGCTGACCACCTTCGACGACACGGCCGCCTTCGACGAAGCCGTGCGCGCCGGCGCCCGCGGCTTCCTGCTCAAGGCCATCAGCCCCGAGACGCTGGCCCAGGCCCTGCGCGACGTGCACGGCGGCGGCACCGCGCTGCGGCCGTCTCTCACCACACGCATGGAAGCCAAGGGTGGCGAGCGCGCCTTCACCGCGGCCGATCATCCCGATCCGCTTTCACCGAAGGAGCTGCAGGTGCTGCGCCTGGTGGCCAGCGGCCGCAGCAACACGGAGATCGCCGGCCTGCTTGGTAACAGCGAAGGCGTCATCAAGAACCACTGCTCGGCCATCTTCTCCAAGATGGGCGTGAGGGACCGCACACAGGCGGTGCTGCGCGCTATCGATCTGGGCTGGATTTAGGTCGCGTGGCGGGTGCTGCGAGATGCAGCACCCAGTAGCGCTGCAGCCGCCCCGGCCCTGTCACGCAGGCCAGGCCGAACTCCTGGAAGTCAACCGCCATCAGGTTCTCGCAATGCGCCGGGCTGGCCAGCCATTGCGCCATGGCCTCGTCCAGGGTTTCCGGCCCGCCAGCCAGGTTCTCGCCGGCCGAGCGCATCAGATAGCCCGCCTCGCGCAGCCGCGTGCGCAGTGAGGTGCCTGCGGCGCCGACATGGTCGATGCGGTCGCGGGCGGCCAGTTCCTTGGCGTAGCGGCGGGCTGATTCCGCCAGCACGGGGCTGGCGCGCAGGGCTGCCACGGCGGGCCAGAGGCGCTCGCCGCAGGCCTGAGGCTGGGCGCGCAAGGCGTTCAGCACGGCCTGGACTGCAGCGGCGTCGGGCTGGCAGCTCTCCTGGGCTGCGGCAGGCGCCAGGCCAGCCAGGCCGAGCAACAGAGGCAACAAGGCTCGCATGGCGGCATCCTAGTTGTTGCCAAGCGTCCACGCGAAGCCCACCATGGGGGCATGAAACCCCACCGACTGCTCGCCCCCCTGCTCGCCTGGGCCACTCTCGCCAGCTGCGCCCAGACGCCCCCCGCGGCCCCGGCTGCCTCCGCCGCAGCCGCCCCCGCTGAAGCCGAATCGGTCCGCCTCGGTCGCGAACTACGGGCGCTGATCGGCCCAGCAGCCTGTACGGCGAATTCGCAATGCCGTACGGTGGCCGTCGGCGCCAAGGCCTGCGGCGGGCCGGCCGGCTATCTGGCCTGGTCCACCGTGGGCACCGACGCCGAACGCCTGGCCGCCCTGGCCGCGCGCCAGGCCCAGGCGCACAAACGCGAAATCGAGGCCAGCGGCATGCACTCGAACTGCGCCATGGTGGCCGACCCGGGCGCGGCCTGCGTGGCAACGCGCTGCGAGCTGGCGACGCCCCAAAGTGCCCGCTGACCCAATAAAAAAGCCGCAGACCTGACCGGTCTGCGGCTTTGCATCGTCCGGCCGCCAGGGCGGCCGGGAGGCGACGTGCTTACTGAGCGGCGGCGCTTTCGACCAGCTTGGCCGGCACGGTGGTGGGCTCGTTGAGCACCGGCACGCTGCCGTCGGTCGAGACACGCACAGTCGTCGTGGTTTGAGCCACGCCAGCCAGATCCAGCAACTGGAAGGCACCCAGGTAGCGCTTGCCCGTGGCCAGACCCGACCAGGTCAGGGCGACGCTGGCGGTGCTGCCGGCATAGACCTGCGAGGGCACGGCGACCTTCAAGCCAGCACCTTCGCCCGGGCTGACGATCCAGCTGGACAGCGAGTGCGTCATGGCAGCGGCGCCGCCGTAGGCGACCACGCAGACCTTGTAGGTACCCGCGACCGGATTCGTCACCTGCACCGTCTCGTTGGAGCCGTCGTTGCCCGAGTACACCGAGGTGGTGTTGTTCGGATAGAGCAGCATCAGGTCGTTGTCGTCGCCGGCAGTACCGACGTCGGCATCACGCAGGCCGAAGCGAGCCACCATGGCACCGGCAGGCACGCTGAAGCTGTAGACCTTGACATTGGCCGTGTCGACACCGGCCTGGCAGATGGCCTTCAGCGCCGCACTGCCCGTCGCCTGGGGCGCCAGCGTGGCCGGGCTGCCCATCGTCACTTCCTTCATGCCGCCCTGCTTCAGGCCCATGCGGCCACTGAAGCCGGTCTTGGCCGTCATCAGGCGGGTGCCGGAAACGGTGGTGCCGGTGATGTCCGACAGGGTCGAGATGGGCTTGCCCACCTTGGCCTGGATCGGGGCGCGCACGCTGTGGCCGCCGGCGCCGTCACTCCAGACCAGCTGGCCATAGTTCCAGACACCTTCGGCAGCCGTCGTCGCGGTCAGCTTGACCGTGAAGGAAGCGGAAGCACCCGGAGCCAGCGTGAGGGAGGAAGGCGTCACGACGGTCGTGAAGCCCGGCACGCTGGCAGCAGCGGTGTAGGTGGCACTCGCCGTACCGACGTTGGTGACGTTGCGCGGGAAGGTGACACTGCCGATGACGGTGCCTGCTGTCAGGGACGGCAGGTTCAGATCGGAGGTCTCGGCGAGCGTGCCAATCGTCGTGCAGTCGGTGGCCGGCAGCACGGCCGGCTTGTTCACCTTGCACTGGTACTTGACCCAGTCGTTCTTGCCGGCGTTGTAGACCAGGCCGGGGTCGGTCGCCTTGTTCGGGTTGATGTGGCCCGAGCCCTGCGACCAGGGCAACAGGCCGTTGGACAGACCGGCAAGGCCGTCGTTCAGCGTCGAGTAGGTGGTGGTCATCAGCGCCGACTTGATGGCGCCGGGGCCCCAGGTCGGGTGCGCCTGCTTGAGCAGCAGCGCGACACCCGCCACGTGCGGGCTGGACATGGACGTGCCTTGGTAGGACGCCCATGCCGGTCCGGGCACCAGCGTGCCAGCGGCGACGGCGTCGCGATCGGCCTGGTTCAGGCCCGGTGTCACCTGGGCAATGACGTCCACGCCAGGTGCCGTCAGGTCGGGCTTGAGGACGTTGCTGTCACCCGCGTTCGGGCCACGCGACGAGAAGTTGGCCATGATCGGCGCCGGAGCGGTGCCGATATAGAACTTGCTGAGGCTGGCGGTGGCGCCGGCCGTCTGGGCATAGGTCTTGATCGCGGCGCCGTCGGCGGTCGTGACGTGCACGGTCGGCACCGAATGGGCCTCGGCCACCAAGCCAGCGCCGTTGTCCTGCATGATCATGCCGACGCCACCGGCGTTCAGCACGGCCAGGCTCTTGTCGACGCGGGCGTTGTTGCCGCGCGTGCAGACCACGATCTTGCCGGCCACCTTGGCGGGGTCCAGCTCGAGCGGGTTGCTGAAGCACAGGTTCAGGTTGGCGCTGGCACCAGCGATGCCTGCGTCCTCGGCGCGGATGAGGGGCTGGCCGTTCACTTCGGCCAGGCTGTTCAGCGAGGCGCCGGTGTACTTGGCGGCATTGCCCAGCGTGGCGTCGCCCGAGAAGGCGCGGTCATGCGTGGAGGCGGCCACCGTCGTCAGCCAGGGGCTGAGGTGGGCGACGGCCTGGCCGGGGCCGCTGTTGCCGGCCGAAGCGGCGACGAAGACGCCAGCGATCGAGGCGCGGTAGAAGGCCTGCTCGACGGGGTCGTTGACCGTGGTCTGCGAGCCGCTGATCGAGTAGTTGATGACGTTGACGCCATCCGCCACGGCCTTGTCGATGGCGCCCACCAAGTCGGCAGTAAAGCAGCTGTTGCTGCTGCCGGTGCCGTCGGTGGCGGCCACGTCCACATAGGTGTAGCAGACCTTGTAGGCCGCCACGCGAGCGCGTGGCGCCATGCCGGAGGCCTGACCCAGGGCAAGGCCGTTGACGATGGCCGTGACGTTGGCGTTGCCTGCCGCCGTGGAGGCGGTGTGGTCACCGTGGCCGCCGTGGCCGGTCGCGCCGCCCAGGTCATCGCGGCCGGAGGCGAACGACGTCCAGTGCGGAGTCCGGCCGGTGGCGATGAAGCCCGCGTTGAAGTGCTGGATACCAATCAGCTTGTTGTTGCAATGCTTGGCGGGGTCGATGCCTTCGCCAGCCACGCAGCCACCGATATAGGTTGCAGGCTTGGGACCGTAGACCAGGGTGTCGGCCGGGTTGTTGCTCGGCACGCCGTTGGCATCGACACGGTCGAAGAAGGCGGGGTTCTCGGGCCAGATGCCCAGGTCGACGACGCCGATCACCAGGTTCTCGCCCTTGATCGCGGAGCCGCCGGCGGTCTGCGACCACAGGCCACCCGGGGCGGTCAGGCCCAGGAACTGGCTGGTGGAAATGGTGTCGAGCTTGCGGGCTTCGTCCTGCCACAGGCCGACGACCTGGCTGTTGGTGCTCAGCGAGCGGGCTTCGTCATCCGTCAGGCTGGCGGCAAAGCCGTTGAACACGGTCTTGTAGCTCGTCAGGACAGGCGCGTTGCCGACCGAGGCGATCACGTTGCTCTGCTGCTGGCCCAGGTAGCTGATGTAGGCCTGCACGGCAGCGCTGCCGTACTTGAAGGTTTCACCGGCTGCCGGTTGGGTGGCGGCCAGGCCTGACACCGTGCCCTGGTAAGAGGCAGCGGGTTCGTCCTTGAGCTGGACGATGTAGGTCTTGCGATCCTGCGCAAAGGAGCTTGTGGCCAAACCTGAGAGCAGAACCAGCGTCGCCAGTGCGGCGGGCTTGAGTTTCATCTTCATCAAAGAGTCCTTTCGATGCAAACGGCGGATCAGACAGCGCGACGGCGGCTGGCCCGGAAGGCGGCAAGGCCGGCGACGCTCAGCAGAGCGAGGCTGGCGGGCTCGGGCACGTGCTCGATGGTGATGTTGTCGAGGCCGAACTGGGCGCGGTCAGTGCTGAAGGCTGAGCAGGTCGTGCCGCCGCCGGGAGGCGGGCAGGCGAAGCCGTAGGCATAGACGTAGTCGAACTCGATATTGCCGAAGGCGCCGGTATTGATGCTCGAGAAGTTCAGCTGGTTGGCGGCATTCAGGCCGGTCAGCGCGAAGGTGGCCGTCGTCGAGACACCGTTGCGCACGCCCTGCAGGCGCACGAAGCCGGGGGTGGACTGCAGCGCCTCGCCATTGCCGATCCAGCTGGCGTCGAAGCTCTTCACGGAGAAACGGTAGCCGTCCGTCGAGCCGAACACGAGGGCAGCATCGGCCAGCATGGCCAGGTACTGCGTCGAATTGTTCGCCGGGCACTGCACGTTCAGGCAGGTGTTGGGATCGCTGCCGTCGGCGAGGATGCCGACGAGATCGCCAATCTGGGCGGTGGCGGAGTTGGAGAAGGGGTCGAAGAACATCGTCCGGCCACCCAGGCCGTCCTGATAGAACTCGTCACCGTTGAGCAGCAGCGGCGCGAAGGGCGCAAACGGCGACGGATCGACGGTATTGAAATCGATGGTGGTGCGGAGCACATTCGCCTGGGCACCCACCGACGCGGCCAGCGCCAGCGCAGCGAGCGCGACTGAGGTCAAAGCCTTCTTCATTGGACTACTCACTTTCTTTGAACGTTGATTCAATCGGCGCAGGCGAGCGACGCTTTTGGCGACACGACACCCCCAGCTCAGCGTTGCTGTTTGCTTGGATGCCCTGCGTATGGGTCAACAACTGACCCAGCTAGGCGGCCGATTCTGTGCGAGCAGGATTTCACGGCCATCCCCACTTGCCCGGCATCCAAGCAAGGGGGGAACGGGTATTCACCGAGTCAGCAGACTTGACTAACCCGTATGAAATTTCATAGGACAAATCACCTTGACGCGCCACTGGCCGCTGAGGCAGCCGAAGCGGGGTCTGCGGGCAGTTGCAGGTTGGCCACGGTGCGTGGCGAGAAGAGCAGGTCGCGCGCAATCCGGACCGGCAAGCCGTCCGGGCCAACCTCGCGCAGCAACGCATGCTCAGAGCGGCTGCGCACGGCACTGAACGCGCCGGGCTGGCCGGGTTCGGCCACCAGCTCCCAGTCCGCCTTGCCGGTGAAGGGGTCCTCATAGGCGCGGCGCAGATGGCGCCGCGGCTTCGGTACGCGGTTGTCGATGAGCAGGTCGTCCAGGCTGCGCGGGTATTGCTGCGGCGGGTTGGGCGTGGCCGCCGCATAGGCCACGATGGCGCGCGCGATCTCGCCGCCGCGGAACAGCAACTCCCGCTCGCGCTCGCGCTGGGCCGCCGTGCTCCAGGCCTGGCCCAGGGCCGCCAGGCCCGCCGCGGTCAACGCGACGAGGAAGAGCACCGCGAGGTAGGAATAGCCCCGCGCGCGGCTGCTACCAGTCCGCATAGAGCCTGCCGTCCGCCGAGCGCCCGGCGGCGCCGCTGCGCACATCCCAGACCCGGCCGCTGGCCTGCATCTCAGTCGGTGGCGGCAGCTCGACCCAGGTCTCGCGGCTGGCGGTCAGCGGGTCCTCGGGAATGCCGCGGATATAGCGCGCCGCGGCCAGCTCCTGCAGGGACTCGGGATACCGGCCCTTGTCGGCGGCGTACTGGTCGATGGCATCGCGCATCGTCGTCAACGACTGCAGCAGGGCCGTCTCCTTGCTCTTGTGCAGCGACGTGAAGTAGCGCGGCGCGGCAATGGACGCCAGCAGTGCCACGATGGCCATGACGACGATCAGCTCGATGAGGGTGAAGCCGCGTTGCCTGGCCATTACCAGTCCTTCAGCTTGCTGCCATCGAGCGCCTTGCGCTCCGAGCGCGAATAGACGTCGAACACGTCCTTGCCCGCACGCGGGTCGTCGGGCGGGCTGTCGTAAGCGCGCAGGCCCCAGGTCTCGGCCGCGCTCAGCTCTGCAGGCGCGAAGGGGTCGCGCGGCAGGCGGCGCAGGAAATAGATCTTGCGGCCGTTGGGCGACTTGGCATCGGCCACGCCGTCGACCAGCAGTTGCAGCTTCTGCGGGTAGCCGCTGTCCTCGGGGCTTTGCACGATGCTGCCGGTCTCGGTGGCGCGCTTGTAGGCGTCAAGCGCCTCGCGCAGCGTGCGCAGCGACTGGCGCAGCTCGTGCTCGCGGCTGCGCTGCACCGACATCTCGAGCAAGGGCCGCGCGGCAGACGCGAGCACGCCCAGCATGGCCAGCACGACCAGCATCTCGATCAGCGTAAAGCCACGAACAAAACCCGCGTGACGCCCGCGGGCCGAGCGCCGGGCCGCTCCCAAGCCGGCCCGTTCTGGCGATGCTGGCCGGTCAAGCCGGCAAGCATCGCCGTCCCCTCGGGGGACCGACCGGATTCGCCCGCGTTCAGCGGCGCGAAGCAGGGCGAGGGGCAGTTTCACCTTACCGCCTCGACGGTCAGCAGGCCCGAGCCTTCAAGTCGCACCGATGCCGATTCGCCATTCAGTCCGCTGGCCGACAGCGAACTGACACCGATGTTGAGCACCTGGCCTGCCGCCGGCGGCAGGGCGCGGAAAGCGACTACGCGCTCGCCGCGTGGCGCCAGCTCGACGGGATAGCGCCCGGGCGTGACGCCCTGCAGGGGCTGGGCCGGCGTGAGTTTGGCCGCGTCGTACTCCAGCTCGCCCTTGATCTGCAGGCCGCTGTCGTTCTTCAACGCGACCGAGACGGTACCGCCGGCCGGGATCTGCGGCGTCACGTCCAGCTTCAGCAGGGCCTCGGCAGAGGCCGCGCTGGGCTGCGCTTGCGCGGCCGGCGCGGCGGCGCCGCCACTGCTGGGCGCCACACCGACCCGGGCATCGCGCCGCAGCAGGCTGCTGAAGGCGCCGGGGCTGGCATCGGTGCCGCTGGCCAGGCGCGTGAGGGACGCGTCGGGCACGGCCAGGTTGCGCACCACGCGCGGCGTGATCAGCAACACCACCTCGGTCTTGTTGCGCGTGTCGGTCTGGGTGCCGAACAGGCGGCCCAGCACGGGGATGCGCGACAGGCCCGGGATGCCGGTGCCGCTCTTGCGGTCCTCGTCGTTGATGAGGCCGGCCAGCACCTGCGTCTCGCCGTCAGCCAGGCGCAGCACGGTGGAGGTGTTGCGGGTGCCGATTTCGTAGGCCGTCGTGCCGCCGGGGCCGGTGACCTGGCGGATCAGGTTGCTGACTTCCAGGCCGATCTTGATGACGACGTCGTTGTCGAGCTGGATAGTGGGCTCGACATCAAGCTTCAAGCCGACGTCCAGGTAGCTGACCGAGGCCGCGACGGACGTAGAGCCGGTGAAGTTGGTCGTCGTCGTGAACACCGGCAGCTTCTGGCCGATGTGGACCTTGGCCTTGTCGCGGTTGCGCACGCGGATCTTGGGATTGGCCAGGATGTTGGAGTTGCCGGCCGTGCCACGCAGCGTGGCGATCACGGTCGGGTTGGCGATGCTGGCGCGGAAGTTGATGGGGTTCCTGCCGCCGATGAAGACGCGCGACGGGATCGCACCCGTCGCGTCGCTGATGCCCACCTGCAATTCCTCCGGCCACTGCAGGCCCAGCGAGTCGACCTGGTCGGTGGCCAGTTCCATGACCTCGACCTCGAGCATGACTTCGGGCTCGGGCAGGTCGACCGAGGCGATGAGCTTTTCCACCAGGCGCAGCACCTCGGGCGTGTCGCGCACGATGAGCAGGTTCAGGCGCTCGTCGATGTGGATGTCGCGCACCTTGGCGATGGTGCGCACCATGGCCTGCACCTGCTTCACGTCGGCGTTGGTCAGGTAGAGGGTGCGGGTGATCAGCTCCTGGTGCTCGCGCTGCTTGGCGGCCGTGTTGGGGAAGATCAGCACCGAGGTTTCGTTGAGCAGCTTGCGATCCAGCTGCTGGGTGCCGAGGATGACGCGCATGGCCTCGTCCATCGTCACGTTGCGCAGGAAGACGGTCACGCGGGCATCGGCGCGCACGTCCTTGTCGAAGACGAAGTTGACGCCGCTGGAGCGGGACAGCGCCTCGAAGACCTGGCGCAGCGGCGCCTCGCGGAACTCCAGCGTGACGGGCTTCTGGAAGGCCGGGCCCAGCTCGCCGACCGCCGCTTCCAGCGGCCGCGCCTGGGCGACTTGGCTGGCCAGCAGGCGGGCGCCGGGATGCTGGGGCGACTCGGCCAGGATCTCGCGGGCCACGCCTTCAGCGCGCTCCAGGCGGCCTTCCTTCAGCGCCGCGCGGCCGGTGGCCAGCTGGGCATCCTGGCGGCGGCTGCGTTCCACCTCGGTGGTCAAGGCGACCAGGCGCGGGTGCTTGGCGTCGGCCAGTGCCAGCTGGCTCAGCAGGGCTGAGGCCTCGTCCCAGCGGCCGGCGCCGCGCAGGGCCTCGATCTGCAGGATGAGGCGGGCCGTCGCCTGTTCGCGGGCGCGCACCTGGGCGGCGCGCAATTGAGGGTCGTTCGGGTCCTTGGCGCGGGCATCGTCCAGCACGCGCAGGGCGGCCGGCCACTGGTTGCTGCGGCCGAGGTCTTCGGCCTGACGCAACGCCGGGTTGGCGCAGGCCGCGAGCAGCACAGTCACAAATGCCCCAAGGACGACGTGGAACGTCGTCCGCCCCCCGAGGGGAGCGAGAAAACTTGGGGCGGCCCGGCGTTTTCCCGGGAAGAGAAGGAAGAGCTGCTTCATGGGATGGGCCTGAAGACGATGTTCTGGGGGAGCTGGCCGGGCAGCCAGGTCAGGCGCACGCCGCTGTCGGAGACCTGCTCGACGCGCCACTGGCCGTCGATGACGTCGCCGCGCTTGGCACTCAGCGCCTTGTTGGGGCCGGTCAGCAAGGCAACCTCGACCGCCTTGGCGCCCTCGCCTTCGATGATGCGGCCGATCATCTGGTAGGGCGCTGGCGGCGCGACCGGGGGCGGCGGTGGTGCGGCAGCAGCCGGCGGTGGTGCGGGTGGGGGCGGCGGTGGGGGCGGTGGCTGCCAGGCGGCCAACTGGGCCGCGGCCACCTCGGCCCAGGGCTGGCGGGCGCCGCCCAGCGCAGCGGGCGCGGCAGCGGCAGGTGCAGTGACGGCAACCGGGCGACGGGCCGGCGCGGCAACGGCGGTTGCGGCCTCGTCGTCAGGACGCGTCGCCACCCAGGCGGTTGCCGCCAGTGTCGCGAGCAAGGCGCCACCGAGGGTGAGCTGGCGGGGCGTCGGCTTCATGGCGCGGCCCTCCCGTGCAGCGACCACTGCAGCTCGGCATCGACATCGGCGCTCATCGGGCTGATGCGGCGCAGCTTGATGGAATCCAGGCTCAGCGCCGGATCGTGTTCCAGCGCGGCGCCGATGAAGCGGCGCACTTGGCGGTAGCTGCCGGTCACGGGCATGGTCACGCGCAGCCTCTCCAGCCCCTCGCTGGTGGACAGCCGGTGCTCGGTGCGCGCGCCGTTCAGGTCCAGGCGGATGCTGAGCTCCAGCAGGTCGGCCAGGCGCTGCTGGCGGGCGCTGGAAGGCGGCAGCGTGGCCTGCCATTGCTGCACGCTGACCGGCGCCGATGCTGCCGCCATGGCGGGCCGGGCCTTGGCACGCAGCTCGCGGGCTTCGGCCTGCAGCTTGACGGCTTGGGCGTCCCAACGCTGGCCGAGCACGACGGCGGCCACGGCGAGCGCCAGCGCGGCGAGGCCGGCCAGGCCGGGCCATCCGAGGGCCTTGATGAGAGCGGGCCGCTTCACGAGCCGCCTCCGGTCGCCACGCGGGCATTGATCTCGAAGCGCTGGCCAACCAGGCCCGTCTCGGCGGCCGAGAAGCGCGACAGCACGACCTGGCGCCAGCCCGGCGTCGTGCCAAGCTGCTCGGCCAGCTGCAGGGCCAATAACTTGTCGGGCGTCAGGCCTTCCAGGCGCAACTCGCCGCGGCCGGCGCTGGCGTCCAGGCCCAGCCAAGCGATGGTCTTGGCCTCAGCGCCCGCGGTCTCGACACGGGTCAGCAGTGGCTCCCAGGGCATGGCCAGCAAGGCGCGGGCTTCATTGGCCGAGCGGTTCTCGGCCGGTTCGGCGCGGCCGCGCGCGGCGGGCTTGGGTACCGATGCCGGGCGCAGCGTGGCGACGCGGTCGCGCGCGGCCTGGGCGACGTCGAGGCCGCGATGGCTGTCGACGGCACTCCATGCGGCCGTGGCCAGCACCAGAGCGCCGGTTGCGGCCAGCGGCCAGGCCAAGGGCGAGCGGCCGCTGCGCGGCAGGAAATCAGGCTGCGGCGTGACGGGGCCGGGCTGGGGAATGAGTTCGTCGGCGGGCGTGCCGACGGCGAGGGGCGCGTCGCCACCGAGATCGGCGATCTGCTGTACGCGGCGCGACTGCAGGCCGGTGACATGGCCGCGGTCGAGCTGGATGACGACGGCGATGTCGCCCTCATGCCAGACCGCGCGGCCCGAGCCGGCACGCGTTGCGGCGGGCAGCGACGCCAGCCAGGTGGCCCAGGCCGGCCGCACGGCGGCGAGGCGCACATTCGCAGTCTCGGCCTGGGTGCGCAGTGCGGCCAGGTCCAGCCCATGCAGAGCGGACGCGCCAGCCGTCTCGCCCAGCTTCCAAGGCGCAATCGCAAAGCGTTGCGCAGCGCTGCCGAAGTAATGGGCGAACTGCTGCTGGGCATAGGCCTGCACGGCGTCCAGATCGGCCAGCGGCAAGCCCGGCTCGGTGACCAGCTCGTGCAGGGCACGCGCGCTGACGACCACCTCCACGGCCGTGCCCGGTAGATCGCGGCACCAGGCCGCGAACTCGTCCCCGCCGGGCGTGACGAAGAGCCGCCGCGGCTTGGCCAGGCGCGCGGAAACTTGCTGGCGCAGGCGCTGATGCAACGATTCACTCATCGAGGGTGACACGTTCCAGCTCCTCGAAAGTGGTGTCGCCGCGGCAGACCGCCGCCAGCGCCATCTCGCGCAGCGACTTCATGCCGCGGGCCTTGGCGGCCGCCTTGATCTCGGACATCGGCGCGCGCGCGGCAATCAAGTCGCGCAGGCCGTCGTCGAGCTTGAGCAACTCAGCCACCGCGCGCCGGCCTTTGTAGCCGGTGCCGCGGCAGTGGCCGCAGCCCTCACCCTTCAGGAAGTTGCCGTTGATGACGCCATGTCTTGTCAGGGTCGCGGCATCGGGCGTGAACGGCCGGGCGCAGTGCTTGCACGTCAGGCGTACGAGCCGCTGGGCCAGCACGGCGTTCAGCGCCGAGACCACGTTGTAGAGATCCAGCCCCATGTGCATGAAGCGGCCGATGACATCAAACGCGTTGTTCGCATGCACGGTACTGAACACCAGATGGCCCGTCAGCGCGGCCTGCACGGCGATCTGCGCGGTCTCGGCGTCGCGGATCTCGCCGACCATGACGCGATCCGGGTCGTGGCGCAGGATGGAGCGCAGGCCGCGCGAGAAGGTCAGGCCCTTCTTCTCATTGACCGGGATCTGCACAACACCGGCGAGCTGGTACTCGACCGGGTCTTCAATCGTGATGATCTTGTCGGCGCCGGTGTGGATCTCGGCCAGCGTCGCGTATAGCGTCGTCGTCTTGCCGGAGCCCGTGGGGCCGGTGACCAGCAGCATGCCGTGGGGCTGGCGCGCCTGGTGCCGGATGGCAGCGCGCTCGTCGTCGCCAAAGCCCAGCGAATCCAGCGTCAGCGAACCGGCGCGGGCGATGGCGGCGCGGTCCAGGATGCGGATGACGGCGTCCTCGCCGAACACGCTGGGCATGACAGAGAGGCGGAAGTCGATCTCGCGGCCCTGCACGCGCAGCTTGAAGCGGCCGTCCTGCGGCAGCCGGCGCTCGCCGATGTCCAGCTCGGCCATGACCTTGAGGCGCGACACCAGCTGCTCGGCCACCTGCGGGCTCTCGACCTGGCGCACCACGGCCATGACGCCATCGACACGGAAGCGGATCATCGCGCCGCGGGCCGTGCATTCGATGTGAATGTCCGACGCCGTGTCCTGCAGCGCGTCGTAGATGGTGGCGTTGAGCAGGCGCACGACGGGGCTGGCCTGCTCGCTCAGCGCCAGCGCCGACAGCTCCTCGGTGTGGTCTTCCACAGCGGTCAGCGCATCCTCGACGTCAGACAGCGCGCGGAAGTCGGCCTCGCCGGCGCCCAGGAAATGCGTCACCGCCTCGCTTGAGGCACGCTGCCAACCCACAGGCGCATTCAGCCGCGACTCGACGCTCTGCAGCAGCATCGCGTCCTCATCGCGCTCGGCGAGCAGCACGCGCCTGTCGTCGGCGCCCACGGCGAGCACCGCGCGCCAGCGTTGGGCCTGGGCCTGCGGCCACTGTTCGAAGTCCAGGTGCCAGGGGCCTTGCTCGGCCGGCAGCCAATCCGCCAGGGAGGTCGTCATTGGACTTGCTCCACGAGCTGGAAGATCGGCAAGTACATCAGCACGATGATCCCGCCGATCAGCACGCCCATGATCAGCATCAGCGCCGGGTTCACCAGGCGCGACAGCAGGTCGGTCAGCCGCGCTGCCTCTTCGTCGTGGAAGGCGGCAGCGCGCTCCAGCATGGCCGCCACCTCGCCGCTGCGCTCACCCACGCGCAGCATGCGACGGGCGACCGGCGTGGCCAGGTCCTGCGAGTCAAAGGCGGCCGACAGGCGCTCGCCGCGCTCGATCTGCGCAGCTGCGGCCTGCACTGCGGCGCGCCACGGTGCGGCGACCACGTCGACGACGATGCGCAGCGCCGCCAAAGCCGGCACGCCCGAGGCCAGCAGCATGGCGAGAGACCGGTAAAGCCGCGCCAGCGCCAGCACGCGCAACCGCGGGCCCAGGCCGGGCAGCGTCCACAGCGCCGCCTGGGCGCGCTGGCGCACGATGGGCTGGCGCAGCAGCGTGAAGATCGCAAAGCCCACGGCTGCGATCCCGCCGATGACGAGACCGGGATGCGCGCCGGCCGTCTGGCCGAACTCGATCAGCACACGCGAAGCCCACGGCAGGTCGGCGCTGGTCTGCTCCAGGATGCCGGCAAAGCGCGGCAGCACGTAGAGCAGCAGGAAAAGAATGACGAGGGAGCCGACACCGAGCAGCATCAGCGGATAGACCAGGGCCGCGACGAGGCGCGAGCGCAGCGCATCGACCCAGGCCAGGTAGCGTGCATGCTGAGCCAGCGCGGTCGACAGCTGGCCGGTCTTCTCGTTGGCGGCGACGATGGCGCAGATCAACTCGTCGAAGGCCTGCGGCTGCTGGCGCAAGGCAACGGACAGCGGTTGGCCCTGCTCGATCTGGGTGGTGACGGCGTCGAGCGCCGCGCGCACGCCGGGCTGGCCTTCCTTCTCGCGCAGCGTGCTCAGCGCTTCGAGCAGGGCGATGCCGGCATCCAGCAGCACGGCCAGTTCCTGGCTGAAGAGCTGCAGCGGGAATTTGCTGTTGCGGCGCCAGGGCTTGGCGCTCTCGGTGGCGGCAGCGATCTCGCGCACCTCCAGCACATGCTGGGGCGACACACCCAGCACGGCAGCGACGGCAGCGCGGTCGGGCGCCTCCACGCGCTCGGTGCTGACGGCACCGGCGCGCAGCACACGGGTTTGGAATTGGGGCATCACCAGGACGTCAGATCGGCGTCCTCACCCTCGCCGCCGGGGCGGCCGTCCTTGCCGAAGCTCAGCAGGTCGTATTCGCCATGCTCGCCGGGGCTGCGGTATTGGTATTCGTTGCCCCAGGGGTCCTTGGGCACGGCCTTGGAGAGATAGGGCCCCGCCCATTTCGGCTCGTCGGCAGGCCGGGTGACCAAGACGGCCAAGCCCTGCTCCGTGCTGGGGTAGCGGCCGACGTCCAGGCGGTATTGGTCGAGCGACTTGGTCAGCGCGTCGATCTGGGCGCGGGTCGCCTTGACCTCGCTCTTGCCGATCTGGCCGAAGAACTTCGGGCCGACGTAACCGGCCAGCAGGCCGATGATGACCATGACGACCAGAAGCTCAAGCAGGGTGAAGCCACGTGGGCGGGCAGGACGGGGTCGGAACATGGGGAGGCAGGGTACAGCGGGAGGGCGACTGTTCACCGGCGGGCGCCGTCGGGCAATCGGGATTTGACCGACCCGCATTCTCGCCGCGCCCCGCGCCCGCTCGGCAAGGCCGGCGCCGGTCGTCTGCCTACTGGGCGCGACCGCGGTCGCCGCGCTTCGCCAGCCCACACAGCAGGAGCACTCCGAGAGCCGCCAGCCACCACGTCCCAGGCTCGGGAACGGCTGCAGCCGCCGGGGCGAAGACGGCGAAGGCCACGGTTTCGTTGGTGAGCCAGATGCTGCATTGACCCGTCAGGACCGCGCTGGCATCCAGTACGGCACAGGCGCCCTGAAAGGCACCCTGGGGGTTGCCGTTGAAGTAGTCGTAGGCCACGGGCAAGTGCAGGATGGTCTCGTACCGGGGATCGCGGCCCACGTCGAAGAACTTCGTGTCGGCGCTCGTCACACCCAGCTGCCCGTTCAGCGTAGACGTGATCGCCAGCATCGCCGCGTTGGCGAAGTTTGAATCTGCCCATGAGGCGAGCTGGTGGTCGGGGTCGACAAACAGCTCGGAGAACTTGCCCACCGACACGGTAAGGTCGTAGTGCTGACCCAGGATCAGCAGATCCTTGATGCCGGTGACGCACCGGAAGCTGGTCTGGCTCGCGCAGGTGGACGCCTGGATGGCCGTGTCGGCCTTCGCGGCGATGGGCGACAGGCCCAGCACCAAGGCCAAAGCAAAGATGAAACGCTGAAGATTCATGGAACACTCCCCGAAATAGACGCTTTGGCGGGCGCGCGCGTCTTGTTCTTTACATTGTCTCCGCGTTGCCGCCTCGAGCTCGGGCGATTGATCACCGCCCCTCCGAATTGAGGGCCGGGAAACCACCCAAGCTGGCAGTCAGGGCGACTGCGCAATCGTGCAGGTGGTCGCGGCGTTGTCCGGGCAGGGCCCCTGCCAGCGGATGCGCGTGGCCGCAGCTGGCGGCAAGGGCGAACGGCCGTCCAGCGCCTGGCCCCGTACGCCGGTGAAGCTGGCCAGCGTCGTCCAGGTTGAGCCCTGCAGGTATTGCAGGCTGTAGCGACTGCCCGGCCGCAGGCTTCGTGTCTTGATCTGGTATTCGCCGGCGACGATGGCAAAGCTGGGCGTATCGCGGAAGGGCTGGGCCAGCGGCTCGCCGACAAACAGCCCCTGCCCCGGCCACTGCACCGCCTTCCAGTAGGCCTCGACGGCCGTCGCGCCGCGCCAGTACTGGTCGATGAGGACCGAGGCGCGCGAGAACTTCTGCTGCAGGTTGCAGGGCTCCTCCACCGTGCCGTAGCTGGCGGTTGCACCCGCGTCCAGCCAGGCCGTGATGGGCATCTGGCCGCCGCCCGAGGGCAGCACGCCGCCCGTTGAGGTCAGCGTGTCGGCCAGGGCACCGGCGCGGAATTGCAGCGACGACAGATTGGCGACGCTGCTCAACCCCGTCAGGTAGAACAGCATGCCGCTCTTGCCGGACAGCGCATTGGCGCTGGCCGGGCCGGCGCTGTTGTCGACATAGTTCAGCGCCAGGGCGCCGCTCCAGGCCGCCGGCAGGCCGGCGAAATCGTTCCAGCGCGCGCTGCGGTCGTCGTCCGTCGTGCGCACCAGCCAGCCCTCGCCGGCTGGCCGGCTGCCATCGGCCGCAACGCCGCGGTTGATCAGCGCCTGGGCGGCCGCCAGCGTGCGTGCACCCAGCAGCATGGAGGGGCGCATCTGCAATTCGGCTTGCGGCCGGCGCGCCTCGCTGTCATAGAGCGGCGAGGCGGCCGTGTTCGCGCAGGCCTCGGTCAATGGGCTGGGGTTGCAGTAGCGCGTGTCAAAACCGAAAGCCATCGCGCTGGTGATGCCCATGCTGCAGGCGCCAGTGACCCGGCTGGGGGCAGCCCAGGTCAGCAGCGTGGCCTGGATGCCGGCCGGCAATCTGGCATCGATGTCGGATTTCAACAACGCAAAGTCGGCCGCGGAAATCGCGTCCTGGGCTGTATTAACCCTTACGCGGATCAGATTCGCCGCCGGCACGCCACGCGCTGCCAGATAGGCGGCGCCGACGGCCTCGCTGAGGACATCACCCTCGGCCACGATGACGGCCAGGTCGGCCGGCGTCAGGCCGTTGGCGGGCAGGGCCAGCGTCAAGGTCTGCCCCATGCCACCACCCCCGCCGCCGTCCCCTCCCGTGCCGCCGCCTCCGCCGCCGCAGGCACTCAGCAAGGTCATCAACAACGGCGGCAGCAAGCGGTTCAAAGGGCTCATGGGGGCCATTCTTGCAGCGCAGGTCGACCGTTAGTTGCGCACAATTTTGGTGCCCGTCCGCACCTTTCGCGGCCAGAGAACCCGGGCTTACCCCAGTGTCGTGCACCGTGGCGGGGCAATACATTTTCAGCACTCGACGCGGTTCCGGGCTCTGGTTCAGGACCGCCGGGCGGGTTGTGAGGAGACAAGACAAGCGCCAAGCGCACATGGTTGCTTCGTAACCCCGAAGACAATCCACCGGCCACCAAGGCACCCCTTGGTGGCCGTTTTCTTTGTGGGGCCGAAGGCCCCTCGCCTGGTCTCGCACGCTGAACGCGGCGTGCCCAGTCGGTCTTGCAGACCGCGCTGCGGCAGTGCCGCAGCTCTTCGGCAGGCACATCGCGCCCACTGGGCGTAATGTGTCCGGCCTCAGCCCCCGAGGGGACGGCGATTGACCGGGCATCAAGCCCGGTCAACATCGCCCGACGGGCCGGCTCGGGAGCGGCCCAGCGCTCGGCCCGGCGAAGGCACGACGGCCGCCTGATGGAATCAAAGACATGCTCGAACTCGCCACGGTTGCCCTCGCCTCCCTGCTCGCAGGCTTCATTGACGCAGTAGCCGGCGGCGGCGGCCTGGTGCTGGTACCGGCGCTGTTCAGCACCTTCCCCAATGCCGCACCAGCCACGCTGCTGGGCACGAACAAGGGCGCGTCCGTGTGGGGCACCGGCTGGGCGACGCTGCAATATGTGAAGCGGGTCGACCTGCCCTGGAAGCGCCTGATGCCGGCGGCGGTGCTTGCCGGCGTGGGCAGCTTCGCCGGCGCCTGGGTCCTGACCCTCGTCAGCGCCGACGGCCTGCGCAAGGCCCTGCCGCTGGTGCTGGCGGCGGTGCTGATCTACACCCTGGCCAAGAAGGACCTCGGCCGCGAGCACACACCGCGTTTCACGGGCCGTGCCGAGGTGCTGGTGGCCGGCGGTATCGCGCTGGCCGTGGGCTTCTACGACGGTTTCTTCGGGCCCGGCACGGGCAGCTTCTTCGTCTTCCTGTTCGTGCGGCTGCTGGGTTACGACTTCCTGCACGCCTCGGCGACGGCCAAGCTGATGAACCTGCTGACGAATGCGTTCGCGATCGCCCTGTTCGTCAGCAAGGGCCACATCTGGTGGCAGGTCGCGGCGGTGATGGCGGTAACCAACGTGGCGGGCAGCCTGCTCGGCACCCGGCTGGCCCTGAAACATGGCGCCGGCTTCGTGCGCGGCGTCTTTGTCATCGTCGTCGGCGCTCTCATCCTCAAAACAGCCTGGGACGCCTTCTTCCGCTGATCTACCATCAAGCATTCCCTAGCGCCCTTATTCACCATGCCCGTCGATCCTCAACTGCGCAATCTGGACATCGAGATCCCGACCCAGCCCGAGGTCCTGGTCAAGCTCTCGCTGCTGATGGCAGCCGAGGACATCGACCTGCAGGCCATGTCCTCCCTGGTCGAGACCGACATGGCCCTGGCGGCCGCCGTCATGAAGGCGGTCAACTCCTCGCTGTACGGCCTGCGCGGCCGCGTGCAGACCGTGCACCAGGCGCTGACCTACCTGGGTATGCGCGAGGTCGCGGCCATCACCTTCGAGATGGGTCTGCGCGCCGCCTTCCCAGCCGCAGCCGAGCTGGAGCAAGTCTGGTCGCGCGCCTCGCAGCGTGGCCTTCTGATGGGCCGCATGGGCCAGATGCTGGGCGTCGACCCCTGGGCCGCCCACTCGGCCGGCCTGTTCGAGGAATGCGGCAAGGCGGTGCTCTATCGTCATGCGCCGACGCACTACCCGGCCATGCTGCGCGCCGCCCCCCGCGATGCCGAACTGGTGGAGCTGGAGAGGACGGCTTTTGGCGTCAGCCATGACGCCCTGGGTGCGGCCCTTTGCGAGAGCTGGGGCCTGGCCCCGGCGGCTGTGGCCAGCGTGCGCTATCACGTCGAGATCCAGGCCTCGCTGACCATGCCGGAAAGCCTGGCCCGGCGCAGCGTCGCCGCCATCTCGACGGTCGCCTGGGCCCTGCTCGGCCATCCGGACCAGCTCGATGAGATTGCCAGTCAGATCGCACCCCAGGCGCAGCTGGACGAGACCCTCGTGTTGCGCGCGGCCCGCCGCGTCAACGAGCAACTGCTGGCTGCTCAAGAACACGGTCGCTGAAGCGTCCGGGCCGAGCGCCGGGCCGCTCCCAAGCCGGCCCGTTTGGCGATGTGCTTGCGGCTCGAAGCCGCAAGCATCGCCGTCCCCTCGGGGGCTGAGGCCGGACACATTACGCCCAGTGGGCGTGATGTGCCTGCCGAAGAGCTGCGGCACTGCCGCAGCGCGGTCTGCAAGACCGACCAGGTTGGCGCGCGTTCAGCGCCGCCAGACTGGGCGAGGGGCCAGTGGTTTCAGGCCGCGAGGCTGAGCCGGTCTCGCCCGGCGTGCTTGGCGATATAGAGCGCCTCGTCAGCCGCCTGCAGCAGCGCTTGTGCGCTCAGATACGGATGGGCCGGGCTGGCCGCCGCCAGGCCGACGCTCAGCGTCAAACTGCCCTGGCCATCCGGCAGGCGCAGCGCCCGCAGTTCATCCCGCAATGACTCCAGCACGCCCTGGGCCTCGGCCATGCCGAAGCCGGGCAGCAGAGCGACGAACTCCTCGCCGCCCAGGCGGGCGACGACATCGGTGTCGCGCTTGAAGCGCTCGCTCAGCAGGCTCGCGACGCGCTGCAAGGCCGTATCGCCGACGGCCGTGCCATGGATGAGGTTGAACTGCTTGAACTGGTCCAGGTCCAGCACCGCCAGCGCCAACAGGCCTCGCAGCCGCTGGGCCCGCTTGAATTCACGGCGCAGGGCCTCGTCGAAGGCGCGTTGGTTGGCGATGCCGGTCAGCGCATCGATGCGTGCGAGGCTGGCGAGCTCGCGTTGGTTGGCCTCCAGGGCGCTGTGGGCCTCCTGCAGCAGATGACGCTGCTGGGCCAGCTCGCGCCGGAGCTCGCGGGCGGCCTGGTCCTGCTGCCACAGCGAGCCGCGGGCGCGCAGCATGGCGTGGCCGATACGGTCCAGCTCGGCGGCGAGGCCGGGCGTTGGCACAGCGGCTTCGGGCGTCAGCGGCACCGGGGCAGATTCCATCGCCTCGCAGCCGGCCGCCAACCGGCGCAACGGCCGCAGCAACAGGGCCTCGATGAGGATGAGCTGGGCGGCGCTGAGCAGCAGCACCAGCCAGGCCGTGCGGGCCAGCCCCTCGGCCGGAGACTCGTAATTCCCCAGGCTCCACTCGAAGACAGCGACGATGGCAGCGGTCAGCAGGGGCACCGCGAGCGTCAACCGCAGCCGCAGCGAACCCAGCCGGCGCGTGCTGACGTGGTTCAGGGGTTCGGCAAGGGAATCGGTGCTCATCGGTGAGGCGGACTGCGGAACAAATTGTCACGGCCGCAGCGCGCCCTGTGCGGGCTGTTGTCTCGGGGTTTGTCAGGGGTCGCGACGCCTCGAGAAACCCAGGTGGCTTCGCTCCCTCAGTAGGGCACCTGATCCGACGGGTACTTCCAGAAGTCCTTGAGCAGGTAATTCATCGGCAGGTTCAGCGCCTTGTTCTTGGGCGGAATCGGCTTCATGAACCAGCGCTCGTAGATGGCGTGCGCCTCATGGCTGGTGATGAGGCGCTTCATCTCGTCGTCAACGATGGCCTTGAGCTCCGGGTCGTTCTTGGGCAGCACGATGGCCAGAGGCTCGATGGTCAGGAACTTGCCGACGACGCTGAACTTGGCCGCATCGGGCCGCGCCGAGACGATGCCGTAGAGCAGCACGTCGTCCATGACGAAGCCATCCGCCTGGCCGGCGGCCAGCATCTCCATGGCCTTGGCGTGGTCGGGGGCTTCGATGATGTTGATGTGCAGGGCGCGCTCGTTGTTGGCCTGGGTGATGGACTTCAACGGCGTCGTGCCCTTGGTGGAGACCAGCGTCTTGCCGTCGAACTGGGCCAGCTCAGCAATGCCGCTGTCAGCCCTGACGAGGTAGCGCGCACCGGTGATGTAGTGCGGCACCGTGAAGGCGACCTTCTCGCGGCGCTCGGCGTTGTTGGTCGTCGAGCCGCATTCCATGTCGGCCTTGCCGTCGGCCACCATCTGGATGCGGTTGGCCGGCGTCACCAGCAGGAACTGCGGGTTCAGCGTGCTCATCTTCAGCTTCTTGCGCACGCCTTCGGCAAGCTTGAGGCAGAGATCCACCGCATAGCCGACCGGCCGGCCATCGGGCAGCAGATAGCTGAAAGGCACGGACGACTCGCGATGCGCCAGCACGATGCGACCGCTGGCCTGGATGCGCTCCAGCGCCGGGCCGGCTTCGGCCGTGGCAGCAGCGCCGAGGCCGGCGGCGAGGGCGAGGAGGAGCGGCGACAGGGTTTTCATGGCCGAGCCATTGTGATCCAGACCCCTGGAATTGAGCCATGCGAAGTTGGTGTCGGTTGATGCTTGCGGCCCCCGGCCCAACAAGCCGCGGCGGCATCGTTCACGATGCGGCGGCAGTGGCGGCGCCAATATCCTCTGTCACCGTGCGGTTGCGCCCCGCCCGCTTCGCTTCGTAGAGCGCCTTGTCCGCCGCGGCCAGCAGGTCGGTGAAGCTCGTGGCGCTGGCCGGCAGCATGGCCAGGCCGACCGATAGCGTCGCGCCGACGGTGCCACCATCGGGCGTCACGAAGGGCGCCTCCTGCACCATCAGGCGGATGCGCTCCGCCACCTCGCAGGCACCCGTCAGGTCGGTGCGTGGCAGCAACACGATGAACTCCTCGCCGCCGTAGCGCGCCGCCAGATCGCCGGTGCGCAGCGAACGCAGGATCAGCCCGCCAACCTGGCGCAGCACCTCATCGCCGACCGGATGGCCGTGGCCGTCGTTGATGGCCTTGAAGTGGTCGATGTCCAGGAACAGGCAGGCCAGCGGGTATCGATGGCGCACGGCCTGGCTGAACTCGATGAGGCTGCGGTGGTCGAAGTAGCGGCGGTTGTGCACGCCGGTGAGGCCGTCCGTCATGCCGGCGCGGCGCAGGCGCTCGCGGTTGAGCATGCTCTCGATGGCTATTGCCGCGATGGCCGACAGGCGGTCGAGGAACTTGGTGCCCGAGGCGGCGTCGTAGCGTTCGGGGTCGCGCGAGCCCAGGTGCAGGCTGCCGATCAAGAGGCCCTGGCGGATCAGCGGCAGCAGGGCCGCGGAACGCACGCCGGCTTGCATGTCGAAGGCCTTGGCGAGCAGCGCCTCGTCCGGGCCCGGGCCCGGGCCGATGAGGCGGGCCGTGCGCGCGGCGCCGAACAGGTCCTTCAGCGGGCCATGGCTGTCCAGCAGCCGCGGCGCCTTGATCATGGGCAGGGCCGGCAGGGCGCGGCGCAGCTCTTCCTCGGGGTCCAGAAGCCAAAGCTCGGCGGCGTCCAGGCCGAAATCGTCGCGGCAGTCGACCAGCAGCAGGTTGACCAACTCCTCCATCGAACTCACCGCGATGAGGCGGCGCTCCAGCGCGTCGAAGCGATCCAGCTTGCGCTCATTGGCCTTGGCGGCGTCAAGCAGGGACTGCAGCTGGCGGCGCAGTTCCTGGACCTGGGCTTGGGGATTGGGCGGCGCGTTCATTCGGGCGCGATTGTGAGGGCCGCGCGTTCGAAGCTCCGCGGCTGGCCTGTAACGGGGTCCATGAATGCAATCGCCCGCGCCACCAGCTGCAGCGGCGCGTCAAAGCGCGGCGGGTTCTCGTGAGGCTGCAGCACGGGGTAGATGCGATCGCCGACGAGCGGCAGACCCAGGGCATTCATCTGCACGCGCAGCTGATGCCGCAGGCCCGTGCGCGGGCGCAGCTCGTAGCGGGCCAGGCCGCCGGGGAGAGCCTCGACCAGGTCCACCCAGGTTTCGGCATTGGGCTCGCCGTCAACGACCTGCATCTGCATGAAGGCCTCCGTGTCGGGCTCCACGAGGCGGTGGCGCACGACGCGCGGCCAGGGGCCGGGGCCGAGCGGCGCAATGGCGTCGTAGACCTTGGCGACGGCGCGGTCGCGGAACAGGCGGTGGTAGGCGTCGCGCTCGTCACGGCGGAGGTTGAAGACGACGAGGCCCGCCGTTTCGCGGTCCAGCCGATGCACGGGATTGAGGTCCGCCAGGCCGGTGGCGTGGCGCAGACGTGCCATCAGCGTCTGCCGAGCGTAGATGCCGCTGGGCGTCACCGGCAGGAAATGCGGCTTGTCGGCGACAAGGAGGTGCTCGTCCTGGAAGACGATGCGCTCGCCGGCCGGAATGTCGGGCTCGACGTCCAGGTGGCGCCAGTAGTAGACGCGCCGATCGCCACGGTAGGGCGAGTCGACGACCGCGTGGCCGACGTCGTCCACCACGTCGCCGCGCGCGAGGCGTTCCGGCCAGTCGACCACGCGCGGCAGGCGCTCGGCGAGGAAGGCGGCCATGGAGCCCCAGGGCCCGGCGGGACAGAACACGGCACTTGCCGCGACGCCTTCGCGCAGCGGCAGGACCGGCTTGGGCGGTCTCGCCACGGCCTATTCGATGCGCGGCCCGCCGCGGGCGCGTTCGTCCATGTAGGCGTTCAGCCGCTTCATGTCCTGGGGCTCGGCACGGTTGCCGCGCCATTGACGCACCCAGGCCTCGCGGTTGGGCTCCCGGGCGAGCTTGCGCACCGCGGCGTCGATGGCCTCGATATGCCGCCTGCCCTGCGGCGTGCGGCTGCAGGAGACCGTGGCCAGCAACGTGCTCAGGCCCTCGGCCACCGGCAGCGCCACCAGGGCGCCGGGGTCGCCGACGCGGGCCAGGTATTCCTTGACGACGCTGGGGTACTCCAGCGTGTAGTCCATGCGACCGGCGCGCAGCATGTCCAGCAGCTGGGTGCTGAGCTGGGCGCCGACAGCCAGCCGTGGCACGACCTGGTGTGACAGCAGGCTGTCGATCTGCGCGCCGAAGGCGCGGTCCCGTGCCAGCAGCAGGCGCAGGTCCTGGCGCTTGAGCAGGTCGGCCAGCACGAGGCGGCCGTCCCCGGGCCGGGCCTGGGACAGCTCGGCCAGCCGCTGGCGCGGCACGATGACATGGATCTCGCGCGAGATCAGCGGCGGGTAGAGGTGCGAGAAATAGAGCCACTGCAGGCGCTCGGGCGTGCGCACATGCAGGGTCGAGCACAGGGTCTCGCCGCGGCGGCTCTCGGCCTCATAGCGGGCGGTGCTGGCCTCGACGAACTCATGCCGGAACTCGGGCATGCGCGCCAGCAGCACGCGCATGAAGCCGTCCACCTCGCCGTGGCCCAGCTCGGCCACGCTGCGCGGCGGCTGGCCCTGCACGAAGCTGAAGTGCGGCGGCACATCCTGCGCCACCCAGCGGATGGTGTCGGCGGGCGACGCAACAGAGGACGCTGCCGCGGCCGTGAAAACCAGTGCGGCTACCGCCAACGCCCCACGCACTTCAGCGACCCCGTTTTTCGGGCCGAGCGCTGGGCCGCTCCCGAGCCGGCCCGCCATGGCGATGTGCTTGCGGCTCAATGCCGCAAGCATCGCCGTCCCCCAGGGGGCTGAGGCTGGACACATGGCGCCCAGTGGGCGGCATGTGCCTGCCGAAGGGCTGCGGGCTTGCCCGCTGCGCGGTCGGCAAGACCGACCGGGCGCGCCCGCGTACAGCGCGGCGCGACTGGGCGAGGGGCTCCATTTCAATCTCCCTCGACCCACTCCATGCGCGCCCCGAGTTCGCCGATGTGCTCGACGAAATTGGGGTGGGCGCGGCGGATCGGCGTCGCGTTCTTGATCACGCTCTTGCCGGGAATGCTGGCCGCCACCATCAGCAGCGCAATGGCGACGCGGATGATGTAGGGGCTCTCGACCTCGGCCGGGCTCAGCGGCTTGCCGCCGAAGGTGATCATGCGGTGCGGGTCGCTCAGGAAGGCGTGGGCGCCGAACTTGGCCAGCTCGCTGGTCCAGCCCATGGCGCCGTCATAGACCTTGTTCCAGAACATCACGCTGCCTTCGGCCTTGACG
The DNA here is from genome assembly GCF_056401875.1 of Roseateles sp. P4_D2. NCBI lineage: Bacteria > Pseudomonadati > Pseudomonadota > Betaproteobacteria > Burkholderiales > Sphaerotilaceae > Roseateles > Roseateles sp. P4_D2. The sequence continues at coordinate 151,928 of NZ_JBFUIM010000010.1, read as the reverse complement.
CCCAGGGCCACGAAGATGGGCAGCAGGTCCACCGGCACATAGGGCCAGGGCGCGGCTTCCACCTTCTGCAGGATGTTGCGGGTGAAGGGCTCCTTCACCTTCAGCGGGCCATTGGTCACGCAGCGGCTCCAGCCGTCCTCGTGGACGATCTGCACGCCGAACTTGGCGAAGGTGCGGTCCAGCAGCGGGAACATCTCCGGCGCGCCGTTCTTGACCTGCACGTTGCCGCCGGTGATGGCGCCCAGGGCCAGGAAGGTGACGATCTCGTGGAAGTCTTCGGTGAAGGTGTAGTCGGCGCCGCCCAGCTCCTGCACGCCGGTGATCTTCAGCTTGGACGTGCCATGGCCCTCGATCTTTGCGCCCAGCAGCGACATGAAGTTGCAGAACTCCTGCACATGCGGCTCGCTGGCGGCATTGGTCAGCGTGGACACGCCGTCGGCCAGTGCCGCGCACAGCACGAAGTTCTCGGTCGTCGTGACGGAGGCGTAGTCGGTCCAGTGATGGTTGGCCGTCAGCGGGCGGTGCACGCGCAGCACCAGGCCGTCGGGCAGGCGCTGGACCTGGGCGCCGAAGCGCTCGAACACCTCGACGTGCGGATCGATCTCGCGTGCACCCAGCGTGCAGCCCTTGACGTCGTCCTCGATGCGGGCGGCGCCGAAGCGGGCCATCAGGCCCGGCACCAGCATGATGGAGGAGCGCATCTCCTCGGGCAGGCGGTCGGTGGCCGGGTCGAAATGGGTGTCGCGGTGGTGGACGTCGAGGATGCCGGTCTTGAAATCCAGCTCGACCTGCGAGCCGAGCTTGCGGAAGACCTCGACGATCTTCTTGACGTCGGTGATCTCGGGCACACCGCGCAGGCGCACCGGCTGCTTGGTCAGCAGCGTGGCGCAGAGGATGGGCAGGACGGCGTTTTTGTTCGCCGAGGGAATGATGCGGCCCGAGAGGGGCGTGCCGCCGTGGACGATCAGATGAGACATCGAATGAGGGGATTTCGGTGCGCGCAAGCGGCGCGCGGTGGCATTGTCGGCGTTTGCGGCGCGGCGCATCCGCCGCCGCCCGGAAGCTTTGTTCCGAACTGGGGGAATCAATCTTCCGCCGCGGGGTCCGGTCGCGGGTCTATCCAGCGGCGCCGACGACGCCGCATCCAGCGGACAGCGTTGTTATGCTGGCGCGACCAGTCCGGGTCATTTCAGACCTCCGACGACAGGGAGGTGATCCGTGCGCCAGCCAACTGACGAGGACAAGCCTCGCCCCACCCGCCGCCGAGCCGGCGGCAGCGCCGTGCTGCTGGCGCTGCTGGCCGCCCCCGCAACGGCGCAGGACCTGAGCGATCTGTCGCTGGAGCAGCTGTCCAACATCGAAATCAGCTCGGTGTCGCGGCGTATCGAGAAGCTGGCGCAGGTGCCGGCTTCGCTGTACGTGATCAGCGCCGAGGCGATACGCCGCTCAGGCGCGCGCAGCCTGCCCGAGGCGCTGCTGCTGGCGCCCAACCTGCAGGTCGCGCGGCTCAACGCCAACCAGTACGCCATCAGCGCCCGGGGCTTCAACGACTCGGTGGGCAACAAGCTGCTGGTGCTGATCGACGGCCGCACGGTCTACGCGCCCTATTTCTCGGGTGTGCAATGGGACCAGCAGGACGTGCTGCTGGACGACGTCGCCCGCATCGAGGTCATCAGCGGCCCGGGCGGCAGCGTCTGGGGCACGAACGCGGTCAATGGGGTGATCAACATCATCCGCCGGCCGGCCGCGGACACGGGGCTGCTGCTGCGCGCCGACGCCGGCACCGACGAGCGCTCGGCCGCGCTGCGCCTCGGCGGCAAGCTGCCGCTGCAAGGCGACTGGCGCGCCTACGCCAAGCTGCTGCAGCGCGATGCCACCGAGACCGAAGCCGGCGTGGCCGTGACGGACAAGTCGCGACGCTGGCAACTGGGCTGGCGCGCCGACTGGCTGAGCGGCGAGGACGGGCTGACCGTGCAGGGCGACGTCTACCGCGGCGATACGGCAGACCGCCTGAGTGGCACACGCAACCTCGGCGGCGTCAGCACGTCGGGGCAGAACCTGCTGGCGCGCTGGACTGGCCGGCTGGACGGCGGCTCGCGGCTGCGCCTGCAGGCCTACTACGACCATGTGCGGCGCGAGGACACGATCCTGTACAGCCCGCGCTTCACGGTGCTGGACCTGGAGGCGCAGCACAGCTTGGCCTGGGGCGCGCACCAGATCGACTGGGGCGGCGGCTGGCGGAGCTCGCGCGACCACATCGCGCCGGGGCTGGTGTTCGGCTTCGTGCCCGAAAGCGCGCGGCAGCAATGGCACAACCTGTTCGTGCAGGACGAGCTGACCCTGGCGGACGGCTGGCGGCTGACGGCGGGCACGAAGTTCGAGCACAACGACTACACCGGCTGGGAGACGCTGCCGTCGCTGCGCCTGGCCTGGTCGCCGTCGGCGCGCTGGCAGTGGTGGGCCTCGCTGTCGCGCGCGGTGCGCGCGCCGGCCCGGCTGGACCGCGACCTGCGCCTGCCGCCCAAGCCGCCCTTCATCATCGCGGGCGGGGCCGACTTCGTGTCGGAGGTCGCGCGCGTGGTCGAGCTGGGCCACCGCGGCCAGCCGAGCAGCACGCTGAGCTATGCGCTGACGCTGTACCAGCATGACTGGCAGAAGCTGCGCAGCGGCCAGCCGCCGCCCAACGCCGTGGTGCAGAACATGATCGCCGGCAACAGCTGGGGCCTGGAAGCCTGGGCGCACTGGCAGCCGCTGCCCTGGCTGCGCTGGAGTGCCGGCTTCAATGCCCTGCAACAAGATCTGGCCGTGCAGCCGGGCAGCCGCGACCCGGTGGGGCCGTCCGCGCTGGGCAACGACCCGCCGCGGCAATGGCAGCTGCGCGCCACGCTGCAGCCGGCGGATCGCCATGAGCTGGACGTGGCGCTGCGCCATGTCGCCGCGCTGCCGAAGCCGGCCGTGCCCGCCTACACGGTGCTGGACTTCAACTACGGCTGGCGCGCCACCCCCACGCTGGCGCTGACGCTGGGCGGCCGCAACCTGCTGCATGGCCGCCATGCCGAGGCCAATGCTGCGCCGGGCCGCAGCGTCTTCGGGCCCGAGGCCTACGCGCAACTGCGGTGGACCCCGTGACACCGGCGCGGCGCAGGCCGCTGCTGGCCTTCGCGCTGGGCTTGCTGACGGCCGGCATGAGCCATGCACAGACCGACGATGCCGGCGGCGAGGTGCGCATCAAGGCCGAGTTCCTCTACAAATTCACGGCCTACGTGGACTGGCCCGATGGTGCGCTGGGCACGGCCGATGCGCCCTTTGTCATCGGCGTGCAGGGCTCGGAAGCCATGCTCGGCGAGCTGAGCCAGACCCTGCAGGGGCGCACGGTGCAGGCGCGGCCGGTGCAGGTGCGGCGCGTGCGCGCGGCCGATGCCGACCCGGCCGTGCACCTGCTATTCCTGGCTCAGGGCGAGACGGCCAGCGCACGGCGCGGGCTGCTGCTGGTCAGCGAGGGCGCTTCCGGCGAGGCCTCGCCGCGCGCCGGCGCCATTCAGTTTCTGGTCGTTGGCGGGCGCGTGCGTTTCGATGTGCTGCTTGACGGCGCGGAACGCGCTGGCCTTCGCATGAGCTCACGGTTGCTGTCCGTCGCTCACAAGGTGCATGCGGCGGCGCGCTGAAGCTGCGGACGTCAGTCCTCGGGATCCAGCCGCCGCGCCCGCGCCAGCCGCCAGGCGTCGGCCGGGTCGCTGAAGACTTGCTCGGCCGTCGTGCCCGTCTCGCGGCCGGCGGCATCGATGGCGATGCGCTTGTCGAAGACGTAGCACTCGCCCTGCCAATCGGCTGCGGCGTCGGGAAAGGCTTCGAGGAAGCCCAGGATGCCGCCGTCGAGCTGCGCGACCTTCAGACCCTGGGCCTGCATCCACGCTGCTGTCTTCTCGCAGCGGATGCCACCGGTGCAGTACATCGCGACCGTCTTGCCCTGCCATTCGTCGCGGTGTGCCTCGACATAGGCCGGGAAGTCGCGGAAGTGGGCCACGCCGGGGTCGATGGCGCCGCGGAAGCGCCCCAGCTTGAACTCGAAGGTGTTGCGGTTGTCGAGGACGACGGTGTCGGGGTCGGCCAGCAGTTCGCGAAAGCGCTGTGGGCTGACATGGGTGCCGGTGTCCTCGCCGCTGACACCGGGAATGCCGAAGGCGACGATCTCGCGCTTGACGGAGACCTTGAGCAGACTGAAGGGCAAGCGCTCGCAGGCGTTGTGCTTGCAGTGCAGGCCGGCGAAACCCGGCTGCTGCTGGAGCAGCGCTTCAAAAGCTGCCACCACCTCGGCCGGGCCAGCCACCGCGGCGCTCAGGCCTTCCCCGGCCACCAGGATGACGCCGCCCAGACCGGCGGCGGCCTCGCGCAGCCAGGCGGCGAAGGCGGTGGGGTCGGCGACCGGCGTGAAACGGTAGAAGGAGCTGTGGACCAGGGGCATCGGCGCGGATTGTCGCGCCCGGCTGCCGGGGCCTCAGCTGGAGGACAGCACGAAGACGTTGCCTTCGGAGTCCTTGAACTTGGCGAACGTCCCCCAGGGCTGGGCCGTCGGCGGCGCGACGAACTCGACGCCGCGCTGCTGCAGCTGCCGGCAGGTCGCCTCGACGTCGTCGCAGGCGATGGCGCCGTTGAAGAAGGTGCCGATGCGATCCTCGTGGCCTTCGGGCGTGAACAGCACGACGCGCGTGGCCGAGTGGCCGACGCGCAGCTCGATCCAGCGCTTGCCCGGGCCCATGGGCTGGTCGGTAGCAACGGCGAAGCCGAGCTGGTCGCGGTAGAAGGCCAGCGCGCGGGCCGGGTCGGCGACGGGAACGCCGATGAATTTGACGTGGGTGATCATGGTGGCGGCTCGAAGCTGTTGGACGTGGCGCCCATTCTGGAAGCGCCCGGGCGGATCGCGTCCGATGGCTGCTATAGCATTGATCGCTATGCACAAACCGATCGCCCACCAGATCGACGCCTATGTCGTCGACACGCTGATGGCCGACCTCTGCGGCCATGACCGGCGGCCCTCGGCCTTTCTCGTCTACCTCTGCCTGGCCTGCGAGGCCCAGCGACGCCGCGCGGAAGCCGTGCCGCTGAGCCTGCAGGAGATCGCCACGCGCACCGGCCTGGCCAAGTCGACCGTGCAGACCGCCATCCGCCACCTGAAGCGCCGCGGCCTGCTGGACGCCGATCAGGTCGCGACGACGGCGGCCCCGCTGCGCCGGGTCGTCATGCCGTGGCGCGACTCCTAGAATCCTCGACCGCAATTCGGCCCCTTCCCATGTCCGACCGCCTCAAAGTCCTGCCCCAATACCTGATGCCCAAGCAGGCGATGACACGCCTGGCCGGGCATTACGCGTCCAAGCCGCTGGGTGGCGTGACGACCTCGGTCATCCGCCGCTTTGTCGGGCGCTACGGCGTCAACATGGCCGAGGCGGCCGAGCCCGACATCACGGCCTACAAGACCTTCAACGACTTCTTCACCCGGGCGCTGAAACCCGGCGCGCGGCCGCTGGCCGATGCTTCGCTGATCTGCCCGGTGGACGGCTCGATCAGCCAGGTGGGCCGCATCCAGGGCGACCAGATCTTCCAGGCCAAGGGACAGGCCTTCACGACGACGGCCCTGGTCGGCGGCGACGCGCAGCTCGCGGCGCGGTTCAAGGACGGCCTGTTCGCCAACCTTTACCTCAGCCCCAAGGACTACCACCGCATCCACATGCCGGCCGCCGGGCGGCTGGTGCGCATGGTGCATGTGCCGGGCGAGCTGTTCTCGGTGAACCCGACGACGGCGCGCGGCGTGCCGGGGCTGTTTGCGCGCAACGAGCGCGTCGTCTGCGTGTTCGATGACGACACCTTGGGTCGCTGGGTGCTGGTGCTGGTCGGCGCCACCATCGTCGGCAGCATGGCCACGGTCTGGCATGGCGTCATCAACCGCGCCGGCCCGGTACGCGAGTGGGACTACACACCTGGACAAGCGACGCTGGCTCAGGGCGACGAGATGGGCCGCTTCCTGCTCGGCTCCACGGTCGTCATGCTGTTCGAGAACAGCGGCCTGCAGTTCAACCCGGCGTGGCAACCGGGAGGCTCGGTCCGGATGGGTGAGCTGATGGCGAGCTGAGAAGCGCCGCAGCTGCAGCGGGCGCCAGGGGCTTGGCCAACAGCCAGCCCTGCAGATGTGTGCAGCCCAAGGCCTCGACCTCGGCGGCCTGCGCCTCGGTCTCGACGCCTTCCGCCACGATGGCCAGGCCCAGCGCCTGGGCCAGCACGCAGGCCGCGCGCACGACGGCGCCGGCGGACGGCTCGGGCAGCGGGTCGATCATGCTGCGATCAAGCTTGAGTGTGGTGATGGGCAGGCGGCGCAGCAGGGTCAGCGAGCTCTGACCGGTGCCGAAGTCGTCGAACGCGACGCCCACACCGGCGTCGCGCAGCCGGGCAAGCTGGGGCAGCACACGGTCCATGTGCGTCATCGCGGCGGTCTCGGTGATCTCGACCTCAATCAGCGTCGGCGCCAAGCCATGCGCGCGCACCAGGTCCAGCACCCAATCGGCAAAGCCGGTGTCCTCGAACTGCAGCGGCGACACATTCACGGCCACCGGCATCACGGCCAGGCCCTGCTGCTGCCAGGCACGCAGTTGCTGGGCCGCCTGGCGCAGGATCAGCGCGCCGAGCGGCACGATCTGGCCGGTGCGCTCGGCGGCGGGAATGAAGTCCGCCGGGCTGACGCGCCCGCGCCCGGGGCGCTGCCAGCGCACCAGGGCCTCGAAGCCCGCCAGGCGGCGCGTGCCGGCCTCGAATTTCGGCTGGTAGTCGAGCTGGAACTCCTCGCGCTCGATGGCCGCGGCCAGGGCCTGTTCGATCTCCAGCAGGCCGCCCGCCGCTGCCGACATGCCGGGCCGAAAGGCAACGACGGCCGCGCCGGCCTGCTGCTTGGCCTGGTGCATGGCCACATCGGCCGCACGCAGCAGGGCCGCGCCGTCCCGGCCATGGGCGGGAAAAAGCGCGATGCCGACCGACAGGTGCACATACAAGGCCCGGTGGGCAACGGCAAAGGGCGCGTTCATCAGCGCCAGCAGGCGCTGGCCAACCAGCAGGGCGCCCGCGTCGTCATCGACGCCGGGCTGCAGCAGCAGGAACTGGTCTTCGCCCAGTCGTGCCAGCAGGGCCTCGGGCGGCAGGGCCTCGCGCAGGCGTGTCGCGATGGCCTGCAGCAGCGCGTCGCCGGTCTCGTGGCCCAGGCTTTCGTTGACGAGCTGGAAGCGGTCCAGGTCGGCCGACAGCAGCGCGAATCCCGGGCTGCCGGGCACCGTCAGCTCGGCCAGGCGGGCCAGGGCGGCGTGGCGGTTGGGCAGGTCGGTCAGCTCGTCATGCAGGGCCTGGCGGCGCAGCGCCTCGATGGCGCGCTGGCGCGCGGTGTCGTCCAGCATCAGCACCAGCAGGGCCGGCCCACCCTCCCATTCGATATAGCTGGAGCTGCCACGCAGATAGACGGCCTGGCCATCGCTGCGGTAGCGCTCGCCCTCCCAGGCGATCTGGCCGCTGCGCTCCTGCAGCAGGCGTTGGTAGCGGGCGCGCGCGGCCTCGATGTCGGAAGTGGCGATCAGCGGGCCGATGGGGCCGATGTCCTCCACGCGGTCGAAACCGAACATGGCCAGCGCCGCCGGGTTGGCATAGACGGCCCGCGACTCGCGCACGACAAGCAGACCCTGCATGGACTGCTCGTAGAGCTGGCGCAGCTGCGAATTGACTCGCTGCGTCTCGTGATGGGCGCGGCGCACCGACAGCAGGATCAGCGCCATGGCCAGCACGGCCTGCACATAGGTACCGAGGATGTGGGTGATGGGAGAGCGGGCCAACGGGTCCAGCAGCGGGCCGCTGAGGTGCACCAGGCCGGAGGCCGCAAAGCAGCCGGCGACGAAGCGCTCGCCGGTCGCCCCATCCCGCCACAGCCAGGCGGCGGCCAGCCAGGCGCCGGCGGTCAGGATCAGGGCAGCGGCAACGACGGCATGGCGCTGCTGCACCAGTGCCAGCGCCAGGATGAAGCCGAGCAGGGACGCGAACAGCGGCGCGTTGCGCCGCCAGCGCCAGAGCCGGCCGCGGTAGCGCGCCGCGCCAGCCAGTTGCAGAGACAGCGAGGCGATGACGGCGGCCGTCGCCACGGTGGCCTGGAGCTTGTAGTGCACGGACTCCGGGTCCGGCGGCACGAGGGCGATGCCCAGCGTGAGGCCCACGGCGAGCAGGACATGGCTCCAGCCCCAGTCGCTGATGTGGGGATGACCAGGCTCCAGCCGCGCCAGCACCAGCAGCGCCACGCCAAGCAGGGCGATCAAGCTGGTGCTGATCAGCAGGGATCCCGTCATCGGCCCATCCTAGCCAGGATGGGCCGCGCCACGTGACATCAGTCACGCGCCGAGTCGTTAGAACTCAGGACGGATGTCACGCGCGGCCAGCGCCCAGCGGTCACCAGGTGAAGGTCACGACGCCGCTGGCCGGCAGCTCGTAGCTGAAGCGCCGGCCCGGCGCCTGCACCGTGAAGCGGCGGGGCGCGCCGGCGGAGTTGCTGACGATCAGCGCCGTGCTGCCATCCGGGTTCGTGAACGCGACGTGGTCCAGGCCCGTCTTCTTGCCCTCGCCGCCTTCCGAGTCGATGCGCCGTGCGCCCTGCTGCACGAAACGACTGGCGTGGCCGAAGGCGTAGTACTCGATGTTGCGCGTGACCTTGCCGGTCTTGGGGTCGATGGTGACGACGCCACGGCAGTCCTTGCAACCGCCCAGGTGCGGGCCGTATTGCGGGTCCAGCGCCAGGTTCCACATCAGCACGCCACGTGCGCCGTGGCGGGTGCTGCCGATGATGAGGTTGCGCGTGATCCAGGGCAGTGTCTCGGCCCACTGCGGCTTCCATTCGCCGCCGGAACACTCGGTGAACCAGACGTCCAGCTCCGGGAAGTGCTGGGCCACCTGCGACTGCGCGGACACATCGCCCGCATAGCAATGCCAGGCCACGCCCGACACATATTGGCGCGCCGTGGCATCGGACAGCATGGACAGCGGGCTCCACGGCTCGTCCCAGTTGTGATCCCACTCCAGGATCTGCGTCTTCAGGCCTTGGGCTTTGAGCAACGGGCCGAGGTGCTGGCCGACGACGGTCGCGCGCGTGGCCGGCGTCATGCGCATGCCGGGGTAGTCGGGCGGCTCGAAGTGCGGCTCGTTCTGCAGCGTCAGCGCAAAGATGGGCACGCCCTCGGCGCGCATGCTCTCGACGTAGCGCACCATGTAGCGGGCAAAGGCGCCGTAGAACTCGGGCTTGAGCTGCCCCTGCACGAGGCTGTCGGTCGTCTTCATCCAGCCCGGCGCGCTCCATGGCGAGGCCATCACCTGCAGCTTGGGATTGAGCGCCAGGGCCTGCTTGACGGCGGGGATGACGTCGGCGCGTTCGGTGTTGAGAGAGAAGTTCTTCAGCTCGGGGTCGGTCTGGCCCGGCGGCATGTCGTCGAGACTGTAGTGGCGGCGCGAGAAGTCCGATGCGCCGATCGTGAGCCGAGTCAACTCGAAGCCCAGGCCCTTACCGTCATTCCCCTCCCGCGTGAACAGCTCGCGCATCAGCGCGTCGCGCTGGGGCTCGCTCATGCCGTGGCGGATCAGCCAGGCCGAGCCCTCGGTGATGGCTGCTCCGAAGCCGGCGATGCGCTGGTGCTGGCGCTTCGGGTCGATGCGGATCACGGCATCGGCCTTGTTGGCGGACTTGCTCACTTCGCTTGGCGCCAGCAACTGCTGCTGGTCGGCGGTCGTCAGAAAAGCCCGCACAGGTTCGGCGTTAGCAACGCTGGCGAGCGCGGCTGTCAGGGCGAGCAGAAGGATCTTCATGGCGGTTTCAGCTCAGGCGTTGTTCACTGGCGGCGTCGAAAACACTGAGCGCCGACTCGTCGATGTCGAAGGCCAGCTCGTCGCCGGCCAAGATGCGGCGGCCGTCGTGCACCAGGACCGAGAAGCCCTGCTCGCCCAGCTTCATCCAGACGACCTGGTGGTTGCCCATGGGCTCGACCAATTGCACCGTCGCGCGCCAGCGGCCATCCGACTGCAGGCGCACGTGCTCGGGCCGCACGCCGAGCACGAGGCTCTGGCCGGCCTTCGCACGCCCCTCAGCCAGCCGCAGAGGCAGCGCGCCTTCAAGCGAGCGGCCGTCGGCACCGACCTGGGCCGGCACCATGTTGATGGCGGGCGAACCGAGGAAGCCGGCGACGAAGAGATTGGCCGGGCGCTCGTAGACCTCGCCGGGCGTGCCGATCTGCTGGATGACGCCGCTCTTCATGACGACGATGCGCGAGGCCAGCGTCATGGCCTCGACCTGGTCGTGGGTCACGTAGATCATCGTGTTGCCCAGCGTCTGGTGCAGCAGCTTCAATTCGCGGCGCAGCTCGGCGCGAAGCTTGGCGTCGAGGTTGGACAGCGGCTCGTCGAACAGGAAGACGCCGGCCTCGCGCACCAGCGCCCGGCCGATGGCGACGCGCTGGCGCTGGCCGCCGGACAGCTGAGCCGGCTTGCGGCTAAGAAGCGGCGTCAGCTGCAGCATGTCGGCCGCGCGCTTCACGCGGCGCTCGATCTCGGCCTTGGGAATGCCGGCCACGCGCGGGCCGAAGGACATGTTGCGCTCCACCGTCATCGTCGGGTACAGCGCATAGCTCTGGAAGACCATGCCGATGCCGCGCTCGGAGGGCTCAGCGTCGGTCATGTCCTGGCCGCCGATGTGGATGCTGCCTGCGCTCACGTCGATGAGGCCGGCGATGCTGTGCAGCAGCGTCGACTTGCCGCAGCCCGAAGGGCCGAGCAGCACGAGGAATTCGCCCTCGACGACCTGGAGGTCCAGGTTCTTGATGACCTCGTTGTGGCCGAACTTGATGCTCAGACCTTGGATGTTCACGCCACTCATTTGACTGCGCCCGCTGCAATGCCGCGCACGAACCAGCGGCCGGAAATCAGATAGACCAACAGGGGCACGGCGGACGTCAGGATCGTCGCGGCCATGTTGAGGTTGTAGAGACGCTCACCCGTCGTCGTGTTGATGACGTTGTTGAGCTGCACCGTCATCGGCTGGTTCTCGCGGCCGGCGAAGGTCAGGCCGAGGATGTAGTCGTTCCACACGCCGGTGATCTGCATGATGGCCGCGACGATCAGCATCGGCGTGGACATCGGCAGCACCAGCTGCGCGAAGATGCGCCAGAAGCCGCCGCCATCCACGCGCGCCGCCTTGAACAGCTCGGTCGGCAGGCTGGCGTAGTAGTTGCGGAACAGCAGCGTCATGATGGGCATGGCGAACACCAGGTGCACGGCGACGATGCCGGGCAGGCTGCTGTAGATGCCGATGGCCGCTTCCAGCTTGACGAGCGGATAGATCATCACCTGGATGGGGATGAAGGCGCCCATCATCAGCACGCCGAACAGCCACTGGCCGCCCTTGGGCTTCCACCAGGAGAGCGCATAGCCGTTGATGGCACCCAGCAGGATGGGCAGGATGACCGACGGCACCGTGATGGCCACCGAGCTCCAGAAGCCGCCGCGAATGCCTTCGCAGCTGACGCCCGTGCAGGCTTCGCTCCAGGCGGCACGCCAGGCGCCCAGCGAGGGCGCCGACGGCAGCGCGAAGATCTGGCCGAGGCGGATCTCCTCCATGCTTTTGAACGAGGTCGTCAGCATCACGTACAGCGGCAGCAGGAAGAAGGCCGCGGCGAAGAGCAGGAAGGCGTAGACGCCGATGCGGGCCCAATGCTTGGTGCGCTTCATGCGTGGCCTCCCTTCGCGGCCTGGCGGCTGCGCACGTAGGCGAGCGGCGCGACCAAGGCGAGGACCGTGAGCAGCAACACCACAGCACCCGCCGAAGCCAGCGCCAGGTTGGCGCGGCCGAACAGGTGGTCCATGATGAACTTGGCCGGCACGTCGCTGGCCGTGCCGGGGCCGCCCTGGGTCATCGCGACGACGGTGTCGAAGACCTTGACGACGCCGGTGGCCAGCAGCGTGAAGACGGTCGCCAGCGTCGGGCCCATCATGGGCAACACGACGGACAGATACACGCGCCAGGTCGGAATGCCGTCCAGCCGCGCCGCCTTCCAGATCTCCTCGTCGATGCCGCGCAGGCCGGCGAGCATCAGCGCCATCACCAGCCCCGCACCCTGCCAGGTGCCGGCGATGACGACGGTGTAGATGACCATGTCCTGGTCAACGATCCAGTCGAAGCTGAAATCCTTCCAGCCCATCTGCTGCATCGCGTTCTGCAGGCCGCTGTCGGGGTTGAGCACCCATTGCCAGACCAGGCCGGTCGCGACGAAGGACATCGCATACGGGTACAGGAAGGCGGTGCGCAGCACGCCCTCGCCGCGCACCTTCTGGTCGATGAAGACGGCCAGCAGAAAGCCCAGCAGCATGGCCGCGACGATGTAGAGCACACCGTAGACGGCGAGGTTGTGGATGGCGAGCTGCCAGCGATCGTTGTCGAGCAGGCGTTCGAACTGCTGCAGGCCGACGAAGTCGTCCTTGGGGAAGGTGCGCGAGCTGGACACGGAGGTGCGCAGCGTCCACAGCACCGTGCCGACATAGCCGACGAGAACGATGACGGCCAGGGGCAGCAGCGCGCCCCAGGCCGCGAGGGAACGGCGTTTCATCGTCAGGACTTCAGCGCGTTGACGATGTCCTTCTGGACCTTCTCGACCGGAATGTTGCGGTTCCAGTAGCTCGTCAGCACGTCCTGCAGGGCGCCGTTCTGGTCGGGCGTGATGTAGATCTCGCCGTTGCCGAGCTGGCGCGACTTGTCCTTCATCGCGGCCACGCCCATCTGGGCGCACATGTCCATCTGGCTGACGTCGACGTCGGTGCGGATGGGGATGGAGCCCTTCTTCATGCTGAAGGCGACTTGCGTGGCGGGCTGGGTGATGACGCTGGCCAGCAGCTGCTGGGCCTTGACCTGGTCGGGCTTGTCGGTCTTGGGGAAGACCATCACGTCGCCCTGGATGATGTAGGGCGCCTTGGGGCCGAAGCCTGGGGCGCAGCCGTAGTCCTTGCCGGCCTCCTGCTTGGCCTGGGCGAACTCGCCCTTGGCCCAGTCGCCCATGATCTGCACGCCGCCGCGGCCGCTGATGAGCATGGCGGTGGCGTCGTTCCAGTTGCGGCCGGGCGAGCCCTTGTCGGTGTAGCCCTGCAGCTTCTTGTAGGCCAGCAGCACCTTCTTGAAGTCCTCGCCCAGGATGGCCTTGGGGTCGCGGTCGCGGAAGATCTTGAGATACAGGTCGCGGCCGCCGTAGTGGGCCAGCACGGCCGTGAAGACGATGCCGTCCTGCCAGGGCTGGCCGCCATGGGCCAGCGGCACAAGGCCGGCGGCCTTGAGCTTGTCCAGCGCCCCAAACAGCTCATCGAAGTTCTTGGGCTCTTCCGCGATGCCGGCCTTCTTGAAGGCGGCCTTGGAGAACCAGAACCAGGTCATGTTGTGGATGTTGACCGGCGCGGCGTAGTAGTGGCCGTTGACGCGGATGGCGCTCAGCACGGTCTCGGGCAGGAACTTGTCCCAGCCGTCGCGCTGGGCCACCGCGTCGACGTTGTTCAGCAGGCCCTGGTCGACGATGTCGCGGAACTGCTGGGTGGTGTTGAACTGGGCGGCCGTGGGCGGGTTGCCGCCGGCGATGCGGTTGATGGCGACCGAGCGAGCCTGCTCGCCCAGGGCGACAGCCGTGTCGACCCAGATGCCGCCCTGGGCCTTGTAGGCCTCGGCCAGGGTCTTGGCGGCGGCGGATTCGCCGCCCGAGGTCCACCAATGGATGACCTCGGCTTTCAGGGGTTCAGCGGCGTTGGAAGCGGTTGCAGCCAGCAGCGCAACCGCGGCCAGGGCGTGGCGGGGGAACTTCATCTTGTCTCCGGATCTTTGAGGGCGGCGAGGCGCAGTTTGCCCCGGCGCGGCTTGGCGCGCCTGAGGGAGGACCCTGTAATATTTCATTTAGAAACCGCCTGTACCCTTTAAATAAGGGGCGACATGCCGTTAATTATTCGTTCAGGAACTGGCCGTACCAGAGGCCGCTGTCCTTCAGCGTGCGCTTCTGGGTGGCGTAGTCGACATAGGCGATGCCGAAGCGGCGCAGATAGCCCTCGGCCCATTCGAAGTTGTCCAGCAGGCTCCAGGCGAAGTAGCCCTTGACCGGCACGCCGGCGTCCAGCGCCTGCTTGACCGCACTCAGATGGCGCTGCAGATAGGACAGGCGTTCGGCATCGTGCACATGGCCGTCGGGCGTCAGCACATCTTCGAAAGTGGACCCGTTCTCGGTCAGCTGGATGACGGCCGGGTTGTAGTCGCGCTGGATGCGGGTCAACAGGTCCACCAGCCCCTGTGGCGAGATCTCCCAGCCGAAGCCGGTGCGTTCGACGCCCTCGCGCTCCACCAGGCTGGCACGCATCGGGCCACCGGCCGGATCGGCCTTGACCATCTCGGGGAAGTAGTAGTTGACGCCGAGGAAGTCGGTCGCGGTGGCTATTGCCGCCAGGTCGCCGGCCTCCACCTTGGGCGCGGCATTTCCGGATGACGCGAGCAGCGCCAGCGTGTCTTCGGGATAGCCGCGGCCGAACAGCGGGTCGAGGAACCAGCGGTTGCGCAGGCCATCGTGGCGTTTCAGCGCGGCGGCGTCCTCGGCGCTATCGGATGCGGCGGTGATGGGGTGCAGGCTGAGCGTGATGCCGACTTGGGCGCCGGCCGAGTTCTTGCGGATCAGCGGGATGGCCTGGCCATGCGACAACAGCACGTGGTGGCAGGCCTGCATCGCATCGGCCAGGCTCTTGCCGCCGGGCGCATGCACGCCCTCCCAGTAGCCCATCATGCAGGAGCACCAGGGTTCGTTGTGCGTGATCCAGTGCTTGACACGGTCGCCCAGGCGGCGCGTGACGATGTCGGTGTATTCGAGGAAGGCGCCGACCGTGTCGCGCGAGAGCCAGCCGCCTTGCTCCTGCAGCGGCTGCGGCAGGTCCCAGTGGTAGAGCGTGGCCCAGGGGTCCAGGCCGCGCTCCAGCATGCCGTCCACCAGCCGGTCGTAGAAGGCCAGGCCCGCTTCGTTCACGGCGCCCCGCCCTGCAGTTCCGTTTGGAAGAATGCGCGGCCAGGCGATGGAGAAGCGGTAGGCGTTGACGCCCAGAGCCTTCGCCATGTCCAGGTCCTGCGGGAACAGGTGGTAATGGTCGCAGGCCACCAGCGCGTTGGAGCCGTCGCGGATGCGGCCGGGCTCGCTGCAGAAGCGGTCCCAGATGGACTCGCCCTTGCCGTCCTCGCGGCCGGCGCCCTCGATCTGGAAGGATGAGGTGGACACGCCCCAGCGGAAGTCGGCGGGGAAGTCTTGGCGTTTCGGGGCGGTGTGGGAGCTCATGCTTCGAATGGGAGGCGCCGGCAGCGCGGCCGGCGCGGGTTCAGGGAACTGGGAAATCGATCAGAACTTGTACGTGCCGCCGATCAGGAACTGGCGGCCATAGGACGTGTATCGCTCAGGCAAGGTAGCGTTGGGATCGACGGAACCGGTGGAGACACCGACGCGGGTGCGATAGGGCTCGTCACGCAGATTGTTGACCTGCAGCGTCAGCGACAGACCCTTGAAGAGGCCCGATTCGAACGCGTAGCCGATCTGCGCGTCGATGATGGTTTCACTGGAGATCATGCTCGGCACGTTCTCGCCAAAGGTGCCGCGCACCGTCGTCACGAAGGGCGAGCGATGGCGGCTGCCGATGCGCGCCGAGATACCGTCGCGTTCGTAATAGACGGTGAAGTTGGTCGCCTTGCCCGACAGACCATCCAAAGGTTTGCTGACGTCATTGCCCTCGTGCAGCGAGCTGCGCGTGTCCGAGTAGCTCAGGCTCACACCGATGCCATCCAGCGCGGGGCTGATCAGGCCGCCGTCCAGCGAGCCACTCAGCTCGGTGCCGGCGATCATCCCGCCGCCGCCGTTGGACTGGGTAGTCAACGTGCCGATGTTGCTGTAGGGCGTGAAGGCCGTCGGGTTGGGAAAGCCGGTGAAGTCGAAGTCGATGGACTGCGAGTAGACGAAGTTCTTGATGTTCTTGTGGAAGACCGCGGCCGCCACATAGCTGCGCTTGCTGAAGTAGTGCTCCACGGACAGGTCCACCGCGTCGGCGCGCCAGGGCTCCAGCTTGGGGTTGCCGCCATTGGCCGACCACAGATGCGGCTCGGTCGTGCTGACGCTGATGCCCGCGAAGCCGGCGCGCATGTCCTCCATGTTCGGCCGCGCCAGCACCTTGGCCAGGCCGAAGCGCACGATGGTGTTGGCAGTCACGTCGGCAGCGATGTTGAGGCTGGGCAGCGTGTCGGTGTAGCTGGTGCCGCCGGTGGCAGGTTCGGTCGCGTTGGTCTTGCCGTTCCAGAACAGGCCGTCGCTCCACTGCTTGGCATGCACGACGCGCAGGCCCAAGCTGCCGTGGATGGGCACGCCCCAGTCGAACTCGAAGCCGAGCTTGGCGTGGGCGGCCGTGACCTTCTCGTGCACCTGCCAGATACGGCCCGGTGCCTGGTCGGCCGAGGTGGGCACCACGTCGTACAAGCTCAGCGCGCTCGGCAGGTCGAAATTGACCATGCGGATATTGCTGCCGGCAAAGCCCAGGTCGGTCGGCGAGCGCAGCAGCGCGGACGGAATCAGCATCGGCGCGCGGCCGTTCTTGAGGTTGTAGTTCACCTCGGTGCGGTTCATGTCCTTGTCGCGCTCGGAGTAGTCCAGCCCGCCCTCGATGTTGCTGAGCCAGCTGTCGAAGTTGCGGCCCGCCGTCAGCTTGAGCGCCTTGATCTGGTCGCGCACCTTGGGAAACTGGCTGCGGCCGTCGCGGCCCCAGTTGGCGGGGTCGGTCAGGTAGACGCTCTTGCCGTCGCCGAAGTCGAAGGTCGGCGCGAAGGTGGAGCGACCGTCGCCGGTGACGATGTTGGCCTGCCCCAGGCTGACACGGCTCAGCGAGCCCGCCTGCACTTCCGCGTTCTGCTCGTCGCGCTTGGCCTTGGACCAGCTCAGGTCCCCCACCAGCTTCCAGTCAGCCAGCTTCAGCTCGTTGTTCCAGCCGATGGCGCGGATGTCGTCCTGGCGCTTGTTGAAGGTCGTCAGCGCCACCGGCGTGGTGTTGTTGACGATGCCACTGGTGACGATCTTGTCGCCGTTGACCACCGTCGTCTGCGCATTGCTCCAGGTCGCACCCGACCAGGTCGACATGTCGGACATCACCGTGCGGCGCGCCTCGGTCTGGTCGAACTTGGAGTAGTAGAGGTCCAGCGTGCTGTGGAAATCGGCATTGGGCTTGTACTCGAGCACGCCCATCAGGCCGTCACGCTTCTGGCGCGACGAGGCGGCACCCAACTCGAAGCCCTGCAGCGCGACGGCGTCCGTGGGCACGCCGGGCAGTGGTGCGCCCCAGTTGTTGGTGTTGGCCCACCACCAGCTCTTGTAGTGCTTTTCCTGGTTGGGCGAGTCCAGGTGCGCAAAGCCGACGGCCGCGCCCCAGGTGCGGTCGGCCGACTGCGTCACATACGAGGCGCTCAGGCGGTTGCCGGTGCCGGAGATCTCGGGGTTCAGCGAGCCGTTGGAGTTGCGTTCCACGCGAGCGCCGACGACACCGCGCGAGGTCGCGAAGTCCAGCGGGCGCAGCGTCTTCATGTTGACCGTGCCCGACAGGCCTTGCGCCGACAGGCTGGCGTCCGGCGTCTTGTAGACCGTGGCGGCGTTGATCAGCTCCGACGGGAACTGGTCGTACTCCACCGAGCGGTTGTCGCCCGTGGAGACGATCTCGCGGCCGTTCAGCAGCGTCACGCCATAGCGCGGCGCCATGCCGCGGATGCTGATGACGGACGAGCGCCCGGCCACGCGCTGAGCCGTCAGGCCGGGCAGGCGCGAGATCGCGTCGGCGATGGACACGTCGGGCAGCTTGCCAATGTCCTCGGCCGAGACGGATTCGACGATGGCATCGGCGTTGCGCTTGGTGCTGATCGAGGATTCCAGGCTGGCGCGAAAGCCGGTGACCGTCACGGTGTCGAGCTTCTGCTCGCCCGCCGGCGCGGTCTGGGCCAGTGCCAGCGCCGATGCGCCCAGCAGGCCGACGCAGACGGCAATGGGCGTGAGGCGATTGCGCCGCTGGGGCGAAGTTGGGGCGATGGTGCGCACTGCCGCACGCTGAGCTTGCTTGAGCATTTCTTTCGTCTCCTGGTTCGTCTTGTTCGCTGCTCGGCCGGCTTTTTGGGTGGCGATGCCTCCGCGCTCCTTGGCGGTGTCGGCATCAAAATTGGAACCGGTTCCAAACACGGCGCAAATCTAATGCGCCACAGTCGGGGCTGTCAATCTCGTCGGCCCGGGGGTTGACGTTTTTTTGCTTCACCCACTACCGTCGCGCTCCCAACGGACACTCCACGATGACTCGCTCAACCGCACTTCTCGCTGCCCTGCTTGCCCTGGCGACCATGGCCGGCGCGGCCGAAACCGATGCCGTCGTGCAGGCCTGGCCGGCCCGCAAGCCCGTGCGGGATGCGGCACTCGAGGCCAAGGTCGAGGCCGCGCTGAAGAACTTGACCCTGCGCCAGAAGATCGGCCAGATGACCCAGCCCGAGATCCGCGCGATCACGCCGGAGCAGGTGCGCGAGTACGCCATCGGCACTATCCTGAACGGCGGTGGGGGCTGGCCGGGCCAGGACCGCGCGGCCACGCCGGCGCAGTGGCGCGAGCTGTCCGAAAAGTTCCAGGCCGCGGCCCTGCAGGCCACGCCGGGCATCCCGCTGATCTGGGGCACCGACGCCGTGCACGGCCACAACAACGTGCGCGGCGCCACTCTCTTCCCGCACAACATCGCGCTGGGTGCGACGCGTGACGCCGACCTGGTGCGCGACATCGGCCGCGCCACGGCGCGCGCCATCCGCGCCTCGGGCCTGCACTGGGCCTTCTCGCCTACGCTGGCTGTCGTGCAGGACGTGCGCTGGGGCCGCACCTACGAGAGCTTCGGCGTCGATCCGGCCCTGGTGAAGCGCCTCGGCCAGGCCTCGGTGGAAGGCTTGCAGGACGGCATGAAGGAGGGCCGCGGCGTGCTGGCGACTGCCAAGCACTACGTCGGCGATGGCGGCACGCGCCGCGGCATCGACCAGGGCGTGACGCAGGCTTCGCCGGCCGATCTCGCCAATGTGCACGGCGCGGGCTACCTGGGTGCGCTGGACGCCGGCGTGCTGACCGTCATGACCTCCTTCAGCAGCTGGACCGACAGCGCTGGCTACGTCGAGCACGGCAAGATGCATGGCAACGCCGTGCTGATGACCGGCGTGCTGAAAGACCGCCTGGCCTTCGACGGCCTCATCGTCAGCGACTGGGACGGCGTCGGCCAGGTGCCCGGCTGCACGCCCGAGGACTGCCCGGCCGCCATCAACGCCGGCATCGACGTCGTCATGGTGCCCTTCCACTGGAAGGCCTTCTTCGACAACACCCTGCGGGCTGCCGAGCAGGGCAGGATCCCGATGGCCCGCATCGACGACGCAGTGCGCCGCATCCTGCGCGTGAAGTTCAGCATCGGCATGCAGCCGGCCGTGCCCGCCACGGTCGAGGCGATGCAGGCGCCCGAGCTGGCGCGCCGCGCGGTGCGCGAGTCGCTGGTGCTGCTGAAGAACAAGCCCGGCCTGCTGCCGCTCAAGGGCACGGCCCGCGTGCTCGTTGTCGGTACCGCGGCCGACAGTCTGGCCCACCAGAGCGGCGGCTGGAGCGTGACCTGGCAGGGCCGCGACACGAGCAATGTCGACTATCCGCAAGGCACGTCGCTGCTGGCGGCATTGCGGCAGCGCCTGGGTGCCGCGCAGGTCACCTTCGACGCTGACGGCAGCAAGAGCGACCCGAAGAACTTCGACGCCGTCGTCGCCGTGCTCGCCGAGACACCCTATGCCGAGGGCGAGGGCGATGCGCGCATCACCGAAAACCTGCGCTTCAGCCGTCGCCATCCCAAGGACGCGGAAGTGCTGCAGCGGGTCGCCGGCCGCGGCAAACCCGTCGTCACGCTGCTGTACTCGGGCCGGCCGCTCTATGTGAATGACCTGGCCAACAAGAGCGATGCCTTCATTGCCGCCTGGCAGCCCGGCACCGAGGGCGCCGGCTTGGTCGACGTGCTGGTGGAACCGACCGCCGGCAAGGCCTGGCCGGGCTTCACCGGCCGCCTGTCCTTCCCCTGGCCTGCAGGCCCCTGCCAATTCAGCAGCCACGAAGCCAGGTCCTGGTGGCCGGTCGGGGGCGGCCTGAGTGGCAAGGAAACCCAGGCAAATACCAAGGCCCTGCCCGAGCCGGCAGACCCCGCCCCGATCTGCCCCCTGTGATTCAATCCGCCCCAACAAAAGCAGAGGGCGAATGGCAACGATCAAGGACGTAGCGCGGCTGGCAGGTGTGGGCGTGGGCACCGCCTCGCGCGTCATCAGCGGAAACGGTTCCGTCGCGCCAGCCACGGCCGAGCGCGTGCGCAAGGTCATTGCCCAGCTGAAGTTCCGGCCCTCGCACACCGCGCGTTCGCTGGGCGCGGGCACGTCCAAGCTGATCGGCGTCTACATCCCCTTCCTGCGCGGCACCTACTACACGCCCATCCTGCGCGCCATCGACCTGGTGTTGCGCGCGCAAGGACTGCACATGGTGGTGGCCTTCGGCGAGGGCATCGAGGACGAACGCGTCGAGACCAACGACGGCATGCGCTTTTTGCTGGACCGCGATTGCGACGGCCTCATCGTGCTGTCCAACGCGCTGCAGGACGAAGACCTCAAGGCCCTGGGCCCGGCGGCGCGCCAGGTCGTCGTGCTGAATCGCCATTTCGACCGCATCAAGGACCAATGCTTCACGGCCGACCACGTGCAGGGCGGCGTGCAGGCGGCCCGCGCGCTGCTGCAGCACAAGCACAAGGACATCGCCGTCGTCTCCGGCCCGACCACCTCGCCCGACAACGTGGCGCGCCTGAATGGCTTCATGGGCGAGCTGGCGCTGCGCGGGCTGGACACGTCCAAGATCCTGACCGTACCCGGCGACTTTTCCAATCAGGCCGGCTGGGATGCGGCAGAGGTGCTGCTCAAGCAAAAGCGCCTGCCCTCTGCCGTGTTCTGCGCCAATGATGAGATGGCCATCGGCCTGCTGGCGCATTTCCAGGAACGCGGCGTGTCGGTGCCGCATGAGGTTTCGGTGCTGGGCTATGACGACTCTCCCAGCGCCGAATTCGCGGCGCCGCGCCTCACATCGGTGCACATCCCGAGCCACGAGGTCACGCTGGCCGGCCTGCACTGGCTGCTGAACCGCTGCTACGGGCAGCAGCTGCCCATCTCGCGGCAGTTCGACATCACCGTCACCTGGCGCGCCTCCGTAGCAGCACCCCCTTCGCGCAAACGAAGCTGAGGCCACAATCCGGTTTGGTTACTTTTCACCAAACCCATGCCTCAACGCGTCCTGACCGGCATCACCACCACCGGCACCCTGCATCTCGGCAATTACGTCGGCGCCATCCGCCCGGCGATCGAAGCCAGCCGCGCGCCCGGCGTGGAGAGCTTCTTCTTCATGGCCGACTTCCACGCGCTGATCAAGTGCGACGAGCCGGACCGCCTGGCCCATTCCAGCCGCGCCATTGCCGCGACCTGGCTGGCCGCCGGCCTCGACCCCGAACGCGTCACCTTCTACCGCCAGAGCGACGTGCCCGAGATCCCCGAGCTCACCTGGCTGCTGACCTGCGTGACGGCCAAGGGCCAGATGAACCGGGCCCATGCCTACAAGGCTGCCGTGGACGCGGCCGTGGCTGCCGGCGAGGAGCCCGATGCCAACGTCAGCATGGGCCTGTTCAGCTACCCGGTGCTGATGGCGGCCGACATCCTGATGTTCAACGCGCACAAGGTGCCGGTCGGCAAGGACCAGATCCAGCACATCGAGATGGCGCGCGACGTGGCCCAGCGCTTCAATCACCTGTTTGGCCGGGGCAAGGAGCTGTTCACTGCCCCAGAGGCCGTGACCGATGCCGAGATGGAGCTGCTGCCAGGGCTGGACGGCCGCAAGATGAGCAAGAGCTATGACAACGTCATCCCTCTCTTCGAAGGCGGCAGCGCGGCGCTGAAGGAGGCCGTTGCGCGCATCGTCACCGACTCCAAGCTGCCCGGCGAGCCCAAGGACCCGCAGGGCCAGGCCCTGGTCACCATCTACGATGCTTTCGCGACCACCGAGCAGCGCGCCGCCTTCCGCGCGGCCCTGCGCGGCGGCCTGGGCTGGGGCGAGGCCAAGCAGCAGCTCGTGAACCTGATCGAAGGCCAGATCGGCCCGATGCGCGAGCGCTATGCCCACCTGATGGCCCACCCCGAGCAGCTCGAAGCCACGCTGCAGGCCGGCGCCGCCAAGGCCCGCGCCATTGCGGTTCCCTTCCTGAAGCAATTGCGCGAGGCCTGCGGCCTGCGGCCCTACACGTCCACCGCGACGACAGCCGCTACCAAGACAGAGAAGGCCGCACTGCCGGTCTTCAAGCAATACCGCGAGGCGGACGGCAAGTTCTACTTCAAGCTGCTGTCGGCGGGTGGCGAGCTGCTGCTGCAGAGCAGTGGCTTCGAGCAGGGCCGCGATGCCGGCCAATGGGTCGCCCGGCTGAAGCGCGAAGGTCTTGTGGCCGATGCGCCGGTGCAGCGCGAAGCCAGCGACGCCGCCATCACGGCCGCCCTCGCCGCCTTCCAGGAAGACTGACGTGGCCGACATCACCGAACTGCTGATCGGCACTTCGCGTGGTGACGCGGCGTCCCTGCAGCAGCTCTACGCCCTGCTCTACCCCGAGATCAAGCGCGTCGCCCGCATCCGCCTGGCGCAGAGCGGCCCGAGCGGCAGGTCGGCCGGCCTGAACACCACCGCCCTGGTGCACGAGGGCTTTCTGCGCATGGCCGACCAGCAGGGCCTGCAGGGCGAGACGCGCGGCCAGTTCTTCGCCTACGTGGGCCGCGTGCTGCGCTCCGTCGTCATCGACCACCTGCGCACCGAAGGCCGCGACAAACGCGGCGGGGACGCCGTCATGGTCACGCTGTCCGCGGCCGACGATGTGGCCGCCGTGCAGAGCACGGCCGTCGACATGCTGGGCCTGGACCAGGCGCTGGAGCGCATGAAGGCCCTGGACAACGGCCTGTACGAGCTGATCGAGATGGTGGGCTTCGCCGGCCTGTCCATCGCCGAGGTGGCGGCGGTGCGGGGCCTGTCCACGCGCAGCATCAACCGCGAATTGCTGAAGGCGCGCGCCCTGCTGCAGGAGCTGCTCGGCGACCCGCCGAATTCGGTGTACTGATGAACTCGGGCTTGCAGTCCTCGGACTGGCAGCAGCTGTCGGCGCTGTTCGACGAGCTCGCCGAGCTGCCCGCCGCGGCACGGGCCGAGCGCCTGGCTGCGTTGCAGCCGCCCGCACTGGCCGCGCGGCTGTCGCGCATGCTCGCCTCCTTGCCCGAGGACGAAGACACGGACGCCACCGTCCTCGTCGACATGCCGGGCTACAACACCCGCCTGGTCGCCGCGCTGAGCGAGCCGACGCTCTCCACCACCACACCTGCCCGCCCCGGCGACCGCCTGGGCTCCTGGTGCCTGGCCGAACCCCTCGGCGAGGGCGGCATGGGCCAGGTCTGGCGGGCCGAGCGGGCCGATGGCCTCTACCAGGGCGAGGCCGCCATCAAGCTGCTGCGCGGCGACCGCGCCGGCCCCGGCCTGACGGCCCGTTTCGCCCGCGAGCGCGCCCTGCTCGGCCGGCTGACCCACCCGGGCATCGCCCGCATGCTGGACGCCGGCGAGCAGGACGGCCGCGCCTACCTCGTGCTGGAGTACGTGGTGGGCCGCACGCTGTCCGAGCACGTGCGCGCACACAACCTTGGCCTGGTGGCGCGCGTGAAGCTGCTGCTGGAGGTGGCGCGCGCCGTCGAACATGCCCATGCCCAGCTCATCCTGCACCGCGACCTCAAGCCCGGCAACGTCATGGTGGACGAGCAGGGCAATGCCAAGCTGCTGGACTTCGGCATCGCCGGCCTGCTCGACGACTCCGGCCGTCAGTCCGACCATCAGCTGACACAGATCACCGGCCGGCGCCTGACGCCGGCCTACGCGGCGCCCGAGCAGATCACCGGCGAGGCCGTGGGCGTGGCCAGCGACATCTATTCGCTGGGCGTGATGCTCTACGAACTGGCCAGCGGCGACCTGCCTTTCGGCAAGCGCGGCCTGGGCCGCACGGCCCTGGAGCATGCCGTGCTGCACGGCCAGGCCCAGCGCATCACCCGTTCCACACGCACGACCGGCTCGGCCGACAGCGCCGGCGACGAGGCAGGCCCCGGCCGCCCCCTCGATGCGGACCGGGCGGCGGGCGACCTGGAGGCCGTCGCCGCCAAGGCCTTGCGCAAGAACCCGGCCGAACGCTATACCAGCGTCGGCAACTTCATCGACGACCTCGAGCACTGGCTGGCCCAGCGCCCGGTCAGCGTGCGTGCCGAGGACTGGCAGCATCGCGTGCGCCTCTGGCTGCGCCGCAATGCCGCGCTGGCGGTCGGCGCCACGTTGGTGTTCGCGGCCCTCAGCCTGGGCCTGGCCGTCAGCCTCTGGCAGCGGCACGAGGCCCAGGCCGCAGCGCGCGAGTCCGAGCAGGTCACGGGCTATCTGGCAGAGCTGCTCGGCGCGGCCAGCCCCGACCAGAACGGCGGCCGCCAGCCCACCGTGGTGGAACTGCTGGACCGCAAGCGCCAGGAGCTGGCCACGCGCTTCAACGACCAGCCCGAGGTCAAGGACCGTGTCTTCGACACGCTGGTCAAGACCTATTTCGCGCTGCAGCGCTTCGACGTCGCGGCGCCGTTGGCTGAAGCGCGCCTGGCCCACGCCCGCCAGGCCTTCGGTGAGAACGACCCGCGCACCGAGGACGCCGCCGTCTCTCTGGCCGGCCTGCACACCGCCGTCGCCGGCGGCCAGCCCGTGATCGACTTGCTGGAACCGCTGCTGCCTCGCTGGGACAGCCGCTACGGGCCGCTGAGCGAGAAATCCCACAGCCTGCGCCTGCACCTGCTGACGGCCTACGGTCGCCTGGGCCGCTTCGCCGATGCAGAGCGCGAACTGGCGCTGGCCAAGCGCTCCAACGACGCGATCTATGCCAAGAACCCCTTCGAGCATGCGCGCTTCGCGACCTACGAGAACGTGCTCTATGTCTACGAGGGCCGGCTGCGCGAGGCCGAGCGCTCGCTCGAGGCGGCCAAGCCGTTCTGGAACCCGCAGGAGGCCGAGCGCATCCGCCCGGCCCTGGTGCTGGAGCGCAACCTGGCCTTCGTGCGCTGGCGGATGGCGCGCGAGAGCGCGGCCGACGCCACGGCGCGCAGCGATGACTTGATCCGCCGCTGGGACGCCATCGCGCGCCCCGGCAACCACGCCAGCACGCTGATGCGCCAGTTGCTGGCCGTCTACCTGCAGCAACTCGGCGAGTTCGGCGCGGCCCTGGCCCAGCTGGAGAAGGCCCAGGCCGAGACCGAGGCCGCCGGCGCCGACGACGCCGTGACCGGCCTGCTGCGCCGCACCCAGTTGCTGGAGGCCCGCGTGCTGGCCGCCGGCCGCGCCGACGCGGCCAGCCTGCGCGCCGCCGCCCAGGCCCTCGCGGGGCTGGATGCCGCGCCGCTGATCGGTGACGTGCGCCGCGCCGATGGCCTGCTGACGCTCTCGCGCATTGCCATCGCGCCCGGCGCCGGCGAGGCTGGCCAGGCGCTGGCGCGCGATGTCGAGCACCGCCTGAACACGCTGCGTCCGCTGCTCGCCGAGTCCCGCAATCTGGCCAGCCGCATCGATCTCTTCAAGAGCCGCCTGGCCGGCACGCCGGCGGCCTCGCTGGCGGGCACGCGCATCCGCGTGGCCTACTTCGACGGCCTGCCCGAACCTCAGGGCCTGCCCGAGTGGGCTGCCCGCCTGCAGCTGGCCTGCGCGCTGCGCGCGGCCGGCGAGCCCTGGCAGGAGGCGCTGACGCGCGCCGAAGCCTCGCGCCCGACCAATCTCGCCGAGCTGACGCCTGCGCCGCATCCGCTGACCGAGGTGGCCGCACAACTCGCGGCAGGCACGGCCGCCGCCGATTGCGACTGGCGTTTCTAGAGCCATGCCTCTAGGCACTGTGGGTAGCGCGTCACGCCGCAGGGTGTTTACCCGGGGGAAGGGCCGCTTTACAGGCGGTTAACTTTGCGGCTCCCGAAAAGAATCCCCCCGAGGAGACACGCCCATGGCCACCATCGCCGCCGACCAGCTCGCCCTGCAACGCCTGTATCACTGGGAGCGCACCGCCGGCAGCACCGTCACGCTGACGCAGCCGATGGGCGGGCCCGAGGTCCTCGACTTCACCTGGGCCCAGGTCAGCGACCAAGTGCGCCGCATGGCCGCTTTCCTCAAGGCCAAGGGCGCCGCCGAGGGCTGGCCAGCCGACGCCAAGGTGGCGATGCTGTCCAAGAACTGCGCCTGGTGGCTGATGACCGACCTCGCCATCTGGATGGCCGGTTATGTCTCCGTGCCGCTGTACCCGACGCTGGCGGCCGACACCATCACGCAGATCCTCACGCACAGCGAGGCGCGCTTCATCTTCATCGGCAAGCTCGACGGCTGGGAAGGCATGAAGCCGGGCGTGCTGCCGAGCCTGCCCGGCGCCAGCTACGCGCTGTCGCCCGACGACGTGAAGAAGAACTACGAGGGCTGGGACGCCATCTGCGCCCGCACCGAGCCGCTCAAGGGTGAAGTCACGCGCGGCGCCGACGAGCTCTGCACCTTGATCTACACCTCGGGCACGACGGGCAACCCCAAGGGCGTCATGCACAACTTCGGCGCCTTCGCCTGGGCCATCGGCGCGGGCCTGGACCGCTTCCCGATGAGCGCCAGCGACCGCATGATGTCCTACCTGCCGCTGGCCCACGTGGCCGAGCGCGTGCTCGTCGAGCACAGCTGGCTGAAGGTCGGGCTCAAGGTGTTCTTCGCCGAATCGCTGGACACCTTCACCGCCGACCTGCAGCGCGCGCGGCCCACCATCTTCTTCAGCGTGCCGCGCCTTTGGGTCAAGTTCCAGCAGGGCGTGCAGGCCAAGATGCCGCCGCAGAAGATGAACAAGCTGCTGCGCCTGCCCATCATCGGCGGCCTGCTGCGCAAGAAGGTCCTCAAGGCCCTGGGCCTGGACCAATGCCGCATCGCCGTCGGCGGCGCCGCACCCATGCCGGTGGCGCTGCTGGAGTGGTATGGCACGCTGGGCCTGCACATCAACGAGGGCTATGGCATGACCGAGAACCTGGCGCTGTCGCACATGACGATGCCGGGCAAGAACCAGCGTGGCACCGTGGGCCCGGCCTATGGCGGCGTGCAGACCCGCATCGATCCCGCCAACGGCGAGCTGCAGATGCGCAGCCCGGCGCTGATGATGGGCTACTTCAAGGAGCCGGGCCTGACCGCCGACGCGCTGACCGCCGATGGCTGGCTGCACACCGGCGACAAGGTGACCCAGGACGGCGACGGCTGCGTGCGCATCACCGGCCGCGTGAAGGACCTGTTCAAGACCAGCAAGGGCAAGTACGTCGCCCCGGCGCCCATCGAGGACAGGCTGGGCATGAACCCCAACATCGAGGCCTGCTGCGTCGCGGGGGCCAACATGGGCCAGCCGCTGGGCATCGCGATGCTGTCGCCGCAGGGCCTGCAACGCGCCAGCTCCGAGGCCGAACGCACGGCGCTGATGGCCGAGCTGAGCAAGCACCTGGACGACGTCAACGCCCGTCTGGACCCGCACGAACAGCTCGACACCCTGGTGCTGATCAAGACGCCCTGGACGGTGGACAACGGCTTCATCACGCCGACCTTCAAGGTCAAGCGCAACCGCATCGAGGAGGCCTATGCGGGCAAGTTCGATGCGTGGGTGGGCAAGCGCGCCAAGGTGTCGTTCGGGGACTGAGCGCGCAGGCCCGCCGCTGAGGCAGCTGGCCTGCGCGAGTGCCGCGCCTCAATCCGGCAACGAGAACGCGTACAGCTTGCTGTTCGGCGTGCCGAAGCCGAAGTTGCTGTAGCCCGAGCCCCAGTAGAGCGTGCCGTCGGCGATGGCCGCGCCCGAAAGGCAGGAACCGCCGCTCGGGTAGCTCCACAGGATGGTGCCGTTCGCACCGTTCATCGCGTACATGCGGCCGCTGGCGTCCAGCGAGCAGGCATAGACGACGCCATTGGCCGTCGTCACCGGACCCGAGGGGCCGCCGCCGATACCGCCCGGCGGCAGCGGGTCCAGCGTCTGCCATAGCGTCGCACCGGTGGCCGCGTCGAGGCCGAACCAGGCGCCTCGCGTCGTCGGCGCGCCGGCGCCCATCGGCATCCACGGCACCCCGTTGCTGTTGGCGTTGGCCGTGTAGATGCGCGTGCCGTCCGTCGCCGAACCCCACTGCAGGCCGCCCGCCGTGCCCCCTGGGCCGGCCTGGGTGACCCAGGCCACGGCGCCGGTGTCCGGGTTGAGCGCCCAGTACTGGCCGCTCTTCTGCCCGAGGCCCAGCAGCTCCACCGGCTTGCCCTTGCCGGCCTTGGACTTGAACAGCGCCGGCGCCTGGCCAAAGTCGTAGTCCGGGCCTGCCGGCGACGGGCAGTTGTCGCCGTCGCCGAAGAAGGGGATGCAATCCACCGTCCAGGCGTCATAGGGGATGGCACGGGTCGCCCAGCGCACGGCCCCCGTCTTCATGTCGAGGGCGAGGACGCTGTCGAAATAATCGTTCGCCGGCAGGCAGGCGGCCTTGGCCACCGGATCGGCACCGGCGGCCGCCACGCAGGCCAGCACGGGCGGCGGCACCGAGTAGTTGTTGCCGGTGGCGATGTAGACCGCGCCGCGCGAGGTATCGACGGCAGGCGAGCTGCCCCAGACGGCGTTGCCGGTGTAGCCGGCCGGCGCGAGCGTCGTCCGCCAGCGGATGGCGCCGGTTTTCAGGTCCAGGGCCAGCATGCTGCCGCGAAAGGACAGCTGGTAGCCCGGCACGAAGGCGGCAAGGGCCTCCTCCTGCGACGCGACGCCGACGAAGACCTGGTCGCCATGGATGGTGGCCGACTGCGTGATGATGGCCGCGAAATGCGGATCGGCCTGGGTGCTCCAGGCCAGCGCCCCGGTGTCCTTGTCGAAGGCCAACACCCGGCCACCAGGGCCGCCGCCCGCCAGGATGGAACCCTGGGTGCCGATGACCACCTTGCCGCCGCCCAGAGCCGGCGTGGCGCGGGCCTTGTCGCGGGGAATGCCCGTTACCGAAGGCAGGTAGACGGCCCAGCGCACGCTGCCATTGCTGCGGTTGACCGCATAGAGATAGCCAGCCCAGTCGGGTACATAGACCGTATCGCCATCGACGGCCGGCGTGGCCGAGACGTCGCCCGCCGTGGTCAGCGCCCATTTGACGGCCAGCTGGTTGACATTGCCGACGCCCAGCTTGTGCTCCGACGCCTGGCTGCGTGTGTTCTCGCGGTCGCCCCCCGCACTGCTCCATTCACTGCCCTGCGCCGCTGCTGCCACCAGCGGCAGGGCCAGCGCCACTGCCGCAAGGAGGGTGCGCGGCGGCGCGGTCGGCTCTCGAAAACAGGTCGTCTTCTTCATGGAAGTTCTCCGTTCCTTGTTTGCGATGCCCGATGAACGGGCCGTGGAACGGGTGGGCATCGCGCAACCCGCCACAGCAGACGCTTGGCGCCACGCGGCGACAAGGCGAAAGGGCATCAGAGGACGCTGCAGCGGGGCAGGCATCGGGGCATACCCGTCGCCGTCCTCTGGGTTGAGGACGATCGCTAGCAGCGCCAGTAATCGGCCCGCCCGTAATGCGCGCGCAGATGCTCCACCCACAGCCTTGTCCTCAGCGGCAGATGGCGTGACTGCGGGAACACGGCGTAGATGCCGTTGGGCGGCGCAGCAAAGGCGTCCAGCACGCTGACGAGGCGCCCTGCAGCCAGGTCGGCCTCGACCTCCCAGGTGCTGCGCCAGGCCAGGCCCATGCCGTCCACGCACCAGTCGTGCAGCACCTGGCCATCGCTGCAATCGAGCCGGCCAACCGGCCGTAGGTGCTGAACGGCGCCGTCGATCTGGAAGGCCCAGCCGCGCACCTGGCTGGCCTCGGAGCTCAACGTCAGGCAGGCATGGCGGCCGAGTTCATCGGGGTGCTTCGGCGTGCCGGCGCGCTTCAGATAGCCGGGGGCGGCCACACACAGCCGCCGGTTGTCGGCCAGCCGCGTGCTGACCAGGCTGGAGTCCGGCAGGTCACCCACTCGCACGGCACAGTCGAAGCCCTCGTGGACGATGTCGATGACGCGGTCGCTGAGGTTGAGCGACAGGCTGAGGTCGCCATGCTCGGCGAGAAAGCCCGGCACCAGCGGCGCAACATGCCTGCGGCCGAAGCCGGCAGGCGCCGTCACGCGCAGATGGCCACTGGCCTTGAGGCCACCGGCACTGACGGCAGCTTCCGCATCGGCCAGCGAGGCGATCAGGCGCTGGCAGTCCTCCAGGAAGGCCTGGCCCTCGGACGTCAGCGTCAGCCGCCGCGTCGTACGCAGCATCAACTTGACGCCCAGGCGCGCCTCCAGCGCGTCCAGCCGCCGGCCCATGACGGCAGGCGCGACGCCCTCGGCCTGGGCCGCCGCTGTCAAGCTGCCCTTGCCCGCGACGAGGACGAAGGACTCCATCTGCTTGAGCTTGTCCATGCCCCGGATTGTGCTGGGCGACAGACGCAAAGACAGCGGTTTCATGAAGGATCTTTGCGTTTTTGTCACAGATGAATGGCGTGCTCCGCAGCGAATCCCGACACGCGACGCAGCTAGATTGGCGACATCCGTTGTTGCCTTCTCGCAGGAGTCCCGCCATGCCTCGCACCACCCTCCACCGCCTGCAGGTCGATGCCGACCTGGCCCGCTTCATCGACACCGAGGTGCTGCCCGGCACCGGCGTTTCGGCTGACGCCTTCTGGGCCGGCTTCAGCCGGATCGCCCATGAGCTGGCACCGATGAACCGCGCGCTGCTGGCCGAGCGCGACCGACTCCAGGCCGAGCTGGATGCCTGGCACGAGGCCCATCCCGGCCCCATCACCGACATGCCGGCCTACCGCGGCTTCCTGCAGCGCATCGGCTACCTCGTCGAGCCGCCCGCCCAGGTGCAGGCGACCACCGCCAACGTCGATGCCGAGCTGGCCCTGCAAGCCGGCCCCCAGCTCGTCGTGCCCATCCTGAACGCCCGCTATGCGCTGAACGCGGCCAACGCGCGCTGGGGCTCGCTGTACGACGCGCTCTACGGCACCGACGCCATCTCCGAGGCCGACGGGGCCACGCGCGACGGTGGCTACAACCCGGTGCGCGGCGCCAGGGTCATTGCCTTCGCCCGCCAGGTGCTGGACCAGGCCGCACCGTTGGCCGAAGGCTCGCACAGCCAGGCGGTGGCCTACCGCATCGAGGGCGACCAGCTCTCCGTCACGCTGGCCTCGGGCGACGTGACCGGCCTGGCCGACGCAGCCACCTTCGCCGGCTACCAGGGCGCCCCTGATGCGCCCAGCAGCGTGCTGCTGGTGCACCATGGCCTGCACCTGGATGTGCGCGTCGATCGCAGCACGCCCATCGGCAAGACCGACGCGGCCGGCATCGCCGACGTGGTGCTGGAGTCCGCGCTGTCCACCATCCTCGACCTGGAAGACTCGGTCGCCGCCGTCGACGCCGAGGACAAGCTGCTGGCCTATCGCAACTGGCTGGGCATCCAGCTGGGCACGCTGACCGAGGAAGTGGCCAAGGGCGGCAAGAGCTTCACGCGCCGCCTGAACGCCGATCGCGTCTACACGGCGCCCGGTGGCGGCACGCTGACGCTGCATGGCCGCTCGCTGATGTTCGTGCGCAATGTCGGCCACCTGATGACCAACCCGGCCATCCTGCTGGGAGGTGACCAAGAGGGCAACGAGATCCCCGAGGGCATCATGGACGCTGTCGTCACGACGACCATCGCGATGCACGATCTGCGCCGCCGCGGCAACAGCCGCACGGGCAGCGTCTACATCGTCAAGCCCAAGATGCACGGCCCGGCCGAGGTGGCCTTCGCCGCCGAGCTGTTCAGCCGCGTCGAGCAGCTGCTCGGCCTGCCCGACAGCACGGTCAAGCTGGGCATCATGGACGAGGAGCGCCGCACCTCCGTCAACCTGAAGGCCTGCATCGCCGCAGCGGCCAGCCGCGTCGCCTTCATCAACACCGGCTTCCTGGACCGCACGGGCGACGAGATGCACACCGCCATGCGCGCCGGCCCGATGCTGCGCAAGGGCGACATGAAGACGTCCAGCTGGATCCAGGCCTATGAACGCAGCAATGTGTTGACCGGCCTGGCCTGCGGCTTGCGCGGCCGCGCCCAGATCGGCAAGGGCATGTGGGCCATGCCCGATCTGATGGCCGCCATGCTGGAGCAGAAGGTCGGCCACCCCAAGGCCGGCGCCAACACGGCCTGGGTGCCGTCCCCCACCGCCGCGACGCTGCATGCGCTGCACTACCACCAGGTCAGCGTTAGCGCCGTGCAGCAGGAGCTGGAAAAGGTCGACTTGGCCGCCGAACGCGAGGGCATCCTGAACGCGCTGCTGACCATCCCCGTCGCCGCCAAGGCCGACTGGACGCCCGAGCAGCGACAGCAGGAGCTGGACAACAACGTGCAGGGCATCCTCGGCTATGTGGTGCGCTGGGTCGACCAGGGCGTGGGCTGCTCCAAGGTGCCCGACATCAACGGCATCGGCCTGATGGAAGACCGCGCGACGCTGCGCATCTCCAGCCAGCACATCGCCAACTGGCTGCGCCATGGCGTCGTGTCGGCCGAACAGGTGCGCGAGACCTTCGCCCGCATGGCCAAGGTGGTGGACGGCCAGAACGCCGGCGACCCGGCCTACCGGCCTCTGGCCGCCAACTCGCAGGGCGCGGCCATGCAGGCGGCGCAGGATCTGGTCTTCAAGGGCGAGGCCCAGCCCAGCGGCTACACCGAGCCGCTGCTGCATGCCTGGCGGTTGAAGGTGAAGGCGGCGCACTGAGCGCAACGGCAGTTGCCCGGTCCTGTTCCGCACGGGCAACTGCTAGGCTTGCCCCATGCGCACCATCACCTTGATTGCCCTTTCCCTCGCTGCCCTGCCGGCCCTGGCGCAGGACGGCCTGCAGCGCTGCCGCGCGATGACGGATAGCGCCGCCCGGCTGGCTTGCTACGACACGCTGGCCGACGCAGCCCGCGTGCCGGCACCACCGGCCAGGCCCGCCGCGCCGGCCGCGGTGGCGCAGACCGCAGCGCCGGTCACAGCCATGGCTACCACGGCGGCACCGGCCCGCACGGGCGAGACCACCTTCGGCCTGCCTGATTCCAAGCGCCCCGAGGCGGTGGAGTCGGTCGAGAGTTCGGTCGGCCCGCGCTTCGACGGCTGGGGCCCCAACTCGCGCATCCGCCTCGCCAACGGCCAGGTCTGGCAGGTCGTCGACGGCAGCTCCGTCGCGCTGCCGGAAGGCCCGCGCAAGGTGAGCGTGAAGCGCGGTGCGCTGTCGTCCTTCTACCTCGACATCGAAGGCCTGAAGACTTCGCCGCGCGTTCGTCGCGTCGAATGAGGCCCTAATCGGGCAGCACGTCGAAGGCTACCGTCAGCCGGTAGGCCTCGTCCTGGAACGGCGTGGTGCCGTGCCACAGATAGGACGGGAACAGCACCAGGCGACCGGGCCGCGGTGCCTCCATGCGCCGTGGCGGCAGGCTTGAGCGCAGCGGCTCGGGCAGGTCGGGCTCGCCAAACTTGATCCAGCCGTCGCGGCTGCCTTCGCGCAGGGCGCTCGGCGGCGTGGCCACGTAGTAGCAACTGCTCAGCCAGCCATGGCTGTGGATGTGGTTGGTGTGGAAGCCGCTGCGGCGCAGCCGCGAACTCCAGCTGTCGGTGAAATGCCAGGCTCCGGGTGAGGTGGGCCGGCGGCCGAGGAAGGGGTGACCGGGCTCGGACGGAAGGTTCGCCAGCCAGGCGCTGATGGCCGTGGTGATCTGGCATTTCAGCGCCTGCACCAGCGGCAGGTCGAGGTCGAAGATGTCGCCGCGCGTTTGCGTGCCGTGGCGCAGTGTCTGGTCGATGGGCGCCTGGGCATCGGTGTGCAGCCGCGTCAGCTCCTCGGCCAGCGCGGCGTTGAAGCTGGCGATGTCGGCCCACCCGGCAGGCGGCTCGATGTCGATGACGGCCGCGCAGCGATCCAGGTCGTTCAGCCAGTCGGCACGCGGGTCGCCCGTCAGCCGCCAGCCCGTGCCGACGAGGGCCAGCGCATGCTGGTTCTCCGGCGCCAGCGCGAAGGCGCGTTCGGCCAGCGCCAGGCCCTCGGCGGATTGGCCGGCGGCGTAGAGGCTGCGCGCTGCGTTGCTCAGCACCGTCACGCTGTCCGGCGCCAGCGAAACCGCCCGGCGGTGGGCGATGCAGGACTCCTCGTGGCGGCCGAGCAGGCACAGAGCCTGGCCGAGGCCGTCGGCATACGCCGCCGTGGCAGGGGACAGCTCCGCAGCGCGGCGATAGGCATCGGCCGCGGCTTCGCCACGTTCCGCGCGCAGCTGCAGCAGGGCCAGCAGGCCGGGCGGCACGTCCGACGCCGGCGCAGCGCGTTCGGCAGCGTCGAGCTCGGCGGTGAAGTCGGCATGCCCCAGGGCCCAACGCAGCTTCGCGAGGTCGTAGAGGCTGAGCGCATGCAGCGGCTGCAGCGCCAGCGCACGGCGGTAGGCGGCCAGCGCCGCATCCGCGCGGCCCAGCGCCTGCAGCGTGTTGCCGAAGTTGTAGTGTGCTTCGGCGACGTCCAGGCCCAGCCCCTGCGCGCGTTCGTGCGCGACGAGCGACTCGGCATGGCGGCCCAGGCGGTGCAGCAGTACGCCGCGGTTGTGGTGCAGCGCGGCGCGGTCGGGCGCGAGCCGCAGCGCGGCGTCCAGCGTCGGCAGTGCGGCGGCCAGCTCGCCGCTTTCCTCCTGAAGCATCGCCAGCAGCTGCAGCGCGTTCGCGTCCTGGGGGCCGAGCCGGGCCGCATCGCGGGCGGCCTGCAATGCGCGCTCGCGTTCGCCGAGATCGCGCCTGAGCCGGGCATGCTCGTAGTGGGCGACAGCCAGGTCGGGTTGATGCAGAACGGCCTGGGCAAAGGCTTCGGCCGCCGCCGCGGGACGTTGCAACATCTCCAGCATCTGGCCGCGCGCCAGCCACACGCGCGGCTGCCGCGCCTGCAATTGCAGCGAGCGCGAGAACCAAGCCTCGGCGTCGGCCCATTGCTTGCGCCGGGCGGCGAGCTGGCCCAGCGCGGCGGGTGCCTCGGGAGCGGCAGGCATCTCGCGCAGCGCGCGCTGCAGCAGGGCATCGGCGGCGTCGAGCTGGCCGGCGGCGAGTGCGCGCAGGCCCTGGCCCAGCGAGGAGGCGGGGTGGATGGCTGCCATGGGACGGTGTGTGGATGAGCGCGAATTGTCCGCGCCAATAAAAACAGGCCCCGAAGGGCCCGTTTGCAAAACACCCCGAGGGGCGAAACCAGACTTGCTTAGAAGTTGGCTTGGACGGTCGCGGTATAGCGGCGGCCAATGATGTCGTAGACGCTCGGGAACGTGTTGCCGTAGTTGCTCGAACCCGGGCCGATGCCGGTGCCGATCAGCGGCGGCTGCTTGTCGAACAGGTTGTTGACCGTCATCGACAGCTTGATGTTCTTGCTGACTTGCCACGAACCATTCAGGTCGAAGTATTCGAAGGCCTTGATGGACTCGTTCGAAGGCAGGAACTTGCCCTTGTTGTTGGCCGCCGCACCGGTGGTCTGCACGTTGGCAGCGCCGATATGACGCCAGTTCAGGCCCAGCCCGTAGTCACCCAGCGTCCAGGACGCCCGCGCGTTGAACCGCGTCTTGGAGTAGGGCGTACCCACATCGACGCCGTAGTAGCCAGCTTGCTCCAGTGTCTGCACGTTCGGCAGCGACTTGAAATCAGCGCGCTTCAGATAGGCCAGCTGCATGCTCAGATCAAGGCGACCCCAGTTGGCCAGGCCCAGCTTCTTCATCG
Source organism: Roseateles sp. P4_D2 (assembly GCF_056401875.1). NCBI lineage: Bacteria > Pseudomonadati > Pseudomonadota > Betaproteobacteria > Burkholderiales > Sphaerotilaceae > Roseateles > Roseateles sp. P4_D2. Next base: position 115,903 of record NZ_JBFUIM010000010.1, on the reverse strand, counting down.
GCAGACGGTAGTTCGCGCCCAGGTCGATACCCGAGAAGTTGTAGAAGCCGAGGTTGGACGACTGGGTGCTCACGCCCTTGCTGCCGGTACCGTTCAGGCCGCCATTCAGCGGATCACGCTGGATCAGCTGGCAGAAGGAGTTGTACGTGAAGCCCGGATTTCCGACGTAGCAGCCATCGATGACCTGGGAAGCCGTCGCGCTCGACACGGCGCCGTTGATCTTGATCTTCCAGAAGTCCAGGGTGATCGACAGGTTGTCGATGAAGTCCGGCTCCCACACCACGCCCAGGGTGGTCGTGTCGGCCTTCTCAGGGCCGAGGTTGGGGTTGCCGCCGCCGGTGTTGTTGATCTGGTTGGACGAGGGGGACGCGACGTTGCCGATCTGGGCCGCCGGCACACCGGTCTGCTGGCACAGGTTGGTCAGCGTGCCGGCCTTGCCTGCGTCAGCGGTATTGATCAGGGCCTGCTGGCAAGGGTCCACACTCTGCGACGACAGGCCTGTCGTCACTGGTGCGTACAGCTCGTTCACGTTCGGCGCGCGGGTGGCGCGCTGGCTTTCGCCGCGCAGACGCAGGCCCTTCATGGGCGCGTAGTCAAATGACTTCTTCCAGCTGCCGTAGCTCTTGGTGCCGCCGATCGAGTCGAACTCGGTGTCACGATAGCCGTAGCCGACGTTCAGCGAGTAGACGAACGGCTTGTTCTGCACCAGCGGCAGGGTGGCTTCGCCATAGACCTCGCGGAACTTCAGCGTACCGCTGCGGTCAGGCGTCGGGGAGCCCGAACCCAGCAGTTCGCCCTGGGTCTGCACGACCGCGTCGGACGCATTACCGCCGAACACCGTGCGGTCTTCGTAGCCAATGGCAACGCCCAGCGGGTTCTTCGCCCACGGGCTCTTGGCGAAGGCGACTTCACCGTTGGCGGACCCGGCCACGACCTTCTGCTCGACGCGGGTGGTCTGGAAGGTCGGCGTGGCGATGAAGGCCAGCATCTCCGGGGTGATGCTGCCGGCAGCGCCGAACAAGTTGATCGGCACGCAACCACCGCTGGTCACGGTACAGGCCGTCGTGCTGAGGGCCTTCGTGGCCTGCTGCAGCTTGGTGGCCGAGAAGCCGTTGCCCGTGCGCTGGGTCTGGTCCGAGCGGCCGGTCTGGAAGTAGGCGTCATAGCTCCAGCCTTCGAACATCGGGATGTCGCCACGCACACCGGCGGTGTACTGGGTCGTTGCGTTGTCGTAGCTGTAGATGCGCGGACCGGCTTCGACGAAGCGGCGGGCAACGTTGGCGCGGAAGGTGGTGGCGCCGCCAGCCACGCACTTCGGATCGTTGGCACCGAGCGCGAACACGGTCGTGTACGCATTGCAGAGCTGCGACCGAACCGCCGGCGTGATGTAGGGGTTGCCGATTGGAATGTCGAGCCCCGCGCCGAAGGTACCCGACGGAGCCAGATTCAGCGTCACGTTGGACTTCGTGTGGAAGATTTCCGCGTAGACCTCGGCGTTGTCGTTGATCTGGTAGCGGCCCATGGCCGTGACCTGCGTGCGGGTCAGCGGTGTTTCGAAGTAGTTCGGCGGGTTGGTGTTGTAGCCATCCGGCGGGCCGGAGGTCACGGCAGAACGCAGCAGGCCGGTGGTGCCGTCGATGACGCGGTTGCCGGCGATGGGTACGGGCATGCCCGAGAACACGGCGGGCACGGCGGTACCGGAGAAGCCGCCAGGGTTGCCGCTCGCCGAGGAGATCACGGTGCCGGCGTAGTCCCGCTCACCCAACTTCAGCGGGTTGGTGCGCGTGTTGCCGATGTGCAGCACGACGTTGCCCTTGCCGTCGGCCAGGTTGGCGCCCATCGTCAGGTCGTTCTTGTAGCGGTTCGCGTCACCCTTTTCGGAGGCGCTGTACAGCGTAGTGGCTTCGACGCCGGAGAAACTGCGCTTGGTGATGAAGTTCACCACGCCGGACACAGCGTCGGCACCGTAAACGGCGGAAGCGCCGCCAGTCACGAGGTCAACACGCTCGAGCAGCGAGACGGGGATAGTGTTGGTATCGACCACGCCGCCAAGGGTGGCGGGAACGATACGGCGGCCGTTGATCAGCACCAGCGTGCGGTTGCTGCCCAGGCCACGCAGGTCGATCGACGCAGTGCCGTTCGAACCGTTGTTCATGTTCGGGCCAATGGCCGGATAGGACGAAGGCAGGCCACGCACCAGCTCTTCAACCGCGACGGGCTGCTTGATGCTGATATCTTCCTTGCCAACCGAGGTGATCGGGCTGCTGGACTCGGCGCCCACGGACTTGATGCGCGAACCGGTGACTTCAATGCGTTCGAGCTTTTCGGTCGAGGCCTCTTGGGCCATTGCCGAGCCGGCGCTCAGCGCACCGATCATCGCCAGCGCGGCTGCGCTTCGGGCGTTTCGTTTAAACATGACTACTCCTTCGTGAGGACGTTCTCAACGCTGTGTTGCAGGTGATTTGGAAATGCGAGTCCCTCGCGGAGAAACGCCTTTTCGCGGCGCGAGTCTGGCGACTGGCAGCATCCGGGCCGATCCGGGTAGGCCCCAATAGACTCTGCAAGCTGCTGTTCCTCGTGCTTTACACAACAGAAACCTAGGGGTTACACCGCCCCAAGCAGGGGGTGTAGGAGGGCATGGGCGTTGTCACATCGCTACACAAATTCCTTGCTCAGCTCACAGTCAGGACGGGAGTCGCAGTGATATGGAGGTCACGGCCGACTTCTAGAATCGCCGACCCCATCGAATTGCCAATCCAATTGACTGCTATTACGGAAGGCACCGGCCCTGCCGCCAGGCTGGCCTGCGACGTCCTCATCATCGGCGCAGGCCCCGCTGGCAGCGCCTGCGCACGGGTGCTGGCTCGGTCGGGCGTGGATGTCCTGCTGGTCGACCAGCACCCGCCCGGCCGCGACAAGATCTGCGGCGACGGCCTGATCCCGGACGCCCACAAGGCCCTGGCCCGCCTGGGCCTGCTGGACGACGTCATGCGGCGCGCCCAGGCCGTGGCCCATGTGGGCTGCATCGGCCCGCGGGGCGGCCGCATTGACGTGCCAGGCTCACTGGCGGTGCTGCCGCGCAAGGAGCTGGACGCGTTGCTGCTGAGCGCCGCCCGGGAGGCGGGCGCACGCTTCGAGCAAGCACGCTTCGAGGCACCGTTGGAGACCGATGGCCGCGTCGTCGGCGCGCGGCTCAAGCGGGGCGATGAGATCGTCGAGGTCGCTGCGCGATGGGTCGTGCTCGCGACCGGCGCCGTGCCCAGGGCGTTGACCGCGGCCGGCATGTGCGAGCGCCACACGCCCAGCGGCGTGGCCCTGCGCGGTTATGTGAAGGCGCCGCAGATGGTCGGCAGGATCAAGGCGCTGGAAGTCGTCTGGGACAAGTCGGTGCGGCCCGGCTATGGCTGGATCTTCCCGGCGCCGGATGGCCACTTCAACATCGGCGTCGGCGTGACGGACAGCCACAAGGATCTCGGTGGCGGCAAGGGCCAGAAGAAGGACGTCAATCTGCGCGCCATCTTTGATGCCTTTGTCGCCAAGTACGCGCCGGCGGCCGAGCTGATGCGGGTCGGTGAGCTGGTCGGTGAGCTCAAGGGCGCACCGCTGCGCTGCACGCTGACCGGCGCCACATGGACGCGGCCGGGCCTGCTCGTCACCGGCGAGGCCGCCGGAAGCACCTACTCCTTCACCGGCGAGGGCATTGGCAAGGCCATGGAGACCGGCATGCTGGCGGCCGACGCCATCCTGGCGCACACCGACGATGCGGCGGCCCGCGCCACCTACGAGGCCGCGTTGACGGCCCTCAAGCCCAAGTTCGACCTCTACGAGCGCGCCAACCGCGTCAACGCCCACCCCTGGCTGGCCGACCTGCTGATCTGGCGCGCCAAGAAGAGCCCGCGCCTGCTCAGGCGCATGAGCGGCGTGCTCAACGAGACCAGCAACCCGGGCAATCTCGTCAGCTTCAAGGGCATCAGCCGACTCTTTTTCGAGTAGTCCTGATCAGTTGGGGACAGAGCGTGGCGCTGCGCGCCAAGGTCCGTCCCGCAAGGTCATCAGACGCGCTCGACGATGAGCGCGATGCCCTGCCCGACGCCAATGCACATCGTGCACAGCGCATAGCGGCCGCCCGTCAGCTCGAGCTGGTTGATTGCCGTCGTCACCAGGCGTGCGCCGCTGGCACCGAGCGGATGGCCCAGCGCGATGGCGCCGCCGTTGGGGTTCACGCGGGCATCGTCATCCGCCAGGCCCAGGTCACGCAGCACGGCCAGGCCTTGCGCGGCAAACGCCTCGTTCAGCTCGATGACGTCCATCTGAGCCAGCGTCAGGCCCGTCAGCGCCATGACCTTGCGCGTCGCCGGTGCCGGGCCGATGCCCATGATGCGCGGCGCGACGCCGGCCGTGGCCATGCCGACGACGCGGGCGCGAGGCTTCAGGCCGTGGCGCGCAGCCTCTGCTTCGCTGGCCAGCAGCAGCGCGCAGGCGCCGTCGTTGACGCCGCTCGCATTCCCAGCCGTCACCGATCCGTCGGGCTTGACCACGCCCTTGAGCCTGGCCAGCGCTTCGATGCTGGTCTCGCGCGGGTGCTCGTCCAGCACCACGCGCAGCGGGTCGCCCTTCTTCTGCGGCACCTCCACCGGCACGATCTCGCGCTCGAAGAAGCCGCGCTTCTGCGCCGCGATGGCTTTCATCTGCGAGGCCAGCGCCATGCGGTCCTGGGCCTCGCGCTCGATGCCGAAATCGGCGGCCACGTTCTCCGCCGTCTCGGGCATGGCGTCGACGCCGTACTGCGCCTTCATCTGCTTGTTGATGAAGCGCCAGCCGATCGTCGTGTCATAGACGGCGTTGGCGCGGCTGAAGGCCGACTCGGCCTTGGGCATCACGAAGGGCGCGCGGCTCATGCTCTCGACGCCGCCGGCGATCATCAGCCCGGCCTCGCCGGCGCGGATGGCGCGCGCGGCGGTGCCGATGGCGTCCAGGCCCGAGCCGCACAGGCGGTTGACCGTGCTGCCAGGCACATCCACCGGCAGGCCGGCCAGCAGCGCGGCCATGCGGGCGACGTTGCGGTTGTCCTCGCCAGCCTGGTTGGCGCAGCCGTAGATGACATCGGCCACTTGAGCCCAGTCGACATTCGCATTGCGCGCCATCAGCGCCTTGATCGGCAGCGCCCCGAGGTCATCGGTGCGAATGGAGGACAGCGCGCCGCCATAGCGGCCGAAGGGCGTGCGAATCGCGTCGCAGATGAAAGCTTGATTCATTTGAGATAGGGGCTCACGCGATAACGCTCGCCGCGATAGTGGTGATCGAGTCGGTTCAGCAGCGCGGCGACCGGTGCCGAGCCCCAGAAGGCCAGCCATTCGAAGGGCCCGGCCGGATAGTTGACGCCCAGCTTCATCGCCGCATCCGCGCCGGCCTCGTCGCAGACGCCCTGGGCGACGGCATCCGCCGCCTCGTTGATCAGCATGGCGATGGTGCGCGCGACGACGAGGCCTGGCAGGTCAGCCACGGCGCGCGGCACCAGGCCCAGGCGGGTCAGCCATTCGGCGGTCTGAGCGTCGCCGGCATAAGCGATGTCGCCGGTCGGCGCCAGTGGCAGATCGAAAACGGCCGTGCCCGGGCCGAAGTCGCGGGCGCGCCGGCCGTCGGTCAGGCGCAATTGGCGGCCGTCGACGGCCAGGCCGACCCAGTCGCTGTCCAGTTCACGCACGGCCTCGGGCAGATTGGCCACGAAGCGCTCAGCCAGGGCGCCACGGCCATGCACAACGAGACGGGCCGCCCGCGGCGGCGCAATGCTGACGGCCGGCAGAGCCGGCGCGCCCTCGGGGTAGCGGTAAAAGCCCCGCCCGCTCTTGCGGCCGAAGAAGCCGGCGTCGACCAACTCCTGCTGCACCAGCGACGGCGTGAAGCGGCGATCAAAGAAGTTGGCCGCGAAGACAGAGTGGGTCACGGCGAAGTTGGTGTCATGGCCGATCAGGTCCATCAGCTCGCAGGGCCCCATGCGGAAGCCCGCGGCTCGGAGGACCGCGTCGATGAGCTCGGGCGCCGCAGCGCGATCCTGCAGCAGCATCAATGTCTCGGCGTAATACGGCCGGGCGATGCGGTTGACGATGAAGCCCGGCGTGGAGCGCGTGTGCACCGCCGTCTTGCCCCAGCGGCCGGCGAGGTCGAAGACGGCCTGCGCGACCTCGGGCGACGTGCCCAGGCCTGACACCACCTCGACCAGCTTCATCAACGGCACCGGGTTGAAGAAGTGCATGCCGACGAGGCGCTCGGGCTTTTGCATGCCGCGCGCCAGCGCCGTCACCGAGATGGACGAGGTGTTGGTGGCGATGACGGCCTCGGGCGGCAGCAGCGCTTCCAGTTCAGCAAACAGCGCGCGCTTGACGTCGAGGTTCTCGACGATGGCCTCGATGACGAGATCGGCCGTTGCCAAGGCCTCGACCGGTGTGATGCGCGCCAGCGCCGCCTGCGCGGCATCGGCCGTCAGCCTGCCCTTGGTGACCAGGCCGTCCAGCATGGCCGAGAGCTTGCTCTTGGCGGCCTCGGCGGCACCGGGGCGGGCGTCGAAGAGCGCCACTTCATGGCCGGCCTGGGCGGCCACCTGGGCAATGCCGGCGCCCATCAGGCCAGCGCCGACGACGAGGACGTGGGAGTCGTTCAGATTCATTCGGGGGCAGTCCAGTTGGGCTTGCGCTTGCCGAGGAAGGCCGCGAAGCCTTCACGGGCCTCGGCTGTCGTGCGCACACGGGCAATGGTTTGAGCGGTCAGCTCGCGCACCTCGGCCGTGACCGGGCCGGGCGCCAGGCGTGCATAGAGCTGCTTGATCTCGGCCTGCGCCTGCGGGCCGCAGGCGAGCAGGTCGGCCACGAGGGCATCGACGGCGGTGTCCAGGCCTTCTGCCGGCACGACGCGCTGCACAAGGCCAACGCGCAGCGCCTCGTCGGCGCCGATGCGGCAGGCCATCAGCGCCAGCCGCCGCGCCTCGCGCAGGCCGACGGCATTGACAAGATGCGGGCCGATGACCGCGGGCAGGATGCCCATGCGGGCCTCGCTGACCGCGAAGCTCGCGGCGTCGGACGCGACGGCCATGTCACAGGCACAGACGAGGCCGACGCCGCCGCCGAGTGCCGCACCCTGCACTCGGGCGATGGTCGGCTTCGGGGTCTCGGCAATACGCGCCAGCATGGCGGAGAAGCGGCGGGCATCGGCGAGGTTGTCGTCCTGCGACGCCGCGGCCGCGCGCTGCATCCACTGCAGGTCCGCGCCGGCGCTGAAATGCTTGCCGGCGCCGGCCAGCACGATGGCACGGACGCCAGCGTCGCCGCCCAGAAGCGCGAAGGCGGCATCCAGCTCGGCAATCAGCGTCTCGTCGAAGGCATTGAACACGGCCGAACGGTTCATCGTCAGCACGGCCACGCCGTCATCGCGGCGCTGCAGATCGAGGGAGGTCCAAGAAAGCATGGGCGGCATTCTGCTCTTTTCCCGACCGATCGGTCGACTGTGCAGTTCAAGCGCCTCGGCCTGCCGTTCGCCGCAAACCAGCGCACTGGTTCCCGCCCCCCCCTAGACTCACCCACCATGCCTTCCCTGCTCAACGCCCGGCACCGTCACCAGTGGTTCGCCCTCAAGCCGAGGCGCGTCTTCACGCCCGAGGAAATGGCGCGCGCAGGCATGCAGCCTTGGCCAGCGGGCATCGACCAGTACGTCATCGTCAACGTCGTGCTGCTGCTGGCCGCGTTCACACACCAGATGTCCCAGGGCGCGCAGCCTCTGACCTGGTTCCTGTCTCTGGCGTCCGCAGCCATGGCGCTCTCCGTGGCGCGTTCACTCTGGCATGACCCGAGCCGCCGCCGGCTCAACATCGCCTGCTACGTCACGGCCACCGTGGTGTCGGTGGCCTTCGTCGGCCTGGCAAAGGCGGGCTATCACGATTTCTTCGTCCTGTATGCGCTGCTGGCCTTGGTGCTAATGACGGCCATCCTGTCGGCCTGGTGGGTGCTGACGGTCTACCGTGTCGATCAGATCGAGGCGCGGCTGCGTGAGCTGGCCGAACAGGACACCGCGCTGCGCTTACAGACCCGTCTGGCCGCCGCCCAGATCCAACCGCACTTCCTGTTCAATACGCTGGCTTCCCTGCAGCATTGGGTCGACACGGGCGACGCACGCGCCGCGCCGCTGTTGCGCGATTTCACGGCCTATCTGCGCTCGACGCTGCCGATGTTCGAGCGCGAGTTGCAGCCGCTGGCCGAAGAGATGGAGATGGTGCGCCGCTATCTGGCCGTCATGCAGGCCAGACTGGGCGCGCGCCTGAGCTTCAACATCGATGTGCAGACCGGTCTGGACACCACCCTGCCGCCAGGCGTCTTGCTGACCCTGGTGGAGAACGCCATTGCGCACGGCATCGAACCCCAGCTGCGCGGCGGCCACCTCGAGGTCACCGCCCGCCAGGAGGCCGGTCGCCTCGTGCTGACGATCAGCGACGACGGCCCCGGCCTCGCGTCCGGCTGGACCGAGGGTGTCGGCCTGTCCAACACGCGCCGCCGCTTGGCTGACGCCTTTCCCGACGCCTCGCTGACCCTGTCCGATGCGCATCCCGGCTGCACGACCACCCTGACCCTGTGACTCCCATCACCGCCCTGATCTCCGACGACGAGGAGGCCCCGCGCGAGCAACTGCGTGCCGCCCTGGCCCGCCTCTGGCCCGAATTGAAAATCGTCGCCGCCAGCACCAATGGCACCGAGGCCTGGGACGACTGCCTGGCCCATGAGCCCGCCATCGGCTTCCTCGACATCCGCATGCCCGGCCTCACGGGCCTTGAAGTGGCGCGACGTCTGTCGGCACTCGCCGCGCCGCCGCTGATCGTCTTCGTGACGGCCTATGACGATCAGGCGCTGGCGGCCTTCGATGCCGGTGCTGTCGACTATGTGCTCAAGCCCGTCGACGACGAACGCCTGGCTCAGACCCTGACACGGTTGCGCGCGCGGCTGACCCAGCCCGCCTCCGACACGACGGCTCTGCAGCGCCTCTTGGCCAGCCTGCCCCAGGCCCGACCGGCCATGCGCCCCATCCAGGCCAGCGTCGGCCGCGAAGTGTTGCTGATCCCCCCGGACGAGATCATCTATTTCGAGGCCGACCAGCGCTATACCCGCGTTGTCCATCAGAGCGGCGACGCCCTCATCCGGACGCCGCTGCGCGAGCTGCTGGCGCAGTTCGACCCGGACCAGTTCTGGCAGATCCACCGCTCGGTGCTCGTCAACAGCCGCTGCATCGCACGCGCCATCCGCGTAGACGAAGGCAGCATGGTCCTGACCCTGCGCGGCCGCGACGAAAAGCTGCCGGTATCGCGTCAGTTCCAGGCCCTCTTCAAAGGCCAGTAGACGGCTGCCGACCCGTCACGGGGTCAGGATGGCATCAGTGCCAATGCGTTCACTGACCTGCCCGCCAGTGTGGAGGGCACTTTGTCCGGCGAATCGCAGGCCAATGAGATCACGGGCGTCGCCGAAGCGAAGAACACTGCGGCAATGGCTTGGGCGCGCTCCAGCGGCATCAGCCGGATTTGCGCGGCAATTGCCAGTTCGCGTTCGCTGCGTCCCAGGCACAGGTCGTAAGCCTCCAGCACCAGCCTGTTGAGGGCAGATTCGCCCAGGCCGAATCGCATCAGCGCCTTGATGCGCAATGTCTGATGGTCCAGCAGCGACAGGTCGAGACCCGCTGCGGCCTCGCCAAACCGAGACAGCTGCTCAACACATCGGTCGATGGATGGCGCCTGGTAGACGCCGAAGAAAAGCTGGTTGACGGTTGCGTCGCGCCCGAAGAAGCTGCCATAGGCGCCCAGATCGTCCCGGAAGACTGGTGTCATGCACGTGGCATCCAGGGCCTCGGCCATCAGACAGAGGGCCGCCAGTTCCTCACTGCCGAGCGCATCGGTGGGGTACTTCACGATGACCGATGGCATGCCGGGCGCGCCTGCGACGGCCGCCGCTTCGTTGCACTGCCGGACGGGCGCTTTCGTCAGCGTGCGGCGGACACGCCAGCGGGGCTGCGCGGTTTCCACGCGCAGCCTGTGCAAGGTCTCGGGACCGTCCGTGCCATCGCCGAGCAGAAAGGACACGCTGGGCGACGCAAGTATCTGGGCGAGCAACCGGGACACGCCGCTGGACAGGCCTGCAATGTCGGTGTGCGTGGCATGGCTCGAGAGGAGCTCCACCTGCGGGAAACCGCTCCACAGCGCCGTGATGCGAGCCGCTTCGGACAGGTGAGATCCCGCCTGCGCCAGCAGGACGCCCAGCGCGTTTTCGCAAATGGCGGCTCTCAGCCGAAGCACATGCGTCTGGGTCAGGGCCACATGCCTGGCGATCTTCTCCAGGGTATCCGTCAGCAAGGCCTCGGGATCAAGTTCCCAAGGCTCGGGGACGGGGCTGCGAAGCCACTTCATGCGGATCGACAGAAAGAGGCCGGTAGCGTCTGGGCCGCTCCATTGCGAGAAAGGGGAACACTGTAAGGACACCTGCGGCGGCGTCTGTGCAGCGTTCTCGATGACCTGAAATGCCAGCAGCAACAGCGGCAGCAACTCCACATCGGCGGTCGAAATGTTGAACACGCGATGGAGGTAGGCGACACCGTGGGTGGTGAGCTTGGCATGCGCGCGTTCGGGCGGGGCGGACCGGGACTGCGCGGCCCTGCGCGGGGTTGACGCCCGCATGTCGGGGCGGCTCGACGGGCCTCGATTCCACGCCGTCGCACGGCGGCTCAACCGCTCGACGACGCGGCGCTCCCGCGCCGCGACGTCAGCAAACGGGCGCCTGGCGGGCGCGACCACCACATTGCCGATCTCACAGGCTAGCGCTGCGGACGCCTCTGCCGCCAGCGCCACGGGGTCGCTCAACGCCTGACGCGCAAGCGCAAGCTCGTCGAGCAGGCGGTTGAACTTCGGCAGATCGGCGTAGAGCAGGTAGTCGCACAACATCAGCAGGCCGGCAGGCGTGCTGCGCTCGAAGGCGAGATAGTGCTCCCGGACATTGAGTTCTCCGGCCGCCAACTCTGATCGCATGGGCGTGGTGGCGAGGTAGTCGACCAGGTATTTCTGCATCACAGGCCGCAGCAGCGGCCGATGGTCGACGCCGACGCAGGTCGACTTGAAAGTCAACCACAGCGTCTGATCCGCACCCACGCGGACGACCCCGCTCAGGTCCGGCAAGTACTCGCCGCCAAGCCGCTCCGCGACTTGCGCGAAAACAGGGGCAAACGCTTTCAGTGCGCCATCCACAGCCCAGGCCAGGCATGCAGCCTTGGCGTCGAGCGCGTTGCCGAGCTGCCAGCTGTAGCGGTGATAGTGAAGGCCCTCATTGCCAGGAAACAGATGGGTGCCGGGATCACGTCGCGTGCGGCGCGCCGCTGCTGGCGGGCGTGGCCCAAGGGGCCGCTTGGGCAGCGCGGCAATCAAGCGGTCGACCCCCGCCAGGGCCGCGTCGTCAGCCTGGATCAACAGGCAGGCATTGTCGTGGGTGACGAATTCGGCTGCGAATGCGCGGACGTGCTCCACCGTGACATGCCGCAGGAGTTCCGGGTCGCCTCCGGGCTCATGGCCGTGGGATCCATTGGCGACCTGTTCGGAAGTCGCCAGTCCGATCTGCCGCCGCTCCGTGTAGAAGGTCGACTTCATCTCGTTGTAGACCACGCCCGAGGCCATCGGTCCATCCGATCGTTCCCGCGCGACGAGGCGGAAGCATTCCTGCTCGACGAACTCCTGCGTGATCGGGACCTGAGGCAGGCTCACCAGCCAATCGACCGCCGCATGCAACGAAGCCTCCGTCACGCAGGTGGCGTAGAAGACGAGCCGATCGCACTCGGTGAGCGCGTTGAGGCTCAGATCCGGGAAGTCACTACCCAGGGCCCGCATCGACCGCCCCCGGGAATCCGGCGAGACCGAGAGCACATGTTCCAGCACATGCGCCACGCCGGAGTCGCAGCGCGTCTCGATCGGAAAGAGCATGACGGCCGAGTACTGGTGGGCTTCGCCAACGGCCTTGACCAGGCGGATCGGCCCGGAGGACTCGACCGCCACTGCGCGGCTGCCTGGCTTGCGAGAAGTGATCATCTGCGAGGCTCCCGCGCCGGCCGGTCAGATGTACTGTTGGACGTGATGCTTCACGATGGGCGCCGTGTCGTCGCGCAGCGCGAGCAGAACGTCGCGATGCGCCGTGGGCGAGGTTTCGGCGAGGACACGCGCGGCCTCGTACCGGGTGCGCGGGTCCAGATGGGTCTTGGCGATGTCGACGAAGATGCCCGTCATCTCATCGTTGGCCAGATGCTTGGCCATGTCGAAAAGGCGGCGGCGCTGCTCCACGATGTTGGGTGCTCGGGAGCGGATGATGCCCCGCGTTCCCAGCTTCTGCGGGATCTCGAAGAAGTACTGGTCGCGCAAGCCATTCTGGTTCACCGTGGGGATCACATTCAACGTGATAGAGGGCGTCGCGGGGAAGTTCTGGACGTGAATGTCCTTGTTGCACAGATACATGAGAACGTCGCCTACCTCGTGCTTGTGCGTGCCAAGCGGCGTCAGCTCGACCTCTTCACCGATGTAGCCCACCGCCTTCTCATAGTCGTACTGGTAATCGTCGGAAAGGTAGCCATCACCGCAGTAGGCGAGCGACAGCAGGTCGAAGTTGTGATCGTGCGGCTGGTCGTAGGCGAACAGCTTGGCCTCCTCAGCGGTGCATTGGTCTTCCGGCAGCCAGAAGTTGGCGCGCACGTAGAAGGTGTCGCAGCGGTACATGACGATCGCCTGCGAGATGACGATGGCGTAGATGTCCTTGCGGGCGTTGCCCTTGATGTAGTCGATGTAGAAGTTCGACAGGAAGTCGCGATCATTGCCCAGCATCGCGAAGCAGTCGCTCAGCTCCCACAGGCCGTCCTGGGTGGTGACGTCGACGCCGTTCTTGGCGAACTCGATGAAGTCCTTGAACGTGATGGATTCGGTCGTGGAAGATTTCTTGACGATGGGCATGATCGGCTCCTCAGGCGCTTTGCATCAGGGTTTGGCGGGCTGCGTTGGACAGCGGCTTGTTCGCCGAACCGGCGAGTACCTTCATCGCGTCGATGCCGGCCTGGCGGTCAAGGCATGACAGCGCCACGGCAGCCTCCCACTTGATGTTGTCCAGCTGATGGCCGAGCAGCGACCTCAAGGGATCGATGCAGTTGGCATCGCCGTAGTAGCCGAGGAACTTGGCCACCAGTTGCATTGACGTCGACGGCGGGTAGGTGAAGAAGCTGGTGAAGGGCTTGCCCGTCTGCAGGTCGAACTTGTAGTGCACGCCTTCGAAAGTGAACTCAGCCAGCGAGACGAAGATGATGGGCTCGGGCGACTTCAGCGCGTACAGGTCGGCCCGACCGTCGATGGCCATGACATCCCCTGCGCCGAAATGCCCTTCCTCGTTGAGCGTCGCGCGCGCCTCGGGGTTGAACGCGTCCGGCTGGAAGCCCTGCAGGCGGTAGTGCCGAAAATCGCAGCCGGAATAGAAGTACTGCAGCACGTCCTGATGTGTGCAGACCACGGCTGGGTAGTCCTTCGCCTGGGTGATGGTCAGGTCGAGTGCCAGCGAATCCCACACCTGCAAGCGCAGCGTCGAGTCGGCCACGGTGGGCGGCGGGCGGCGGTAGTCGGCCAGCGCGGCCTTCAGCTCACGGGTCAGCAAGGCACGGATGTCGAGCTGGCTGACGAAGCGCTCGAAACTCTCCCGGTGGTCGATGACACGGCGCCGCGGTTCAGCGTTGAGAAGGGCGGAAAATTCTTCGGTATTCATGTGTGCTCCCTTTGAATTCGTGGCCCGCACGGCGGCGGTGCTCAGTTGCCGGAGATTGACGTCAGTCGATCTGCGGAAAAGTCGTGGGTTGGATCGTGTAGGCGGAAAACCAGCTAAAAACCCTCAGCGCCTCGTCGATGGCCGATTGCGGCAGGCCATACTGGCGCATCATGTCGATGCCATTGGTTTCCGTCATCACGCCGAGGCGTATTTCCAAACTGTTTTTTTCTGGCGCCGTGAACTGTAGATTCATGGGTATAAGCAGCCGACTCAGCAACGGCGCCAACACGAGATTGTGGGATGTGACAAATACGAGATGCCGGCGACCGAGTTCGGCGATGACGGCGGCGCCGGCCGACACGGATTCAATATTGTTCGTGCCACGGAATAACTCGTCGATCAGAAAGATCGTCGATGGATTGGTGCGTGAGTGGTCCAGCAGTTCCCGGGCGCGCCGCATTTCCGCCATGTACAGGCTTTCGGATGCGCTGATCGAATCGTCGTGACCGATGCTGGTGCGCACGACCGCAAAGGGCACGCACGCCGCCGCGGCGTAACAGCAACCGAAAGCGCGCGCGGTGAGTAAGCTGAGGCCCACGGCGCGCAGCAGCGTGCTTTTGCCGGCGCCGTTCTGCCCCGAGATGAATGTGCCCCGGCCATCCGGGATCGACAGCGTGAGCGGCAGGGGATGCTTCACGAGCGGGTGCACCAAGCGTTCGAGGGTGATCGCGCGGCCGTCGGCAAATTCCGCGCCGCAATGCGTGCCGCCGGACTCGATATGCGCCAGCAGCGCCAGCCCGCCTTCGAACCGCGCCACCGCCTCATAGACGCGCTGCAGGTCGGGAATCAGCGACTCCAGCGTGCCCACCGCCTTGCCAAAGCGGGCGTATTCATACAGGAACAGCAGGTTGGCGTATTCGGCAACCCCCGCCATGCGCTCGTACCAGGTGAGCTGGATCCTGCCCTGCAGCGCCTTGGCAATGGCGTCAACTTCAGCCAGCTCATGGAGCAGCCGATGGCCGTGCTGGCGCTGCAGGGCGGCGACGCCACGGCTGGCGTCGAGGATGCCCCACAGCGCCTGGCGCAGCGTCTGCCAGGCCTTGAGTGGCCGGTACAGGCGGATCTGGACGAACGCGACGACGCAAAGGTACAGCACCAGCAGCACGGCCAGATAGCCGCCGGGCGCCGTCCAGAGCAGCGCCAGCAGGGCGGTGAATGCCCATGGCATCAGCCACAGACGGGCAGACCAGGCGGGCAGCACGGGGCGCTGGCCGCGGTACAGGAAGGGCGTCAGGTCCTGGGATATGAGGCGCAGGTTCTGGATCCACGGGTCTGCCGCGGCCTTCAAAGAGGCCGTCTCGCCGGCGACGACGCCGCGGTCGTCGTAGATGGACTTGTCGCCTGCGGCAACGCGCCCCTGCCGCAGTTGCCGGTACAGGTATTGCCTGGCCAGGATGCTGTGTTCGCGGCAGGTGGCACGGATGAAGTCATCGACGTGCAGGTCGCTCCAGGTCTGGTCGTCAACGCGCTGCGCTGGCGTCGCAGGCCGCCCGGCGTCGTAGCCGGCAACCTCGTCCGGCGTGAACCAGTCGTAGTGGACAGGACTCGGGCGGGCATTACTGAACGACCAGCCAATCAGTGCAAGGAGACGACGAATCACGGTCAGCGCAGCCGACAAGAAAGCTTTCATACCTGGCGGGAAAGTCAAAACTGCGCGGATTATCGGCCTGCGGTATTGCACGCTGGAGTCCTGAAACGGGAATTTTGAAAAACGACCGGGGCGGGGCAATCGGGCCCCGGTCGCAGATGGGATATTGGCAGGCGGATCAATTGTCAAGAGCGAACTATTGACTATTGATTCTCATCTGCCAAAGCGCGTTCAGGACAGCGCAATAATCCACATGATGCCGACCAGCGCCGGCACCAGTTGCTGACCCTTTTCGGAACCGGCGGCTTCGGTCTTGGCCTCGAGCGGCACGACGTTGACCAGTGGCTTGTTCGATTCATTGCGCTTCATTGGAAGTTCCTTTGCTTAGGTTTTGAAATCCCCTCGCACATCTGTGCAGAAGGTCTTTTTATTATTTGGAGCGCGCCAGATACTTCAATGGCACTATTTACAGGCGCTCGCCAAATCCCCGTTTCGGATAACTACCTATGCGAATGTCGCATTCGATGTGTTCGCCTCGCCGACGCAGTCCGCAACAGCACCTGAGCCGGCGCGGGCAACCCCGCGGGCAAACCCTTGGGCGCCTGCACGGGTCGGCTTCAGACAATCCGCCGCATTCCAGAGCCCCTAGTTCTTGGGGTCACATAAAGACAGACGCCGCCATGCCCACTCCACTGCCCAACCCGCGCTTCGACCACTTCTACCGCTACGACGAGCTGACGGCCCTGCTGTTCGCCTACGCCGAAGCCCGCCCCAACCTGGTGTCGGTGCGCTCGATCGGCAAGAGCTACGAGGGCCGCGACATCTGGGTCATCGTCGTCACGAACCTGGCCAGCGGCATGGACATCGACAAGCCGGCGATGTGGATCGACGGCAATATCCATGCGGCCGAGCTGACCGCGTCGACGACCTGCCTGTACTACGTGCATCACCTGCTGAAGGAGCACGGCGGCACGTCGGCCGAGGCCCAGCAGATCAACCGCCTGCTGGACACGCGCACTCTCTACATCGTGCCGCGCCTGAACCCCGACGGTGCCGAGCTGGCCCTGGCCGACCGGCCGCGCCATATCCGCAGCTCGACGCGGCCCTACCCCTACACCGAGGAAGCCGTCGACGGCCTCACCATCGAGGACGTCGATGGCGACGGCCGCATCCTGACCATGCGCGTGCCGGACCCCCATGGCGGCTACAAGAAGCACGCGGGCGACCCGCGGCTGATGGTGGCGCGCGAGCCCGGCGAGCAGGGCGGCGAGTACTACCGCCTCATCCCCGAGGGCTTCATCAAGAACCACGACGGGCTGACGGTCAAGGTCAACGCCGACCGCGAAGGCCTGGACCTGAACCGCAACTTCCCCGGCGAATGGCGCCAGGAGTTCCAACAGCTCGGTGCCGGCCCCTACCCGACCAGCGAGCCCGAGGTGCGGGCCATGGTGGACTTCATCACCCAGCATCCCAACATCGGCGCGGCCATCAGTTATCACACGCACAGCGGCGTCATCCTGCGCCCCTGCGGCACCCGCAGCGACAACGACATGACGCCCGAGGACCTGTGGTTGTTCCAGAACTTCTCGGCCCTGGGCGAGAAGCACACGGGCTACCCCGCCGTCAGCATCTACGAGGATTTCCGCTACCACCCCAAGGACGTCATCACCGGCACCCAGGACTGGGTCTACGAGCACCTGGGCGCGCTGTTCTGGGTCGTCGAGCTGTGGTCGCCAAGCAAGGAGGCCGGCCTCGAGGTCAAGAAGTTCATCGACTGGTACCGACAGCATCCGGTGGAAGACGACGTCAAGCTGCTGAAGTGGAGCGACGAGCAATGCGGCGGCAAGGCCCATGTCGAATGGACGCCCTTCCAGCATCCGCAGCTGGGTTCCGTGGAGATCGGCGGCTGGGACAAGATGAACTATTGGCGCAACCCGCCGCCGGCCCTGCGCGAGCGCGAGGCGGCGCGCTTTCCGGCCTGGATGACGCAGATCGCCATGAGCCTGCCCAAGCTGGAGCTGATCCGCACCGAGGTGCGAGCACTCGGTCCCGACATGTGGCGGGTGCGCATGGCCGTGGCCAACGCCGGCTATCTGCCGGCCTATGTGACGCAGCGGGCCCTGGAGCGCAAGGCGGTGCGCGGCGTCATGTTCGAGATCCACATGCCCAGCGGCGACCCGGCCATCAGCCTCGTCAACGGCAAGGAGCGCATGGAAGGCCCGCAGCTCGAAGGCCACGCGCCCAAGCAGAGCCAGTTGGCCTTCCTGTTCAACAAGCAGCCCACGGGCGACCGCGCAGTGGCGGAGTGGGTGGTGCGAGCGCCGGTGGGGACGCGGCTGGCGCTGTCGGCGAGTGCGGAGCGGGCAGGGGTGGTGA
This sequence comes from Roseateles sp. P4_D2, assembly GCF_056401875.1. Taxonomy (NCBI): domain Bacteria; kingdom Pseudomonadati; phylum Pseudomonadota; class Betaproteobacteria; order Burkholderiales; family Sphaerotilaceae; genus Roseateles; species Roseateles sp. P4_D2. Next base: position 98,080 of record NZ_JBFUIM010000010.1, on the reverse strand, counting down.
GGACGGAGGTGGTGCTGGATTGACGAGAAGTCGCATCCCTGAGACCTTCGCATCAACGCTACATGCGGCGGCCAGTGCGCTTGCCGAGCGCGGAGAACGTGTCCTCCGCTCAGTTCTGAAATGCCGGCGAGCTCGGCACCGCAACGGCCAATGAAGCAGCAACTTGGGGGCGCGCCGAGCTCACTGCCGTTGCCGAATCACCAGCAAGCCCATCAGGCAAGCGCCACAAAAAAGCATTGACGTTGTGCCGGGTTCAGGAACTGGCGCCGCTTGCTGTTCAGCGTTCGCAAACATGGTTGTGTAAATGGTCTCCTCGCGCGACCACCCGTTTACAAACGTCACCGAGAGCGTCCTAGCTTCGGAAAAGGAAAAGGAGCCGCCTTCCTCATCTATTGACTTTTGCAAGACATCTGCCACAGGAAAATTTATCAGGGTCGAGACGTTGATGTATGCGGTGGCGAGAACCGTGTTGTGAAAGGTCTGGACGCCGGCAACTCCGGAGTTCGCTTGGAGTTTGGCATCCGCCGTAATTTCTAGTTTCGTGTTAGGCGACAGCGTGAATATCGAGTACGCCAACGCGTTCGCACCTGTCTCGTTAGGAGAATATGCACCTCCGCTGGCGCCAAGGGAAGACGACACGTGGCTTTCAAAACTGAGGCTGGCTAGACTGCTTGTATCGATCCGGAATTCCCCAGTTTGACCTTCGCTGATCAAGTTCCTTGAAAAGCTTGCCAAGGGCGCTTGAGTGCTCGCGGTAAGCTGGTCCGTCATGCCAGTGGGCGTAGTTGCCCAAAGCTTTCCGACCAGCTGGCCGCCAGCCAAAGTTATATACGGCGCAATACCGTCGCCAGGATTGAGGTCGACCAGTGTGAAGTGGAAATTGCTCAATGAGGCGCTTACCTGGACGTCTGCTCTGCACGTTAACGCAGCAAACATGACACCGCAGGCCGCGAGTATTTTGTTCATTTGAAGCTCCATTCAGCACCGGTAGTGGTGCTGTCGGACATTAGCGAGCTTTGGCTACCAGACGTACCCCTAGGGCGAGCCGGTCAAGCGAACTGGTGCGGGCACCGGTCGGGACGCGGCTGGCGCTGTCGGCCAGTGCCGAACGCGCCGGCATCATCCGGACCGAGGTCGTGCTGGACTAAGTACTGCGAACGACCAGTTCGGTCGGCATGATCTCGCTGGCGGCGGCCTGGCCGCCGATCAGGTCCAGCACCTTGCGCGCCAGCAGCACGCCGCCGTGATGCCAGTCCTGGCGCACGCTGGTCAGCGGCGGCGCAAAGCTCTGGGCGGCGGGCGAGTCGTCATAGCCGATCACCGAGACCGCATCAGGCACGGCCAGGCCGGCATCGGTGAAGGCGCGCACAGCGCCCATGGCGAGCAGGTCGCTGGCGGCGAACAGACCGTCGGGCGCCTTGCCGCCTCGACCCAGGTTGGCGAGATGGGCCTGCACGGCCGTGAAGCCGGCGCCGAAGGTGAAGGCCGCCGGCGTCAACGTCTGGGTCTTGAGCCCGGCCTTCTTCAGCGCCTTGGCGAAGCCCTGCTGGCGGTCGCGGATCTCGGCATGGCGCACGTCACCGAGGAAGAGCAGCTCGCGCCGCTGCAGTGTGATGAGGCGCTCGGCCGCACAAGCGCCGCCATGGGCGTTGTCGCCGCCGACCACGACCGAGTCGCCGCGGCCATGCTCGGCTCCCCACACCACCATCGGCAGGCCCATCGCCGCAGCCGACTTCACCGCCGAGCCGTTGGCGCCCTGGCCCAGCAGGATGAGGCCGTCGGCGGACGCCGCCATGCCCTGGCCGGGGCTTTGCAGGGCCGACAGCAGCACGCTGTAGCCGCGCGAGGTCAGCTCCTGGGTGATGCCGCCGAGCAGCTGCAGCGGGTAGGCGTCGGTCATGGGACGGTCGGTGTCGGGCTGCATCTCCAGCATGACGGCGACCATGTGGCTGCGGCGCAGCCGCAGGTTGCGCGCATGGTGGTTGAAGCGGTAGCCGGCGGCTTCCGCCAGCGTCTTGATGCGCTCGCGCGTGGCCGGCGTGACCGAGGGGCTGTCGCGCAGCGCGCGCGAAACCGTGATCGTGGAGACGCCGGCCAGAGCGGCGATCTGCTCCATCGTGACGGGCTTGGACTCCGTCGTCATTGGTGCACCCTTCGGCCTACGGCCTGTCCCGCCAGGCGGGAGCGAGCTTGCTTGGGGCGGCCCGGCGCGGCGCTCATGCCACTTTCTGTTCCAGCACGTAGTTCGCGCCGTCGTACTGGCCCAGTCGCTCGACGAGCACCGGCAGGCATTCGGCCAGTTCGTCGTGCAGCGTGAACGGCGGGTTGGCGATGAACATGCCGCTGCCCAGCATGCCCAGGCCTTTGCCGTCCGGGCGGTCGGCGGGTTCGGCCACGGTCAGCCGCACATGCAGCCAACCCTTCTTGGCGGCGGCGTCGGCGCTGCCCTTCAGGCGCGCCGCGAGCTGGCTCGATTCGAGCAGCTGCAGCTGCGGGTACCAGATCATGATGACCGTGTCGGCGGCCCGCTCCAGCGCCTCGCGCAACGCCGAAAGCACCTTGCCGTAGTCGCTCTTGATCTCGTAGGACGGGTCCATCAGCAACGCGGCGCGGCGGGTGGGCGAGGGCAGCTCGGCCTTGATGGCGGCAAAGCCGTCGGTGTCGCGCACCTGCGTCTGCGCGCGGCCGTCGAGGTAGCTGGCCAGGATGCGGTGGTCGGTCGAGTGCAGCTCGTAGACGCGCAGCCGGTCGGTCTCGCGCATCAGCATGTTGGCGATGGCCGGCGAGCCCGGGTACTGGCGCAGCTGGCCGCCGGGGTTGAAGGCGCGCACCAGGTCGAGGTAGTCGGCCAGCGGTGCGGGCAGGTCCTTGCGGTCGTAGAGCTTGACGACGCCTTCGGCGTACTCACCCTTCTTCTGCGCATAGCGGCCTTCGACCGAGTAGCCACCGGCGCCTGCATGGGTGTCGATCAGCGTGTAGGGCTTGTCTTTCTCAGCCATGTAGCGCAGCACGCGCGTCAGCACGAGGTGCTTGAGGACGTCGGCATGGTTGCCGGCATGGAAGGCGTGGCGGTAGGCGAGCATGGCGCGATTGTCGCTAACACATCCGCCATCAACCCCACCGGGACGGGGAAAGTCGGCCCCGGCCAGACTTGCAACCATCCTTACCGGCCCTATTTCACCGCCATGCCTACCCTTTTCGACCCCATCCGCTTCGGCGACATCCAGCTGGCCAACCGCGTCGTCATGGCGCCGCTGACGCGCAACCGCGCCACCCGCCAGACCCCGCACGACCTGCATGTCGAGTACTACCGCCAGCGCGCCGGCGCCGGCCTGCTGATCACCGAGGCGACCCAGATCCGCCCCGATGGCCAGGGCTATTTCGACACGCCGGGCATCCACACGCCCGAGCAGATCGCCGCCTGGAAGCAGGTGACGGACGCCGTGCATGCTGCGGGCGGCAAGATCGTCGTGCAGCTCTGGCATGTGGGCCGCATCTCGCTGAAGAGCCTGCAGCCGGGCGGCCAGCAGCCGGTGTCGTCCACCAATCGCGCCGCCAAGACCAAGACCTATGCGGCCTATGGCGAGCTGGTGCCCACCGATGAGCCCCGCGCACTCGCCACGCATGAGATCCCGCAGCTGATCGCTGACTATGTGCAGGCCGCCAAGAACGCCATCGCCGCCGGCTTTGACGGCGTCGAGGTCCACGGCGCCAACGGCTATCTGCTCGACCAGTTCCTGCGTGACAGCGCCAACGACCGCAACGATGAATACGGCGGCTCCATCGAGAACCGCGCCCGCCTGCTGATCGAGGTCATGACGGCGGTGGCCGGCACCATCGGCGCCGGCCGCACGGCGCTGCGCCTGAGCCCGGTCACGCCGAGCAACGACATCGGCCAGGACAGCAATCCGCAGGCTCTCTTCAACTACGTGGCCAACCAGCTCGCGCCGCTGAAGCTGGCCTTCCTGGAGGTGGTGGAAGGCGCCACCGGCGGCGCACGCGACGTCGCACCCTTCGATTACGCCGAGCTGCGCCGCCGCTTCAACGGCCCCTATATCGCCAACAACGGCTACGACCGCACCATGGCCCTGGACGCCGTCGCCAGCGGCAAGGCGGACGCGGTGGCCATTGGCCGGCCCTTCATCGCCAACCCCGACCTCGTCGAGCGCATCCGCGGCGACCTGCCCTGGGCCGCGCCGCAGAAGGAGACTTTCTACGGCGGCGGTGCCGAGGGCTACACGGACTACCCGGTGCTGAAGCGCGCCTGACCCATACGCCGCCGATATGGCGGCGCGCCGGTGCCGAGCTGCGACGACGCCAATGACCTGACGGCCGGCTTCAACGCCCTCAGGACTGGAAAGCGCCGGGGTGGCGCGCCGGCCCGTTGAGGGCCTGGCTGGTGTGAGGGTGGCGGTACTCGCGCGAAGGCGCGAGCTTCATGCCGCCCCCCTCGCCGGCGTCGGCAGCCTTGCCGCGCAGTGACGAATCGGGCTTGAGTCGGTAGTCGTCGCGCGCCGCGCGCACAAACTCATCCCAGTCGGCGTGGAAGTTGGCGCGCCGCGTCCAATGCCCCTCGGCCGCGAGCTGGGGGCCGCCGACGAGCAGGTTGTTGGCCAGCACGACCTCGGCCTGCGGCGGCGTCACGCGCAACCAGATGCCGCCGCTGGGCAGTTGGTCCACCAGCGTGTTGTTGACGAGGTAGAGGGCCTGCTTCTCCCATTTCGCACCCTCGACGCCGAAGGAAATGACGTGCGGGTTCTCCGTCATCGAGCTCTGCATGATGAGGTTGCCCATGACGACGGCGACGCCGCCGTTGGGGAACTCCAGCTCATAGCTCGCGCGGCCACCGATCTCGTCAGACAGGCGGTTGTAGAGGATGCGGTTGAGGGCCGCGCGGCTCTTCAGCAGATGGCCATGCAGGCCGTGGTGGAAGTAGCTGCCGGTCACGGCCAGGCGCTTGATGGCGCCGACGTAGAGGTTGTGCGTCTTGCCCTCGCGCGGCAGGATGGGGCCGAAGTCGCAGTCGACGATGTCGAGCTCGATGGCCTCATCGTTGGCGGTCAGCACGCCGTTCTCGTTGTCGCTGAAGGTGCAGTCCACCAGCGTCAGTGAACCGGCCTCGACACGGATGCCGGCGCCGTTGCGATCGGGCACCGCGGCGCCGGTGAAATCGAAGCCTTCGATGCGCTGGCGCCGGCCGGTCGTCACGAACAGGCCCTTGCCCTGCGCGTGGGCGCCGGCCGCGACCAGCTTCACGCGGCCGCCGACGGCACGCAGCGTCAGCCCGTGCTGGGGCCAAGTGGCGACATCGGCCACGTACTCGCCCGCATCGACCTCGACGAGCATGCCGTCACGCGCTTGGCGGGCCGCGGCGGCCAGCGACTTGACGGCGCGCCTGGGTCCGACCTGCAGCACCGGGCCGGCATAGGCGGCAACGGGCGCCAACCCTGCCACGGCCAACAGCAGCCGGCGCCGCATTAGCCCTTCTTCTTCATTTTTGCCTTGAAGAGTTCGACGATGCCGACCTCGCGTGGCCCTGCTATCAACTCGAAGGCCTGGCCGGCCGCAATCGATCCCTCGCGCTTCACGGCAAGATAGAAGCCGCAGTAGCCGCTCTGCGCCATCAGCTTGGCGGCCTGGTTGAAGCCCATGTGCGCGTTGAACTTGAAGCAGGGGTAGCGCGGCTCGGACACGACGAGCTCGCAGTCCGGGAAGCGCAGCACATCGCCGATCCAGACCCTGCTTTCCAGCAGGCCCGTCAACGTCAGGTTCTCGCCGCAATCCCCCGGCTGCAGCGCGCCTTCCACCTTGGCCTGGCCGCGCACCGTCTGCCAGAAAGCGTAGTGCTCCTGGGGGTAGGCATAGACGGCCTTGCTCAGGCCGCCGTGCACGCTCAGGTCGGCCTGCTCGTCGCCGTCCAGGCCCAGGGGCCGGACATCGACGGGCCCCTGGCAGTGGCGCTTGCGAATGGCCGAATCCAGTACCTGGCCCGAGGTCGCAACAAAGTGTTCGACGCGGGCGGTGTTCACGCTGACGACTTGCATGGCGGCCATTGTCCAGGAGGCTTTCGGCATGTCGGCCTACAAGGGCGCGCCGACCGTGCGTCTAGGCTTCGGCCAAAACTTTTAGGGAGAGCCTATGAATGCACTAGACACCGGCGCGCGGGTCTGGGCCGGCTTGGCCGTTCCTCCGTCCAGCGCGCTGATGTTCGTCGTTGGCGTGCTGCTGGCCGGCGCTCTGGCCGGCGAATTCATCGCCGCGACGACGCGGCTGCCGCGCGTGGTCGGCTACACATTGGCAGGCTGCGTGGCCGCTGCCTTCGGCCACGGCGTTGCGATGCCGCTGGCCGGCGCGGCCCAGACTGTGACCGACCTGGCCCTGGGCCTGCTGTTGTTCGAGATCGGCAGCCGCGTGCACCTGCGCTGGCTGGTCCGCAACCCTGGCCTGGCGCTGACCAGCCTGGCCGAAGCCCTGCTCAGTGCACTGGCGGTGGCTTTCGTACTGCGCCTGTTTGATCTCAGTTGGCAGACGGCCATCGCCTGCGCCATCCTGGCCATGCCGGCGCCCGCCGCCGTGTCGGGGCGCGTCGCGATGGAATTGGGGGCTGCGGGTCAAGTCACGCAGCGGGCTTCGTTGCTGACGGCCTTGAACACGCTGTACGCCGTTGTTGCGCTGATCCTGATGCGCACCTGGTGGGCGGCCGATGACGGCGGCAGCCTGTCGCAGGCGCTCGCTGGCCTGGCGATCTCGCTGCTGACGACACTGGGGCTGGCCGCGCTGCTGGCGGGCGCCGTCTACCTCGTTGCGCGGCGCCTGGACTTGCGCAATGAGAGCGCCGTGTTGCTGCTGTTCGGCCTGGTCGCTTTCGCCATCGTCGCCGCGCGCGCCATCGGCGTGTCGACGCTGCTGATGCCGCTGCTGGCGGGCCTGCTGCTGCGCAACACCAGCGACCGGCCCTGGGTCTGGCCGCGTCACTTCGGCACCTCGGGCGGGGCGCTGGTGCTGATGCTCTTCGTCATCGTCGGCTCGGCCTGGTCGCCCAAGATCCTCGTCGCCGGCGGCTTCGCCGCGCTGGCGCTGCTGGCAGCCCGCTTCATCGCCAAGACCGTGGCCATCGTGGCGCTGGCGCCCATGGCCAAGGCCAGTTGGCGCCAGGGCCTGGCGCTATCGATCACGATGACGCCGCTGTCCGCGACCGCCCTGGTCATGCTCAGCGAGCTGATGCGCGCCGAGCCGGAACTGGCTGCCGGCGCCGTACCCATCATCCTGGCCAGCATCGCCGTGCTGGAACTGATCGGCCCCATCGCCGTGCAGTTCGCGCTGCGCCTGGCCGGCGAGCTGCCGCCTGCGCCCAAGCGCGTCCCACGCAACAAGGAGGCCGTTGAATGAGCCTGGGTGATTTCTCCAAATCGCAGCCGCTCACCCTCGGTGTCGAGCTCGAACTGCAGATCGTCAACAGCGACGACTACGACCTCGCGCCTGTCTCGGGTGACCTGATGCGGCTGATGGAAAAGCGCAGCATCCCGGGCGACGTGAAGCCCGAGATCACCAGCAGCATGATCGAGCTGGCCACCGGCGTCTGCACGGGCTTCGGCCAGGTGCTGTCGGAGCTGGGCCAGATCCGCGACGCGCTGGTGGACTGTGCCGAAAAGCTGGACGTGAGTCTGTGCGGCGGCGGCACCCACCCCTTCCAGCACTGGAAGCGCCAGCGCATCTTCGAGACGCCGCGCTTTCACGAGCTGTCGTCGCTGTACGGCTACCTGTCCAAGCAGTTCACCATCTTCGGCCAGCACGTGCATATCGGCTGCCCGAGCGCCGACGAAGCCCTGGTGCTGCTGCACGGCATGAGCCGCTTCATCCCCCACCTGATCGCGCTGGCAGCATCGTCTCCGTTTGTGCAGGGCGAGGACACCGGCTTCGATTCGGCACGCCTGAACTCGGTCTTCGCCTTCCCGCTGTCGGGCCGTGCGCCGTTCGTGCAAACCTGGACCGACTTCGAGGCCTACTTCGCCAAGATGACCCGCACCGGCGTTGTCTCGGGAATGAAGGACTTCTACTGGGACATCCGCCCCAAGCCCGAGTTCGGCACCATCGAAGTCCGCGTGCTTGACACGCCGCTGACCATCGAGAAGGCGGCGGCCCTGGCCGGCTTCATCCAGTGCCTGGCGCGCTGGATCACGGTGGAGAAACCGTTCAAGCTCAGCGAAGACGATTACCTGCCCTACACCTTCAACCGCTTCCAGGCCTGCCGCTTCGGCCTGGACGGCACCTTCGTCGATCCCGAGACCGGTGACCACCGCGTGCTGCGCGACGACCTGATCCATGTGCTGACCAAGCTGGACACCCACGCCGGTGACCTGCACGCGGAAGCCGCGCTGCAATACATGCGCCGCGAGATCAACGGCATTGGCAACGACGCATCCTGGCTGCGGCGCGTCGAGGCCGAGAACCACCTGTTGCCCGAAGTGGTGAGGCGGGCGGCCAAACGCTGGCACGGCTGAGCGCCGGCGCTCGCAGCGAGCGGCGGCTCGCCATTGCAGACCGAACAGCGGACGCGCGGTGCCGTAGCGGATCTGCGCTGGCCGGGCGAACGCTGCCGCTCAATTGGTGCGGCCGGCCAAGGTGCTTCTCATGACAGCTGGCAACATCGCAGCTGCTCTTCGCAACCACCCCTCATGACCGACACCCCCGCCCGCACCCGCTGGGCCATCGTGCTGCTGCTGTGCGCCTGCGGCGTGCTGGCCGGCGGCCAGTTCGCCAAGATTTCCATCGAGTTCACGCGGCTGCAGGCGGTCTACGGCGCCTCACCCGCAGGCATGGGCCTGCTGCTGTCGACCGTCGGCGTGGTGGGCCTGCTGTGCGGCGTCGTGGCGGGTTGGCTGGCACCACGGGTGGGCTATCGCCGCCTGCTGCTGATCGGCCTGGGCGGCGGCGCCTTGCTGTCGGCTCTGCAAGCGTTGCTGCCGCCTTTCGGCCTGTTCTGGGCCAGCCGTGTGCCCGAGGGCGCGGCCCATCTGGCCATCATGGTGGCCACGCCGACGCTGCTGATCCACGCCTGCGCGCCGCCACACCGCACCGCCGTCATGGGCCTGTGGGCCACGGTGGTGGGCCTGGCCTTCGCCGTGCTGGCCGGGCTGGATCGCCTGCTGCCCCAGGGCCTGGCGCCGCGCGAGACCCTCGCCGGGCATGCAATGTTGCTGGCCCTGGCGGCGCTGGCGGTGCGGCTGTGGGTGGCCGACGTCCGTGCGGCGCCCGCGCCGGTCATGGCGGGCGCGCGCGCCGGTGTGCTGGCCCTGCACCGCGAGGTCTATGCCGACCTGCGCACCGCGCTGCCCGGCCTGGCGTTCTTCTTCTATGCCTTCCCGACGATCGCGCTGATCACCTTCGTGCCGCGCTTCAGCGGCCAGGGTCAGGGCGGTTTTCACACGGTGCTGCCGCTGATGGCCACGGCGGGCACGCTGGCGGCAGGATGGGCCGCGCGGCGCTTCGAGGGCGGCTTGAAGCTGGTGCGCCTGGCGTACCTGGCTTTTGGCGCCGCGGCACTGGCGCTGGCCGGAGCGGCGCTCATGGGCGCACCCACCGAGGCGCTGGCACTGCTGACACTGACCTGCGCCGGCCTGGGCGGCGGCGCCGCGTCCACATTGATCCCGCAGCTCAACCCCACCCCGGCCCAGCAGGCTCGCGCTTCCGGCGTGCTGGTGCAACTGGGCAACCTGGGCTCGGTCAGTGGCCCGCCGCTGTTCGCGGCGCTGGCGGATCGCTTTGGCCTGGTGGGCCTGGCCGGCCTTGCTGCTTTGACGGCCACCGTGGCGTTGCTGGTGCTGGGGCGGCTGGGTACGCGACTCGAGGGCTGACGATGTCGAAGTTCTTTGAATGCCGAACTCGTTCGCATGGGATTTCAATGAGTTGCAGCATGTCGGCTCGGATGATTCTGGACGGCCTGCTCGCCGAGTTCTGGACATTTCGGATTTGCGTTCGGTGAGTTCTGAACTTTCTTTGCGGTCTGAATGGACCGTCGGGTCCATGCCTCAACAGCGCGCGAGCGTCCAGAAGAAGTCACCGTCCTGCGCTCACCCCACTTGATTCGCCCTCAGCATGTTGCAGAACAATGCGCCTTGTTCGATGGCGTCGTCAAGCGCGACATGGGTGTGGGGCTGCTTGTCAAACCAGCTGCGGGGCATGTTCCGCTTCGTACTGTCGCGGTAGCCCGTCTTCAGGATCGCCATGGCGTAGGTCTTCATGTCGAGCGCCGAGTGGCTGAATGGGCTCTCGCCCACGAACCGCATCAGGTACCAGTACACGAACAGGAAGTCGAAGCCGGCCGGGTAGGCCACGAACACCGGCTTGCCGCCCAGCGTCTTGATCCACGCCACATAGGCACGCATCGCGACTTCCGGCGATTGCAGATCAGAGCGACAGGCCGCCCAGGCTTCAGGCTGGGTAGCCCACCAGGAGGCCGTGGCCGGATGGGCCGTGGCGCCTTCCAAGGTCTCCAACCCTCCTGTGTCGGCCAGATTCAAAAAGCGGCTGAGCAGCACGCGCTGGTCAAATCCGTCGACCCATGAAGCCTGCATAACCCCTCCCATAACCCGATTTACGATCGGAGCCGTATCAAGAACAGTCTCGCCGACGCATGCGCCTGGCTACTCATCTCTCGTGCTGGCGACGATGCGTTCAGGAATGATCGGGGTGCATGGAATCAAGCGATCAGGGTCAATCATGGTGCCTGGAGCGCCTGCCGCCACGCCTCGATGCTCGGCGACTGAGACCCCCAGCTTGCTCCAGAGGCTTCGATGTCTTCACGTACAGGGCTGAGGCGCCCAGGCCCGCGGTATCAACGCGCGTCGCTGTGTCCCATGGCCAGCTCGGCAGCGCTCGATACGTTGTTGCTCGGCTGAACTCATGCAACCAATCTTCGGCCGCCATGAATATCAAGAATTCTCTGACAAATGTCGACCAGTATCTGATTGCTCATCGAGAACTAAAGGCATCCGAGGATCGTCTTTCACGGGAATTGCTTAGCCTTCCCTATGAACACTCGGCGCGCCCAGCAACGTCCGAAAGCTTGGATAAGGTGCGCTCAGATCTGGCTACGCTCGAAAGCCAGTGCGCAATTGAATCTCGAGATTTTGACGTTTTCGTATCCAGTCGAGATTGGAAGCTGATAGAGTTTCTACGCAACAATCCGCAGCCTTCACGGCCGACATGCCACCATACCGAACAAGAAATCAGGAGGCGATTCTTTGTCGACGGCACTCAACACATTCGTCTGCAATGTATGGCGTGTGGTTCTGAGATCAAAGACTTAAGGAAAAATGATTTCCCGAATTGGCAGCAACTGCCTGTCTTCGACGACTCACTTAGCGCTCTTTTTTATGTTGAATATGAATCTTGGCAAAAAAAGTACCAAGAGCTCCACAATTCGCTTCCAGCGCTAGAGGGAGTACCAGAGTTCGATGACGTTGGGTTTAGGGCCGCGTATGTCGCTGACAACCCCAAGCCACTCTCTGTAGGTAACTGCGAACATCCCCGCCTAAGGCTTACCCGGAGATTAAAGAGCGGCTTGGCGATCGTAGAACAATGCGAATTCTGCGGCGCATACATTAGAGCCAAGTCAAAGAAGCAAATCCCTAATATTGACGATCTACCACTGTTCGACGAACACTTAGAAAAGGCGCTTACCCAAAAAGCCGATGCATGGTCAGACGAATACATCACCGCATGGAAAGCAGCTCGGAGCGAATTCCGCTTGCGGCGCGATCTGGATTGGATGCAGGGGAAATTGCAGATCACGGATCACACGACGTTCGGCCAATACTACGACTCGCCCCAGTGGCTTAATACGCGCGATCGCATTCTCAAGCGAGACCGATATTCCTGCCAATCTTGCATCAAAACTGCCCAGTGCGTACACCATCTGTGTTATGAGCGCCTTGGCAGAGAGAACGACTCTGACCTCATTTCACTATGCAATGCGTGCCACACGTTAGTGCACAAAATTCAGAATTCATACGGCTATGCGTTCAAACTAACGTCAGGCGAGATTCGTGAATTAGGGTCGGTTGACGAATACGTTGATTGACTCCTGTAGTAGACACAAAGGTCCCTGCTTCCCGCGGGCTGACACGTCATCACAGCGCGAGCGCATGCATCATTGACCGATGGTCAAGAAATCCAGCAATGCGCCGCTGACCCAATCGGCGTGCGCCGCCCCGACGATTGCGCTCGACTAGGCAGCACCACACGGCGAGCTGACGGCAGCAGGAGAACGACGTATGGTCGTTGAGAGGTGAATCAATGAGCTACGAGTTATGCACCCGGATTAGGTACAAGCACGATCAGCTGACTAAGGCCTGGGCCAATGCCCTTAAATGGATGGTCACTAGGCCAGATCATTTCGATGTCTACGGCAGCATTGCCGCAGACGGAGGTCAGCACATTTACACGTTCCTCGGGGTCAAATTTCCGGTCGCTGTGCGTCCCGTGATCTGGAATCTGAACGACGTTTTGCTAGAGATAACACTCGGCAATCCCGACCTGGAAGGCGAACCAGTGGCCGTTTGGTACTCGGACGGCAACCTGCTTTTCAGCCGGCCTCCTGCCGTTGTGGAAAATCAGATATTGAATTTGAGCGGGCCGACAGTTGAGCATTTTTGGGAAATGCTGTCTCACGCCGTTATTTCGAGCCCGGTATTTGCACCCTTTAGCCGAGGCTAGGAACGTGCCGTCGACGAGGATTTGGCAGTTCTCCCCATAGCGCAACGCAGCCGCCAAGAGTGGGCTTCGTGGGGTGGTACGACTATTTAGGAGCCGATGGCGCAGCGCTTGGCGCGCCGAGGGCTGGCGCGTCTGACTTGACGTCCAACGTGGAAATCTCTTTCAAGACGCGATCGCCACCCACTTTGTTCACGTAGAAAACCAATACAAGGGTCGCCCAGACGAGCGCTACGGCAACGTTGCCAACAAGCGCCTCGCCAATTACTCGAAGCCAAGACTTGCCCTCTTGCAGCTTAGTTCGCAGCTTGGTGTTGTAGTCATCTTCCAGCTGCGCCACCGCTTCTTCAAGCTGAAACTCGGCAAAGCGCTCCAATAAAACTTCTGCCTCACTTCGGTAGCCGGACAGACGGGTGTCTAAGTTGCAGCCGCGGATGAAAACGTCCAACTCCTCCCGGGTAGGTTGCCGCCCGGCCGCCTTTTCGTATTGATCACAAAACTTCAGTTTGTCTCGTTTGTACAGGGCGTAAGCGATATGACCGATTAGGTCGACATCGCCCTGAACAAGGGACGAGTACGTACGATGTAAAACCGGCCCCAAAGATGGGGCCGGTTGATTGGATGGAGGCGTGGTCACTTTTTAGCGGACTGCATGGCAAGCTGACCTGCACGCGCCACGCTCACGCTGCCAAGTTTTTCGCTGACCCGGATGCTTGGCGCCACTGGTGCAGCGGCGCCGTGCGAAAGGCCCATCACCTTGCCATTCGCGGCACGCACGGTCTGAACGGTGACTAGCGTCTTCACAAGGGGCTTGGTGTTCATCTTCCTCTCCAAAAAATCAGGCTCACTAGCAGAGCAATCGGCGAGCCCAGGCATGTTCTTTGGAGCGAAGGTAAGGGCTTTATCCAATCAAATCAAGGACTTATCTGCCAAAACTTCCGGACAAGCACTTCTCAATGATGGCTGCCAGCGGGCCTATAACTTCTGTTTAAACAACACCTTAGGCGAGAATGCAGGCAACTTATCAACAGGTAATCAACAAAGTTGTCAACAGGGTAAAGTTTTCGGGCCGTGACAACAACGCCCGGCCGAGCAGCGGGATCGCTGCTGCACATCCAGCTTTAGAGCCGAATGGGCCGCCCATCCTAGGCGCTTATCAACTGGTGGAGCCCCGCTGGAGGGGTGCAACGACCATTGAAGCCGCGCTGGGCTCTGCCATCAGCAGCGTGCGGACCGAGTGAGACTTCGCCGAGGTCTTGCCAAAGTTCAGCATTCAATGAACAAAGTTCAGAGATGAATGAACTTCGACAGACGACCCAGGAAGTTGCGTCAAGTTTCACGCACTCTTCGCGCAAACCCTAGCCCCACTTCGCCACCGCCGTGAGCCGCGCGGCCGCGCTGGCATGGTGTTATTCCTGTTTTGCATGACCCCCACCGATCCCGGTGGTTACGGCGTGATTACATTGGATTCGACAATGCACCTCCTCAGGTTCGGTGTGCTTGGGCCAGCTCGCCAGCTGCCCCAAACACATTCCCATGATTGGAGCTTTCGCCATGAACCAACCCGCCATGCAGGGGCTGCGGCTGAACCTGCCCGCCTATGTCAAAAACGCCCGGCTGATTGCCTGGGTGGCCGAGATCGCGGCGCTCACGGAGGCCGCCGACGTCTATTGGTGCGACGGCAGCGCCGACGAATACCAGCGGCTGTGCGACCAGCTCGTCGCCGCCGGTACCTTCAAGAAACTCAACCCCGCGCTGCGCCCTGGCAGCTACCTGGCCAACTCGGACCCGAGCGACGTCGCCCGCGTCGAGGACCGCACCTTCATCTGCTCCGCCAAGAAGGAAGACGCCGGCCCGACCAACAACTGGATGGCCCCAGCCGAGATGCGCAGTTTGCTGCAGACCGGTCAAGCTGACGGAACCCCGGCCCTCTTCAAGGGCTGTATGCGCGGCCGCACGCTCTATGTGGTGCCCTTCAGCATGGGGCCGCTGGGCAGTCCGATCGCCCACATCGGGGTGGAACTGAGCGACAGCCCCTACGTCGCAGTCAACATGCGCACCATGACGCGCATGGGCCGCGCCGTCATCGAGCTGCTGGGCACGGATGGCGACTTCGTGCCTTGCGTGCACACCGTGGGTGCACCGCTGGCAGAAGGCCAGGCCGACGTGAGCTGGCCCTGCAACAAGACCAAGTACATCGTCCATTTCCCTGAAACGCGCGAGATCTGGAGCTATGGCTCGGGCTACGGCGGCAACGCGCTGCTGGGCAAGAAGTGCTTCGCGCTGCGTATCGCGTCCACGATGGGCCGCGACCAAGGCTGGCTGGCCGAGCACATGCTGGTGCTGGGCGTGGAGAACCCGCAGGGCAAGAAGTACCACGTCGCCGCCGCCTTCCCGAGCGCCTGCGGCAAGACCAACTTCGCCATGCTGATCCCGCCTGCCGCCTTCGACGGCTGGAAGATCACCACCATCGGCGACGACATCGCCTGGATCAAGCCGGGCGCCGATGGCCGCCTGTACGCGATCAACCCCGAGGCCGGCTATTTCGGTGTCGCCCCGGGCACCAACTCGCACACCAACCCCAACTGCATGGACAGCCTGGAGCGCGACGTGATCTTCACGAACGTGGCGCTGACCGACGACGGCGACGTCTGGTGGGAAGGCATGACGGACACACCGCCCGCCCACGCCATCGACTGGCAGGGCAAGGACTGGACGCCCGCGATCGCCAAGGAAACCGGCGCCAAGGCCGCTCACCCGAACGCCCGCTTCACCGTGGCTGCGACCAACAACCCGGCGCTGGACGCCAACTGGGACAACCCCGCCGGTGTGGCCATCGACGCCTTCATCTTCGGCGGCCGCCGCTCCACCACGGTGCCGCTGGTGACCGAGGCCCGCGACTGGACAGAGGGCGTCTACATGGCCGCGACCATGGGCAGCGAGACCACCGCCGCCGCCGCCGGCCAGCAGGGCATCGTGCGCCGCGACCCTTTCGCCATGCTGCCCTTCATGGGCTACAACATGGCCGACTACTTCCAGCACTGGCTGGACCTGGGCGCCAAGCTTGAAGCCTCGGGCGCCAAGCTGCCCGCCATCTACTGCGTCAACTGGTTCCGCAAGGGTGCCGACGGCAAGTTCGTCTGGCCCGGCTACGGCGAGAACATGCGCGTGCTGAAGTGGATGCTGGACCGCCTGGAAGGCACTGGCGGCGGCCAGGAGCATGTGTTTGGCGTGACGCCCGGCTACACCGACCTGAACTGGGATGGCCTGGACTTCTCGCCGGAGAAGTTCGACACCGTGACCCGCATCGACGCCGCCGAATGGCAGGCCGAGATGAAGCTGCACGACGAGCTGTTCGCCCAGCTCGCCTTCCACCTGCCGGCCGCGCTGCCGGCCGTCAAGGCGCGCATCGAAGAGCGCCTCGCGAAAGAGGCGGGCTGACCGTTTCTCTTCGGCAGCATCAGCATGGGCGCCTTCGGGCGCCCGTTTTTATCTCCGGCTGCCGAACACCAGCAGCAGGCCGCCGATGGCGATGGCGCCCACGCCCAGCCATACCGGCACATTGACCGTTTCCTTCTCCTTGGCCGAGACCTCCAGCGAGCCGAGCTTCACGACGGTCTTGTCCTTGGTGTAGCTGAAGCCGCCCATTGCGAGGCTGGCCGCGCCGATGACGAGCAGCAGGATGGCGATGATCTTGGTGGCACCCATGGCGCGCTCCTTGGTTTGAGATGGGCCCAGGCTAAGGTCGGCAGCATGTGACAAACAGTGTCCGACAGCGCGATGCACTGTCGGACGACGCCGACACCTCAGGGATAGTCCTTCAGCGTCGCCGTATTGCTGCCGCCCTTGCAGCGCGCCGAGTCACCCGCGTCGTTGATGACGCGCTCGATGCTGCCCTTGTCCACCAGGCAGACGGTGATCATGTGGCGCAAGCGCACGCCGGGCGCTTTTGTTGGATTTGGCACCTCGAAGGCGCGGTCCAGCACAACGTCGGGCTTCAGGAAGACGCTGTAGGCGCCCAGGCCCCAGGCCTCGTGGCGTGTCACCGTGTCGGCCACCTTGTACGCCGCATAGCCGCGGCCGGTCGGGCTCGTCCACTGGCTTTGCGTCGGCGGGTCATACGGGATCTCGGACTGGTAGAAGTAGACGCGCCCGCCATTGCCCTGCCAGACGACTTGCTCCTTCTGGAAGTGCTCGACAAAAAGGCCATAAATGGTCACGTCCTCGCCGTTGACCCACAGGCCGTGGGCGGACGGGTTGCTGGTCCAGCCGACACCCTCGCCATGGTCAGCGCGCCAGATCCAGGTGTGGTCGATCACGGTGTCGTGGGCGTTGATGCGCAAGGCCGTGTCCACCTGCCCGGCCGCCGCGCCGCCGATGCGGAAGAACAGGTCGTGCAGCACGATGGGGTCGGCTTTGTGACGCTTCCTTGAGCCGGCCGGCGCCACCTCCATCAGCACGCCAGAGTCCTGCTTGCCGGCGTCGAGGAACAGGCCCGAGATCGTCAGCCCGTCCATGTCCGCCGTCTTCACCAGCGGCTGGCCGTTGTCCGAGCGCAGCGTCGGGAAGCCGATGCCCAGCACCACCGTGCCGGAACGCTTCACCTGCAGCGTCTGCGTCAACAGGTACTCGCCCGGCGTGAACAGCAGGTGCTTGCCGGCGGCCAGCTGGGCGTTCAGCGTCGCCGCTGTGTCGCCGGGTTTGGCGATGAAGAACTGGCCGATGGGCAGCGTCTTGCCGGGCGCCACGGCGCCATTCGCCCACGAGATGCCCGCGCTGTCGCGCCGCAAGGCAGGCACTCGCACGGCGTACTGCCCCTTGGCATCAATGAAGAGCCAGGGCTTCTCGCGCACCAGCGGCGTCTTCGCAATCTTGGTGAAGCGCTGGCCCGGCGTCGGAAATTCGCCGTCGGGTGCGCCAGCCACGCCGACGAAAACCATGTTCCAGTTCGAACCCGTCTAGCTGCCCCACTGGCTGTTGCGCGAGATCCATTGCTGCTGCGTGGCCGAGTTGACCTGGCCATCCACCAGCACGTCCGAGAACCAGCCGCCGCTGGCCCAGCCCTTGTTCTGGTTCAGGCGGATGTTGCCGCGCACATGCATGCGCCGGAACGGGATGGCCTGAGACACGGCCCATTGCATGGTGTTGTCGCCGATGCCCGGCGTCGGCGTCACCGAGAAGTTCTCGGCACCGCGCCAGAAGTTCTGCGTCGCGTTGTCGCCATCCAGAAAGGCCGTTGAGCGCAGGTCGCCGATGACGTGGACGTCGTCGGGATGCTCGCCCAGGCCCAGCACATGCGTGTAGAAGCCCACCGGAATGCGCAAGTCCTGGTAGGTGCCCGGCTTGAGCAGGATGGCGTCGCGGCGCGGGCCGAAATGGTTGGGCTGCTGGGCGGCGTAGATGCCGTCGATCAGCGCCTGCAGGCCCGGCGTCGCCGGGTCGACGACATGCACGTTGGGGCCGAAGTCCGGCACCTCAACCGCCAAGGCCGGAGCCGCCAGACCAAGGGCCAGCACGGCCACCATCGCTCGCTTGCACTGCATGTCTCTTCCTCGCCAGGTCTCTGGTTGTCGCTATTTGGAATCGGTTCCACTTCCCGTATTGAATCATGTCCAGGCCACCTGGTCTTCCGGGTTGCTGAGGCGGCAGGCGGCGCACAATGGCGGCACTTGAGCAGCCTGCAACCAGGCGAGGAGGCCAGATGAGCCAGGGCTTCGGTCACGAATTGCCGTCACGGCACAACCAGCAGGAGCATCGCCAGGTGTCCCGCTACCTGATCGTCATCGCGTCAAGCGGCGGCCCGGTCGCCAAGCTCTTTCTGGACAGCCGCGAGCAGGTCGGCGAATTCGATGCCAGCACCGAAGAGGTCGCCGTGATGACGCGCAACGCGTCGTCGTCGACGGGCGCTTCCGGCCCCGAATGGAACAAGGCCCTCGCCGGCCACAGCGCCGAGGAGCGCGCGGCCGCGACGGTCTACCAGCTCGACGTCTAGAAGCTCGATCCCGGCTGCTTCAGGAAGGCTTCCTCCTCGGCCGTCGATGCGCGGCCAAGGATGGTGTTGCGGTGCGGGTAGCGCCCGAAACGGTCGATGATGGCCTTGTGCTTGAGCTCGAAGTCGTGCGTGCCCTGCGGCGCGCGTTCCTTCATCAGCGGCTCGCCCGCCGCGTGGATGACGGCGGATTCGCTGTGCATATAGGGCATGAAGAGGAAGGCGCGCTGCTCGACCGGCAGGGCCAGGTCGGCACCGGCAGCGACGGCCTCCTGCGCCAGCGCGAGGGCCAGCGGATCGGCCGCGAAGGCGCCGGGCGTGCCGCGGTGGATGTTGCGGGCGAACTGGTCCAGCACGATGACCTCGGCGAGCCGACCTTCGGGCACCGCGCGCCAGGCAAAGAGTTCGCAGCGCTTGGCCTGTTCGTGCAGGGCGCCGAAGCGCGTGCGGACCTGCTCGTCGAAAGCGGTGTCCACCGTCCACCACTGCGCAGGCTTGATCTCCTGGAACCAGAAGCGAAGGATGTCGTCAGGCGTGGCCCTCATTTGCGCCCGCCAAACACCAGCAGCAAGCCGCCGACCGCAATCGCGCCCACGCCCAGCCACACCGGCAGATTGACTTCCTCCTTCTGCTTGGCCGACAGCTCCAGCGGCCCGAGCTTCACGACGGTGCTGTCCTTGGTGTAGCTGAAACCGCCAGTGGCCAGGCTGGCGGCGCCGGCGATGAGGAGGAGTACGCCGACGATCTTGGCGAAGTTCATAACAGGGCTTCCATGGGGTGAAGACCCAAGCTTAGAGCCTCACCACGCGTAGCTCGCCCCCAGCAACCCGTAGTTCACGCCTCCCTGGGGCCCGCGGCTGCGGCCGACGCCTGGCGTGACGGTCCAGCCAGCCCCCGCGGCGATGGCTGCCTTCATCTGCACGCTGCGCAGGTTGCCGCCATCGTGCAGCCGGTCCTGCATCACCTCGCCGTTCAGCGCCACGCGCTCGCTGACGCGGTAGGTGGCGCCGAGCTGGTGGCTGCGGTCCAGCGCCGCCTCGTCGCGGTTGATGGCCGTCACGCGGTTGCCCAGCAGCGGCACCCCGGCCAGCAGGCCGCCGCTGTTCGTCGCTTGCGTCGTGCTCGTCGTGTAGCGGTTGCGCATGACGGCGCCGTAGACGCTCAGGCGCGGCGTGACCGCCACCGCGCCGTGCACGCCCAGGCCATGGCCCCGCAGGCGCTGCTCGACCGGCGTGGCCGCGCCGCCGCCTGACGCCACCGTGCCCCGCGCACGGGCACTGCGCTTCACCGCATCGATACCGACGTTGACGCCCTCCGCCGGCCGCCAGTCCACCGCTGTAGCCAGGTCCGTCTGGCGCAGGCGCTCACCGTCGCGGCGCTGGCTGGCGTTCACACTGGCCTGCCAGGCCTTGCCGGCCACGCCACCACCGACCGCGACCTGCCGGGGCTTGACGCTGTTGCCACTGGCCAGGTCGTGGCTGCGCGACTGGCCGGCGCCCAGTTGCACCCAGGCGCGCTCACCCACGGGCAGGCTGACCGCCGCCGCCGCGCTCTGATTGCGCTGGCCATCGCGCTGCACGGCGAGGTTGACGGCGCGTTTGTCGGCATTCGGTGCCACCTCCTCGGCGTGGGCCATGCCGGCCAGCATCAGGGCGGTGGCAATGAGGCAGAGTTTGGACGTGTTCATGAGCGGGCTCCGTTGGATATCGAGTGCTGCGGGACGCTTCGGTCCCTCAACCCGACAACGCCGCCCGCGGCACAAAACTTCCCCGCCCAGATGTAAGCAGGCGCAGCCCACCGCATACTTGCTCCAACTACCCATGAGGCCTGCCGTGCCCGATCCCGCTCCGGACAGCAGCATCGACGCCGTCGCCCAGGCCCTTGAGGCCCAGGCCTATCTGCCCTCGCGCGAGCTGGCGACAGCCGCCTTCCTCGCGCTGCGCCTGTCGCGGCCCTTGCTGCTGGAAGGCGCGCCGGGCACCGGCAAGACGGCCATTGCCGCGGCACTCGCCACGGCCCTCGGCCGGCCGTTGATCCGCCTGCAGTGCTACGAAGGCCTGGACCTGGCCGCGGCCGCCTACGAGTGGAATTACGCGCGGCAGATGCTGGAGATCCGCCTCGCGCAGGCACACGAACGTGAACGCACGGCCGACGAACTCTTTGCGCGCCGCTTCCTTATCGAACGCCCGCTGCTGCAGGCGCTCACCATCACGCCCGCGCCCGTGCTGCTCATCGACGAGCTGGACCGCGCCGACGCGCCCTTCGAAGCCTTTCTGCTGGAGTTCCTGGCCGACTTCCAGATCACCATCCCCGAACTCGGCACCCTCACGGCTGCCACACCACCGCTGGTCATCCTCACCAGCAATCGCAGCCGCGAGGTCCACGACGCCGTCAAGCGCCGTTGCCTCTATCACTGGGTGGACTTTCCCGATGCCGCGCGCGAGCTCGCCATCGTCAGCGCGCGCCTGCCGCAGATCGAGCGGCGGCTCGCCGCGCAGGTCGTCGCCTTTGTGCAGGGCCTGCGCCAGCTCGACCTCTACAAGCTGCCCGGCCTGGCCGAGACGCTGGACTGGTCGCGTGCCCTCATTGAGCTGAACGCCATCAGCCTGGACCCGGCCACGGTGCAGTCGACCTTGGGCGTGCTGCTGAAATACCAGGACGACATCGCCCGCGTGCAGGGGAGCGAGGCCGCAAGGCTGCTTGCAGAACTGCGGCAGAGCGTCGAGGGCTGAGCCGTGGACCCGCATGCCGAGCGCTGGGCCGCTCCCGAGCCGGCATGCATCCCCTCGGGGGATCGGCTGGTGTACCCGCCGGCCGAGGGGCACCACCTGGCGGAAAACCTTGTGCATTTCGGCCGCGTCTTGCGCACGGCCGGCTTGGCCCTCGGCACCGACCGGCTGCTGCTCGCCGCCCAGGCGCTGGAAGCCGGCGGCCTGGCCTCGCGTGCCGACTTCAAGGCGACGCTGGCCGCCTGCCTGGTCGACCGGCCCGAGCACCGGCCGCTGTTCGAGCAGGCCTTCCACGTCTTCTGGCGCGACCCCGACCTGCTCGGCCGCATCATGGCCCTCCTACTGCCGCAGGCCCAGGGCCGTGCGGGCGCACCGCCACCACCCGAGAACCGGCGCCTGGCCAATGCGCTGTTTCCTGGCGCGCCTGCCGATTCGCCGCGCGCCGAGCAGGTCGAGATCGAGGCGCGTCTGGACGCCGGCAACCGCGAGCTGCTGCAGCGGCGCGATTTCGACACGATGACGGCCGCCGAATGGGCCGCCGCGCGCCAGGCCCTCGCCGCGTTGCAGCCGCGCCTGGCGCAACAGCTCACGCGCCGCCATGCGCCCGCGCCGCAAGGCCGCATCGCCTGGCGCGCCACGCTGCGCGCCGAGGCCCGGTGCGACTTCGCCCTGCCCACCCGTGAGCGCGCCCGCCGCCGCCCGACACCCCTGGTGCTGCTGGCCGACATCTCGGGCTCCATGGGCCGCTATTCGCGGGTGCTGCTGCATCTGGCCCAGGGCCTGTTGAATCCGGCCGGCGGCGCGGGCGAGGCCCCCGTCGTTGAAGCCTTCGTCTTCGGCACCCGGCTCACGCGCATCACGCGCCAGCTCAAAGCCCGCGACCCCGACGCGGCGCTGGCCGCCGTGTCCGCCGCCGTGCCGGACTGGGCCGGCGGCACGCGCATCAGCCAGAGCCTGCACGCCTTCAACCGCGACTGGGCGCGCCGCGTGCTGGGCGGCGGCGCGGCCACGGTGCTGCTCGTCACCGATGGCCTGGAACGCGACGCCGAGGACGGCGGCTCGCACCTGGCCTTCGAGGCCGAGCGGCTGCGCCTGTGCTGCCGCGAGCTGATCTGGCTGAACCCGCTGCTGCGCTTCAAGGCTTTCCAGCCGCGCGCCGCGGGCGTGAAGGCACTGCTGCCCCAGGTGACTCGCCATCTGCCGGTGCACGACCTCGACAGCATCGACCGCCTGCTCGACGCCCTGAAGCGATAGCCCACGTCCTACAGGCTGGCGGCGCAACGTCCGCCCTGCACGGGCAGTCCCACTGCTTAGATTTCGGTTTCGGCGGTGCGCATCCAGTGCTACCGCTTCCGATTGAAAGGAAGAGTCATGAAGATTTCGCAACTCGCTTCGCTGCTGGTCGCCGCTGCCCTGGTCACGCCGCTGGTCGGCCATGCCGATGACAAGCCGCCCGGCGCGGCCAAGGCCTGGGTCAAGGACTCGGTCGTGACGACCAAGATCAAGACGCAGCTCGCCACCAGCAAGATCTCGTCGCTGGCCATGGTTCACGTCGAGACCGACGCCAACGGCTATGTGCAGCTGACCGGCAAGGTCGCCACGCAGGCCGAGAAGGACCGCGCCGAAGCCATCGCCAAGGCAGTCGACGGCGTGAAGTCGGTCGACAACCAGCTGACCGTCAAGTAAACAGCGCCCCCGGCCTCCCGCGCTGCCCGTCAGGCCCTGTCTGGCGGGCAGCGCTTTTTGTTGGCCGGGCCGACGGTCAGAATCGGTGCATGAATCTGACCGGCCAGCAGCATCTGCCCGTGTCCCAGGCCCAGGCCTGGGCCGCGCTGAACGACACCGCAATGCTGCAGGCCGCCGTGCCCGGCTGCGAGGCCCTCACGTCGACCGGCGACAACGCCTTTGACCTGTTGATGGCCGTGTCCATCGGGCCCGTGAAGGCCAGGTTCAAGGGCAAGCTGCAACTGTCCGAGTTGACCCCGCCTCTGAGCTACCGCATCGGCTTCGAGGGCTCGGGCGGCGCGGCCGGCCATGGCAAGGGCCAAGCCTTCGTCCAGCTGCAGGCCGTGTCGCCCAGCGAAACGGTGCTGAGCTATGACGTGACGGCCAGCGTCGGTGGCAAGGTGGCGCAGATCGGCTCGCGTCTGGTCGATGCGGCGGCACAAAAGCTGGCCCAGGACTTCTTCATCCGCCTGCAGGCCGCGCTGGTTGAGCGCCATCCGCCAGCCGCCGCGCCGGCCCTCGCCGCAAGTGCCGCGCCGGCCGAGCGCCGTCACGCGCTGCAGCGCCTGCGCGCCTGGCTGCGCCGCTGGTTTGGGTGAGGCGGTTTGCAAAGAACAAGCACCTCTTCGTGACCAGCTGAAACACCATGGGGATTTCCCCAGGACGCCACCGGTACAATTTCACATGTCCGAGACAACGGGCCTGCCTGCGCAGGCCCGTTCTTTTTGTGCAATGAATCCACAGCCCCCGCACCCACTTCGCTCGCCGCCCTCCCGGGGTGTGCGTCAGCGCGTGCCAGCGGCTGGGCCGCACTGATCATGTCCAGTCCCTCCGGCCGACTGCCCCATCTTGACGTCCTGAAGGCGCTCGCGGCACAGATCATCGTGCTGCACCACCTGGTCAGCTACGGGCCGATCGCCCGCGCCGCCCACGCCGCCCTGCCCCTGCTGGCCGGCGCCATGCATCAGTACGGGCGCATGTCGGTGCAGATCTTCCTGGTCGTCGGCGGCTATCTCAGCGCGCGCGGCCTGTCGCCGCGTGGACAGGCCCTGCAGGCCGCCGTGCCCGAGCTGCTGTGGCGGCGTTATCTGCGGCTGGTGCTGCCCTTCCTGGCGGCGCTGGCCCTGACACTGGGCATCTCCGGCCTCATCGCTTCGTCCTGGCCCGAGCTGGTGCCCGCCGACATCAGCGTCGGCCAGCTTCTCGCTCACGCGCTGCTGCTGCATGACGTGCTGGGCTATGAAGCGCTGACCGTGGGCGCCTGGTATGTGGCCATCGACCTGCAGCTGTTTGCCCTGCTCGTGGGCCTGCTGTGGCTGGCACGGCGCGGCTGGCGGCATCCAAGCCGTCTCGTCGTCGGCCCCGTCCTCGTCGCGGCCGCCGCGCTGGCCTCGGCCTGGGTGTTCAACCGCCAGCCGGAGCTCGACGCCTACGCACCCTACTTCTTCGCGTCCTATGGCCTGGGCGCCCTCGTGCATTGGCTGGGCCTGTCGCGTCACCGCCGCGCCGGCCTGCTGCTGCTGGCAGTGGCCGTGAGCGCCGCGCTGATGGTGGAATGGCGCGACCGCCTCGCCCTGGCGCTGGCCACGGCGTTGTGGCTGTCCTGGGCGCAGGCCCGCCATGCCGAGGGCCGTCAGCTGCTGCCGGCCGCCTTGGCTTCGGCCTTCGCCAGCGCCGCAACGCCTTCCTACGCACTGTTCCTGCTGCATTTCCCGGTGCTGCTGCTGAGCAACGCCCTGCTCGCGCATCTGCCGGGCGCGACACCCGAAGCCGGCCTGGTGCTGCTCGTGGCCACCTGGCTGCTGGCCAACGGCCTGGCCGTGCCCTTCCACCGCTGGGTGGAGGCGCCGGCCGCCCGCTTCGATCCACTGGCATGGCTGCCGCGCCTGCAGTGGGCCCCTCGCCCAGCCTCGCGTCGCTGAACGCGCGCGGTCTGATCGGTTCCGCGAGGACGGCGATGCTTGCGGACCGGGCGCTCGGCCCGTAGCCGCGAACAACCGCCGACATCCCGCAACTGCGTGCTAATGTCGCGCGCTGCTAGTCCCAGGCCGCGCTTCCATGACGATTCAAACCCCGGCCGCGGCCCCCAGCCGCGAGCAACTGCTGCACAGCCTTTACGAGGCCGCCGAGCTCGAGCACAACCTCATGTGCACCTATCTCTACGCGGCCTTCAGCCTCAAGCAGGGCGAGGCCGAGGGGCTGGGTGCCGTCGAGGCCGAGGCCGTCGAGCGCTGGCGGCGCGAGATCATCGCTGTCGCCATCGAGGAGATGGGCCACCTGGTGGCGGTCTGGAACATCACGGCGGCGCTGGGCGGCGCGCCGCGCATCGGCCGCGGCAACTTCCCGCTCGACCCCGGCAATCTGCCAGCCCGCGTCGTCGTCAAGCTCGCACCTTTCAATGACGCGACGCTGCAGCACTTCATCTTCCTGGAGCGCCCCGAGGGCAGCGCTGAAGAGGACGGCGAAGGCTTTGCCGCCGAGCGCCTGTTCACGCGCGGCTCGACGGCACCGCGCGTCACGCCGATGGCGCGCGACTACGACACCGTCGGCCATTTCTACGCCACGCTGAGCGCCGACCTGCGCGCCTTTGTCGAGCTGCACGGCGAGGCCGTGGCCTTCTGCGGCAACCGCTGGCTGCAGCTCGGGCCCCAGGAGCTCAACCTCGGCGGCGCCCGCCATGTGCTGTGCTCCAAGACGGCGCTGGCGGCCTTCGACGCCATCGTGCAGCAGGGCGAAGGCGCCCCCAGCGACAGCGCCACCTCGCATTACCACCGCTTCGCCGCCATCCGCGAGGAGCTGGCCCAGCTGCGCGCCGCCCACCCGGGCTTCGAGCCCGCCTGGCCGGCCGCCACCAACCCGGTGCTGCGCCGCCCGCCGCGGCCCGAGGGCCGGGTCTGGCTGGAGAACCCGGCCGCGGCCGCGACGGTGGACATCGCCAACGCCAGCTACGGCCTGATGCTGCGCCTGCTGGCCCAGAGCTATCTGCTGCCCGGGCCGTCGGCCGAGAAAAGCCTGATGGTGGATCTGGGCATCTGCCTGATGCGCGCCTTCACACCGCTGGCCGAGCATGCCGCGCGGCTGCCTGCCGGCGCGAGCAATCCGGGCTGCAACGCCGGCGTCAGCTTCACCGCCCTGCGCGACGCGGCAGCGTTGCCACCGGGGCCGGCCGCGCGGCGCTTCGTCGTCGAACGCCTGGGCCAGATCGCCGACGCAGCGGCCAGCCTGCACGCCGAGCTCGGGGCCGAACGCAGCGGCCGCGCGGCACGCCTGCTGCAGTCGCTGCGCGAACGCGCCGAGCGCGGGCTGGACCTGAACGCACCCGTCGCCGCGCCTGCACCCGCCGCTGCGCCCGCCGCAGCACCTGCCGCGGCAGCACCGCCCCCGCCACCCACGGAGACCGTCGACGGCATCGAGATCGTGCAGGGCGACAAGCTCGAATTGCGCTTCGAGGCCCAGCGCTGCATCCATGCACGCTTCTGCGTGACCGGCGCGCCCAAGGTCTTCCTCGCCAATGTGCAAGGCCCCTGGCTGCACCCGGACGCCATGCCCGTCGAGCGCCTCGTCGACATCGCCCATGCCTGCCCCTCGGGCGCCATCCAGTACCGCCGCAAGGACGGCGAGGACGACGAGGCGCCGCCGCCGGTCAACTTGCTGTCGGTGCGCGAGGCCGGCCCCTATGGCATACGCGGCGAGCTGGTGCTGCGCGGCCAGGCCATCGGCACGCGCGCCACGCTGTGCCGCTGCGGCGCGAGCAAGAACAAGCCCTTCTGCGACGGCAGCCACCACGACATCCACTTCGACGCGACCGGCGAGCCCGAGACCGGTCTGCTGGGCCTGCCCACCGACATGCCCGCCATGCGCGATGGCCGCATCGACATCGAGCCCGAGCCCAACGGCCCGCTGCAGCTGCGCGGCCAAATCGAGGTGCTGAGCGGCACCGGCCGCATGGTCTGCCGCGTCGCGCAGGCGCGGCTGTGCCGCTGCGGCGGCAGCCAGACCAAACCTTTCTGCGACGGCACGCATGCCCGCAATGGCTTCAGTGCCGACTGACGCCAGCGACACCCGCAGCGCGCTGCAGCAGATGGCGGCGCGCACGCTGATCTGGATCGTCGGCGTCGTGGGTACCGTGGCCGCGCTGATCGGCGCCGGCGAGGCCGCCCTCGGCCTGCGCGCGCTGTGGGGCAGCCAGCGCCTCGTCGTCGGGCTGGCGTTGCTGGCAGTCAGCGGCGCAGGCTGGCTGCTGTGCCGCGCCGGCCGCGCGCGGCTGGCCACAACCCTGATCCTCGGCGGCACGCTGATCGCCCTCGTCGCCCACGCGGCCCATATCGGCCTGGGCGTGCACACCGTCATCCTGGCGGCCGGCGCCCTGGTCATCGCGCTGGGCGGCGGCGTGGCCGGCAATGCGGCGGCAGCCGTGCTGACCGTGCTCTACCTCGCCGCCATCGGCGTGCTGGCCGCGATGGAAGCCCAGGGCCTGCTGCCGGGCTTGAGCGCGCCGCGCCAGCCGCAATTGATCGATCGCGTCGTCGCCCACTTCCTGATCGCCACCAGCGGCCTGGCCTCGGCCCTGCTGCTCAACCGCATCCTGGGCACGGCACTGACGCGCGCCATCGGCGAGGAGGCCCGCCTGGCTCGCCTCGTGCAGGCCGCCCACAACTGGGCCTGGGAAGCCGACGCCAAGTTCCGCGTCACCATGCTGTCCGATGAGTTCGAGGCCCTGTCCGGCCACAAGCGCGAAGACTTCCTGCGCATGGGCGAGCCCGGCGGCGCCATGCTCGTGCGCGACGCCGACTACCCCGGCCTGCTGGAGGACATCCGCGCCAAGCGCGCCTACCGCGACCGCATCAACGGCTTTCGCGCGCCCGACGGCCGGCTGCTGTGGACGCTGGGCTCGGGCGAGCCCGTCTTCGATGCGAACGGCAGCCACATTGGCTGGCGCGGCGTCAGCCACAACATCACCGGCGAGCGCCTGGCGCTGCAGCAGCACCAGCGCACCGCCAACATGCTGGACCGCGTGCTGCGCGCCAGTCCCGACGCCATTTGCGTGGCCCATATGGAAGACGGCCGCATCCGCTTCGCCAACTCCGGCTTCTGTGCCCTGGTGGGCCTGTCGCGCGACGAGCTGATGGGCCACTCGGGCCGTGAGCTCGGCCTATGGCCCGACAGCGGCGAGCCCAGGCGCCTGGCCGCCGAGCTGGCCGCGTCAGGCATCGTGCGCGACTTCCGCTCCGCCCTGCTGGTGCACGGCGAGTGGCGTGACGTGCTGGTGTCGGCCGCAACGCTGGACTGGGAGGGCGAGCCGGCCACCATGCTGATCGCCCGCGACATCACCGAGCGCGAGCGCGCGCGCATCGAGGCCGAGGCCATCCTCGACCACGCCAGCGTCGGCATCGCGCTGACGCGCGGCGAGCGCTTCGAGCGCGTCAATCGCCACTGGCAGGAGATCTTCGGCGGCACCGAGCCGCAGCTGGCCGATGGCCACGCCTGCCTGCCTTCGGCCCAGGAGGTCGCCAGCGCCGCACTGGCATTCGAGCGCGACTTCATCCGCCCCGATGGCCGGCGCATCACCGTGCAGTTCAACGCCCGCGGCCTGCCAACGACGCTGGCCGGCCGCAGCGAAGGCCGCAACGACCAGGACTGCGACCACGCGACGCTCTGGGTGGCCGAGGACGTCACCGAACGCCGCCGCCAGGAGCGCGAGCTGCGGTCTGCCAAGCAGCAGGCCGAAGGCGCCAGCCACGCCAAGAGCGCCTTCCTCGCGACGATGAGCCACGAGATCCGCACGCCGCTGAACGGCGTGCTGGGCCTGGCGCGGCTGCTGCAGCAGGCCGGGCCCGACGAGCGCCGGCCGCAGTACCTGGCCCACCTCGTGGCGGCGGCCGAGTCGCTCAATGAGATCGTCTCCAACGTGCTGGACCTGTCCAAGATCGAGGCGGGTCATCTCGAGCTGGAGACCATCGAGTTCGACCTGCACGCGCTGGCCCAGGCCGGCTTCGAAGGCTGCGCGGCGTTGGGCCGCGAGCGCGGCCTGGACATGCAGATCGAACTCGCACCAGGCCTGCCGCGCCTGGTCATCGGCGACCCGCTGCGGGTGCGCCAGATCATGGCCAACTTCCTCGTCAACGCGCTGAAGTTCACCGAGCGGGGCCACATCCGGCTGAAGCTGTCATCGGCCGGCGAAGGCCGCGTGCGCATCGTCGTCGCGGACAGCGGCATCGGCGTGCCGCTGGAGTTGCAGAGTCGACTGTTCCGCCCCTTCGCCCAGGCCGACGACTCGACGACGCGGCGCTTTGGCGGCACCGGCCTGGGGCTTTCCATCTGCCGCGAGCTGGCCGCACGCATGCAGGGCCGCGTCGGCGTGCAGAGCGACGGCGCGAACGGCTCCAGTTTCTGGGCCGAGCTGGCCCTGCCTACGGCCCTGACCATCGACGACACCGCTGCGCGCAAGCGCATCCCGATGCCGCCGCGCTACCCGCTGGCCGGCCAGCGCCTGCTCGTCGCCGAGGACAACCCGGTCAACCGCCTCATCATCACGGCCCTGCTGCAGCGCCTGGGCGCCGAGGTCGTTGAGGCCGAGGACGGCGAGCAGGCCGTCTGCCTCGCGCGCGAGCAGGCCGGGCGACTGGACGGGGTGCTGATGGACCTGCACATGCCCAAGGTCGATGGCCTGAAGGCGACGCAGCTGCTGCGCGCCGATCCGATCACCGCCCAGCTGCCCATCCACGCCTTCACGGCCGCCGTGCTCGACCAGGAACGCCAGGCCGCGCTGGCCGCCGGCATGAACGGCTTCATCGCCAAGCCGGTGGCCGAAGAAGAAGTGATCCGCGTGTTGGGGCGCCAGCCCTGAAAGGACGACCGCCATGCCCATCCGCATCGTCAGGCTCGGCAGCCCGCGCGCCCAGAACGAAGGCACGCGCATCGGCACCGTGCGCCGCCCGCCGCGTGGCGTGCCCAAGGCCGAGTTCGCATCACGCGACTTCTACGATGTCTGGTTCCCCAATCTCGCGCCCAGCGTCGAGACGATGAAGCTCGGCCAGGCGGCTGAGACAGACGCCGAGTGGAAGATCTTCAAGAAGAAGTACAGCGCGGAGATGGCTGCGCCGGAGGCACAACATGCGTTGTCGCTATTGGCCACGCTATCGGCGCAGACGAATTTCTCGGTGGGTTGCTATTGCGAGGATGAGGCGAGATGTCATCGCCCCCTGTTGCGCGCGCTGCTTGAGGACAAGGGCGCGCGCTGTACTTAACTCGCCGGCGGCATGCTGGTGTCGAATTGCGGGCCGAGCGCTGGGCCGCTCCCGAGCCGGCCCGCGTTAGGCGATGTGCTTGCGGCTCGATGCCGCAAGCATCGCCGTCCCCTCGGGGGACCGGTCAGGCACGCCCGCGTTCAGCGGCGCGAGACTGGACGAGGGGCTCCATTTCAAGCTCCGCCGTTGTCCTGCGCCTCGCGCTTGCGGTTCATGTCCGCCAGCGTCTTGCCCGCCTCGTCGCGGAAGGTCTCCTCCAGCACCTCCAGCGTCTCGACGCGATCGACGCGGAAACTGCGGAAGTCATTGCGCAGCTCGCACCAGGCAGCCAGCGTCCAGACCGGGCCCCAGAACAGGCAGGCCAGCGGGCGCACGATGCGCTCGCTTTTCACCCCACCCAGATCGAGATAGCCGACCTTGAGCTTGCGGCGGTCCTCGGTGGCCTCGCGCATGGCCGTCAGGTGGGCGCTGGTGGCCGGGTCCAGGGCCGGCAGCGGCGCATACAGCGCCAGGCTCTCGGCCGCGGCGCGAGCGTCCAGCGGCAGCACGGCGAGGATCTTGGACAGCGCGTTCTCGGCCTGGCGGGCCAACGCCGCATCCAGCCGCGATTCGGCCATGCGCACCGTCGCGACCAGGGCCTGGGCCTCCTGCTTGCTGAACATCAGCGGCGGCAGGTCAAAGCCTGCCCGCATGCGGTAACCGACGCCCGCCTCGCCCTCGATGGGCACGCCCTGCTGGCCCAGCGCGGCGATGTCGCGGTAGACGGTGCGCATCGACACCTCGAGGCGACTCGCGAGGTAGTCGGCCGTCGTGAGGCGGCGTCCGCGGATGAGCTGGACGATCTGGAAGAGGCGGTCTGCGCGGCGCATAACCGGTCATTGTGCGGGACCGGGCATGCCCCTTGCAGAAGACACGTGTCACCGACAACGAGGTCGAGCTTCATCATGGCCATCTACGCCTCCTTCCAGGCCCGCGGTACCCGCGGCGCCGAACTGGCCACGCTGGGCGCCATCAGCGCCCCACTGGCTTCCCTGGCTCAAGACCAGCTATTCACGGCGCGCGCCGTGCCGGGGCGAAACCGCCCCGTGAAAGGGAAATCTCAGCCCATGGCCGTGCAGAGTTCCACCAGCGTGCCGTCCGGGCAGCGCACATAGGCCACCGTCTGGCCCCAGGGCTTGGTGACCGGTGCGGCCAGCGCGCGGGCGCCGGCGGCGACGGCCTGGTCATAGGCAGCCTGCACGTCGGTCACCGTGAAGCCGATCTCCATGCCCAGCGGCTGCGGGCTCGCGTCGGCGGCCACGTAGTCGTGCTGCACGCTGTCACGGGCGGTTGCGTGGTCCACAAAGGCGAGCGTGGTGCCGCTGCCGCCGGTGTCGACCTCGCCATAGGCGCCACTCTCGTGCAGGAAGCGCTTCTTGAGGCCGAAAGCCTTGTCGAAGAAGGCCAGGGACGCGGCCACGTCGGACACGTAGACGAGGGTGTAGGCGAAGTTCATGCGGGTCTCCTGAAGTGCAATGCCCGCATGCTGCGCCGGGTTGGCTGTCAGCGCGTGTCAGGAGCGGCTGAGAAAATCCGCCGCAATGCAAGCCTTCCTCATCGCCACCGGCCTGGTGGCCCTCGCCGAGATTGGCGACAAGACCCAGCTGCTCGCCTTCATGCTTGCGGCCCGCTTCAGGCGGCCGGTGCCCATCGTGCTGGGCATCTTCGTTGCGACCGTCTTCAACCACGCCGCTGCGGGCGCGTTAGGCAGCTGGCTGACAGGCCTGATCAGCCCGATGGCGCTGCGCTGGATCCTCGGCCTGTCCTTCCTGGCGATGGCGGGCTGGATGCTGATCCCCGACAAGCTCGACGAGGACGACACGCCCAAGCCCGGCCATGGCGTCTTCTTGACGACGGTCATCGCCTTCTTCCTGGCCGAGATGGGCGACAAGACGCAGATCGCCACCGTGGCGCTGGCGGCGCGCTTCCCGGCCGACTTCATCGGCGTCGTCGCCGGCACGACGGCCGGCATGATGATCGCCAACGTGCCGGCGGTGCTGGTGGGGGATAAGTTGGCGCAGAAGCTGCCGGTCAAGCTGGTGCACACGGTGGCCGCCGTCATCTTTGCGAGCCTGAGCATCGCAACGCTGGCCGGCCTGGGCGAAAGCCTGGGTTTTTGAGGGGTGGTGAAGCCCGGCCGGTGGCCTAGCATGCCGGCGACTCAACACCACCTCGGGGAGAGGCCATGACCTTCCAGGAATCCGTCCAGACCTGCTTCAGCAAATACGTCGACTTCTCGGGCCGCGCCAGCCGCTCGGAGTACTGGTGGTTCGCACTGTTCGTCTTCGGCGCGAGCTTCGTGCTGGGCATGTTCAGCCAATGGCTCAACATCATCTTCCTGCTGGCCACGCTGCTGCCTCAGCTGGCCGCCGCCACGCGCCGCCTGCACGACACCGGCCGCAGCGGCTGGTGGCAGCTGATCGGCTTGATCCCCCTCATCGGTTTCATCGTGCTGATCGTCTTCCTGGCCCAGGAAAGCGGTGAGGCGACCGAATCAACCGCCTGAGCGGGCGGCGTCGATGAAGGCGCGCAGCTTGGGCGCCAACGCTGCGCGCCGCGGAAAGTAGAGGAAGAGGCCGGGCTCCTCGAAGGCCGACTCGGGCAGCAGTTGCTGCAGACGGCCGCTGAGCAGTTCCGCGTGCACCAGCGGCTCGAAGATGTAGGCGATGCCGACGCCGGCCAGGGCCAGGTCGCGCGCGAAGCTGGCGTCCGTGATGACGGCACTGCCCGTCGTGCGCACGGCCACCGTCTCACCGGCCTCGCGCAGCTCCCAGTCGTAGAGGCTGCCGGCGGCCAGCAGACGAAAGCCAATGCAGTTGTGCGCCGCCAGCTCGGCTACGCGGGCCGGCGCGCCGCGGCGGGCCAGGTAGTCCGGCGAGGCGACGAGGATGGCCTTGAACGGCGGCGTCAGGCGCACGCTGACCATGTCCTGCTGCACCTGCTCGCCCAGGCGGATGCCGGCGTCGAAGCCGCCGGCGACGACATCCACGAGGGCGTCGTTGTCGTGCACCTCCACCGTCAGCTTGGGGTGGGCCACCGCCAGCTTCGCGAGCAGCGGCGGCAGCACCATTTGCGAAGCCACGCGCGAGGAATTCAGCTTCAGCACGCCGCCAACCTCGCCGCGGGCGGCGCCCAGATGTTCGACGGCCGCGCCGATGTCCTCCAACGCCGGCCCCACGCTGGCGAGAAACCGCACGCCCGCCTCGGTCAACGCCACGCTGCGCGTCGTGCGCGCGAACAGCGGCTCGCCGAGGGCGTCCTCCACCACACGCACCGCATGGCTGACGGCCGAGGCGCTCATCCCCAGTGCCTGGGCAGCCGCCGCAAAGCCGCGCTTGTCGGCCACGGCAACGACGATGGGCAGATGGGCCAGCAGTTCGCGGTTCATTCATGAACCATATCGCATGACCCATGCGATTCAAGCACCTTTATCCGATCACATCGTTTCGAGACACTGAATCCCGTCGCAACCCACCACCCCACGGAGCCCACCATGACTGCAACCACCAACATCCGCCCCACCTGGTTCATCACCGGCGCCTCGTCCGGCTTTGGCCTGTCCTTCGCGAAGTACGCCCTGGCTCAGGGCTACAACGTCGTCGCCACGGCCCGCCAGCCGGCGCGCCTGGCCGCGCTGGCCGACAGCGCACCCGACCGCGTCCTCGTGCTGCCGCTGGACGTGACCGCTGCTGGCGACGCCGAGCGCGCCACGGCTGCCGCCCTGGCGCACTTCGGCCGCATCGACGTGCTGATCAACAACGCCGGCTACGGCATCGTCGGCGCCGTCGAGGAGACACCCGACGCCGAGCTGCGCGCGCAGATGGAAACCAACTTCTTCGGCGCTGTCGCCGTGACCCGCGCCGTGCTGCCGGCCATGCGCGAGCAGCGCAGCGGCGCCATCGTCAACCTGTCCAGCATGGGCGGCCAGATGTCCTTTGGCGGCTTCGGCGCCTACTCGGCCTCCAAGTTCGCGCTGGAGGGCCTGTCCGAGGCCCTGGCCCAGGAGGTCGCGCCCTTCGGCATCAAGGTGCTCATCGTCGAACCCGGTGCCTTCCGCACCGGCTTTGCGGGCGCCGACGTGCTGCGCCAGATGCCCGTGCTGGCGGCCTACGACGAGATCGTCGGCGGCACGCGCAGCTTTGCGAAGGGCATGGATGGGACGCAAGCCGGCGACCCGGACAAGGCAGCGGCGGCGATCGACGCGGCGCTGAAGGCCGAGGTCACGCCGTTGCGCTTGCAGCTGGGTGCGGATGCGATCGACGCGGTGCGGGCGCACAGCGAGCAGTTGCTGAAGGATCTGGCGGCGTGGGAGGCTGTTGGGCGTGCAACGGCGGTGGATGCCTGAGCACTAACGAGCAGTGCAACCAAGCAACGCGAGGCTATTTGCGCCAGTTGCGAATGCCCTCGGCAAGTACGTCATCCCAACACTCTTGCGCAACAAGCTCACCATGCTCATCGGCCAAATGCTCCAAGAAGGAGGCGACGATTGCACGTTGGCTTGCATCGAGCAGCGAGAGGCTCGCGTGCCCAGGCCCGTCGGAGAAATGGTTGATGAACTGCATCATGAAGAGATCTCCCAATTTGTCTCTGGCATCAGATGCAGCAAGCTCCATCAAGCGGGGGAGCAGGTAGGCCTTGGCTGCCGGCGTCAGATAGCACAGCGGCCCCCACGCGCTAGTGCCAAAGTCGACAGCAGTGAGTTGTTGGCGCGGCTTGCCGCCGAGCATCTGTTCGTAGTCGTCTCGCTCGGGCTCATAGAGGTCCGGATCGACGTAATTCGACGGCTGGGCGAAGCAAGCGAAGGCCTTCTCAACCTCGCGAAAATCAAACGGCGAATTCATGGTCTTCAGTGTGCTCTTTGGTGGTCGATCAATCCGCCAAAACTTGCCTCACGGCCTTGTCCCACTCCGCCAGCCGCGCGCCTGCCTCATCACGCGACATGCGGGGCTCAAACGCGCGGTCCAACTGCCAGATAGCGCCAATCTGTTCAGTGGACTCATAGACGCCACTACCCAGTCCGGCCAGCAGCGCAGCACCCAAGGCCGTCGTCTCGATGACCTTGGGGCGCAGCACCGGGATGCCGAGCAGGTCGGCCTGAAACTGCATCAACAGGTCATTGGCGCTCGCCCCGCCGTCCACTCGCAATTCGGTCAGGCGGTCAGCCGCGCCGACGTCGGTATTCATCGCCGTGAGCACGGCAGCGCTCTGGAAGGCAATGCTCTCCAGCGCCGCGCGGGCGATGTGGGCCTGCGTCGTGCCGCGCGTGAGACCGAGCAGCGCACCGCGCGCATCGGGACGCCAGTAGGGCGCGCCCAGGCCCGCGAAAGCCGGCACGAACATGACGCCGCCGGCGTCGGGCACGCTGCTGGCCAGCGCCTGCACCTCGCCGCTGCCGCCAATGGCCTTCAGGCCGTCGCGCAGCCATTGCACGACGGCGCCGCCGACGAAGACGCTGCCCTCCAATGCGTATTGCGGCGTCGCGTCGACCTGGGCGGCGCGCGTCGTGATGAGGCCTTGCGTGGACGTGCGCGCCTGGTGGCCGGTGTGCATCAGCAAGAAGCAACCGGTGCCATAGGTGTTCTTGGCCTGGCCTGGTTGCAACGCCGCCTGGCCGAACAGCGCGGCCTGCTGATCACCCGCGATGCCGGCGATCGGGACGCCAAACTCGGCCGCCTGGCCGAACACGCCGGCCGAGGGCCGCACCTCGGGCAGCAGGCTGCGCGGAATGTCGAAGGCCGCCAACAGCTCGTCGCTCCAGTCGCCACGGTGGATGTCGTAGATCAACGTGCGCGAGGCATTGCTGGCGTCGGTGGCATGCACCTTGCCGTCGGTCAACTTCCAAAGCAGCCAGCTGTCGATGGTGCCAAAGGCCAGCTCGCCGCGGGCGGCGCGTTCGCGGGCGCCGGGCACGTGGTCCAGCAGCCAGCGCAGCTTGGTGGCCGAGAAATACGGGTCGAGCACCAGGCCGGTCAGCTCGCGCACGCGCGGCTCCAGGCCCTGGGACTTCAACTGTTCGCAGAATGCCGCCGTGCGGCGGTCCTGCCAGACCAGGGCCTTGTGCAGGGGCTTGCCAGTCTTGCGGTCCCACAGCACGACGGTCTCACGCTGGTTGGTGATGCCGATCGCCGCGACCTTCACACCTGCCTTGGCCATAGCCTCTCGGGCGCATTCAACCTGATGCGTCCAGATCTCCTCGGCGTCATGCTCCACCCAGCCCGGCTGGGGGAAATGCTGGGGCAGCTCGCGCTGGGCCGAGGCGAGCAAGCGGCCGTCGCGGCCAAAAACTAGAGCGCGCGAACTAGAGGTTCCCTGGTCCAACGCAAGCAAGGCGTCCATCACCATCCCTTAGAGTGAGTGCATGGTGGACGATTTTGACGTGGTGGTGGTGGGAGGCGGCATCAACGGCACGGGACTGGCCCGCGACCTGGCCGGGCGCGGCTGGCGGGTGCTGCTGGCCGAGCGCGATGACCTGGCCTCGCACACCTCGTCGGCGTCCACCAAGCTCGTGCATGGCGGGCTGCGCTATCTGGAGACCTATGAGTTCTCGCTGGTGCGCAAGGCGTTGCAGGAGCGCGAGGTGCTGCTCAGGAGCGCGCCTCATCTGATCCAGCCGTTGCGCTTCGTGCTGCCGCATGCGCCGCATCTGCGCCCGGCCTGGATGATCCGCATCGGCCTCTTCCTCTACGACCACCTGGCCCGCCGCGAGCTGCTGCCGGGCTCGCACGGCCTGCGGCTGGCGGGCAGCGTCTATGGCGCGCCGCTCAAGCCGGAATTCACGCGCGGCTTTGTCTATTCCGACGGCTGGGTGGACGACGCCCGCCTCGTCGTGCTGAACGCGCAGGACGCCCAAGCCCGCGGCGCACAGGTGCTGACACGCTGCGCCGTGACCCAGGCCGTGCGCGGCGCGGACGGCTGGCAGGTCACGCTGCAAAACGGCCGCCAGTTCCAATCACGTGCACTGGTCAATGCAGCCGGCCCCTGGGCCGAGCGCTTCCTGCGCGACCACACCCAGGGCGCCAGCGGCCAGCCGCTGCCGGCGCGCGGCCTGCGCCTCGTCAAGGGCAGCCACATCGTCGTCGACCAGCGCTTCACCCACGACCACGCCTACATCTTCCAGAACGCCGACGGCCGCATCATCTTCGCCATCCCCTACCAGGAGCGCTTCACGCTGATCGGCACCACCGACGTCGAGCTGCCCGAGCATGAGGACCCGCCGTCGCGCGCCACCATCGCCGAAGACGAGATCGCCTATCTCTGCGAGCAGGCCAGCCGCTATCTGGCCCAGCCGGTGAAGCCCGCCGATGTGCTGTGGACCTATGCCGGCGTTCGCCCGCTGCTGGACGAAGGCGGCTCGGCTTCGGCCGTCACGCGCGACTATCTGCTGGAAGCCGACAAGGACGGCGGTTCGCCGCTGCTCAATGTCTGGGGCGGCAAGCTGACGACCTATCGCAAGCTGGCCGAGGACGGCGCGACCCAGCTCGGCGAATTGCTGGGCGATGCGCGCAAGCCCTGGACGGCCGGCACCACGCTGCCCGGTGGCGACCTCGGCGCACATGGCGTGAACATCGACGCCTTTGCCGCCGAGCTGCAGGCGGCCTACCCAGCTCGACCCGGCGTGCGCCGCATCGCCCGCGCCTACGGCAGTAAAGCTCGCGAGCTGCTGGCCGCCCCGACGGGCACCGAGATCGCGCCGGGCCTGTTCGAGTCCGAGCTGCACCATCTGGTGGAGAGCGAATGGGCCACCAGCGCCGACGACGTGCTGTGGCGGCGCAGCAAGCTCGGCCTTCATTACACCGCCGAACAGCGCGAGGCCGTGGCGGCCTGGTTCAAAACGCGAACTTGAAGCCGACAGTCTTCAGCCGGGCGCGAGCGCCTGCGAACTGCCGGCCATAGGACGCGTCGACGAAGACGCGATCGGGCAGCAGGGCCACGCGCAACGCCGCATTGGCCCAGGGCCGGCCACGGTCGTCGCCGAAGACCTCGGCCATGGGCTGCCAGCGCCCGCCTTCGCCAAAGCCACCATGCTCGACGGCCAGGGCCCAGGTGGTGCTGCGGCGGCCCACCATCTCGTCGCGCTGGTGGCCCAGGTTGGCGTGCAGGGTCAGCTCGCGCGTCAGCGGCACGCTGCCAACCAAAATCAGCCCCGCGCTGCTGCGCCGCCACACCGTCTCGACGTGGCGATGCGAGAAGCTCCACGCCAGCGTGAGCTGGGCGTCGCCATCGGCCCAGGCGGCGCTGGCCAGCAGGGTCTTGCCGTTCAGCACCAGCTCGCGCGGCCGGATGACGTTGAGCGCGACCTCGGTACCCCAGCCGATGCCGCAGCCGAGCTGCAGGCTGGTCTGGCGCTGGCCGTCTTCGCCCAAACGCCAGTCACCATGGGCACCTTCGATCTCGCAGGCCTGCGGGTCCATGACGGCGGCGTCTTCGGCCTGCAGCGGCCGACCGGCCTGGGCCGTGCAGGCGACCAGGGCGAGGCTGAGGACGAAGGCGGGGCGCATGGGGGAAAGAGCCTAGCGCCCCGGTGTGACGAAGGCATGGGTGATGATGCCGGCCATGCTGTTTGGTTTGTTGTTCGCCCTCGCTGCCGGGCTGATGTGGGGGCTGGTGTTTGTCGCGCCCGTGATGTTGCCGGGCTATGCGCCCGCCTTGCTGACGGTAGGCCGTTACCTGGCCTTCGGCCTGATCGCCGTGCCGCTGGCCCTGGCCCTGGACCGGCGCGCGCTGCGCGAGTTGCGGCCGGGTGACTGGTGGGAGGCGGCCAAGCTCAGCCTGATCGGCAACTTCCTGTACTACCTCTGCCTGTCGGCCGCCATCCAGCGCGCCGGCGCGCCGCTGCCAACCATGATCATCGGCACGCTGCCGGTCGTCATCGCCATCTGCGCCAACCATCGCAACCGCGTGCGTGACGGCCATCTGCCGTGGGCGCGGCTGGCGCCGTCGCTGCTGCTGATCGCCGCGGGCCTGGCCTGCGTCAATCGCGACGAGCTGGCGGTGCTGCAAGCCGAGGCCGGCGACCCGCGCCGCTATGCCGAGGGCGCGCTGCTGGCCATCGCCGCGGTGGCCTGCTGGACCTGGTATCCGATCCGCAATGCCGACTGGCTGCGCGCGCACAGTGATCGCAGCCCCAGGGCTTGGGCGACGGCGCAAGGCCTCGTCACCTTGCCGATGGCGCTGGTGGGCCTGCTGCTGCTGGCGCTCGCGTACCTGATGGCGCCGGGCAAGCTGATTCCCGCGGACTACGCTTTTCCGCTCGGCGACAGGCCGCTGGCGTACGTGGGTCTGATGGCGGCCATCGGCCTGTGCTCATCCTGGTTGGGCACGCTGTGCTGGAACGAGGCCAGCCAGCGTCTGCCGACCTCGCTGTCGGGCCAGCTCATCGTCTTCGAGACCTTGGCCGCGCTGGCCTACGCGTTTGCGTGGAAGCAGCGCATGCCGCCGCCAGCGACCCTGGCCGGCGTGGCCTTGCTGATCGCCGGCGTCGTCTGGGCTCTGCGCATCAAGCCGGTGAAGCACGCGGCCTGATCGGGCCGCCACGGCGCAAGTCTCAGGCCGCGAAGACCTCGAACACGCGCTGGCCATCGAAGCCATCGGCCTCGCCGCGCTTCATGTGGCCGCGGGCGTTGCTGACGACGCGCGTGTCGCCGATGCGGTAATCGTGGCGGCAGTGAAGGTGGCCGTGCACCCAGAGCTGCGCGCCAGGCAGCAACTCCTCATCGTTGTTGCAGAAGCTGGCCGTGCCGGGCTGGCGGCCATAGCGCGGGTCGGCGCTCTTCAGGCTGGGTGCGAAGTGGGTGATGGCCACCGTGGCGTCCCAGTCACCCGTGCGCGCAAGTTCGCCGGCCAGCCAGGCGCGACTCTCCAGCGCCAGTTCGCGCACCGCCTCGACGCCGAAGACCTCGCCATGGCGCGTGGCCTGCATGACGTTCTGGAAGTAGCCCCCGGCGCGCATCGCACGATCACGGCCGCCGGGGCCGAAGGCGTCGAAGTCGCACCAGCGCGTGCAGCCAATAAAGCGCACGCGCCGGCCCTGGGCGTCGGTCAAGACGATGGATTCGTCGTCCAGCATCTGCAGGCCGACGGCCTTGACGTGAGCGCGCAGGGCCTCACGCGCCTCGTCCACGTCACGGCGGTCGTACTCGTGGTTGCCGGGCACGAACAGCACCGGCACCGGCCAGCCGCGGAACAGCTCGAAGCTGCGCCAGGTTGTGTCGATGTCGCCGGCGAGGATCAGCAGTTCAGCGCCCGGCGCGGGGATGGGCTGGTAGGACTCCGTTTCGAGGTGGAGGTCCGAGAGGAGCTGCAGTTTCAAGTCAGTTGAGGACAGAGCTTGGCGCAAGCGCCTGCGGTCTGTCCCGCAAAGGCATCAGTTGCTGCCATGACAGACCTTGTATTTCCTACCGGAACCGCAAGGGCAAGGATCGTTTCTGCCAACCTTGGGCGTGTCGCGCTTGATGGTGTCGACACGGTAGCGTTCGGCCTCGGTCAGGTCGGCGAGGTCGGCCACCGTGACAACCAGTTCCTCGATCGCATCGTCCAGATCCTTCAGCGGATGCTCGCGGTTGAGTGTTGCGACGACCTCCTTCTCCTCGGCCGTCTCGGCCGGCAGATGGCGGTACAGACGCGCGAGCGCGGCGGACACCGCGTCGTCGGGCATGTCGGCCAACTCGGGGAAGCACAGCGCCGCATGCTGGAAGCCGGCGACCCAGGGCATCAGCGCGCGCGACAAAGGGCCGAGGGCGTCGTAGCTGGCGCGGGCCGAGCGCTCTTCCTCGCTGGCGTCTTCCGGCAGCGGGTCGGGTTCCTGTTCCTCATCGACCTCCAGGATGA
Organism: Roseateles sp. P4_D2; assembly: GCF_056401875.1. Classification (NCBI taxonomy): domain Bacteria; kingdom Pseudomonadati; phylum Pseudomonadota; class Betaproteobacteria; order Burkholderiales; family Sphaerotilaceae; genus Roseateles; species Roseateles sp. P4_D2. Next base: position 56,810 of record NZ_JBFUIM010000010.1, on the reverse strand, counting down.
CGGGATCGAACCAGCCATCTTCAGCCAGGCCGCGGTTCAGGGCGGCATGGCGACGCTCGACGAGCTGGGTCAGCTTGTCCAGCCAGCCGGCGTCTACCGTCTCGGGCAGCAGGCCGCCGTCGTAGTCAAAGATATTGGGCAGCCACTCGTCGGCCTCGATGAGGCGGGGCTGCACGATGACGCCACACAGATAGCCATCGAGCATGGAGGCGTCCAGCGGCTGCAGCGGCTCGGGCGTGGCGGCGAGGAGTTCGTCGAGTTCGGCGAACTCGGCGTCGGTGAGGTCTTGGGTGCTCATGGGCGCGGATTGTCGGGGTTTGCCCCCTTCGGGCAAGCCGCCGCGCCGAAAACGTTCAACTCCCTAGAACCGAAATCCATGTCATCGATGTCAACGATCAGCCACATTGGTAAAAACCCAAATGACATCGATAACATTTGCCATCAAAGTCCGGTCCATCGAAAGTGGCGACGGCCGCGCTGGCTTTCGGGATCGGAATCGCTGAATAAGTCACCGCGATGCGGCGCGCCCTGGTTTGGTATGGGCTGCAAGGCGCAAAGCGCAGTCATAGCTTGGCTATGGCGAGCATTTGCAACGCCGCAGACCGCCCAAAGCAGGGATGCGCCGCACGCGAGGGACTTGTTCAGCGATTCCACAACAACAACCATCGGAGACCACCCATGCTGAGCCCCCATGCCGCGCCGCGCGCCGGCGTCCGCCTCGTTCGCACCGCCTTCCGTCCCCAGCTGATCGCGCTGGCTGCTGCCGCCCTGTGTGGCGCCGCGTTCGCGCAAGACGCCGCCAAGCCTGCGGAAAAACCTGCCGCACAGTCCCCCGAATTGAAGGAACTCGACGCCGTCGTCGTCACCGGCACGGCGCGCCGCGAGGGCGTGCGCAAGCTCGAAGCCGGCTTCTCGATCACGACCGCCACCGAAGAGCAGATCAAGCAGGCCGCGCCCACCAGCACGGCCGACATCCTGAAGACCGTGCCCGGCGTCTTCGTCGAAACCTCGGGCGGCCAGGCCGGCGCCAACATCCGCGTGCGCGGCTTCCCGACACCCGGCGACGGCCCCTACTCGACCTTCCAGCTCAACGGCGCGCCGCTCTACCACCTGCCCACGCTGAGCTTCTTCGAGCACTCGCAGCTGTTCCGCCTGGACGACACCATCGACCGCATGGAAGTGCTGCGCGGCGGCCCCAGCCCCATCTTCGGCAGCGGCCAGCCCGGCGTGACGGTCAACTTCATCCAGAAGGACGGCCGCAACCCCGAGGCCAGCCTGCGCGTGACGACCGGCACCGGCAGCTTGAAGCGCGTCGACGGCGTCTATGCCGGCAAGCTGAGCGACCAATGGAATGTCATGGTCGGCGGCTTCTGGCGCCAGAGCCAGGGGGTGCGCGACACGCAGTTCCCGGCCGACGAAGGGGGGCAGGCCAGCGTCGTGCTGAGCCGCAAGCTCGAAGGCGGCAGCCTGCAGCTCTATGCCCGCGCGCTGCGCGACCGCAACGCCTTCTTCACGGCCATTCCGGTCGTCGGCAGCACCGACGGCAAGAGCGCATCAAGCTACCCCGGCTTCGACGCGCTGAAGGACTACTTCTACGGCAACGAGCTGCGCAACATCGTGCTGGAAACCGGCCGCGCGACGGGCCGCACCCTGCCCAACGGCAAGCCCGAGATCCAGCGCAGCACCGTCACCAAGGACCTGGCCGACGGCCGCGGCGCCGACGTGCAGACCTATGGTGCCAACCTCGACACCAAGCTTGGCGACTGGACGCTGACCAACAAGCTCAGCCACACCACCGGCGACACGCCAACCTATGCGTTGTTCTCCGGCGCGAATCCGCAGACGCTGTCGAGCTACATCACGTCCCAGGTCACCGCAGCCAATGGCGATGCGGCCGTCGTCGCAGCGGCCGGCCGCGCGGCGACGACCGGCACCGCCACCTTCACCAACGGCGGCGGCACGGTCGCCGGCAGCACGCCCGTCATCGTCAACGGCATGTGGGCCGTCGACAAGGCGCTGCGCTCGACCAGCAACGAGACCCGCCTGTCGCGCGAGATCGCACCAGGCAACAACCTGACCGTCGGCCTGTATCTGGCCGGCTACAGCTCTCACGACGTGTGGACGCTGGGCCAGGCCCAGCTGATGACGGTGCAGTCGCACGCCCGCCTCGTCGACGTGGCCCTGGACAACGGCGTCAAGGCCTCGCGCAACGGCTACGTGACGCCGCCGTTCTCCTTCAACCTGGACGCGAACTACAGCGGCAACACCCACGCCTTCTTCGTCGCCGACGAGTGGCAGCTGAGCAAGGAACTGCGCATCGACCTCGGCGCGCGCCGCGAGACCCAGCGCATCACCGGCACGATTGCCAACGTCAGCAGCGGCGACCTCGATGCCGACCCGACGACGATCTACAACAACAACCTCTCATACTTCAACGGCACCAACACGCTGATCGACAGCAAGCTCAGCCGTTCGTCGTTCACCGGCGGTGCCAACTACGCCTTCAGCCGCGAGTTCAGCGCCTTCGTGCGCGTCAACAAGGGCCACCGCCTGCCCGACTTCGACGTGCTGCGCGGCCGCGGCGCCAACGAGACCAAGGATTCGGTCGAGGACATCACCCAGTACGAGATCGGCTTGAAGACTGCCACCAAGCTCTACAGCGCCTTCCTGACGGCCTACGCGAACAAGCTGACCAACTCGCAGACCCAGCAGTTCACCAACGCCGGCAACGTCGTGCTGCGCCCCAACAGCAAGGCCACGGGCGTCGAGTTCGAGCTGGCCCTGCGGCCTGGCTATGGTTTCGAGATCGCCGCGACCGGCAATTTCCAGGACGCCAAGTACAAGGACTTCCAGCAGTTCACCGGCAATCGCGTCGAGCGCGCGCCCAAGTTCCAGGCTCGCCTGACGCCGAGCTGGCAGACGCAGACCGGCTTCGGCCAGCTGCGCACGTTTGCCACCTTCAGCCACGTCGGCGAGCGCTTTGCGGACCAGACCAACACGCTCAAGCTGCCGGCCTACCGGACCATCGACGCGGGCGCCGTGTTCTCGATGGACAACGGCCTGGAGGTGCGCCTGACCGGCACCAACCTGACCAACAAGGTCGGCCTGACGGAAGGCAACTTCCGCGTGCCGGGCCAGGGCGCGGGCCAGGATGGGGTGTTCCTGGCGCGGCCGCTGTTCGGCCGGGCCTACGAGCTGAGCGTCGGCTTCCAGTTCTGACGACGCGCCAAGATGGCGACGCCTGAACTCAAAGCAGCCCTCGACATGACACAACCCACGACCCTCCCGGCGGTGCCCCTGTCGAGCGGCGGCCTGCGCATCAGGCTTGCCATCATCCTGACCTACATGCTGTTCGGCGCCCTGCTGAACAGCGTCGGTGCGGTCAACCTGCTGGTCGTGCAGACCCTCGGCGTGCCCCGCGCCGAGGCCGCGCTGCTGGACGCGTGGAAGGATCTGCCGATTGCGCTCACCTCCTTCCTGGTCGCCTCGCTGCTGCCGCGCCTGGGTCTGAAGCGGTCGATGCTGCTGGCCCTCGCGGCCGTCGGCGCGGCCTGCCTGGCGATGCCGGTGCTGTCGGCCTTCTGGGCGATCAAGCTGCTGTTCTGCACGCTCGGCGCGGGCTTCGCCCTCGTCAAGGTCTCGGCCTATTCCATGATCGGCCTGGTCACGCACGACCGCGCCGGCCATGCGCGCTTCACCAACCTGCTCGAAGGCCTGTTCATGGTCGGCGTGCTGGGCGGCTATCTGCTGTTCAGCCAGGCCGCGCATGCCGAGGGGCGAGGTTGGCTGCAGGTCTATCCGCTGCTGGCCGCGTTGGCTGCCGGTGCCTTCGTGCTGCTGCTCACCAGTCCGCTCGACGAAGGTCCGATCCAGTCCCCGAACACCAGCGTGCGCGAAGACCTGCTGGCGATGGCGCCGCTGCTGAAGATGGCCCTGGTTGTCGTCTTCCTGCTGTCGGCCTTCCTCTACGTGCTGATCGAGCAGGGCATCTCGACCTGGCTGCCCAGCTTCAACAACGAGGTGCTGCACCTGCCCACGGCGATGAGCGTGGGCCTTGCGGTCATCATGCCGGCGACGACGGCGCTGGGCCGCCTGACCAGCGCAGCCGTCATCGGGCGGCTGGGCTGGTTTGCCGTCGTCATCGCCTGCCTGGTCGGCATCGCAGCGCTGATCCTCATCACGCTGCCGCTGTCCCTGAACGTCGCACCGCTGGGCGCCGACGCTGGCTGGCTGAACGCCCCGCCCGCGGCCTATCTGCTGCCGCTGACCGGCCTGCTGCTCGCCCCCATCTACCCGGCCATCAACTCGGCCATGCTGAGCGCTCTGCCGCAGCGCCAGCATGCGGCCATGACCGGCCTCATCGTCGTCTTCTCGGCCTTGGGCGGCACGCTGGGCAGCTTCGTCACCGGCCGCCTCTTCGTCGCCTTCGACGGCACCACTGCCTTCGGTCTGCTGCTCGTGCCCGTCACGGCCCTGGCCATCTCGCTCGCCCGGCTGCGCCGGCATCTCGCGTCATGACTTCCTCCTCCCAGCGCCCCGGCGACCTCTTGGCCGCCGCGCCCGCTCACGCCGCCGCGCATAGCAGCGCCGCCACCCCGCACGAACTCTACGGCGAACTCTTCGTCGCCGTGCAGATGACGCGCGTCTTCGGCGACGGCAAGAGCTTTGTCGACGCCCGGCCCAAGACCGCGCCCGCCATGATCCGTGCGCGCTTCGAGGTCGAACGTCGCCTGCCGGGCTTCTCGCTCACCGACTTCGTCCACGGCCATTTCGTGCTGCCCGGCCATGACACCGCCGTTGGCCCGCGCCTGGGTGTGCGCGAACACATCCGCGCGCTGTGGCCGCTGCTGGTGCGCGAGCACCGCCAGGCCGAAGACGGCGAAAGCCTGCTCGCGCTGCCCAAGCCCTATGTCGTGCCAGGCGGGCGCTTTCGCGAGCTCTATTACTGGGACAGCTACTTCACGATGCTGGGCCTGGTGGCCGACGGCCGGCGCGACCTGGCCGAGGCCATGCTGGCCAACTTCGCCCACCTGATAGCGACCTACGGCTTCATTCCCAACAGCAGCCGCAGCTACATGCTGAGCCGCTCGCAGCCACCGTTCTTCTTCAGGATGGTCGAGCTGCTGCACGCCGACGACCCGGCCGCCGGCTTCGCGGCCCATCTGGACGCGTTGAAAACAGAACACGGCTTCTGGATGGCCGGCGAGGCCACGGTGGCACCCGGCCAGGCCCATCGCCGCGTAGCCCGCACCGCCGACGGCGCCCTGCTCAACCGCTATTGGGACGACCGCTGCACGCCGCGCGAGGAGAGCTGGCGCGAGGACGTGCTGACGGCCGAGGCCGCGACCGGCCGCACGCCGACAGACGTCTGGCGCGACCTGCGCGCCGGCGCCGAGAGCGGCTGGGACTTCTCCGGCCGCTGGTGCGCCGATCCCGCCGACATCGCGACGATCGAGACGACAGCGCTGGCACCCGTCGATCTGAACGCGCTGCTGGCCGGCCTGGAGAGCGCGATCGCCCTGGGTGCTGCGCGCAGCGGCGACACCGCCACGGCCCAGGCCTTCGAGGCCCGCATGGTCGCCCGCCGCCAGCTGCTGCAGACGCGCTTCTGGCGCGCCGATGCTGGCCCAACGGGTCACTATGCCGACCTGAACTGGCGGCAGGCCACCGACCCGCGCCCGCTGACGGCCGCCGCCCTCGTGCCCCTGTACCTCGGCATGGCCACCCAACCGCAGGCCGACGCGATGGCCGCCCAGGTGCAGCGCCACCTGCTCGGCGCCAATGGCCTGTTGACGACGGCCCTCACGACCGGCCAGCAGTGGGACGCCCCCAACGGCTGGGCGCCGCTGCAATGGATGGCAGCCCAGGGCCTGCTGCGCTACGGCCATGCGGCGCTGGCCCGCGACATCGCCGAGCGTTGGTGTGCCAGCGTGCACCGCGTCTACCTCGCCACCGGCCGGCTGCTGGAGAAATACGACGTCGCCCAGGACAAGGCCGGCGGCGGCGGCGAGTACGAGACCCAGGATGGCTTCGGCTGGACCAATGGTGTCTTCGTCGCCTTCAAGGATGGCCTGCTGAGCCCCTAGTTCCGGTGCCCACCCCTGAGGCTTGGGGGGCCTAGCGCCCTGAGTTGCCATGACCTCGGGCTAAGCTGGTGGCCGACATGCCCGCCGACACGCCCACGCTCAGCCCCGCCGCCCTCGCCCGTTGCATTCCCTTCTTCGTCTTCATGGCGCTGCTGGCGCTGCGTGGCTACCTGCCCGCCGACGGCGGCCTGGATGGACGTTGGATCTATGGCGCCCAGACACTCATCGTCGGCGGCCTGCTGGCCTGGTACTGGCGCAGCTACGGCGAGCTGGTGCGGCAAAACCTGCCCGACGCGCGCGAGACCGGCTGGGCCGTGGTTGTCGGCATCGCCGTCTTCGCCATTTGGGTGCAGCTGGATGCGCCGTGGATGCAGCTCGGCTCAGCCACGGCCAGCTTTGTGCCGCTGGATGCCAACGGCCAGCTGATCTGGCCACTGATCGTGCTGCGCCTGGCCGGTGCAGCCCTGGTTGTGCCGGTCATGGAGGAGCTGTTCTGGCGCAGCTTTCTGATGCGCTGGGTGCAGCATCCCGGCTTCGAGCGGGTCAACCCGCAGACAGTCGGTGCGCGTGCCGTCGTGCTGTCCACCTTCGTCTTCACGCTGGCCCACACGCTGTGGCTGGCCGCCGTCGTCGCTGGCCTCGCCTACGCCTTGCTCTACCGCAGGAACGGCAAGCTGTGGAGCGCCGTCATCGCGCATGCGGTGACGAATGGGCTGCTGGGCCTCTGGGTCATTTGGACCGGGCGTTGGGAGTTCTGGTGAGGCTTGAGCCCCATCAAACGCTCCAGAGTCGCCGCACGGTAAATGCAGCAGAGCCGTGCGTCAGACGCTGAAGGGGCGTTGCGCTTCGAAGCCTGCGTTGGCCGCACCGACCACGTAGTAGTTAGGCGTCTGGCTGGGCGGCATGAGCCTGATGATGTCCCTGCAGAAAGACTCGTAGTCCCGCCCGTACTGGCCATCTGCCCAAACGCGCTTGAGCGTGCCGGTGAACAGGCCGTTGTCCATGCCGTCCATTGACAACTGGTTGTCCTGGCAGCCCGAGATCAGAATCACGCTGGCGCCGATGTTGGCCTTGTCAGCGGGGCCGCAGAGATACTGCAGCGAGTCATAGAAGTTTTTTCGCTCCTGGTAGACAGGCCATGCCCTTTCGAACGGGATCGCCTTGATTGCACCAGCAGGCGGGCTCAGCCCGGCCTGGCGAGGATTCGTCACCGCCATCATGCCCACTGCCTGCGCGACGAATTCATAGCGCGCCATCCTCGCGACCGTGCCGCTATGGCAGCTGTCGGACAGCACCACGATGCGCACGCCAGGCGCGAAGCGGGCCCACATCGCATACAGCTCGTCATCGATCAGCATGCGATCAAAGAGGCACCATGTTTCATCCAGGGCATCGGCCTCCTCGTCGTTCGCGTCCCCGAGCTGCCCGCCGTGGCCCGAGTAGCTCAGAATGAACAGGTCGCCCGGGCGCAATTGCTGCGCCGCGTCCGCAAGTTCCGCGAGTACACGCGCAGACGTCGCCTCGTGCGTCAGCAGCAAGGTGCCCGTGCAGCCGACGCCGGTCGCGATGGCCGCCATGTCCCGTGCATCAGCCTCGCAGGCAATCAGCGGGCCGGCCCAACCACCGTACTGCGCCGGATCGACGGCATTGAGCCCGATCGCCAGGTACCACCCGCGCGACGCAGGTCTGCCGCCGGGGCCTGCGGGCCTGTGCGATTGCGCCGGTCGTCGTGTGGCGTCCGACGGAGTCTGGGCGCCTTGCCATTGGTCAATGCCTGTCATGAGCTTCTCCCGCAAAGGTGGGCGCAGACTGTCCTTGCCCGGACGACGTTGTACGGTTCGGAGCGTCTGTTGAACTCGTCAAACTTGCGGAGGCCATTGCCGATGGACGCACCGCCGGGGGGCAATGCTTGCGAACATGCGTCGGAAACCCTAGCCAAAACAGGCCAGGCCGCGCGCAAGGCCGGCCTCGCCGAGCCTTATCCGGGAGCCTGATTCGGTCGTTTGCCTATCCAGCACGACCGGTGCGGCGCTGGCCCAGGCCCGGCCGCTCCAAGTCGCGGAACGCCTCGAAGATCCATGACCTCAGGCCAATGACCACGCTGTAGGGCCGCTTCTCAGAGGACGGCAGCTTCTGGTCCAGCAGATGCTGTTGGGCGAAGTCATCGGCCGTGCGCTGCAGCCGTTCGGCCAGCTCGCGCGCATGGCCGGCGCCGAACTCGCCATGCACCAGCGTCAGCAGCTCGCCTTCGCCATCGAAGCCGCCGGCGAAGAAATCGGCCATCACCCGCTCGCGGAAGAACTGCATGACCGGCCCCTGCGGCCGCCAGCGCAGCGTCTTGGCCACCTTGAGCTTGTAGCGGTTGTGCGGGCGCAGTTCGATGACGCCCAGACGGTCGAGCTGGGTCAGGGCCGCAACGGCATCGGACTCGGCAATGCGATAACGCGACAGCACATCCTCGATGGCCCAGTGACTCAGGCAACAGATGGCAACAAGCAGCAGCACGGGCGAGGCCACGACGGCACCCTCCTGCTCCAGCGTCAGCTCGCGCAAGGCCGGCGCCTGTTGCCCCAGGCGCGCGGCCAGCTCGGCGAACTCCAGCTTCAGCACGCGGCAGATCTCGTCCACGCGTGACAGCGGCATCTCGCCACCGGGTGCCAGCATGCGCTTCACGCTGGACTCCGACAGGTCCAGGGCCAAGGCCAGCTCGGCATAGCTCAGGCCCTGCGTCTTCAGCTCGGCCTTGATGAGGGCCACCAGCGATTGCGTGCTCGACATGAGGCGAGACGGTAGCGCATGACGGCACCGGCGGCTCTGCGCCTGTGCGACACGGCGCCATTTCTATCCGTCGGGCAGTGTCATGAAGCGCTACTTTGCGGCGCTTGCCACGCGCCTTGGAACTATTCCCGAGGCCAGCCACCCCGGCTTCACGCAAGATCGCGGCCATCGCAACATTCGTTCACAAGAAGACACCCGCATGGCTCAAACTCCTTTCATCCGCCGCGACACCAACGCCTGGCGCCTGCAAGTCTGGATCTCCTTCGGCCTCAGCGTCACGCTGTGCGGCTCGGGGCTGGCCTGGCTGCCGGGGCAGGATCTGGACCGCGCCTTCATGGTCATGGGCTATGTGTTCTGCCTTTCCACCGCCTTTGCGCTGGCCAAGTTCATCCGCGACAACCAGGACCGCCAGGTCGACACGCCCATGTGGCGCCTCGTTGTCTGGTGCGGCTTCGCGCTCGCCATGGGCCTCACCGGCTGGGGCCTGTGGCGCATGGAGATCCAGCCCGTCTGGAAGGCCTATCTCGGCGTCTGCTGGCTCTACCTGATCTCCAACGTCTTCACGCTCGCCAAGATGCTGCGCGACGCCCACGATGCCGACATGCTCGAAGCCCGCATGCAGGGCCGCCGTGAAGCGGCTGCGCAGGCTGACGCCGCAGCCCAATAACCCAAGGAGCCTTTGATGAAGCGCCTGCTCGCCCTCTCCAGCCTGTCACTCGCCCTGGCCCTGCCCGCCCAGGCCCACAACAGCCCGTCCGAGGCCAGCGCGGTGCTGTCCCTGGCGCCCGTCGTGCTGTCGGTCGGCGCGGTCAGCGCCGGCGGCGTCGCACTCAGCGCCATCCCCGCCGGCATCCTGTCGGCCGGCGTGACGTTGGTGGTGGTGTCCGTCGAGGTCGTCGGCAGCGCGACGGTCTGGGTCCTGGAGCGCGCCTCCGACGGCGCCCGCATCAGCATCAAGGCCACCGGCAAGCTGGCCGAGGGCGTCGTCGTGTCCACCGGTGCGGCCGTCGTCGTCTCCGTCATCGGCGCGGGCACCCTGCTGTCCGCCGCCGGCGAGGTCATCGCCTTCATCCCCAATGAGATCGGCAAGGCCCTGCTCTACAACGAGCAGGTGAGCCGTTGAGGCAGGCCCTCGCCCTGGCCGGCGCACTGGCTGTCGCAACCGCCGCCCACGCCGGCCGGCCTTGCGAGGAGAAGCAGCCAACGGCGCGCCAGATCGAGCAGGGGCTCAACCTCGCCCAGGCCACGGCCCGCCAGCTCGATGCCAGCGGCGCCCAGGTCGTCGTCCTTGCCCGCGCGGGGCAGGACCTCTCCAAATACGGCCTGCAATGGTCCCACCTGGGCTTTGTGTACAAGGACACGACGCAGCAGCCGGCCGTCTGGCGCGTCATGCACAAGCTCAACAACTGCGGCACCGACCATGCGGCGCTGTATCGCCAGGGTCTCGGTGAGTTCTTCCTCGACAACCCGCACCGCTACCAGGCCGCCTTTGCCGTGCTCAAGCCTGAGTTGCAGCAGGCCTTGCTCCCCGTGCTGACGGACAACAGCCGTGTGGCGCGTTTCAACGAGCGCCGCTACAGCATGGTGGCCTATGCCTTCGGCACCACCTACCAGCAGAGCAACCAGTGGGTGCTGGAGACCCTGGCAGGCAGCGCGGCACCGAGCGTGAACAATCGCCGCGACGCCCAGGCCTGGCTGAAATCCCAGGGCTACCAGCCTACCGACCTGCACCTGTCCACACTGACCCGCCTGGGCGGCCGCATGACCCAGGCCAACATCGCTTTCGACGATCATCCGAGCGCGCGTCGTTTCAGCAGCCATATCGACACCGTCACCGTGGATTCGATGTTCGCGTGGATGCAGCGTGCCGGCCTGTCCCAATCACCCCAACTCGTCCAGCAATGACGGAATAGCCCACCCCCTACCGGCTTCGCCGGCCCCCTCAAGGGGGCACCGCCAGTGGACCGGCAAAGCCGGATCCACGGCAGTCACTGGGTGGTGCACCATGACTCGGCCCATCCCCCTCTCCGGAACAACGCATGTCTGATCCTCATTCGCATCCGAATCAATTTGCGCTGCTGGGCCAGCGCCGCTTCGCGCCCTTCTTCTGGACGCAGTTCCTCGGCGCCGCGAACGACAACGTCTTCAAGTTCGCGTTCACGCTGATGATCACCTACCAGCTGCAACTGGATTGGCTGCCGTCCAAGATGGCCGGCCTGGTCATCGGGGCGCTGTTCATCCTGCCCTACGTGCTGTTCTCGGCCACCAGCGGCCAGCTGGCCGACAAGCACGACAAGGCCAGGCTGATGCAGCTCGTCAAGAGCCTGGAGATCGCCATCATGGTGATCGCGGCCTGGGGCTTCTACGCGGCCAATGTGCCAGCGCTGCTGGGCTGCGTCTTCCTGATGGGCCTGCACTCGACGCTGTTCGGCCCGGTCAAGTACGCCTACATGCCGCAGCAGCTCAACGAGCGCGAGCTGACCGGCGGCAATGGCATGGTGGAGATGGGCACCTTCGTCGCCATCCTGCTGGGTCAGCTGCTCGGCGGCATCCTGGTCGATACACCGGTCGTCGGCCCGCAGCACGTGGCCTGGGCCTGCCTGGCGCTGGCCGTGGCCGGCCGCGTGACCGCGCAGGCCATTCCCGCCAGCCCGTCAACCGACCCTAATCTGGTCATCAACTGGAACCCCTTCACCGAGACCTGGCGCAACCTCAAGCTCGCGCATGAAGGCCTGGCGGTGTTCCGCTCGCTGCTCGGCATCTCGTGGATGTGGTTCTTCGGCGCCGTGTTCCTCAGCAACTTCCCCGCGTTCGCGAAGGAGGTGCTGCACGGCAGCCCGCAGGTGGCGTCGCTGCTCCTGGCGGTGTTCTCCATCGGCATCGGCATCGGCTCGCTGATGTGCGAGATGCTGTCCAAGCGCCATGTCGAGATCGGCCTCGTACCACTGGGCGCCATCGGCATGAGCGTGTTCGCCATTGACCTCTATTTCGCCGCCTCGGGCCTGCCCGCGGCGGCGCCCTACAGCGTCAGCACCTTCCTGGCCGTGACCGCTCACTGGCGCGTGCTGGCCGACCTGACGCTGCTGGCCCTGTTCGCCGGCCTCTACAGCGTGCCCATGTATGCGCTGATCCAGCTGCGCGCCCAGCCCAGCCACCGCGCCCGCATCATTGCGGCCAACAACATCCTGAACGCGGTCTTCATGATCGCCAGCTCCGTCATCGCCGGCGCCATGCTGGGCGCGGGGCTGACCATCCCGCAGATCTTCCTGGCCGTCGGCATCGCCAACGCGATCGTCGCGTTCTACATCTTCCTCATCGTGCCGGAGTACCTGCTGCGCTTCGCTGCCTTCGTGCTGACGCGCATCGTCTATCGCTTCCGCGTCGTCAACGACGAGCGCATCCCGACCACCGGCCCGGCCGTGCTGGTCTGCAACCACGTCAGCTTCGTCGACGCCGTGCTGCTGATGGCTGCCAGCCCGCGGCCCATCCGCTTCCTGATGGACGCGCAGATCTTCCGCATCCCCGTGCTCGGCTGGATGTTCAAGCTCGCCAAGGCCATTCCGATCGCGCCGCAGAAGACCGACCCGGCCACCTATGAAGCCGCCTTCGCGGCCGCCCGGGCCGTGCTGGCCGATGGCGAGATGGTCTGCATCTTCCCGGAGGGCGGCATCACGCGCGACGGCGAGCTGCAGCCCTTCAAGGGCGGCGTCATGAAGCTCATCGAAGGCATGCCCGAAGTGCCCGTCATCCCGATGGCGCTGGGCAATCTGTGGGGCAGCTATTTCTCGCGCGTCGAGGGCGGCAAGGCGATGGTCAAGCCGATGCGGCGCGGGGTGTGGAGCCCGGTCAGCCTGACGGTGGATCAGCCCATGCCGATGGCCACCGTGTCGCCTGATGGCCTGCGCACGCGGGTGCAGACCTTGCTCGCAGGAGCTGCATCATGAGCGACGCCCAGACCTCCTTCGGCCGCTTCGTCCTCGTCTGCATCCTGGTCGTCGCGACGCTGGGCTTCGGCCTCGCCGGCCTGTGCGGCGGCGTGTTCACCGTGGGCGCTTTGCCCGATCTGTTCTCGAAAGGCCCGGAGAACTACTCCACCGCCATGCTGGTCATCTCCGTGCCCAGCCTGCTGATCGGCGGTGGCCTGGCCTGGCTGTGCGGACGCAAGCTGGCCCGGATGTTCAGCAGCAGAGATTGATCGCCGACGCCACCACCGCCGCCTGGGTGCACAGCGCCTTCGCCTATGCCGGCATGGCCCTTGGCGCGGCAATGTGGCGCGGGACGCTGAAACGTCGGGACCGCGGCGGCGCATTGGCGCCTGGGAATTTCGGTGTCCTCGTCGGCCTGCTGATCGGCGCAGCCCTGGGCAACAAACTCGTCTTCCTCATCGAGCGGCCCGATGTGGCAGCAGCTCTCTGGCAGGGCGGCCAACTCATGCTGCCTGGCCAAAGCATCGTCGGCGGCCTGCTAGGCGGGCTCATCGGCGTCGAGCTCGCTAAGAAGCTGACCGGCCAAACCCGCAGCACCGGCGACGCCATGGTGCTGCCCATCGCCGTCGGCCTCGCCATTGGTCGCATCGGCTGCTTCCTCGCTGGCCTGCATGACGACACCTACGGGCTGCCGACGGCGTTGCTCTGGGGCGTGGACTTCGGCGACGGCATCCCGCGGCACCCAACCCAGCTCTACGAGATCGCCGTCGTGCTGGTCCTCGGCATCACGCTGAGCCGCGCGCGCTTCACCACACCCGGCCTGGCCTTCAAGCTCTTCCTGAGCGCCTACCTGCTGTGGCGCTTCGCAGTCGAATTCCTCAAGCCCGTGCCGGTCCCTTATCCGCTCGGCCTGTCCGGCATCCAATGGACCTGCCTCATCGCGCTCGCCGTCTACACCCCCATCGTGCTGCGCGCCTGGCGCCGGCCGCCCTTGCTCGCCACGCCATGACCCGCAAAGTCCGTCCCTACCTGTTCTACGACACGACGCAGTCCGTCTGCACGACCTGCCTGCGCCCTGTCGAAGCCAAGATCGTCATCAAGGACGATCACGTCTACATGGACAAGTGGTGCCCCGCGCACGGCACCGAGCGCGTGCTGGTCAGCGACGACGCGGCCTACTACCGGCAGTGCCGCGAGGTGTTCGTCAAGCCACCAGAGATGCCGCAGAGATTCGCGACGCCGATGAAGTACGGCTGCCCCTATGACTGCGGCCTGTGCCCCGACCACATGCAGCACAGCTGCCTGTCCCTCATCGAGATCAGCGACCACTGCAATCTGCGCTGCCCGACCTGCTATGCGGGCTCGGGCCCCGAGCGGCTCAGCCACCGCACGATGGAGGAAGTCATTGCGATGCTGGATGCCGTTGTTGCCAGCGAGGGCGAGGCCGATGTCGTGCAGATCTCCGGCGGCGAGCCGACGCTGCACCCGCAGTTCTTCGACATCCTGGATGCTGCCAAGGCCCGGCCCATCAAGCACCTGATGGTCAACACCAACGGTCTGCGCATCGCCCAGGACGAAGCCTTTGCCGAGCGGCTGGCAGGCTATGCACCGGGGCTGGAGGTGTACCTGCAGTTCGACTCGCTGCGGCGCGAGGCGCTGATGGACCTGCGTGGCGCCGACCTGCGCGGGCCGCATGACGCTGCGCTGGCCAGGCTGGACGCGCTGGGCATCTCGACCACGTTGGTCATGACGGTCAAGCGCGGCATCAACGACGACGAGATCGGCGACGTCATCCGCCACGGCCAGAGCTACGCCTGCGTGCGCGGCGTGACGCTGCAGCCCATCCAGAACGCCGGCCGTGTCGAGGCCTACGACGCGGCGAAGCACCGCCTCACCGTCAGCGAGCTGCGCCGCCGCATCGCCGAGCAGAGCGGTGTGTTCACGCTGGCCGACGTGCTGCCGGTGCCCTGCAACCCCGACACGCTGGCGATGGCCTACGCGCTGCGCAGCCAGGACAAAGAGAAGGGCCTGGTGCCGCTGACGCGCTATCTGGACGCCGCCACGCTGCTGTCCGGCGACCGCAGCACCATCGTTTTCGAGGGCGACCCGGCGCTGAAGGCCTCGGTCTTCAAGCTGTTCTCCACCAACCACTCGCCCGAGAGCCAGTCCAACTGCCTGTCCGAGCTGCTGTGCTGCCTGCCCAAGATCGACGCGCCCCAGCTCAGCTATCGCGACGTGTTCCGCGTGCTCATCGTTCAGTTCATGGACGCCCAGTCGCTGGACATCCGCGCGCTGAAGAAGAGCTGCATCCACATCGCCAGGCCGGACGGCCGCATGGTGCCCTTCGAGGCCTACAACCTGTTCTATCGCGACGAGCGCCAGGCCGAGCTGGCTCACATCCGCGCCGAGATCGATGCGCAGCGCGAGCAGCGCCTGCACTTCAAGCCGAAGGCGGTTCCACTCGTGCGCGCCTGAACAACCGCTTCACCCTCAGCTTGATCGCCCGCGCGGTACGCCAGGCCGAGCTGGCCCGCACCCAGGCCAGCAGCTCGGTCTTCCAGGCCGTCCAGCGAGCATAGAAGCGGGCGAACCAGGGCAGCTGCATCAGCGCCGGCTGGATGAGCTGGAACAACCATGCCAGCAGCGCCGTGCCCAGCAGTTTGGCCGCAACGACGATGCCCACGCCCAGCATGACGTGGCCCTCGGCCACCAGCCAGACGGCAGCCAGCTTGATCGGCAGGATCAGCAGGCTGGGCAGCACCAGCACGACGAAAGCCCAGCGCGGCGGCAGGCGCTGGAGCAGGGCCTCGAACTGGCGGATGAGCGGCAGCTTGGCCAGCAGCGCGAAGACGCGCCGCAACGGCTCCCAACCCCATTCCTCGAACAGGATGAGCAGGGCCAGGACGACGCGGACGAGCCAGCGCAGCGGAGCGAGCATCGACTTCAACATGGTCGGGGATCATGCCAGGGCGACGACGCAGTGCCAGAATCCCGGCGGCCCGATTCCAGGCCATGGACGACCCGGTTTTTCCAGCTGCGTGGCACCCCCACCGGGGATCTGTCCGCCGGGCAAGGGTGATGCAGGCGATCGCTAGCCGCTGATGACGCCGGCCGCGCGCAGATGCTCGAATGCCACGGCGGCGGCCTCGTCCGGCGACAGCGTGGCGGTCTGCAGGTGCAGCTCGGGCGACACCGGCGGCTCATAGGGCGAATCGATGCCGGTGAAATCCTTCAGCAGGCCGGCGCGGGCCTTTCGGTACAGCCCCTTGGGATCGCGCGACTCGGCAACGGCCAGCGACACGTCCACGTAGACCTCGAAGAACTCACCCGGTGCGAAGCGTTCGCGCACCGCCTGGCGGTCGCGCCGGAAGGGCGAGATCAAGGCCACGATGACGATCAGGCCCGCATCGGCCATCAGCCTTGCGACCTCGCCCACACGGCGCACGTTCTCGGCCCGGTCTTCGGCGCTGAAACCGAGGTCGCGGTTCAGGCCGGTGCGCAGAACGTCACCGTCGAGCAAGCAGGTGAGCAGACCATGGGCACGCAGGCGTTGATCAAGCCGACCGGCCAGCGTGGACTTGCCGGCGCCCGACAACCCTGTCAGCCAGACCACCGCGCCGCCAGGACGTTCCACTGCGGCGCTCATGTTCAGATGCCGCGCGCCCGATCGGCGTGGAACTGCACCCGCCAGGCCTCAAAGCGGCCCGCATCCAGCGCGTCGCGCATCTCCTGCATCAGGTTCAGGTAGTAGTGCAGGTTGTGCACGCTGGTCAGCATGGGGCCTAGCATCTCGCCGCAGCGGTCCAGGTGGTGCAGATAGGCGCGGCTGAAGCCCTTGCAGCATTCGCAGCTGCAGGTCTCGTCGACCGGCTTCTCGTCGGCCTTGTAGCGGGCATTGCGCAGGCGCAGGTCGCCAAAGCGCGTGAACAGATGGCCGTTGCGCGCATTGCGGGTGGGCATCACGCAGTCGAACATGTCGATGCCCTGGGACACGCCTTCGACCAGGTCCTCCGGCGTGCCCACGCCCATCAGGTAGCGCGGCTTGTTCGCCGGCAGCTTGTGGCCGGTGTGTTCCAGGATGCGCTGCATCTC
Source organism: Roseateles sp. P4_D2 (assembly GCF_056401875.1). Lineage (NCBI taxonomy): Bacteria > Pseudomonadati > Pseudomonadota > Betaproteobacteria > Burkholderiales > Sphaerotilaceae > Roseateles > Roseateles sp. P4_D2. Next base: position 39,928 of record NZ_JBFUIM010000010.1, on the reverse strand, counting down.
GGCCTTGGGCTCGCCGACCGACAGGCCGCCGATGGCGTAGCCCGGCAGGTCCAGTTCGGCAAGGCCCGCCAGCGACGCGTCGCGCAGGTTGGTGAACATGCCGCCCTGCACGATGCCGAACAAGGCGTTCGGGTTCTCAAGGCGGTCGAACTCGGTGATGCAGCGCCTGGCCCAGCGCAGGCTCAGCTCCATGGACTGCTTGGCCTCGCGCTCGGTCGTCAACACGCCCTTGCTCTCATACGGCGTGCACTCGTCGAACTGCATGACGATGTCGGAATTGAGGATGGTCTGGATCTGCATGCTGACCTCGGGGGTCAGGAAGAGCTTGTCGCCATTGACGGGCGACGCGAACTTGACGCCTTCCTCGCTGATCTTGCGCATGGCGCCGAGCGACCACACCTGGAAGCCGCCGGAATCGGTCAGGATGGGCTTGTTCCAGCTCTCGAAGCGGTGCAGGCCGCCGAATTGCGTGACGACGTCCAGGCCCGGCCGCATCCAAAGGTGGAAGGTGTTGCCCAGGATGATCTGCGCACCCATCTCCTGCAGCGAGCGCGGCGTGACGCCCTTGACCGTGCCGTAGGTGCCCACGGGCATGAAGATGGGCGTCTGCACGACGCCATGGTTGAGCGTGAGCGTGCCGCGGCGGGCGCGGCCTTCGGTCTTGAGGAGGTCGAACTTCAGCATGGGGGCGCGATTGTCGCAGCCGGCCGGGGCTGGACGCGAAGCTGCCGAACCGCCACCATCGGCCCATGATGCGCGCATCGCTCCAGCCGCTGATTGCAGGCCTGCTGCTCGCCCTGATAGGGGAGCAGGCGGCCGCCCAGGCCTGCGGCCCGTACACAGCGGCGCTCTACCCCTATGCCCGCTTCTATTACGAAGACCCGCATACCGGGCCCGCCGGCATCGACAAGGACATGTTCGACGAGCTGGCGCGCCGTTCGGGCTGCCAGTTGCGGCTGGTGGTCGAGTCGCGCGTGCGCATCTGGGACCAGATGCGGCGCGGTGGCGTGCAGCTGACGCTGTCGGCGCTGGTGAGCCCGGAGCGCCGCGAGATCGCCGAACTGGTGCCCTATGCCCAGGGCCGCTACCAGGTGCTGATGCGCCGCGAGCTGGCGGCGCGCACCCCGACCATCGCCGCCTTCGAGGCCAACACCGAGCTGCGGCTGCTGGACGTGCGCGGCTATGCCCATGGCCCGACCATCGACGCCTGGGTGCAGCGCATGCGCAGCCAAGGTCGCCTCGTTGAGGCCGGCGACTTCAAGACCGCCACTCGCATGCTCAAGGCCGGCCGCGCCGACGCCCTGCTGGCCCTGCCCAGCGGCTGGGGCATCGCCATGGCCGCCTTCGACGACCCGGACGAACTCGTCCCCGTGGACGTCACACCCACCGAGCGCAATGCCGTCGCGCTGGCCATGGTGCGCAGCATGCCGGAGGACGACCGCCAGCGGCTGCGCCGCGCGCTGCAGGCCATGCTGGCCGAGGGCAAGGTCCACGAGATCCTGCGTCGCCATCTCGGCGACAAGGGCGCCCGAGCTGCGGCCTATACGGGTGACTGAGCACGGGACAATCCCCGCCACATGTCCCTGACCCTCGCGGCACCTGCCGAACACGAACTCGTCATCAAGAAGAGCCGCTTCCTCGGCCGCGTCGAGCCGTGCGCCGATCGCGCGGCCGCCCTGGTCCGGGTCGCCGAGCTGCGCGCCGCCCACCCCGGCGCGGCCCATGTCTGCTGGGCCCTGCTCGCCGGCGGGCATTCGGCCGCCAACGACGACGGCGAACCCGGCGGCACCGCGGGCCGGCCCATGCTGGACGTGCTGCGCCATCAGGGCCTGGACGGCGTGCTGGCGACCGCCGTGCGCTACTGGGGCGGCGTCAAGCTCGGCGCCGGCGGGCTGGTGCGGGCTTACACCGACTGCATCGCCCAGGCCTTGCTGACTGCCGACAAGATCGAGCGCGTGGCCCAGGTGGAGCTGGGCTGCGAGCTGCCTTACGAACTGGAAGGCCGGCTGCGCCGGCTGGCCGAACAGCATGGTGCCCAGCTCGTCGACGTGAAGCACGAGACGCGCGTCAGCATGCGCTTCAGCTTGCCCGTGACGGCGCGGGCCGCCTTCACAGCCGCCGTCGACGAAGCGGCTCAGGGCCGTGTGGCCTGGATGCGAGAGAGCAGCATCGCATCGCCATAGCTGAAGAAGCGGTAGCGCTGCGCGATGGCGTGGCTGTACAGCGAACGGATGCGCTCGTAGCCCGCAAAGGCGCTGACCAGCATCATCAGCGTGCTCCTGGGCAGGTGGAAATTGGTGACGAGGCGGTCGACGACGCGGAACTGGAAGCCCGGCGTGATGAAGATGTCGGTCTCGCGGGCACCCGCTTCCAGCTGACCGCCGCGCGCGGCCGATTCCAGCGCGCGCAGCGTCGTCGTGCCGACGGCCACGACGCGGCCGCCGCGCGCATGGCAGGCGGCGACGGCGTCCACCGTCGCCTGCGGCACCTCGAACCATTCGCTGTGCATCTTGTGGTCGGCCAGCTGCTCGACGCGCACCGGCTGGAAGGTGCCGGCGCCCACATGCAGGGTCACATGGGCGCTCGCAACGCCACGCTCGGCCAGGCGGGCGAGCAGGGCTTCGTCGAAATGCAGGGCCGCCGTCGGCGCGGCGACGGCACCGGGCTCCTTGGCAAACACCGTCTGGTACCGGCGCACATCGTCTTCGCCGTCGGCATGGGCGATGTAGGGCGGCAGCGGCACATGGCCGTGCGCCTCCAGCAACGCGAAGGGGTCGCCGGCGAAGCGCAGGTGGAAGAGGCCGTTGTCCGGCCCGCAGCGGCCCAGCACTTCGGCATCGAAGGCATCGGCAAACCGCACGCGGCTGCCCGGCTTGGGGCTCTTGCTGGCGCGCAGATGCATCCAGACTTCCTGGGTACCTGGCAAGACTCGTTCGATCAGGGCCTCCACCGAACCGCCCGTCGCCTTCACGCCGAAGAGACGCGCCTTGATGACCTGGGTGTTGTTGAAGACCAGCAGGTCGCCAGGATTCAGCAGGTCGGGCAGCTCACGGAAGACGCGATCCACGAGGTCGGCGCCACTCGCGTCCAGCAAACGCGAGCCACTGCGCTCGGAGGCCGGGTGCTGAGCGATCAGCTCGGGGGGGAGGTCGAAATCGAAGTCGGCGACCGTGTAGGCGGCGGCTGGGGAGGAGCTCATGAGGCGCGTTGGAGGGCCGGACAGACCCGTGCCAAAGGGAGGACGCATTGTCCCATCGGGCCGACCGCGTCTTATTCCACACCGTCGGCCGCTTGGTCATACGGACGTCAGCGTTGTCACCCTAGACTCGCGGCCCCGTGAAGCGCCGTACCTGTCTCGCCCTGCCCGCTGTCTTCGGCCTGCCCGCCGTGGCGGTCGCGGCGCCGGCCGAGCGCGCGCTGGTGGGCTTCACCGAAAACCTGGCGCCGCTGAATTACCAGGACGGCGCCGACGTTCGAGGCTTCAGCGTCGAGTTGCTGCGCAAGATGGCGGCCGCCGTCGGCCTGCCACTGGAACTGCAGGTGCTGCCTTGGCAGCGCGCCGTGCAGATGGCCGAGACCCAGCCCGCCAGCGTGCTGTTCTCGCTGACGCGCACGCCCGAGCGCGAGTCACAGTTCCAGTGGGTCGGGCCGATCGCGCCGCGGCGCGTGCTGATCTACCGGCTCACCAAGCGCGGCGACCTCAGCCTGCCCCAGCTCAGTGAACTGGGCGAGCGCCGCATCGGTGTCGTGCGCGACTCGGCGGCCGATCGCCTGCTACAGGCGGCCGGCCTCAGGCCGGGCATTGAGCTCGAGCACGGGCTGGACGACGCCACCAATGTGCGCAAGCTGTTGGCCAGCCGCATGGAGTTCGTCGTGCTGCTGGACTGGGCCGCCGCCTGGGCCATGCGCCAGCACAAGCTGGCCTACGCCACGCTGCAGCCGGTCATGGAGTTGGATGTCGCCCGCGCCTACTGGTACGGCCTGCGACCGGAGGCCGACCCGGCCTTGGTGAAACGCCTGCAAGCAGCGCTGGACGCGATGAAGCGCGACGGCCGCTATGAGCGGTTGAGGCAGCGCTACTTCCGCTGAGGGCGGGCGGCGCCATGCCGCCCGCGATCAACCGCCTCAGTTGCCGCCGTTGCCGGTTGCCAGCACCAGGCCGTTCACGCCCCCGATCCAGGCCGTGTTGATGTCCACCGCCTGGATGGAGGTGAGGTTGAGCAAGGTGCCGCTGGCCTGCTGGCGCCAGGTCTTGCCGCCGTCCTGGGTGGCCAGGATGAGGCCGCCGTCGCCGACGATCCAGCCCACCTTGGCGCTGGCGAACTTGATGTCCCGCAGCGTCAGGTTGTTGCCGGCCACCTTGAGCACGGCCCACTTGGCGCCGCTGTCTTCAGACTTCAGCAGCGCGCCTTCCGAACCCACGGCCCACACGGTCTTGGCATCGGAGAAGGCGAGGGCCTGCAGCGAAGCGGTGGTGCCGGTGTACACGGCGTTCCAGGTGATACCGGAGTCCGTAGAGACGTACACCGTGCCCGAGCCGCCGACAGCCACCCAGGACTGATCACTGAAGCGCATCGACGTCACGCCGTAGGGCACGCTCAGTTCCGTCCAGGTCTTGCCGCCGTCCTTGGTGTAGGCCGACAGTGCGCCACCGTAGCTGCGCTGCGACCAGCCCAGGTTCTCGTTCGAGAAATAGACGCCCGTGTAATACACGCCCGGCGAGACCGGGCTGGTGAGCCAAGTCTGGCCGCTATCGGTCGACTTGTAGAGGCGACCATCGGAGCCCACCAGCCAGCCGGTCGTCTTGTTGACGAACTGCACCGTCCGCGCCACGCCGAAGTCAGCGCTCTTGAGCTGCCAACTGGCGCCACCATCCTTCGTGGTGAAGGAGCGGCCCGTCGGGTCGGTCATGAACCCGTTTTTGGAGTCGCTGAAGGCCAGTGAGCCCGGATTGCTGCTGTAGCTGTCGATACTCGCGATCACCTTGGTCCAGGTCTGGCCCTTGTCCTTGCTCAGGTAGGTAGCACCCTGACTGTCCATGGTGGACAGGGTGTTGGCATCCACCCGGCGAAGGTTGTCGCCCGAGTAGCTGGACGAACTCTGGCTATTGGGGTTGTTGAGCCTCGTCCAGGTCTGCCCGCCGTCCTCGCTGAGCGCCAGGCTGTAATAGCTGCTGGCCACGATGTCATTGCCGCCCAGCGACACGTAGGAGTAATAGTAGTAATAGGGGTCGTTCAGCGGTACACCCAGCGCCGTCCACGTCGCGCCACCATCGGTGCTGCGCAGCAGGCCGTTGCCGCCCATGGCCACCAGCGTCTTGGCGTCTGCAGACATGCTGAGCAAACGCTGCACACCGGTCGACGTGCCCACGCCCTGGACATCCACCTTGGTCCAGGTGGTGCCGCCGTCCTGCGTGACGCGGAAGGTCTCGATGTAGTTGTACTTCTGCGTCGTCCAGTCGTAGCTGGAGCCCTTGGCAAAGAACGCGGCACGCAGGTCGTCGCGAGCGATCAGGTGGGTAGTATCGAAGTAGCTGCCGGCCGGCGGCGTGACGTCCAGCGTGCTCGTGTAGTTCGTGCCGCCGTCTGTCGACACGCGGACGCTGTTGTTCTGCAGGCTCCAGAACTTGCCGGTGGACGTGATCAGGTAGGGAACGGTCGTCAGAGTCTTCCAGGTGACGCCACCGTCCTTGCTGGCAAAGATCATCCCGTAATAGTTGCCGCCGGCGCCCGAGGTGCGGCCAACGTAGACCGTCTGGGCATCGACGGGCGTGATGGTGGCCATGTCGTAGCTGTACGAGGAGTCGGGCAGCTTGGACACGGCCCAGGTCGTGCCGCCATCGGTCGTGCGCAGCAGGGCCCCGAAAGCACCGGTAGCCCAGCCGTTGTTGGCATCGAAGAATTTGATGCCGTAGATGGACGCGGTGATGCCCGTGTTCTGGCGAAGCCAGGTAGTGCCGCCATCGGTCGTCTTGAAGATCTCGCCGTTTTCGCCACCGCGCCAAGCCGTGGTGGCATTCAGGAAATGCACGGAGTTGACGCGGTTGCCCGTCGGCCGGGGGTTCTGCCAGCACCAGCCGTTGTTGGACGCGCCCGTGCAATCCAGGCCCTTCACATTGGCGATGTTGGTGATGTTCAGCTTGCTGCGCACCTCGCGGCTGCTGCCCGCTTCGTTGGTGACCTTGAGCACCACATCGAACTCGCCGCCGCTGGCAAAGCTGTGGCTGGGTGCGGCATCCGTGCTGGTGCTGCCGTCGCCGAAGTCCCACTGGAACTTGAGGCCGCTCAAAGCGCCGGCGGAGTTGGCGAAGTTCACCGCCGTGGCCGACTCGGAGGTGGTCGGCGCGGTGATGGCCAGGTTTTCCGGAATGACGGTGGGTGCCGGCGGCGGGGGAGGCGTGCTGTCGCCCCCGCCACCACCGCAGGCCGTCAGCACGGCCGTGGCCAGGATGCTCATTCCCCATGCGCGCATGCGCAGCGTCAACTTCTGCATTGCAGTTCCTCCCCTGCCCTCAACCTGGGCTGTTTTTTCGGCCGCGATTGTGAAGCAAAAGAATGACGTTCCGCGCGCGCGCCGCTCAGATGGGGGGTCAGCCCGGGACGTGATTCCTACCACCGCACAATGCCGGCCATGTCCGAGGCTCCAACCCAGCCCCGCCCCGTTGTCAGCAAGTCCGCGCCGCAGAAGGCGATGGAAAAGCTCGGCCTCGTGCGCGACATCGACCTCGCCCTGCACCTGCCGATGCGCTATGAGGACGAGACCCAGCTGATCCCCATTGCCGCGCTGCGCGAGAACGAGCCGGCGCAGGTTGAGGGCGTCGTCGTCGACTGCCAGGTGGAGCTGCGCAGCCGCCGCCAGCTGCTGGTGCGCGTGAAGGACGACTCCGGCACGCTGCTGCTGCGCTTCCTGCACTTCTACCCCTCGCAGCAAAAGCAGATGTCGGCGGCCACCCGGCTGCGCGTGCGCGGCGAGGCACGCGTCGGCTTCTTCGGCCGCGAAATGGTGCACCCCGTCGTCAAGGTCGTCGACGAGGACACGCCGCTGGCTCAGTCACTGACCCCTGTCTACCCCGCCTCGGCCCAGCTGCCCCAGGCCTATCTGCGCAAGGCGGTAGCCTCGGGCCTGGCGCGCGCGGACCTGCGCGAGCTGCTGCCGGCCGGCGTGGTGCCGCAGGGGCTGCCGGGCTTGAAGGACGCACTGCACTACCTGCACCACCCGCCACCCAGCGCCTCGCTGGCTGCGCTGGAAGACCACAGCCACCCGGCCTGGCAGCGGCTCAAGTTCGAGGAGCTGCTGGCTCAGCAGTTGTCTCAGCTGCAGGCGCAGCGCGAACGTGCACTGCTGGCGGCGCCGGCCCTGCGCGCCCACCCTGGTGGCCTGCACGAGAAGCTGCTCGCGGCCCTGCCCTTCCAACTGACCGGCGCTCAGCAGCGCGTGTCCGAGGAGATTGCGCAGGACCTGGCCCGGCCACAGCCGACGCACCGGCTGCTACAAGGCGACGTCGGTTCAGGCAAGACCGTCGTCGCCGCCTTGGCCGCGGCCGTGGCCATCGACGCGGGCTGGCAGTGCGCGCTGATGGCACCCACCGAGATCCTGGCCGAGCAGCATTTCCGCAAGCTGGTGCAGTGGCTGGAGCCGCTGGGCCTGAAGGTCGCGTGGATCACCGGCAGCGTGAAGGGCAAGGCGCGGCAGAAGATGCTCGATGCCGCCGGCTCGGGCGAGGCCCAGCTCGTCATCGGCACGCATGCCGTCATCGAGGACAAGGTGAAGTTCGCCCGGCTGGGCCTGGCCATCATTGACGAGCAGCATCGCTTTGGCGTGGCGCAGCGGCTGGCCTTGCGCAACAAGCTCAAGGCGATGGACCTGGAGCCCCACCTGCTCATGATGAGCGCGACACCGATCCCCCGCACTCTGGCGATGACCTATTTCGCCGACCTCGATGTGTCCACCATCGACGAGCTGCCGCCCGGCCGCAGCCCCATCGTGACCAAGTTGTTCACCGAGTCCAAGCGCCACGACGTGGTCGACAAGATCCGCATGGCGGTGGCGGACGGGGCCCAGGTGTACTGGGTCTGCCCGCTGGTGGAGGAGAGCGAGGCGGTGGACCTGCGCAACGCCACCGAGACCCACGCCGAGCTGAGCGGGGAGCTGCCGGGCTGCAGCGTGGGCCTGCTGCACGGCCGCATGGCCGCGGGCGAGAAGGCGGCCGTCATGGCGCAGTTCTCCGAGGGTGCGATGCGCGTGCTGGTGGCCACCACCGTCATCGAGGTCGGCGTGGACGTGCCCAATGCCAGCCTGATGGTCATCGAGCACGCCGAGCGCTTCGGCCTCGCGCAGCTGCACCAGCTGCGCGGCCGCGTGGGCCGTGGCGCCAAGGCGAGCGTGTGCGTGCTGATCTACAGCCCGCCGCTGTCCGACACGGGCAAGTCACGGCTCAAGGCCATGGCGGAGACGACCGACGGCTTCGAGATCGCGCGGCGCGACCTGGACATCCGCGGCCCGGGCGAGTTCATGGGCTCGCGCCAGAGCGGCGCTGAGCTGTTGCGCTTTGCCGATCTGCAGGAGGACGCACCCCTGCTGGTTGCGGCGCGCAAGCTCGCCCCCGAGCTGCTGGACCGCCACCCGGCCGCCGCGGCGGCGCAGGTCCGGCGATGGCTGGGGACGAAGGCTGAGTATTTAAAGGCCTGACGCTCGCTTCACTTGCAGGTGAAGTTCTTCTCGTTGACCTCGCGCACAAAGCCCCTGCCGCAGGCCGCCACGGCCTGTTCGCTCATCTTGGAATTGCAGGCATAGCTCTTCTCATCGACCGCGTGCACATTGCCGATGCCGCAGGCCACGATGGCTTGCTCGCTCATCTTGGCGGCGGCGACGGCGCCGGCGTCGGTCGGCGTCTTGGCGGCGCTGGAGTCCACCGGCGCCGCGGCGGGCGGGGCGAAAACGCAGGCGGTGCACAGCGCGGACACGACGAGGGTGAGCGAGAACGAGGCGAGACGGATCATTGCGAATGTGGTGTTTGGAGTTGGAAAGCGCCGCAGCTTAGTTGACACGATGCGGCGCTCGCGCCGGAGACGACGAACCGCCGATTGGCGGCGTCAGCCTGCACGCGTGCGCGACAGTCAGAGTTCCAGCTTCTCGCGCAGCAGCCTGGCCTGCCGCCTCGACACCTCGACCTGATGCCCATCGCGCAGCGTGACGCGATAGCCGTCGTTGCTCCAGGGCTGGATGCCCTGGATCCAGCGCAGGTTGATCAGATGGCTGCGGCTGGCGCGGAAGAAGAGCTGTGGGTCAAGCTTCTCTTCCAGGCTGGTGAGAGTGCGGTTGATCAGAGGGCGCTGACCGTCGAACCAGGCCTGGGCATAGTTGCCGCAGGCCTCGAAGCCGGCCACTTCGCCCAGGCGCACGAACCAGCAGCGCTCGCCATCGCGCAGGAAGACCATGTCGTCGACGCCCTTGAGCGTTGTCGCCGGTGCTGCGACGGGCGCGGGACGCAGGCGATCGCGGGCCTTGGCAAGCGCCGCTTCCAGACGGTCAGCGGCTATGGGCTTGAGCAAATAGTCCAGTGCATTGCGCTCGAAGGCGGCCAGCGCATGCTGGTCATAGGCCGTCGTGAAGACGACGAGCGGCATGTGTTCGAGTTGGTCGAGCAGGTCGAAGCCGGTGGCGCCGGGCAGTTCCACGTCGAGCAGCAGCAGCTCCGGTTGCAGCGTGTCGATGGCCTCGCGCGCCGGCGCCAGCTCGGCGGCCTCGCCGACGATGTCGGCATCGGGGATGGCCGCCAGCAGCGTGCGCAGCTCCTGGCGGGCCAGGCGCGAGTCCTCGACGATGTAGATCCTCATGCGTTCAGTTCCACGGTGACGTTGACGCGGCCGTCGGCCGCCGCGATGCGGCAGCCCGCGCCGTCGCCGCCAGCGCGCGCGAGGCGCTCGCGCAGGTTGGCCAGGCCCAGGCCGGTACTGTCCGTCGACCCCGGCTTCCATTGGCCTGGGTTGTCGACGGCAATGTTCAGCTTGCCGCCGTCGCGCCCGATATGGATGTCCACGACACCACCACCGGCCGTGCGCGCGATGCCATGCTTGATCGCGTTCTCCACCAGCAACTGCAGCAGCATGGGCGGCACGCTGGCGCCCGCCGTGGCCGGGTCGACCTGCCAGTCCACGCGCAGCCTCTCCTCATGGTGCAGCTGCTCCAGCGCGATGTAGTCGCGCACGACGGCCAGCTCGTCGGCCAGCGGCACGCGTTCCTTGGCGCTGTGCTGCAGCGTGTGGCGCAGCGTGTTGGACAGGCGGCTCAGCATCTCGCGGGCACGAGTCGGGTCCTCGTTGATGAGGGCACGCAGGTTGTTCAGCGCGTTGAACAGAAAGTGGGGGTTGATCTGGGCGCGCAGCACCTGCAGCTCCAACTCGCGCGCGGCGGCCTCGGCCTGCCATTTGGCGACCTCGCCGACACGCCAGCGGTGCAGCATCTGCAGGCCCATCCAGACGGCCATCCACAGCCACAGCATGATGGTGGTGTTGACCGTGTAGCTCAGCAGCACCAACCAGCCTTGCGGCACATTGGGTGGGAAGTGCAGCAGGCCGAGCGAGATCCCGGCCCAGTTGATGGCGAAGAGCACGACCTGCACTGCCAGGGCGAACAGCGGCGGCAACAGGGCCAGGCGCAGCAGCAGGGCGGGTGGCGAACGGTCCAGCCAGGCGCGGCGCAGGGCCAGGGCGCGCAAGCCCTCGCTGGCCGCCCACAAGCCGCCACCGACGCAGCCCATCACAAAGACGAAGGACGCATTGAGCGGCTGGAAGCTCGCCACCATCGCGAGCGAGATGGCCACATAGCCGCCCCACAGCAGCGCCTGCACCGCCATCCGCTTGCGCGTGTCCATGCCCCTGAGCCCCCTCGATCTACTTGCCGGCGGCCAGGAAGCCCTTGACCTCGCCAACCAGCCAGTCGGCATCGTCCCACATGAGGAAGTGATAGCCGCGCTGGCTCATGGACACCTTGGCGCCGTTCAGGCCGGCGTACTGGGCCTCGAAGATCTTCTTCGTGCTCTCCAGCGTCGAGCCCATGGGCTCGTAGGCGGCCCAGGCGCCCAGCACCAGCGTCGGCGCAGTGATGCGGGGCAGCAGCGGGCGCAGGTCGTCGCCCCACAGCTCGGACATGGCCTGAGCCGTTGTCGCACGGTCGCTGGCCAGGCCCCAACCGACGATGCGCTCGGCGTTGGCCGGGTTGCGGCTCATGCCACCCGCGCCCTGGCGGGTGCCGGCCTCCCATTGCTCCTTGGAGCCGGCCAGCATCTGCTGGCGCATGCCAGCCGCCATGCCGCGCGCAGCTTCGGGCGTCATGCCGCGCAGGCCAGCCAGGAAGGGCAGGGAGTCGACGATGACGAGGCGCTCGATGCGGCCGGGCTTCTCCGCCGCCATCTGCAGGGCCAGCACGCCGCCCAGGCTGTGGCCCATCACGACAGGTCGGTCGAGCTTGCGGTCGTCCAGGTAGGCCAACAGGCGGTCGCGCATGCCGGCCAGGAAGTTGTCCGTCACCACCGCAGGCGCGCCGGCAAAGCCGGGCAGCTGCACGATGTGGCATTGCACGCCGGGCTGCAGGGCAGCGCAGGTCTCCGTCCAGGTGCTGGCCGCGCTGTTCAGGCCAGGGATCATGACGACCGGCCGGCCCTGGCCGACCAGGTCCACGCGCAAGTCACGGAACTCGGTCGTCGCGGCCTGAGTGTTGCTCACCCAAAGGGCGGTGGCGATGCCCACGGCGGCGCCGAACAGGCCGATCCACGAGGTCTTGCGGGTCATGGCGTCTTCTCCATCAAAGTTGTGATGGAGGCATGTTGGCCATGTCCAGGCCGGGCTGCCCGGGCCCGATGACGAACGGCAAGCCGCGCTGACGAATGGCGAGCCGCCAGGACGGACGGGCCTACTTCAGACCTTACTTCAACCTTTGGGCCCAGTAGACCAGCACCTCGGTGCGCGGCTCGATGTCGGTCGAGCTGTAGGTGTAGGTCGGCACGACGTTGATCGCGTCCAGCGTGTTGAGGCCGGAGATGATGCGACCGAAGACGGCATAGCCCGGGTTGGCGGCGCTCTGGTAGTCCAGGCTGGTGTTGTCCTTCACGTTGAAGAAGAACTGGCTGGTCGCCGAGTCCGCATCGCTGCGGCGGGCCATGGCGATGGTGCCGCGCAGGTTGGACAGGTCGTTGTTGCTTTCCAGCTTGATCGGCGCATACAGCGGCGTCTTGGTGACCATGCCGCTTGTGTAGCCACCGCCTTGGACGACGAAGTCGCGGTCGACGCGGTGGATCAGCGTGCTCGTGTAGAAGCCCGCCGAGACGTATTTGTAGAAGTTGGCCACCGTCAGCGGCGCGTAGGTGTCGTAGAGCTCAACGACGATCTCGCCGCTGCTCGTCAGCATGCAGACCGTGCCCCATTGGCTCGCGGCGGACGCGGCCAGGCCTGCGGGGCTGCATGACTGCGTGGGCGGATTCGGGTTGGGATTGGGGCGCGGGTATTGGGTGCCGCCCCCACCGCCTCCGCCTCCGCCGCCCACTTCGATCTCGACACCGCCGCCGCAGGCGCTGAACAGGGTGGCCGAGCCGGTGACCAGCAACAAGGTGGCGAGACGTTTGAACATGGCAGGACACCCGCGAGGTGAAGGGGCCTGCCTAACGAAGCGGCCCGCCGTCTGGACGACAGCGGACGCAGCTTGTTACGGAATCACCTTGGCATCGGTGATGGTGATGTCGACGAGCGGCACGTCCGAGGCATTGGTGTTGACCGCACGGATCTTGTCCACGATGTCCATGCCCGCCGTCACCTGGCCGAACACGGCATAGCCAGGGTTGGCGGCACTGGCGTAGTTCAGGCTCGTGTTGTCCACGGTGTTGATGTAGAACTGGCTGGTGGCGCTGTCGGGCACCGAGGTGCGGGCCATGGCCAGCGTGCCGCGCAGGTTGGACAGGCCGTTCTGGCTTTCCAGCTTGATGGCCGCGTAGGTCGGCGTCTTGTCCCGCAGGCCGTCCGGCCCGCGCGTGACACCGCCGCCCTGGATGACGAAATCCCTGATGACGCGGTGGAAGACCGTGCCCTTGTAGAAGCCGTCGTTCACATACTTCAGGAAGTTGTCCACGCTGATGGGTGCGTGGTTGTGGTCCAGGCCCAGCTCGATGTCGCCCATGGAGGTCGTGATCTTGACCTTGTGCGTGACGGTCAGGGTGACCGGCGTCGAGGGCGGCGGCGGGGTGACAGGGTCACCGCTGCTGCCGCCACCGCCACCGCAGGCGGCCATGGTCAGCACAAGGGAAGCGGCGGCCAGGGCCAGCAGCGGGCGGCGGCGCAGTCGAATCTTTGTCATTTCAAGTTTCAAGGTTATCGATCAAACGGGTGCTGCCTAGTTTCGCAGCTCCTAACGCGACCAGCGGCTGACCTTCCACCGCTGCCCCAAGATCGTGCTGCCGGCGCAGCGTCAGATAGTCTGGCGCCCAGCCCGCATCGCGCAGCGACTGCAGCGCCTGGGCTTCCATCCCGTCCAAGTCGCGCTCTCCGGCGTGCCAGCGGGCGATCAGCTCTTTCAGCGTTCGGGACAGCCGCAGCGCCTCGGTCTTCTCGGCCTCGCTCAGGTAGCCGTTGCGCGAAGACAGCGCCAGGCCTTGCTCGCTGCGGCGCGTCTCGCCGCCGTGGATCTCGATGGGCAGGGCCATCTGCGCCGTCATGCGGCGCAGCACCATCAGCTGCTGGTAGTCCTTCTTGCCGAACACCGCCAGCGTCGGCTGCACGATGTTGAAGAGCTTGTGCACGACGGTGCAAACCCCCGTGAAGAAGCCGGGGCGGAAATGGCCTTCGAGGATGTCGGCCAGCTCGGTCGGCGGGCTCACCTTGTAGCCCTGCGGCTCGGGATAGAGCTCCTTCTCGCTCGGCGCGAAGACGATGTCGCAGCCGGCGCCTTCGAGCAGCGCGCAGTCGCGCTCCAGCGTGCGCGGGTAAGTGTCGAAATCCTCGTGTGGCGCGAACTGCAGCCGGTTGACGAAGATGCTGGCGACGACGGCGCCCGCCGGGCCGACCAGCTCGCGCGCCTGCCTCGCCAACTGCAGATGGCCGTCGTGCAGATTGCCCATCGTCGGCACGAAGCCGCGCTGGCGGTGGATGGCGAGGGCGTCGCGCAGTTCGGCGATGGTGTGGATGACTTGCATGGTCAAAACCCGTGCACCTCATTCACCGGAAAGGTCTTGGCCTTCACCTCGTCCACATAGCCCTTCACGGCGGCCAGCACGGAGTCCTTGCCGGCCATGAAGTCCTTGACGAAGCGCGGCTTCCTGCCCGGCGTGATGTTGAGCATGTCGTGCAGCACCAGCACCTGGCCCGAAGTGCCCACACCCGCGCCAATGCCGATGACGGGCACGGGGGATTCAGCGGTGATCTCGGCGGCCAGCGCAGCCGGCACCATCTCATACAGCAGCATGGCTGCGCCCGCCTCCACCAGTTCCCGCGACTCGCGCTTCATGCGCGCCGCGCCAGCCTCGTCGCGGCCCTGGACCTTGAAGCCGCCTAAAGCGTTCACCGTCTGCGGCGTGAAGCCCAGGTGAGCGCAGACCGGGATGCCGCGCTCGCTGATGAAGCGCACCGTCTCGGCCGTCCAGCCGCCACCCTCGAGCTTGACCATATGGGCACCGGCTTTCACCAAGGCCGCAGCGCTTTTCCAGGCCTCTTCCTTGCTGACGTGATAGCTGTCGAAAGGCAGGTCGGCAATGATCCAGGCCCACTTGTGGCCGCGTGACACGCAGAAGGTGTGATAGACCATGTCCTCCAGGCTGACCGGCGCCGTGGAGCCGCGGCCCTGCAGCACATTGCCCAGGGAATCGCCGATCAGCAGGATGTCGACACCGGCTTCATCGAGCAGGCTGGCGAAGGCCGCGTCGTAGCAGGTCAGCATGGCGATCTTCTCGCCGCTGGCATGCATCTGCGCCAGGCGCGGCAGGGTCATGGGCTTGCGGTCAATCATGGCCACCTCTCAGTGAAAACCCTGGGACCACCCCCGAGGCGGCCGCAGTGTAGCGTTCGGGCCTTGCTCCGGTGGCTGAGCATGGCCGAGGGACTGGCGAGGCGGGCCGCTGGGTAGGCGCGACGACGAATGTGGGCTTGTGCCCACGAGGCGGAGCAACACCCCCAGCGGCTCGAAGCGCCAGACCAGCGGCCATGCAGCGCTTCGGATCGGAGTGGTGAGCGCCGACAAAGACATGAGGTTTTGATGTGACAAGCATTTCGAGCAATGGCGAGCGGTCAGCTGCCGGGGCAAGGCCTGTATGACCCTCACAGAGTTGCGCTACATCGTCGCCGTCGCCCGCGAGCGGCATTTCGGCCGCGCGGCCGAGGCCTGCCACGTGTCGCAGCCGACGCTGTCGGTGGCCATCAAGAAACTGGAAGAAGAGCTGGACCTGAAGATCTTCGAGCGCGGCGGCAACGAGGTGTCGGTCACGCTGCTGGGCGACGAGATCGTGCGGCAGGCGCAGTCGGTGCTGGACCAGGCCGGCGCCATCAAGGAGATCGCCAAGCGCGGCAAGGACCCGCTGGCCGGTGCACTGCGCCTCGGGATCATCTACACCATCGGCCCCTATCTGCTGCCCGAGCTGGTCAAGCACACCATCGAGCTCTACCCGCAGATGCCGCTGATGCTGCAGGAGAACTTCACGGTGAAGCTGCTGGAGATGCTGCGCACCGGCGAGCTGGACTGCGCCATCATGGCCGAGCCCTTCCCCGAGGCGGGCCTCGCCACTGCCCAGCTCTATGACGAGCCCTTTGTCGTCGCGCTGCCGGCCGTGCACCCGCTGGCCACGCGCGAGACCATCAGCGCCGAGGAACTCAAGCGCGAGACCATGCTGCTGCTGGGCACCGGCCACTGCTTTCGCGACCATGTGCTGGAGGTCTGCCCCGAGTTCGCGCGCTTCTCCAGCGATGCCGAGGGCATACGGCGAAGCTTCGAGGGCTCGTCGCTGGAGACGATCAAGCACATGGTCGCCTCGGGCATGGGCGTGACCGTCGTGCCCGCACTGAGCGTGCCGCGTGAGCCGAGCCGGCATCTGCGCTTCGTGCCGTTCAGTGAGCCCATTCCGACGCGACGCGTCGTGCTCGCCTGGCGGCGCAGCTTCACGCGCTACGAGGCCATTGCGGCGCTGCGCAATGCCATCTACGCCTGCCAGCTGGACGGGGTCACCCGGCTGTCGCAGTGACGGCCTGATACAGCCATGCTGCGCCGCACAATGTTCTACTGCGCATCATCTTCACATCCGCCTTCACCATGAGCACCCCTCCCGCTGACACCACGGCTGGCGCCATTCATTTCGTTGGCGGTGAAAAGGGCGGCGTCGGCAAGTCGCTGCTGTCGCGCCTGCTGGCGCAATACATGATCGACCGCGGCATCCCCTTCACCGGCTTCGACACCGACCGCTCCCACGGCGCGCTGCTGCGCTTTTATGCCGACTACGCCTCACCGGCGCTGGTGGACAACTTCGAGGCGCTGGACGCCATCGTCGAGAGCGCGCTGGCCGAGCCGGGCCGGCGCGTGCTGGTGGACCTGGCCGCGCAGACGCATGAGCCGCTGGCGCGCTGGATGGATGAGTCCGGTGTGCTGGAGCTGGCGGCCGAGGCCGGCGTGGCTGTGCACTATTGGCATGTGATGGACGCCGGGCGCGACTCGGTGGACCTGCTGGCCCGTCTGCTCGACCGCTTCGGCGACCGGCTGCGCTATGTGCTGGTGCTCAACCAGCTGCGCGGCGACGACTTCTCGCAGCTGGAGCGCTCCGGCCAGCTCGCCCGCGCTCAAGGGCTGGGCGCCCGCACCATGCCGCTCAAGCATCTGCAGGACGCGGTGCTGCGCAAGATCGACGCGGCGGACGCGAGCTTCTGGTCGGCCCGAACCGCGTCCAGCGGCGAAGGCGCCAAGCTCGGCCTGCTGGAGCGCCAGCGCCTGCGCGTGTGGCTGGCGCTGGTGGAGAGCGAGCTGGCGCGGCTGGGCGTTTAGGGCGAGACGGTGCAACATCGGGCGCCGCCCGCGCGGCGCTTGATGATGATTTTGGCTATTGGTAGATTAGTTCTATTCAAATCCAAAACTCAATAGTCATCATTAAGCTTCGGTCTCCCCCCAGACACCAGGAGCTGACATGAGCGACCCGACCTCCAAGAGCGAAGGCAAGTGCCCCTTCCACCACGCCGCCGGCAGCGGCACGACGAACCGGGACTGGTGGCCCAACCAGCTGCGCGTCGACCTGCTGAACCAGCATTCGAGCAAGTCCGACCCGCTCGGCGACGGGTTCAACTACGCCGAGGCCTTCGCCAAGCTCGACTACCCGGCGCTCAAGGCCGACCTCGTCAAGCTGATGACCGACAGCCAGGACTGGTGGCCGGCCGACTTCGGCCACTACGGCCCGCAGATGATCCGCATGGCCTGGCACGCGGCCGGCACCTACCGCACCACCGACGGCCGCGGCGGCGGCGGGCGCGGCCAGCAGCGCTTCGCGCCGCTGAACTCCTGGCCCGACAACGTCAACATCGACAAGAGCCGCCGCCTGCTGTGGCCCATCAAGCAGAAGTACGGCCAGGCCATCTCCTGGGCCGACCTCTTCATCCTGACCGGCAATGTGGCGCTGGAGTCGATGGGCTTTCGCACCCTGGGCTTCGCTGGCGGCCGCGCGGACGTCTGGGAACCCGACATGGACGTCGCCTGGGGCGCCGAGACCAAATGGCTGGCCGATGACAAGCGCTTCGAGGGCGAGCGCAACCTCGTCGCCAGCGTCGGCGCGACCCACATGGGCCTGATCTATGTGAACCCCGAGGGGCCCAACGCCAACGGCGACTACCTGGCCGCGGCCAAGGACATCCGCGCCACCTTCGGCCGCATGGCCATGGACGACGAGGAGACCGTCGCGCTGATCGCCGGCGGCCACACCTTCGGCAAGGCCCATGGCGCGGCACCCGAGCACCACAAGGGCCTTGAGCCCGAGGGTGCCGGCATCGAGTCCCAGGGCCTGGGCTGGACCAGCGGCTTCGGCGGCGGCCATGGCAAGGACACCATCTCCAGCGGCCTGGAAGTCACCTGGACCCAGACCCCCGCGCAGTGGAGCAACCACTTCTTCGACAACCTGTTCAAGTACGAGTGGGAGGCCACCACCTCGCCGGCCGGCGCCAAGCAATGGGTGGCCAAGAACGCGCCCGAGGACATCCCCGACGCTCACGTCCCGGGCAAGTTCCACAAGCCCACCATGCTGACGACCGACCTGACGCTGCGCTTCGACCCCGAGTTCGGCAAGATCTCCCAGCGCTTCCGCGACGACCCGCAGGCCTTTGCCAACGCCTTCGCCCGCGCCTGGTTCAAGCTGACCCACCGCGACATGGGCCCCAAGGCGCGCTACCTCGGCCCCGAGGTGCCGCAGGAAGACCTGATCTGGCAGGACCCGCTGCCCGCGCCCAGCCATCACCCCACCCCCGGCGACATCGCCGACCTGAAGGCCAGGATCGCCGCCTCGGGCCTGTCCGTCGGTGACCTCGTCTCCGTGGCCTGGGCCTCGGCCTCGACCTTCCGCGGCGGCGACAAGCGCGGCGGTGCCAATGGCGCCCGCCTGGCGCTGGCACCGCAGACGGATTGGGCCGTCAACAAGCCGGCCATCCAGGCCCTGCCCAAGCTGATGGAGATCCAGCGGGCCTCCGGCAAGGCGTCCCTCGCCGACGTCATCGTGCTGGCCGGCGTCGTCGGCATCGAGCAGGCCGCCCAGGCCGCCGGTGTGACGGTGGAGGTGCCCTTCACGCCCGGCCGCGTTGATGCCACCCAGGCCCAGACCGATGTCGAATCCTTCGCCGTGCTCGAACCCCTGGCCGACGGCTTCCGCAACTACAGCAAGGGCAATCTGGGCGCATCCACCGAAGCCCTGCTGATCGACCGCGCCCAGTTGCTGACGCTGACCGCGCCCGAGCTGACCGCGCTGGTGGGCGGCCTGCGCGTGCTGGGCACGAATACCGATGGCAGCAAGCACGGCCAGTTCACCGACAAGCCCGGCACGCTGAGCAACGACTTCTTCGTCAACCTGCTCGACATGGGCACGGTCTGGAAGCCGACGGACGCCAGCGCCGAGATTTTCGAAGGCCGCGACCGCAAGAGCGGTGCCGTCAAGCACACCGGCACGCGCGCCGACCTCATCTTCGGCAGCAACTCCGTGCTGCGCGCCTATGCCGAGGTCTATGCCAGCGCCGACGGCAGGGCCAGGTTCGTCAAGGACTTTGTCGCCGCCTGGACCAAGGTCATGGAACTGGACCGCTTTGACATCCAGTGAGCCCCTCGTCCGGCCCCGCATCGCTGAACGCGAGCGTGGCTGACCGGTCCCCCGCGGGGACGGCGATGCTCGCGGCATCGAGCCGCAAGCACATCGCCCAAGGCGGGCCGGCTTGGGAGCGGCCCTGCGCTCGGCCCGCAAGCTGACGTCACGACCCCGTTGACCCCGGGGTGGGCCGAATCCGTTAGGCTCACCCCGTACCGTTTTGGAGCCCCCCGCATGGCCAAGAAGTCCGCCGCCCCGTCCATCAGCATCGGCATCAGCGAGAAAGACCGCGCCGCGGTTGCCGCCGGCCTGTCCAAGCTGCTGGCCGAGACCTACACGCTCTACCTGACGACGCACAACTTCCACTGGAACGTCACGGGCCCGATGTTCAACAGCCTGCATGCGATGTTCATGGCCCAGTACACCGAGCTGTGGAACGCGGTCGACCCCATCGCCGAGCGCATCCGCTCCCTGGGCTTCCCGGCGCCCGGCAGCTATGCCCAGTTCGCCAAGCTCAGCGGCCTGCCCGACGCGCCCGCCACGCCGCCCAAGGCCATGAAGATGGTCGAGGTGCTGATGCAGGGCCACGAGGCCGTCGCCCGCACGGCGCGCGCGCTGTTCCCGCTGGTCGACAAGGCCAGTGATGAGCCGAGCGCCGACCTGCTGACGCAGCGACTGACAGTGCACGAGCAAACCGCATGGATGCTCCGGAGCCTGCTGGAGGAGTGATGAAAGTCGCCGTCCTCACATTCGACGGCTTCAACGAGCTCGACAGCTTCATCGCGCTGGGCCTGATCAACCGGCTCTATGCCCAGGGCTGGTCGGCCGCCATCACCAGCCCGAACGCGCAGGTGACGTCGATGAACGGCGTGGTCGTCACGGCCCAGCAGCCGCTGGAGTTCGCCAACGAGGCCGACGTCGTGCTGTTCGGCAGCGGCATCCACACCCGCGCCATCGCCAACGACAGCGCGCTGCTGGATCGGCTGCAGCTCGACCCGGTGCGCCAGCTCATCGGCGGCCAGTGCTCGGGCACGCTGCTGATGGCCCGCCTCGGGCTGCTGGCGGACATGCCTGCCTGCACCGACTCGACCACCAAGCCCTGGGTCATCGAGGCCGGCGTGCGCGTCGTCGAGGAGCCCTTTCATGCCCGCGGCCCCATCGCCACGGCCGGCGGCTGCCTGGCCGCGCAATACCTGGCCGCGTGGGTCATGGCCTCGCGCGCCGGGCTGGACGCCGCGCGCAGCGCGTTGCATTACGCAGCGCCGGTCGGCGAGAAGGAAGCCTACGTGGAGCGCCTGATCGGCGTCGTCAAACCTTTCCTGCCGCAGGCCTGACCGCCCGCGTCGCCTGCCGCAGTCGGCCGATGCCCTCGGCGACGGAGCCCACCCTCACCTGGTGGTATTCAGAGTCGGCCGGCAGCTGCTCCATCAGCCGGCGGTTGGCCGTCGGCAGCGCGTGATAGGGCAGGTAGGGCGCCACGTGGTGCAGCGCGTGGAAGCGCAGGCCCACGGGGCAGAGCAGCACCGAGATCGGGCCGTTGGAGTCGACGTTCAGCGAGTCCAGCAACTGGCCGCGCGCATCGCGGCCTTCAAGCTCCTCGACGTAGAGATGCGTGCCGCCCATCGCGCGGATGGTGTTCAGCGTCGCAATCAGCACGACGAGCAGCGCCCAGGCCGCCACCCACACCCAGCCCGCAAAGACGCCGATGGCCACCAGCGCCCAGCCCCAGGCGCAGCACCACCACTCGACCGCCATCGCCTCGGCGCGGGCGCTTTCCTTGATGGCCGGCGCACGAAACGGCATACGCAGGGCCATGTGGACGAACTCCGGGATCATCTTTTCGCGGATGGGCGGCAGCACGGCGGCCAACGGCGTCAGGACGGCGAAGCGCACCCACAGCGCCAGCGGCAGCGCGAAGTTCAGCGCAAACAGCTTGGCGCTGGCCAGGCCGGCGCGACCCTGGAACTGGTCGTACTCGCCGTCCTCACGGGTGCCATAGGTCGCCTTGTTGTGGTGGCCCTGGTGGATGGGCAGATAGAGCATGAAGGGGATGAGCAGCGGCACGCCGGAGACCGCATGCCAGGTCAGGCGAAAAGCCTTCATGCCCTGCTGGTGGAAGATCTCGTGGATGAAGGCCAGCGTGCGGTAGAGCAGCAGCACCGCCGCGACGAAGGCGAGCGTGCGCAGCAGCGGCGCCCCCGGCAGCACGGCGACGACCAAGGCCACCCATCCCACGGCGGCGCAAAGCAGCAGGTCGGCGAAGTAATGCGCCTGGTTGGGCTCGCGCAGGTCGGCCACCAGCTCCTGCACCCGCTTCATGTCAACCTGTTTATCCATCGTGCTCTCGTCTTGCAAAACCCGCCCACGATAATTCAGCGGCAATCCGCGCTCCATGTTTTCCGGACGAGCGGTATCCGTTGATGTCGACTTTTGACGCCTTGCCGCGCGCCCGGCGACCGTTCGCCCCGTTGCCCGGCGAGTCGGGCCTCACCCACCTAGTCTGCGTGCGGACCGATTCGTGTCCGTCACGGGAGATTGATTGATGAAAGCCTCAGCCATCGTTGCCGCCATCGGGGTGGGCGTGCTCGCCACGGCCCTTGCCAAGCCCACAGGCCTGCCTTCGGGTTGGCTGCAGACCGGCAGCGCCAAGACCTGCGAAGGCTCGGTGGTGCCGGCCAACGGCGCGCCTAGCGCCAAGGTCTTCAACATCGAGTGCAAGCCAGACACCGAGGGCTTCTCGACACTGATGCAGCAGATCGGCAGCGCCGACTATGCCGGCAAGCGTGTGCGCCTGACCGCCCAGGTCCACGGCGACCAGATCGCTGCGTGGGCCGGCCTGTGGATGCGCGCCGACAGCGGCCAGCGGCCCGGCACCGCGTTCGACAACATGAACGACCGGCCGCTGCGCGGCAGCTTCGGCTGGCAGACCGCGCAGGTCGTACTGGACATTCCCGCCGACGCAACGACGCTGAGCTTCGGCTTCCTGCTGGAAGGCACCGGCCAGTTGCAGGCCACGCAGTTCCAGCTGGACGTGGTGCCCGCCAGCACGCCGACGACCGGCCAGGGCCCCATCCAGGTGTTGCCGCGCCAGGCCGGCAACCTGACCCCGCCTTGAACCGCACCGCGCGCACGCTGGGCGGCGAGCTGGCCCAGGCCCTGAGAGAGGAAAGGCTGGGCTGGCAACGGCCCGGCCCGCTGCTGGCCGGCGTCGCGCTGTTTGCACTGGCGGCGCCCTGGTTGCGCGATCACGGCGCCTGGGCGCTGTCCCTGGGCTTGTGGCTGGGCCACGCCATCACCGATGGCCTGTGCGGCCTGGTTGCCCGGCGGATGCGGCCCGAGCACCACGGCGCCTTGCCTGGCCTGCTGTTCCTGGCCCTGCTGCTGGGCGCGATGTCCGGTTGGTCCGCCGAGCAGGGCCTGACGCGCGAGCTGCTGAGCGGCAATGACCGCATCACCCGTGCCTGGCTGCACTTCAGCTTCTGCGCCCTGCTGCTGGGCCTGCCGCTGCTGCAAGGCCTGCGCCGCCAACGCGCCGTGCAGCGCGTGGAACAGGAGCGCGCCCGGTTGCGCGCCGAGCTGCAGATGCTGCAGGCGCAGATCGAGCCGCATTTCCTGTTCAACACGCTGGCCACGCTGCGCAGCTTCGTGCGCCAGGGCTCGGAGCGCGCGCTGCCGCTGCTGGACGCCGTCAGCGGCCTGCTGGAGACCACGCTGGAGCGGGTGCGCCAGGCCGAGGACTCGACGCTGGGCCAGGAGTGCCAGATCGTCGAGCACTACCTGGCCATCATGGCACTGCGGCTGGGCGAGCGGCTGAGCTACCGCGTCGAGGTCGACCCCGAGCTGCACGACCTGCCCCTGCCACCGCTGATGCTGCAGCCGCTGGTGGAGAACGCCATCCAGCACGGTATCGAGCCCAGCGAGAGCGGCGGGCAGGTGCTGTTGCAAGCCGAACGGGCCGACGGGCAGTTGCGGCTCAAGGTCATCAACAACGGTTGCGCGCTGACGGCAGACGCGACCGCAGGCCACGGCCTGGCCCTGGTCAACCTGCGCCAGCGCCTGCAAGCCCTGCACGGCGGCCGCGCCGGCCTGAGCCTCGCCACCAACGCTGACGGCCTGACCGAGGCCACGCTCATCCTGCCGATGCCATGACGACTGCGCTGATCGCCGACGACGAACCCCAGCTGCTTGAAGAGCTGCAGCAACTGCTGGGAGAGGCCTGGCCCGAGCTGGAGATCGTCGCCCAGGCCCGCAACGGCACCGAGGCGCGCCGACTGCTGGACGAGCTGCGCCCCGACATCGCCTTCCTCGACATCCGCATGCCCGGCATCGACGGCCTCGGCCTGGCCCAGCTCGCGCCGCCGGCCACCCGCCTGGTCTTCGTCACGGCGCATGCCGAGCACGCGCTGGCTGCCTTCGAGCGCGCGGCGGTGGATTACCTGCACAAGCCCGTCACGCCCGCCCGGCTGGCGGCCACGGTACAGCGACTGCAGGCGGCTCAACCCCAGCGGTCGGATCTGCGCTTCCTGCAGGCCTGGACCGGCAACACGATGAAGCTGCTGGACGTGGACCACCTCGCCGCGCTGCGCTCGGAGCTGCGCCACACGCGGGCGCTGAGCCAGGGCGGTGAACAGCTGCTGCTGCGCACCTCGCTGGGCGAGCTGCAAAAGGAGCTGGACCCGCAACTTTTCTGGCAGATCCACCGCGGTTCGGTGGTCAACGCGCGGGCCATCGAGCGCATCGAGCGGCGCGACGACGGCGAGCTGTGGGTGCACCTGCGCGGGCTGGCCCAGGCGCTGCCTGTGAGCCGTGCGCACCGGGGGCGGTTCAAGGGCATGTAGCTGGGGAGGGTCTCAAGCAAGAGGCCCACGGATAATCCCGGGCTAGCCTGCTTCCAGAACTCCATGTCCGAAACCACCGCCAGCCGCATCGAGACGGAAGTCCGCCGCCGCCGCACCTTCGCCATCATCAGCCACCCCGACGCCGGCAAGACCACGCTGACGGAGAAGCTGCTGCTGTTCTCCGGCGCCATCCAGATCGCCGGGTCGGTGAAGGCGCGCAAGGCCACGCGGCATGCGACGTCGGACTGGATGGAGATCGAAAAGCAGCGCGGCATCTCGGTGGCGTCGTCCGTCATGCAGATGGAGTACCGCGACTGCGTCATCAACCTGCTGGACACCCCCGGCCACCAGGACTTTTCTGAAGACACCTACCGCGTACTGACGGCCGTGGACGCGGCGCTGATGGTCATCGACGCCGCCAACGGCGTGGAGCCGCAGACCCGCCGCCTGCTGCAGGTCTGCCGCGCCCGCAACACACCCATCCTGACCTTCGTCAACAAGATGGACCGCGAGGTGAAAGACCCGCTGGCGCTGATGGACGAGATCGAAGCCGAACTGGGCATGACGGTCGTGCCGTTCACCTGGCCGGTCGGCATGGGCAAGCAGTTCCACGGCGTGATGGACCTGCGCCAGCAACGCATGCGCGTGTTCGCTCCCGGCGAGGACCGCGCCGCCGGCACCGAGGAAGTGCTGGAAGGCCTGGACAACCCCGCCTATGCCGAGCGCTTCGGCATGCAGTACGACCAGGCCAAAGGCGAGATCGAACTGGTGCGCGAGGCGGCCCCCGCGTTCAACCGCGAGGAGTTCCTGACCGGCAAGCAGACGCCGATGTTCTTCGGCTCGGCCGTCAACAACTTCGGCGTACAGGAGGTGCTGGACGCCCTCGTTGAGCTGGCCCCCGCACCGGACTCGCGCGTCGCCATGCAGCGCACGGTGCAGCCCGATGAGCCCAAGTTCACCGGCGTGGTGTTCAAGATCCAGGCCAATATGGACCCGGCCCACCGCGACCGCATCGCCTTCCTGCGCGTGGCCTCGGGTCACTTCGAGCGCGGCATGCGCCTGAAGGTCGTGCGCTCCGGCAAGGAGCTGCGGCCCAACACGGTGGTGAGCTTCCTGTCACAGCGCCGCGAGCTGCTGGACGAGGCCTTTGCGGGCGACATCATCGGCATCCCCAACCACGGCGTGCTGCAGCTGGGCGACACCATCACCGAAGGCGAGGCGCTGCAGTACACCGGCCTGCCCTTCTTCGCGCCGGAAATGTTCCGCGCCGTCGAAGTGGCGGACCCATTGAAGACCAAGCAGCTGCGCGCCGGCCTGACGCAGCTTGGCGAAGAGGGCGCCATCCAGGTTTTTCGCCCCATTGCCGGCAGCGTGCTGTTGCTCGGCGCCGTCGGCCAGCTGCAGTTCGAAGTCGTCGCGCACCGGCTGGAGCATGAATACGGCTGCAAGGCCCGCATCATGCCGAGCCGCTTCCAGGTGGCACGCTGGGTGACCTGCGACGACCCGGCGGAGCTGAAGCGCTTCATCGACGCCAACGATCACCGCATGGCCTATGACGCGGTCGACGCGCCCACGGTGCTGGTGGAGTACGCGCCCGAGCTGCGCGCCATCGAGAGCAACTGGCCCAAGATCAAGTTCCACGCACTGCGCGAGCACGCGGGACTGGTGTTCCAACAAAGGCTGGATGGCTGAGGCTCGTCAGCAGGACGAGCCCAGCCAGCGGCCGGTGGACAGCATGCGCTGGTCCACCTCCTCGGTGCCCACCGCATTGCCGTTGCGGCCATCGACCGCATTACCCCGACCCTTGAGTTCGATGCGGTAGCTGCTCGGGCCATAGGTGGCCGCGAAGCTGCCCTGCGTCAGCCCGCCGCCGCCGGTGCGGCAGACGTATTTGCCCGTCGCCTCGCTGGTGTTCATCTTGGTGGCGCTCAGCTCGCATTTCCAGGGACCGCTGCCGCTGAGGGCCGACTCCAGATAGGCGGCCAGGTCGATCTTCGCTTGCTGCGGACTCAGGCAGGCCTGCTTCTCGGCGGCCTGCTGGCGGTCCATCTCCGCCTTCTGCGCATCGGTCAGGCGACCGCGCAGCTTGGCCCGCAGCGCCTGGACCCCGGGCTTGATGGACTGGCCGTTGATCCAGATCTCGCTTTCGGACGTCCACAGGCCGGGATTGACCTCGAGGATGGGCGCGGCGACGCAGGCGCCCGCGAACAGGGTGAGGGACAACGCGGCCGGCAGGACGCTGAGACGGATCGGACGAAGCTGGGACATGGATGTCGGCCGGGAGGCTAGCAAAAGGCGCGCATTGCAGCAGTTCGAGCGAGACGGCGACATCCCTCGGTTGCAAGTCACGCTGCGGCCGCGTCAGTGACGCCAGCTCAGGCACCAAAATGCGCCAGCGGCAATCCCACTCACTTCAACGATGCCTACGCCCTCGTCCCGCCCCTGCCCCTCCTGCAACGACGCCATGCAGGTGCATGAGCTGCCCGGCCAGTACGACAGCCGGGTGGAGATCGACTTCTGCTTCGGCTGCCAGGGCATCTGGTTCGACAGCATGGAGAACCTCAAGCTGGCGCCCGCCGCGGTGGCCACGATGTTCAAGGAGATGCATCGGCACCGCGACGCGCCGCATGCGCCGCTCGCCGGCCGGCTGCGCTGCCCGCAATGCCGCGGCGGCCTCGCAAAAGGCTTCGACGTCGTGCGCAGCGGCCGCTTCATCACCCACCGCTGCGAGAACCGGCACGGGCGCTTCAGCAGCTTCTCGTCCTTCATGATCGAGAAGGGCTTCGTGCGCCAGCTCACCAAGCCCGAGATCGCCGACATCGCCAGAAAGGTCGGCGTCATCAATTGCAGCAACTGCGGCGCGCCGGTGGACCTGCGCAAGGAAGACAGTTGTTCGCACTGCCGCTCGGCGCTGTCGCTGCTGGACCCGGAGGCCGTGGAGAAGGCGTTGCAGAACTACGCCAAGGCGCCATCCGCTCATGCTGCGCCCGCAACCGCTGTGGCAGACGCCCTTGTCGCGATGGCGCGCGAGCGCTCGCGCACGGGACGCCTCGACGTCTGGCCGGCCGACGCCAGGCTCACCGGCGCAGGTCTGGCGGTGGATCTGTTCGCTGTGGGCCTCACCCTCGTCAGCAGCTTGTGGGATGACTGATGCCCAGCGATTTCGACAAAGGCCTGGCCCTGCACCAGCAAGGGCGGCTCACCGAGGCCGAACTGCTGTACCGCCGCGTGCTGCGCACGGCACCGAGGCATTTCGACGCGCTGCACTTGCTGGGCGTCATTTGCGGCCAGACCGACCGCTTCGACGAGGCGCTGGACCTGCTGCACCGCGCCCTGGCCCAGCGCCCCGGCAGCGCGCCGGCGCTGAACAACCTGGGCAACACCCTGGGCAGCCTGGGCCGCCACCAGGAGGCCGTGCAGGCCTTCGAGCGCGCACTGGCGGTGCGCCCTGAAGACGCCAAGGCGCTGCGCAACCGCGGCACCAGCCTGCGCGCGCTGGAGCGGCCCGTCGAAGCGCTGGCCAGCTTCGACGCCGCCCTGGCCCTGCAGCCCAGCTACGCCGAGGCGCTGATCGGCCGCGCCGAATGCCTGTTGACCCTGCACCGCCGCTCGCAGGCCATCGAAGCCTTCCAGCAGGCCCTGCCCTTGGGCAAGGACGTCGACCAGATCCGCTATGCCCTGGCCGCTCTCGGCATCGAACCCGCGCCGCCCACGGCGCCCGCCGGCTATGTCGAGGCCTTGTTCGACATGTATGCCCACAACTTCGACGACCACCTCGTCAAGACCCTCGGCTACCGCACACCCGAGTTGCTGGTCGCGGAACTGCAGCGCGCCGATCCACCCAGCGGTAGCGAGGTCATCGACCTCGGCTGCGGCACCGGCCTGTGCGGGCCGCTGCTGCGCCCGGTGAGCCGAAGGCTGACCGGCGTGGACCTGTCCGGCCTGATGCTGGCCAAGGCGCGCGAGCTGGGCCTGTATGACGAACTGGTGCAGGGCGACATCGTCGCGGCGCTGCAGGGGCCGCCGCAGCGCTTCGACATCGCCATTGCCGCCGACGTGTTCGTCTACATCGGCGACCTGGAAGCCGTGTTCACCGCCACCGCGGCCGCGCTGCGCGCGGGCGGGTTGTTCGCCTTTTCGGTCGAGGCTTGCGAAAGCGGTGACTTCGCCCTCGGCACCAAGCGGCGCTACGCCCATTCGCTGCCCTATCTGCGGCGCCTGGCTGCCGCCCATGGCTTCACCGTCGAGTCATCCACACGTTGCGCCATCCGCAAGGAAAGCGATGAAGCCGTCGATGGGCTGCTGGTCGTGATGCGCCGCTGAACCCGGCTCAGCGCAGCTTCTTGGCGTAGTTGTCGCGCACGTGCTGGCTGATGTAGGTCGACAGCCCGCGGCCGGCAAGGGCCAGCCGCTTCATGTCCGACACGACCTCGCGCCCCGGGTGCTCCACGTCGTAGACATAGATCGAGCCGTTGATGAACTGCACGGCAATGCCCGCCGGGCCAGTGGCAAAGGCCACCACGCCCGAGTCACCCTCGCGGTTGGCATAGCGCTGCATCTTCACAGTGGAGGACTGGCAAGCAGCGTGCCGGCGGGGCATGCCATTCATGGGCAGCGAGGCGAGCGGGGCGCTGCGATGATGTGCTTTTCCTTCCAGCCCCACAGAGCCGATGAGCAAGCGCCTTGTCCCCCTTGTTGCGGCCCTGAGCTGCACCCTCGCCCAGGCCGCCCCAGAACTCGAAACCGTCGTCGAAGGCCTCAAGACCCCCTGGGCGGTCGCCTTCCTGCCTGGCGGCCAGCTCCTCATCACCGAACGCGATGGCGCCATGCGCACGGCCCAACCCGGCGGCAAGCCCAGCGCCCCCATCGCGGGCGTGCCGGCTGTGGACGCCGTCGGCCAGGGCGGCCTGCTGGACGTGCAGCTGGACAGCGACTTCGCGCGCAACCGCACGATCTACTTCTGCTACGCCGAGCCGGGTGCCAACAAGACCAACAGCACGGCCCTGGCGCGCGCGCGCCTCAGCGAAGACGCCAAGCGCCTCACCGACGTCAAGGTCATCTTCAGCCAGAAGCCCAAGGTCGAGAGCAAACATCACTTCGGCTGCCGCATCGCCGAGGCGCCGGACGGCAAGCTCTTCCTGAGCCTGGGCGAGCGCTTCAGCGGCATGCAGAGCGCGCAAACGCTGGACAACCACCTCGGCAAGATCGTGCGCCTGGGCAAGGACGGCAGCGTGCCGGCCGACAACCCCTTCGTGAACACGCCCGGCGCCCTGCCGGAGATCTGGAGCTATGGCCACCGCAACTCGCAGGGCCTGACGCTGGACGCGCAAGGCCGGCTGTGGGAACACGAGCATGGCCCGCAAGGAGGCGACGAGCTCAACCTCATCACGCCCAAGCTCAACTACGGCTGGCCCGTCATCACCTACGGCGAGAACTACGGCGGCGGCAAGATCGGCGACGGCATCGCCGCCAAGGCCGGCATGGAGCAGCCCATCGTGAAGTGGGTGCCGTCCATCGCGCCCGCCGGCCTCGTGCGGCTCAAGAGCGCCAAGTACGGCCCGGCCTGGCAGAACAGCTTCTTCATCGGCTCGCTGAAGTTCGGCCACCTGGAACGCGTCAAGCTCGATGCCGACAACCGCCCCGCCGAGCAGGAACGCCTCTTCCCCGACGCCGGCCGCATGCGCGACGTGCGCGAGGGGCCGGACGGGCTGCTCTATCTGGTGCTGGAAGCACACGGCCGCATCGTGCGGGTGAAGCCCTGAGCCGCGCCCGCAACCAGGCCATGATGCTGCGGCCAAGGCCTCGCACACCCTAGGTCGAACACACCGGTACTTCTGCGAGCATGCGGCCCTGAACCCAGGGAGGGCTCATGCCGCCGAATGCTCCGTTCGCACGTTCGATCCGCGCCGCGCTGCTGGCGCTCGCCGCCATCTCGGCCCAGGCCGCCCCGCTCACCACCGCCGAGCTGCCCGCCACCACGCGCGACTGGCTGCCCTGGGCTCAGCAAGGCCAGCCGCCACTGGGCTGCCCGACACCCATGGATGCCGCCGAGCCGGCCGTCTGCGTCTGGCCGGGCCGGCTGCAGCTCGGTGCCGGGCCGCGTGACGCGACGTTCAGGCTGGAGGTGCGGGTCTTCGGCGCTCCGGCACGCGTGGCCCTGCCCGGCGAGGCCGGCGCGTGGCCGCAAGACGTGAAGGCTGGCGGCACGGCGCTGGCCGTCGTCGAGGCCGACGAGCACCCCGCCGTCTGGCTGGCGCCGGGCGTGCATGTCGTCGAAGGCCGCATCGTCTGGACGGAGATGCCGCAGAACCTCGCCGTGCCGGCCGGCCTGGCGGCCATCGTCGTGACCAGCGATGGCGCCACGCAGGCCCGCGCGCCGGACGGCGAAGGCCGGCTGTGGCTGCGCGCCGTCGCCAGCCCGGCCGAGGCCAGCGACAGCGTCAGCGTGCAGACCACGCGTCTCGTCGACGACGACCTGCCGCTGACGGTGACGACCGTCTTCGAGCTGCGCGTGGCCGGCCGTGCCCGCGCCGTGGAGCTGCCGCTGGCCCTGCTGCCGGGACTGCGCGCCATGCAGCTGGACAGCCCGTTGCCGGCCCGCCTGGCGGATGACGGCCGCCTCGTCGTGCAGGCGCGGCCCGGCAACTGGCATGTCGAGTTGCGCGCGCGGCTGAGCGCGCCGGTGCAGGCGCTGACGCTGCCCGGCACGGCAGCGGACGAAGAGGTCTGGGTCGTCAAGGCCCAACCCGCGCTGCGGCTGATCCGCCCCGAAGGCCCGGCCAGCGTGGACCCGCGCCAGGTCGAGATGCCCGAGGCCTGGCGCGCGCTGCCGGCCTTTCGCTTGAAGCCCGGCGAGACGCTGAAACTGACCGAGCTGCAGCGCGGCAACGCCAAGCCCGCGCCCGACACGCTGACGCTGGCGCGCCGGCTGTGGCTGGACTTCGACGGCCAAGGCCTGACGGCCAGTGACAGGTTCGAGGGCCAGCTGTCGGCCAGCTCGCGCCTGGCCATGCCCGCGCCCGGCCAGCTCGGCCGCGCGGCGCTGGGCGGGCAGGACCAGCCCATCACCCGCCTGGCCGCCGACGGCCCCGCCGGCTTCGAAGTGCGCCAGCGCAACGCCCGCATCGAGGCCGACAGCCGCTGGCCGCGCAACGGCGCCCTGCCCGCCAGCGGCTGGAGCGCCAGCGTGGACAGCCTGAGCGCCACGCTGCAGCTGCCGCCCGGCTGGCGCCTGCTGCACGCGCAAGGCCCCAGCCGCGCCGACGGTGCCTGGGTGTCGATGTGGACGCTGTGGGATTTCTTCTTCGTGCTGCTGGCGGCGCTGGCCGCCTACCGGCTGCTGGGCTGGCGCACGGGCCTGCTGCTGGGCGCCGCGCTTGCGCTGACCTGGCACACGCCCGGCAGCCCGCCGGCGGCGCTGTGGTTCGGCCTGCTGGCGCTGACGGCGCTGGCGCGCGTGCTGCCGGCGGGGCGGGCGCGGGCCGCGTTCGCGCGTGGCCAATTGGCGGTGGCCGCCATGCTGGCGCTGGTGTTGCTGGTGTTCGCGGTGGCCGAGCTGCGCCAGGCAATCTATCCGAGCCTGGAGCACAACGGCATGGCCTGGGGCATGGCCAAGGAGGTGGCAGCACCAAGCGAGGTGCAGATCATCGAGGAGAAGGTGGTGCCGCCGCCCGAATTCCAGGTGGCCGCCCCTGCGCCGCCTGATCGAAGAATGCCCGCTGCCGAACAGCGGCTGGAGTCTGTCGTCGTCTCGGGCAGCAAGGTCCGCAAGGACGCGTACGCCAGCAGCGACCTCAGCCGCGTCGACCCCGGCGCCCGCGTGCAGACCGGCCCTGGCCTGCCGACCTGGAGCTGGCGCGCCCATCGGCTCAGCTGGAGCGGCCCTGTCACGCCCGAGGAGACGCTGAACCTGTGGCTGCTGCCGCCCTGGGCGACGGCGCTGCTCAAGCTCGCCGGCGTGGCGCTGCTCGCGCTGGCGCTGGCCGCCGTGGCGGGCTGGAAGCTGCCGCGCCTGCCATCCTTGCAGCGGGCCGGCGGTGTGGCGGCCGCAGCCCTGTTGCTGGCGCTGGCGCTAGCGCCCCAACCGAGCGAAGCCCAGGCTTCTACCTCGGCACCGTGGCCCAGCGACGAGCAGCTGCAGGCGCTGCGCGGCAAGCTCGCCGCGCCGCCCGACTGCCTGCCGCGCTGCGCCGAGCTGGCGCGGTTGCTCATCAGTGCGTCGGGCTCGGCGGTGCAGCTGCGCGCCGATATCCACGCGCTGGCGCTGGTGGCCGTGCCGCTGCCCGGCCAGGGCACGGGCTGGCAGCCGGGCAGCGTGCTGCTGGACGGCCAGCCCGCCGCAACGCGACGCGACGACGAGGGCCGCCTGCTGATCGCCGTGCCGGCCGGCGTGCACCAGGTCTTGCTCGCCGCCGATGTCGGCAGCGCCAGCGGCCTGGACATCGCGCTGCCGCTGCCGCCGCGCACGCTGCAGACCGAACTCAAGGGCTGGACGCTGGCCGGCCTGGATCCGAACGGCCAGAGCACGGGCGCGATCACGCTGAGCCGCGAGGCCGTAGCCGGCAGCCGGCGTGCCGAGGACGCCGGCACCCAGCGCGACGCGCTGCCGCCGCTGGTACGCGTGGACCGTCGCCTGACGCTGGGCCTGCGCTGGCAGGTGCACACGCGCATCGAGCGCCTGGCCGCGAGCCGGGCACCGCTGCGCGTGCGCTGGGCGCTGCTGCCGGGCGAGGCGGTCAGTGACGCACGCGTGACGGTGGACGGCGGCGTGGCCAGCCTGCAGCTCGGCGGCGAGGACACCGTCGAGGTGGCCAGCAGCCTGCCACCGGGCGACGCGCTGACGCTGGTGGCAGGCAAGGAGCCCCATCAGGTCGAGCGCTGGACGCTGGCCGCATCGGCGCAATGGCACGTGGACGCCAGCGGCCTGCCGGCGACGGCGCTGCAGCAGGGCGGCGACTGGCTGCCCGAATGGCGACCCTGGCCCGGCGAGACACTGAAACTGGCTATCGCCAAGCCCGCCGGCGTGGGCGGCCAGACGTTGACGCTGGACGATGTGCGCACCACCATCAAACCCGGCGAGCGCAGCAGCGATGTGGAGCTGTCGATGCGCCTGCGCGCCAGCCTCGGCGGCACGCACGCGCTGAAGCTGCCGGCCGGCGCCGAACTGCTGGACGTGCAGATCAATGGCCAGAAGCTGGCCCTGCAGCCACGCGACAACGTGCTCAGCCTGCCGCTGACGCCGGGCCCGCAGATTGTCGACATCCACTGGCGCGAGCCCGCCGGCATGGGGGTGCTGTGGCGCCACGAGGGCCTCGCCCTGGGCCTGCCCGGCGTCAATGACGCGCTGACATTGCACGTACCCGAGGACCGCATCGTGCTCGCCGTGGGCGGCCCGCTGATCGGGCCGGCCGTGCTGATCTGGGGCGCCCTCGGCGTCGTCCTCGTGCTGGCCTGGCTGGCGCCGCGCGGCTTGCCAGGGCTGATGGGCCGGCCGGCCTGGATAGTGCTGGCGCTGGGCGTGGCGCCGGTGTCGCTGAGCGCGCTGGCCGTACTGGCCGGCTGGTTCGGCGCGCTGGAGGCCCGCCGCCGCTGGGGCCAGCTCGGCCGGCGCGGCATGCGCATCGCCGTGCAGATCCTGCTCGTACTGCTGACGCTGGCAGCCGTGGGCGCGCTGCTGGAGGTGCTGCGCACCGGCCTGCTGGGCTACCCGGAGCTACTCGTCGCCGGGCCGGGGTCGAGCAGCACGCTGCTGAACTGGACGAGCGACCGCTTCACCGAGCACACGGCCGGTGCGTGGGTACTGAGTGCGCCGGTGTGGCTGTACCGCGCGGCCATGCTGGCCTGGGCGCTGTGGCTGGCCGTGTCGCTGCTGCGCTGGGTGGGCTGGGCCTGGGCTGCGTTCAGCGTGGGTGGGGCGTGGCCGGCGAAGGCTGTGGCCAGCGAGGAGAATTCAGCGAAGGGGAGCAAGTGATTGGGGATGGCCGGCTCAAGGTTTGAGCGGCCATCCGCCGCTTGGGCGACGCCTGCGTGCCAGGAGCGGTCGGTCACGAACGACCGGTCGCAGGCATCCACCAACCGCGTGCTCGCGGGCTATGCTGTTCCGGGCGGCAAGGGACCACCGACAACACGATCGCCAGCCAGATGACTGTCCATGTGAACCTTCTGCCCGGGCTTCCGCCATACGGGCCCTTGCCAACGGCATTCCCAGCGGAGTGGGGTACTACTGGGCGCGAGGGCACCGTCGTGGAGTTCGTGACGGAGAGCGGGCCCTGGGTGGCCAATTTCAGGCCCGGATTGGCAGGCATTCACATGGCCGATGTGCACCCGAACGGGCGTGACGCATTGGTGATTGCATCGGGTGACCTCTGGGTAGTGAACCCCGTGCGCAAGACCGCCGAGTACGTGCTACCGGTGATTGATTCCGCATTCGAAGTGCAGAACCCCGGCGGTTGGGTCTTCACCAGACAGGGCATTGCATTGGTGCGCCTGGGGCCGGATGGCATTCGATGGCACACGAAACGCCTCTCGTGGGACGGCTTCGACAGGCTGCGCATCGATTCAGAGCGTGTCTCAGGCTTTGCTTGGTCCCTAGACAGCGAGTGGGTCCCATTCGAAGTCGAGTTGGCCACCGGTCGATCGACCGGTGGTAGCTTCTCCGATGACGATGCCGAAGGCTGGGAACAGCTTGCCAATTGAGCCCTCGCCGGTGCTGGCTAACAGGGCGCTCGATACGGACGCCCAGCCGCGGGCCTTTGCTTGGCTCCGTCCTCTCCTTCGTCAGGGGTCAAATCGAGTCGGCGGATCCCGGCCAACTCCGGTCGTCGGTGCGAGGCCGCTTACAGGCAGCCCAGAAAACCGCTGCGACCCTGCTCGCACCGAAAATGCGGCTCGCGCATGCCCCGCGCAGCATCAGACAGGGCCGAGCCATGAACTTCCCTCCCGCCAATTTCGATCCGTCCATCGACCCCACAGCCGATCAGGTGCTCGCGTGAGAACTGTGCTTCGCTACGCTGTCGCTCTGATACCAGCTATCGCTACCGTCGGTTGGTGGCAGCTCGCGCAGTGGGCATACGGTCACTATGACTGCTCAGGCAACTTGAAGGGCTTGCAACCCTGTTACGTCGGCGGAGTCAATATCCAGATGTTCCTCGGCATCGGATTGTTCTGGTGCCAGTTGCTTTCATGGCTGGCGGTTCCCCTGTCAATTTGGCTATGTTTTCGCGCGTATGCACGGCGCTTTGAACAGCAGCCATCGGGCGACGCCTAACCATTCCTGGAAGCGGACGCCTGGCGGCGCCGCTTGAGTGAAGCGTTGAACGTCTGCTCTAGGGCGGTCTAGTTCGGCTCGGTCGATTTCCGCTCTGGGTCGATAGCCGCCGCCCTCACGCCCGCCCCGCTAGAGGTGGCTTTTGGGAGGTGACTGCCGTTTCACTGCCCGATCCCGGCAGCACGTCAATACCGAAACCCGATACGGTTTTACTCGCCTGCGCCCCTTGACACTGGCTTGACCGGGCCGACCTCCACCGAACCGCGCACCGAGCGGTAGGCGGCCTGCTCCACGAGCTGGTTGAGTTGCGTCACGATCTCGGCCGGCGAGAACTGCTCGATCACGTCGATGGAGTTGGACTTCGGGTCGCTGTACTTGGTGTGCGTGAACTGCGGCTTGCGCGCGACGATGGCCAAGGTCTTGGCATCCAACGTCACCCGCTCGAAGGAGATGAAGGGGGCCACGTAGGCCTTGTCTTTCTGCTGCTCGCCGGTGCGCGGGTTGATGGTGGTCTGGTCCCGGTCCGCGTAGGCCTGCTTGCGATCGATGCCGTCCTCGTCGAGCAGCTCCCACTGGTTGCCGGTGGGCTTGACGTAGATGCCGATGCCGCCGAGCCGGCTGGGCATGCCCTCGCGCGACTCCCAGACGTAGCGCGGCAGGATGGCCTCGATGCGGTCCCACTCCACGCGCCGTGGTATCTGGGCCAGGCGCTCGCGCAGGGCATCGAGCACCAGCGCATCGCGGGCCTCGAACGAGGCGTTCTTCAGCTGCTCCGCGAGCCCGGGGTTGGCGCTCCAGCGCAGCATGATGCGGCGCGAGGCGGGCTCCTCGGCGGCCAGGGCGCTGTCCAGGCCGCGCAGCACGGCCATGTTCAGCAACTGCGGATCCACCTGCACCGTGCGGCGCGAGAAGTCGTCCATGCTGCTGGCGCGCTTGCCGCGCTGCTTGACGATGCTGAGTTGGTCGCCGAGCGTGGAGATGAGCGCGATGGTCTGCGCAGGTTTGGCGGCTTCCTGGGCTGGCACGGCCAAGGGCAGCGCGATGACCGCAGCAGCCAATAGTCCTTTGAGCATCGATTCACCTCCCGGGTGCTTCCGGGAGCGGATGCTAACGCCACGAATCAGGTGTTCTTGGCGAGCCTGAACGGGTTCCGGCTCACGCCCTGGCGTCTCCTCCGAGCGCGCGGCGGTACCGCGCGCTCGGGTTGCCTTACTTGCGGAACTTGCGAACCAGGTCGTCGACGCGAGGCCCGCCGGCCTGGGCCGCGCCGGAGACCTTGATGATGCTCAGCGTGCGCTCGGCGCCGGCTTCGAGGGTGGCCTCGTGGACGGCTTGCAGCAGCGGCCAGATCTTCTCGGGCGGGCCTTCGACGACGGTGCCCATGGCGTGTACCTCGTAGTGCAGGCCGGAGGCCTGAATGACGGCGATGGCGGCGTCGACATGCTTGTAGCGGTCGTCCGCCGTGCCGGCCGGCCGAGGGATGACCTGGATCTCGGCAATCATGTGCCGGCTGGTGGCTGGTGTGGTGGCCGGCGTGGAGGCGGCGGATGGCGCCTGCTGCGGAGCAGGTTGTGCCTGTTGCGCCCACGCCGCGCCGCTGGCCAGGAGCGACAGCGACAGGAACGAAAGCCGGAAACGACGCAAATGCGAGAACGATGGATGTGCCATGTGCAACTCATGCAGATGGCAGGTCGGCAAGCGTTCGGGGCCGCAATGCCGGCGCAAGAAAGTGAAAGCCGGCGGGCCCCTGAACGTGCTTCCCTGCGCGAGGATTACCTCAATCAGGTTCAAAGGGACTCTCTCAGTCAGCGCGCGCCTTGCGGTCGCGCCAACACCCCCAGCGGTTGGCCGCATCGAAAGCCTGGTGGCTGCCGGCGTGGCCGACCGCCAGTGTAGAGAAGCCTGCCGGCATGGCCGAAATCGACAGGCTGCCCAACAAGGGCATCCGCAGCAAGGTCACCCGACACACGCTAGGCTGACGCCTCTTCAGGATGTCGCCATGACCACAGCCGCCTCGCCACCCGCCATCGTCTCCATCTCGCCGCTGGGCATGCCCTGGGAGACGCTCGACCCCTTCCTGTTCTGCGTCCACCACGACGACGCCTACCCACCCGGCAACGGCCGCTACGGGCCGGATGCGGCGTTGCTGAAGGGCCGCCAGATCGGCTCGGACTTCTCAGGGCAGGGCGGCTGGAGCATGTATCACGGCCAGCAGGTGCCCGGCTTCCCGGCCCACCCGCACCGCGGCTTCGAGACGGTGACGATCGTGCGCCAGGGCCGCATCGATCACGCCGACTCGCTGGGCGCCGGCGCGCGATTCGGGGGCGGCGACGTGCAGTGGCTCACCGCTGGCCAGGGCATCGTGCACGCGGAGATGTTCCCGCTGCTGCACACGGACAAGCCCAACCCGCTGGAGCTGTTCCAGATCTGGCTCAACCTGCCGGCCGCCAGCAAGATGGTGGCGCCGCACTTCACGATGTTCTGGTCGCAGGAGATCCCGCGGCACCGCTTCGTCGACGACGCCGGGCACGCGACCGACGTCGTCTGCATCGCCGGTGCCCTGCCAACGCCCGCCGGGGTGACCCAGCCGCTGGCGCCGCCGCCTGATTCCTGGGCCTCGCGCCAGCAGGCAGACGTGGCCATCTGGACCCTGCGCCTGGCGCCGGGTGCGCAGTGGGTGCTGCCGCCGGCGACGGGCGCGGACACGCGCCGCAAGCTCTACTTCTTTGCCGGCGCACGGATCACCGTCGATGGCCATGCCGTGGCCACGCGGCACGCGATCGAGCTGCGAGCCGGCGCCGCGGTCACGCTCGTCAATGGCGGAGAAACAGCAGCCGAGTTGCTGATGCTGCAGGGCCGCCCCATCGGCGAGCCCGTCGCCCAATACGGCCCCTTCGTCATGAACACGCAGCAGGAGCTGCACCAGGCCTTCGAGGACTACCGCCGCACCCAGTTCGGCGGCTGGCCCTGGAGCGACCCGGCGCCGGTGCATGGTGACGAGGCCGGCCGCTTCGCACGGCATGCCGACGGCCGGACGGAACTGTTCCCGTCGCAGGAGGATTGATCGTTCTATCCGCCCGCCCTGAGCCGGTGGATCTCCTCGAGCAGGTCCACCACCAGCGCCGCGAGTTCCTGGTTGGCGTCGAAGTCCTGTTCGATGGCCAGCAGCCGGCCGGCGCGGTGCAGATGCGGGCTGGCGAAGCGCCGGCTTTCGCCTTCGCCACTGTGGCAGCCCAGCAGGCCGGCATCCAGCCGCTGGCTCAGCCAGTCGACGCTGACGCCGCAGGCGCAGGCCAGCTCTTCGAGCGTCAGCGTCTGCTCGTCGATGACCACGCCGACCAGCACATCACCGTCGTTCATGGCTCGCCTTCTGCGCGGGGGTGGAAGTCACGACCGACGGCAGCGGCCATGACCTCGTAGGCGGCACGCGCGCCCGGCAGCGTGGAGGGCGGCAGCACGACCTCGACCTCCAACACCATGTCGCCTGCCGGCTCACCTGCCAGGCCGCGGCCCTTCAAGCGCAGGCGCTTGCCATGCGGTGTGTCCGGTGGCACGGTCACGCTGACCGTGCCGGCAGGCGTGGCGGCGCTCACGTCGCCGCCCAGCGCGGCCTCCCAGGGCGTCAGCGGCAGCTGTTCATGTACGTCACGGCTCTTCTCACGGGCGACGTCCTTGAACTGGATCTCCAGGTACAGGTCGCCGCTTGCGCCGCCGCCACGGCCCGCCGAGCCCTGTGCCGGCAGGCGGATGTGCTGGCCCGCGCGTATGCCCTTGGGGATGCGGACCTGCACGTTGCGCACGACGACGGCACGGTGGCCCTGCTCGTCCGGCGCCAGGCCGCGCACGTTGACCGAGCGTACGGCGCCGTCGATGGCGTCTGAGGCGTCGATGACCAGCTTGACGTGCTCATCGGTCCCGCGTTCGGGCTTGGCGTCCGGCGGCTCGGGCTTGGCATCGCGGCCGAACATGCTGGTGAAGAAGTCGCTGAAGCCCTGGCCAGCGCGCCCCGCGGTCGCTCCGCCTTCATAGGTGAAGCCCTGCTGCCAGTCGCTGGGGAGCTCGGGCTCGGCGGGTTTGCCGGCGCCAGTGGTCGCCTGCTGCAGCGCCTGATGGCGCCGGCGCACGCCGTCATAGGCGACGCGGCGCTGCGGGTCGGCCAGCACGTCGTAGGCCTCGTTGATGCGGGCCATGGACGCATGTGCATCGGCGGACTGGTTCACGTCGGGGTGAAGCAGCCGCGCCTGACGCCGGTAGGCCTGCTTGATGGCAGCCGCATCGGCATCGGCGGCGACACCCATGACCCGGTAATAGTCTTCAAAGCGCATGGGCCGAGTATGGAATTGCGGCGCGCGGGTACTGTCGGACGGGGCCGCCTTCCGCGGCGGACGGGTTCCTACGTCGCGGCGTTGACAGGCCCCAGCTCCCGCAGCCAGGTCCAGGGGTAGATGCCGCGGTCGTGGCCGTCGCTGAAGATGAGGTTCAGGGCGTAGCGGCCCACCGGCACGGCATCGACCAGCTCGGCCGGTGCGGGTG